>PGXW01000001.1 GCA_002839355.1 Spirochaetae bacterium HGW-Spirochaetae-2
GTGGGGCTCTTCTCTCGCTGTTTTTGCATTGGTCCTCGAGCTCTCCCTCCGGCAGAAGCGGCATCGCTTTACAACGCCACCAGCTGTCAGTATGATATTATAACTCATTATAGCGTTTCGGTAGGTATATGACAAGGAATTATGTCGCCTTATTCATCAGTATAATTGTAGTTCTGACCGCATTGTTTGAAGGTTTTTTGGGAATACACGGCATGGTTGTGAATTCCCGACTGGATAATATGGTGGAAATGAAACAACAACTGTTGGATGTGCAAGAACTTGAATTGTACAACCTGGAGCAACGTCTGGCACATGTCTGGGACGATGACGAACTGATGGACAGGGCCAGGATGATGGGGTATGTACAGACCGGAGAGACGCCGTACTATTTTATCGATTCCGATGGGGAAATATCCTATGGCAACGGAACCGGGACAAGCGGTCGATCAGGGAATGTCATTGCACAACCGATTGCCACAAAGACGTTCAGGGGATTTTCCCTGTGGTTGAACCTTGGACTTGCACTCTTTGTTACCTGTGTCATGGTCGGTATCCTGAAGATTGTGGGACGGAACCGAAAGGACGATGGCTTTTCCAAACGGATGGGAAACGGACATGGCAACCATCGTTGACAGGTCCGGTTGAACACCTTTCCAGATATTCCCTCGATTATCCTCGCTCTTTCCTCTCGCTCCGTTTGCCAACCAAGCGTATCCTGAATCTGGAGAATTTCCCGAAAAGTCAATTTTTGACATGCATTCCCATTTTTGGATATTGTGTTGCCTCCCAGCAGGACGTACGATTGGAATAGGAGTTACGAAATCGGTTTCTTTGGGAAGAATCGATGAGAATTCCAGATGCCGTTCGTATGACGGTTCATCAAAACTCAAAGGAGTGGAACATGAAAAAACTTACTGTACTGTGTCTCATCTTGTTGCTCGCAGGATCGATGGTGTTTGCCCAAGGTGCCAAAGAAAGTGGAAAGAAGTTCATCGGACTTGCGATGCCCGAAACCCACGTGGAACGTTGGCAAATGGATGGCGCCGCACTTCAAGCTGCAGCGATCGAATTGGGCTACAATGCTGAAGTCGCGTACGGCGATGCGGACCAGACCAAGCAGAATGCCCAGATTTCCGATTTTATCACCAAGGGCGCCGATCTGCTGATTATCGGTTCGGTGAATGAAGGTGTATTGTCGGCTGTCGCAGATGCCAGACGCGATGGTGTCGAGGTCATAGCTTACGACAGACTGATCACCGGTTCCGACCAATATGACTATTACATCACATTCGACAACTTCAAGGTCGGTCAGTTCCAGGGCGGCGCAATCGTCAAGGCATTGCAACTCGACAAGGCAACGACTGCCAAACCCAAGTACATCACCTTGTTCGCCGGTTCTCCGACCGACAACAACGCATTCTTCTTCTTCGATGGCGCCATGAGTGAATTGCGTCCGTTCGTGGAGAAGGGCGTTCTCAAGATTGTTGGTCCGGCACCCCTTTCCTCGAAAGACACCGCCAACTTCACCAGAATCGCAACCGAGAACTGGAGAGCCGACCTTGCCAAGCAACGGATGGAGAACCTGCTCAACGGCGATGCGAAGAACTACAAGCTCGATGCGGTTCTTGCTCCCAACGACACACTTGCCCGTGCAATCATCGAGGCTCTGTTGACAGATGCCAAATACATCAATGCCATTCCAGTCGTAACCGGCCAGGACGGTGAATTGGCTTCCATCCAGTTTATCAAGGACGGAAAACAGGCCATGACAGTCTTCAAGGATACCCGTGATCTCGCCAAGGCCGCCATCAAGCTTGCGGATGCTATCCTCAAGGGCGAGGCTCCTGTGATTGCTGGTGCAAGACTCGATACAGTGACTTACGATACCGGCAAAAAGGTGGTAAAATCCTACTTGCTCGAACCAGTCAATGTAACGAAGGACAATTATGTCCAAGTCATGATCGACAGTGGTTATTACAAGGCTGATCAGATTCGCTAACACGGATCTGGCTTGAAATGCAAATCGCGATCTTCCGGCAATGGGTAACCATTGCCGGTTGGTTGCATCATCGGGTGGAGTGGCATGAGTGAGCAATACATTCTCGAAGTGAATAACCTGACAAAAGATTTTCCCGGTGTCAGAGCACTGGACAATGTCGATTTCAAGGTACGCAATGGTGAAATACATTGTCTTGTGGGTGAGAACGGGGCTGGAAAATCTACCCTCATGAATGTTGTCAGTGGTGTGTACCCCAAAGGATCGTACGAAGGGCATGTGGTTTTCAAAGGCAAGGAAACCCATTACAGAAGCACCAAAGACAGTGAGTTGGACGGGTTGGCTATCATCCATCAGGAACTTACGCTAAGTCCGTATCTGTCGATCTATGAGAATCTGTTTCTCGGGCATATGGAGACCAAATTCGGAATCATCAACTGGGACAAGTGCCTCAAGGACTCGTATCCGTTGTTGAAGAGGGTGGGGCTGAACGAGCGTCCGCAAACAATTGTCAGCAAGATGAGTGTCGGCAAGCAGCAGTTGGTCGAGATTGCCCGTGCGATATCGCAGAAGGCCGAATTGCTGATTTTCGATGAACCGACATCCTCCTTGAATGACGAGGAAAGCCAAAAACTACTCGATCTCATGAGGGAATTCCGTAAGGAAGGTATTACCTGCGTGATGATTTCGCACAAATTGGACGAAGTCCTCTCGGTGGCGGATTCCATTACCATTCTTCGCGATGGGCAATCCATCGTTTCATTCGATCTTCGCGACCGGAAAGTGACCGAACAGGAAATCATCAAGGAGATGGTTGGACGGGAATTGAAGAACCTCTTTCCCCAAAAGGAACCGGACATTGGCGAAGTTGTTTTCGAAGTGAAGGATTGGAATGTGTATCATCCCGATTACCACACTATGAAAATTATCGACAATGCGTCTTTCCATGTGAAGAAGGGTGAAATCGTGAGTTTTTGCGGTCCGATGGGAGCCGGAAGGACCGAGATGATGATGAGTATTTTCGGAAAATCCTATGGGTATGGAGCTACGGGGGAGATTTTCCTGAAAGGTAGGAAAGTCTCGTTCAAAAATCCCAAGGATGCGATCGAGAAGGGTGTCGGATACGTCTCGGAGGATCGCAAGTCGCTTGGGCTGATCTTGATCCAGGATGTGAAGACAAACATCACCAACTCGAGCCTGAGGCGATTGGCTAGGCATGGAATCATAGACAAGGACCTTGAGGTAAGGAAAGCGGAACAGTACAAGGAAACACTGCAAATCAAAACGCCGTCCTTGCAGCAATTGGTCCGCAACCTGTCGGGAGGAAACCAACAGAAGGTGGTTCTAAGCAGATGCCTGCTCGCCGATCCCGACATTTTCATAGTAGACGAACCGACACGCGGTATCGATGTCGGCGCAAAATTTGAAATATACAGTATTTTGAACGATATGGTCAAAGAAGGGAAAAGTGTAATTGTCGTCTCATCGGAATTGGCGGAGGCTATCAGCATGTCCGACCGTATCTATGTGATGAACGAAGGGAAGATCAAAGGGGTGTTGAACCGCGACGAGGCTACCCAGGAACGCATCATGCATATGGCTCTGATCGATTAGGAGGAATACATGTCAAACGGAGTACACATAGAACAGATATCTTTCTTTGGATTGGCCAAGCAGAACATGCGCAAGCTTTCCATGTTCATCATGTTGGGGCTGATCCTGATTGTTTTCGCTTTCCTTACCGGCGGGGTAAACCTGACACCACGGAATATCACGAATATCTTCATACAGAACAGTTATATCCTAATACTGGCGGTAGGGATGGTGCTGGTCATTATCATCGGGAACATCGACTTGTCGGTCGGGTCCGTGGTTGCCTTCTCGGGAGCCATCAGCGCCATGCTGTACAACACAGGAATGGGGCTGGTCCCCACCTTGCTGTTGTCTCTGGTTATCGGAGGTCTGATCGGATGCTTCCAGGCGTTTTGGATCGCTTACATGCGTATACCGGCTTTCATCGTGACCCTGGCAGGCATGTTGTTGTTTCGTGGGCTGACATACATTATTACGAATGTCTCGCCAATTTCCTTACGTGACGATGGGTTCAAGCAAATCGCATCCGGATCCCTGAATATCAAGGGCTTCTCGATTGGCGGTCTCGACGGCCTGTCCCTATTGATCATGGTGGTGGTCATACTATTGTTGGTCTGGTTCACCCTGCAGCAAAGACGAAGGAAGATACGCAACGGTTTTACCGTCCTGGCTTTCCGTTTCGATGTCTATAAGATCGTCGCCCTATCAGCCTTGGTAATGTTCGTATTCACCCGATTCGCCGCCTACCGGGGTATTCCCACAGTCGTTCTCGTACTGTTCCTTGTTACGGCACTATTTGTGTTCATCACCAACAATACCGTTTTGGGCCGCTATATCTACGCGGTCGGAGGAAACGCCAAATCCGCAAAGCTTTCGGGTATCAATGCCGAGCAAGTCACATTCATCACCCATGTGATCATGGGGGTGATCTGTGGTCTCTCCGGACTGGTGTTTACCGCATATATGAATTCGGCACTTCCCCAAGCCGGTGACAAGTTCGAGCTCGACGCGATCGCTTCCTGTTTTATCGGTGGAGCAGCGGCTTCCGGTGGCATCGGAACCATTATCGGTGCGATTACCGGTGGTCTTGTCATGGGAGCCATCAACAACGGGATGTCCCTCATGAATATTGGTGCGGACTGGCAATATGTGGTGAAGGCATCGATTCTGTTGCTCGCAGTATTCTACGACATCTGGAGTAGAAAGAAGTCCGGTCTCGGTTAATTCCCGAGCGAGTGCAAGAAAATAAAGGCGGGTCGATCGACCCGCCTTTAGTGTATAGTTCTTTCGATTACTTGATTTTCCTGGCTTCCATGTAGAATCGCTTCTCATGGGCTTCACCCATTGAAAAGGTTTTTCTTGGCAGGGCACCGTCCGCGATAATCGTCTCGAAGAACGTGCTCTTATCGATTGCCGGCAGGAACAAACCGATATTTCCTCTCTTTGATCCGATATTTTTCGTTACATCCGTACCGTGGATGTAGTCGACTTGGACACCGTTGTTGGTATCGAGCAATGCATCGATCACCGATTGCAGGGTTCCTGCGGGAATCGTGGCACCCGGTTCAGTCAGTGAAAAGACCATCAAATCGTCGGCATCGACGTATCCGAACCGCTGCAGGCCACCACGTTGCCCAATCGCCGAGACGACTTCAGTGACCGAATCGACCGATTCGATTTGGTAGGAAACACAATGTTTAGCCAATTCGTCCAAGAATTGTTGTCTGTTGATATTGAACAGCACCCGATGTATGGGTTCGAATACCAGACCGGGATCAAAGATGTTTTCCAACTCGACCAATGCGTAACGGGCAGGGTGTGCCTGTCGTTCCTTTTCACCTAGTCCAGCCTTGATATCTTCCCAACACGATTTTGCGGTCGCGAGCGAGTGGTTTCCGTCGCCCATTGCGAACAACAGGGGGTTCGCAGGATGCAACGATGCCTGCAATTCCTCGAAGGCCGATGCGACTTGGCCAAGCCACCGTTCCCCACTCACGCGAAAGGCCTGGATGTGCCCACCACCTTCCATGAGGTCGGTGTCGTATACCTTATCCAATGATTCCTTGGCTGAAACCAATGGTTCGATGACCGACCTGTTCGCATCGCTGATCAATACAAGGATATGGGGGAGTTCCAGAGGCGCGTCTTTCCTGATTTCTTTCCGTGGGGGAATCCTACTGATGATAGTACCTTCGGTAGCCCGGATCGGAGTCCTGGAGTCCTTGGCATAGTCATACTGTTCGAGATCAAGGGCAACTACCAGTCCCCATCGTCCTGGACCGGCACCGGTTGTGCGGTGGACAAGGAAAAAGCTCTCGCCGTAGGTTGTGAAGAGGTCTTGGCTGATATACTCTGCCATGGCGGCATTGATCCGATGTATCCGTTCTTGCGGATTCTTTTCTTCCAGGTAAGCCTCGGGGAAAATAAGTCGCAATGTCGACGGATCGTTGCCAACATACTTCTCCACACGTTCCCAGTAGTCATGCTCGGATGTGTATTGGTCACACGCCACTACGGCCCATTTCCGGAGATCTATTCCTTCGTGAGGAATGAGGATATCGGGGGTTCCAATACCCAGTGCCTTCATCCTTTCGATTGCGTTTCCCATATATGCTTCCTTTCAATAAATTGTGAGATTAGTGAATATTGTATGTGAAAAATGCCAATACCGCAATATTTAATTCCAAATATACGTATGAGCACAATGTTGACGTAAAAGATTAATCGTTTCCATACTCACTGTCCGTGCCCCGGTCTCTGTGCTATACTCAATTCCATGTTACGGATGCGGCGAAATCTCGCTTTCGGTACGAGAATACACAATTATCTCCTGTTGCTCTACCTGTTTCTTCTGGGTTTGTTCTTTTCCCAGTTGTGGTGGGATGTCACACCCGAATTTTCGAATATCGTGCATGGGGCGGCATCCTTCTTGTCACTGGTCGGACTCTGGTATGCGGCATTGCTCCTCTTGATGGCCTTGTTCCTGTGGGCTGTCGACAGATTGTTTCCCGTCTGGGATGTCGTCGGAACTTTTCTACGTGGAGCAGTCTTCTTTGCGGGGTATGTACTGGTGACGTTCTTTTCGACAATAACCCAAGAGGGTTTGGTATTGCATTTTTAACGAGGATGGAAATGGAACGAAGATTGTTTGCCGTTAGGGCCGCGACGCAGTTGAACCGTGACAACCGTGGGGAAATCATCGAAGCTGTCTGCGATATGTACGACCGTGTCTGTGAAGCGAATGCTCTGAGTGTTCCGGATATGGTGTCGATCATGTTCACCATGACAAGTGACCTTCGTTCAGCGAATCCCGCAACCGCACTCCGATCGCGGGACGAACGGTTTGAGGTACCGTTGTTTTGTATGCAGGAACCGGAGGTGGACAACATGTTGGAGCGTACCATTCGGTTGATCATCCATTACTACGCACCTGAACACCATTCACCAAAAGCGATTTATTTGCACGGTGCGACGAAGCTTCGTCCCGACTTGTCGTGACAGGGTCCGACCACGATGGCAGAGCATGGCTGATTCACAGGTGGCAAGAAAAGAATTGACACGAACGAATTGCGAGGGCTTTTCAAGCAACAGGAATCGTTCTTTTCTTGACATCTTGAAGCGCTTGTGTATGATAAAAACATAGATAGAAAAAAGGGGAGTTGTGAATATGGGGAAAAAGACGTTTTCCGTCCTTTTGATTGTTTTGTTTTGCATGTCGATGCTCGTTGCCGCCGATTCTGTAACGAAACAAGCGGATGTTTTGTATTGGGGTGATCGTTATGAGGATGCCAAGAACCTTCTTTTGGGGGCACTTCCCGGTACCACCGATGCAACCGAGAAAGCCGAAATCCTCTGGAGGATTTCCCGAGCGACCTTGGCGATAGGTGACGAATTGAAAGAGGAAGGGGCCTCCAACGAAGTATTGTTCGCCACATACGAAGAAGCCGAGCGATATGCCCTGGAGGGGATTGCCTCCGCTCCCGTTCCCCGTGCCTATGTATACCGTGCTTCCAGCAGCGGTCGGTGGGGTGAGACGAAGGGCCCGTTGAACGCACTCTCGAAAGCAAAGCCGATGCGCGACGACATGTTCTACGTGATCGATACTTTGGGCGTAATGGACGATACGATCAGCTGGTATGTCCTGGGCCAGTTGTATTTCAAGTTGCCTGGGTGGCCACTATCCTTCGGGGATCTGGATACCGCGATTTCCTATGCGAGGAAGGCGATCGACACCATCCCCTCCGAGAACCTGTACCACGGGCACTTCAAGGCTTTGGCTGAAATGTTATGGAAGCGCGATCTTACGGCTTCCAAACGCAACTCCAAGATCAACTCCCTGGAGAAGGATTGGAAGAAGAACCAGGGGAAACCGCTCGACCAGAATGCCTATTACGAAGGCTACCAAGGTCCTTCGCTGGTTCCCTTCTATTCACCGGTTGCATTGAACAAGATGAGCGACCGGCAGGAAGCCGGGATGCTGCTCAAATATGCAAGCGCCAAATACAATGCATGGCCGTTCCACACCAGGGCAGATGTTCGTACCTACGGTGAAATTCAAGCCTTATTGAAAGAATGGGGATTTTGACTTGACATTCGGTGGCGATTTTCCGTATCCTAGCACGGAAACGCCGCCTTAGCTCAGCTGGCCAGAGCACGTGACTTGTAATCTCGGGGTCATCAGTTCGAATCTGATAGGCGGCTGGAAATTGAACGCACACCTGACGAAAGGGTGTGCGTTTTCTGTTGAAAACATGCATTCCACCGCATCCAATCACGTACTAGGGGCAAGTTTCACACAATTTATTTTTGACGAGACTTGACATATTGCTACGTTTTGGGTAAGGTGAGCGAGTCGTTTAACAGGGGGAGGTTCCCGAGCGGTCAAAGGGGGCAGACTGTAAATCTGTTGGCTCAGCCTTCGAAGGTTCAAATCCTTCTCTCCCCATTCAACAGGTCTTCTCCTTCGGGACGGCCTGTTTTTTTATTGCCAAACGAAGTGAGCGGAGAGGGAACATGCGATGGTCCGCTCTCCCGAGCGAGTGCAGGCAACGTAAGGATCCATACCTCGCCCCTTGGGCGGAGAAGGAGGCTTTGCCTCCTGGGTCCAGGGCTTGCCCTGGGGGGTATTGATACCTTTCATTTTCGAGGGGGTGCAATGGGCTGTTTTTACCAAGAAGGGCTTCGCTTCACCTGCCAAAGCGGTTGTCGATATTGCTGCGGAGTCGAACCTGGGTATGTATTCGTATCGCAGGATGACATACGCCGCCTATGCCTGTATCTGCAACTTTCAACCAACGAATTTCTCCAACGCTATTGCCGAAAAGTACCTATGGGTAGTATCTCTTATGTAAGCCTTGTTGAAAAGGAGAACCACGATTGTGTCTTTCTCAACCAACAGGGATGCGGTGTGTATGCAGCCAGACCTCTGCAATGTGCGACATACCCCTTTTGGCCAACCATTCTGGCCGATCAGAAATCGTGGGAACTTGAAGCCGACTGGTGCCCGGGATTGGGGAAGGGCGAGCTTCATACGAAGTCGGAAATAGATAGGCTCCTCGCTATGCGTGAAGGAGTTGAACCAGCTGTTTGGGAAGAGGTCTTTGCATGATGGCATGCATGTGCCTGTGACCAGGCGCCGGATTGTTGGGAGTGTATGGCGAAATATTCGGAAACGGTTTTGGAAGAGATAAAGTCTCGAATTTCTATTGTCGATATGGCATCGAAATATCTCACCCTGTCCAGAAAGGGTGACCGCTTCTGGGGTCTCTGTCCTTTCCACGATGAAAAGACACCTTCGTTTTCAGTTTTGCCTGACAAGGGTTTTTTCCATTGTTTCGGATGTGGAAAAAGTGGCTCATTGTTTGATTTCGTCATGGAGATGGAGCATCTCACGTTTCCTGAAGCTATCCGCCACCTCGCGGAACAAGCCGGAATAGCTTTGGAGGAGGAAACAGAGGAAGATCGACAGAAACGTACGGAATTGGAAACATTACGCGATCTCTACGAGAAACTCGCCGCAAGCTTCAATTACATCCTGGTGAATACGAATGCTGCCACCGAAGCCCAACACTACCTGAAGGATCGTGGCTTCACCACCGAATCGGTTGAGAAGTTCCTGCTGGGATTCGCTCCGGACGATCCGGGTTGGTTGTATGCCTTTTTACGTTCCAAGCAGTACAGCGATACGATTCTTGCGAAATCGGGATTGTTTTCCAAGAACAACAAGGACTATCCGATTTTCCGCAACAGGCTCATTTTCCCGATCAGGGATTGGCAAGGGAGGGTAGTCGCTTTCGGTGGGAGGGATTTGTCCGGGAACTCCCAGGCAAAGTATATAAACACCCCTGAGACCATGCTCTATCGTAAACGGGAAATCGTGTACGGATTGTTCGAGAGCCTTTCGACGGTGAAGACCGAGAATTCCTGTATCCTTTGCGAAGGGTACTTCGATGTCATTGCGATGCACCAGGCCGGACTCTGCACGGCTGTGGCCCCCTTGGGTACAGCCTTTACCCATGACCAAGGAAAATTGATCAGACGGTATGCCGAAAAGGTCTTTACCATGTTCGACAGTGACGATGCGGGAAGGAATGCCACCAAGAAGGCTTTGATCGTATGCGAGTCCATGGGATTCGAATCACGGGTGATCACCTTGGAAGGGGCAAAGGATCCCGCGGAATTGCTCCAGGAAAAGGGGCCGGAAGTGTTGGCAAAAGCATGCCTGAACAGTAAAAGCGGCTTTGATCATCTTGTACATTCGGCAATTTCACTGTATGATGGCAAGAAGGCGACTGGTAAATTGCAGATTTTTACCGAAGTCAAACCATATTTGGACGCTGTCGAATCGGAAATTGTGAGGCAAAGCTATCTTCGTGATCTGGCAAGTTACCTTCAATTGGACGAATCGACCCTTTTGCGTGATTACATGAATCGGACTACCGATAAATCCATAGGGAAACGGGAGGAGCAATTTCGCAGTGGAAAAGGATTCGATCCCTCGCTCGGTGGATGGAAACGATCCTCGGATCTCTATGCAATGTTGACATTGATGAACAACAGGTTCCTATTTCCTACCATTCGCAACAGGTTGCGTGTGGATGATCTTATCGATGAACAGGCGGTAGAACTGTACACCGTCCTGGAAGATGCCTCCCGAGAAGGGGTTGGCGCATCGGATGAGTTGGTTTTGAACATGATAGGAAACGAGGATTTGCGTCGCATTGTCTCCATGAGCTTCCAGACGGAAGAATTCACTGCCCAGGCTGAACCAATTCTTGAAGAGTCCATCAAACGGATCATGCTTAGGAGATTGGAAAAGGTCAGGAAGAATGTCGAGAACCTGATACGACTCGCAGAAAAGGATGGATCTGTCTCTGTGGAGCTGTCGCATCTACTTCTTGAAAAGAAATCGTTGGATGAGAAGATCGCGGGAATGAGGAAGCCAGAACATGTCTGAATTGGAGAATCAAGAATATTTCATTGCGTTGGTCGCCAAAGGGAAACGAAAAGGGCACCTTTCGTTGAAGGAAGTGTACTCGTTGTTGCCCGATGAGATGCGGGATGATGAGAATTTTTTAGAAGAAATACTCACTTTGCTGGAAAGCCATCATGGCATTCTTGTAAGTGAAGAGGATATGGAGAAGGATTTGTTGAATAACATCAAAGAAGAGCAATCGGTTACACCACACGACGAAATTGATCATGAGGGTGAATTGGATCACGAAGTCGATGAACCAATGATTGATGATGAGCTTGACGAAGATGAAGACGCTATAGAAGAAGATATGGACGAGTCCATCATCGATGGTGATTTGGCCGGATTTTCTGGAATTTCCACACCTCGTCGAGGTATCGATGATCTGGATGATGAAAAACTCATCGAAGATCACGATGAAGAGATCGATGATGAGGAAGTGGATGATGAAGAGCTTGAGGACGAAGACGGCGGCATAGACAAGAACTACAGCAAGGCTGACATGGGTTCGTACGATGATGTCAGCGGCTATGAGAGCCGCAAATCGATCATGGATATCGAGGATGACAGCGATGCCGACAATGCACGTGAAAGTGGTGGTCGTCGTTCGGGTATCCTCGGAAGTGACAAGAGCGATTCCTCCGTTGACGACCCGATACGATTGTATCTTCGTGAAATTGGTCGTGAAAACCTTCTGAACGCTGAACAGGAAGTAGAGCTTTCCAAGCGTATGGAAGAGGGTGCCGAAATCATCAAGAATGTGATTCTTAAATCCGGTGTGCTCATTTCCAGTTTCAACGACATTATGGAAGTGGTGAATACCCGATTCGATGAAGAGGAGCTTGAGTTCTCACCGAAGGAATTGAAGGAGAAGATGAACGACCAGAAACGGTACGTTCAATTCTATCGTGAGGTTCTGAAGGACATTTCCGCCCCACTGAAGAATTATATCGAGTTGAAGAAGAAGACTGTCGCTACGGGCGGAGAAATCCTGTTGGATGAGAGTTTCAGCAAGAAACGGGTGACATTGTTGAAAAAATTGTCCAAAGTCGAATTGCAGCCTGAGGAAATCAGCGGATTTACAGACCGGTACCTATCGGCGGAACGCAACATATTCGAATTGCAGCGGAAGAAATCTTCCATTGAAAGTCAGCTTGGAGTAGGGAGCGTCCGCGAGTTGCGACTCATGGGACGGAATCTGGCGGTACCGACACAACGGTTGGAACTCGAAAGACGACTGAACATGCCGGCCGACAAGATCAAGGAACTCATTCGGGATGTCCAGCTCACAGAGAAGCAACTGAAGAATATCGAATATGAATTCGAGGAGTCATGCAAGGAAATCATTGCAAATGCCAAGGAAATCATGCGTGGCCGTGAGATGATGAAAAGTGCGAAGGACCGTTTGATCCAAGCGAACCTTCGGCTTGTCGTGAGCATAGCGAAGAAATATACCAACAGAGGCTTGCATTTCTTTGATCTGGTGCAGGAAGGAAATATCGGCCTGATCAAGGCTGTCGAAAAATTCGAGTACCGGAAAGGATATAAATTCTCCACCTATGCGACATGGTGGATTCGTCAGGCAATCACCAGGTCGATAAGCGACCAGGCAAGGACCATTCGGGTACCTGTCCATATGATCGAACAGATCAACAAGGTTGTCCGGGAATCCCGCATGCTCATGCAGACATACGGTAGGGAACCCACCGACGAGGAGATTGCGGAGAAGTTGGGCTGGACAGCCATGAAGGTCAAGGCCGTCAAGAATGTCGCGCGTGAACCGATTTCCCTGGAAACCCCGGTCGGTGAAGAGGAAGACTCCTTGCTCAGCGATTTTATCGAGGACAAGGATGTCGAGAATCCTGCTACCCAGACTGCGTTCACGCTCTTACAGGAACAGTTGCAGGAGGTGCTCGAGACGCTGCCACCCCGGGAACAGGAAGTACTTAAGATGAGATTCGGTCTAGAGGACGGTTACTCATTGACACTGGAAGAGGTGGGATTGTATTTTGAAGTGACGCGTGAACGTATCAGGCAGATTGAAGCGAAAGCGTTGCGAAGGCTAAGGCATCCGAAACGGAGCCGGAGACTTAAGGATTTTATCTAGTGGTCGGTAACGGTAAAAGCCGGTAACTGGGTTTTTGCTGGTGCGGGACATATGTACTATTAAGGCAGGAGAAGTTATATGCAGGAAGTGTTTGACAAGCTTCGCGTACTTCAGGGCGTTCTAGCCAAGAAATTCGCTGTGCTTGAAGAGGTCAAGGAAATTCCCAGGACTCTGGAGACGAAAGAGGAACTGCTCAACAGGGGTAAACGTACGTACATCGAGAAACATGAACGGTTGGAAAAGACCTCTGATGAGCTCAAGGCTCTCAGGATTGCTCTCGATGAAGCTGAACGGACTCGCGAGCACTCTGAGAAGCAAATGGAGCAAATCTCGACACAGCGGGAATTCGAAGCCTTGGAAAAAGAAATCAAGGATGCCTCATCCCGTGAGCAGTCGCTGCGTAAGAGCTTGCTTGCCAAGGAGAAGTATTTCTCCGAATTGCAGGAGCAGTTGGAAGAACACGAACAACTGATGGAAATACAGGAAGAGGAAGTGAAGACGGAGACGGAGAAGAAGGATGTGTTGCTATCGGAAAAGCATGCTGAAATCGAATCTCTCCTTCTCCAGGAAGCGAACCTTACTCCTGGTATCGACGAATCGATTCTGTTCAAATTTGAAAGGATCATCAAGAACAAGGCTGGTGTCGGTATTGTTCCTGTCCATGGCCACGTGTGCCAGGGATGCCACATGACCCTTCCCGTACAATTTGTAAACGATGTCCGCAAAGGTGATGATTTTAGGTTCTGTCCATATTGCAGTCGTGTCCTCTACTGGGAGGACGTCGAAGGTGCGGATATGGTTGCCC
This sequence comes from Spirochaetae bacterium HGW-Spirochaetae-2, assembly GCA_002839355.1. Taxonomy (GTDB): domain Bacteria; phylum Spirochaetota; class Spirochaetia; order Sphaerochaetales; family Sphaerochaetaceae; genus UBA8525. Next base: position 13,976 of record PGXW01000001.1, read on the forward strand.
AGCATACGGACGATTCGGAGATCGAGGAAGCGGGATTGGCTGATTTTGTCGACTCGGATGAATTTGACGATTTGATTTAGGTTTTTGATATTTTGGTGGTCCACACGGTCGCCGATGCAGGCATGCCTGGCATCGGAGGAAAGTCCGGGCTCCACAGAACATGACGCCGGGTAACACCCGGGAGCCGTGAGGCTATAGAAAGTGCCACAGAAAATATACCGCCCGTCTTTGACGGGTAAGGGTGAAATGGTGGGGTAAGAGCCCACCGCGGACCTGGCAACAGGGACGGCATGGTAAACCTCGTCAGGAGCAAGACCAAGCAGCAGGTGGGTTGTTCGTCCATGAGCCTGCGGGTAGGTCGCACGAGCATTTCGGTAACGGAATGCCTAGATAGATGGCCGTAGTAGACAGAACCCGGCTTATGGTCCACCAAATTTTTTTCGTATATCGGGAGCGCTCAACAATGGGCGCTCCCTTGTTTCACGGAGTAACAGATGAATAGGATAGATATTGCCGGTCAATTTGGAAACGAGCTGCTTACCATAGAGAATCCAGCCCGATACATAGGTGGAGAATTCGAATACGGTACGCGTCGTACCCCCGAAGAGGCTACTGTCCATGTGGGAATTTGTTTTCCCGACCTCTATGAAATCGGCATGTCAAACAATGCCGTAAGGATCCTGTACGACCTGGTCTCCTCCATGCAAGCTCCGGTTTCCTGCGACAGGGTATTTTCAGTCGCGCCAGATTTCGAACAGTTTCTCCGGTCCCATGATATTCCATTGTATACGCTCCAACACGGCCTTCCATTGTACGATTTGGACCTGCTTGGAGTTTCCATAGGGTATGAGTTGGCTGCCACGAATATCCTGCAAGTACTCGAATTGGGTCGTATCCCCCTTCATGCAGATGCCCGGAAGGAAGGGGATCCCATAGTGATAGCTGGAGGTCCGGCCGTTACGAATCCCCTGCCGTTTTCTCCTTTCTTTGATTTTGTATTTATCGGTGAAGCGGAGGCGGGACTTGCCGAGGTGATTGAAGTCATACGCAATGGTAAGGATTCGAACAAGGGTAGGACGGCGATACTGGAAGAACTCAGGCAATTCCCATTTCTCTGGTACAAGGGAAAGAAGTTGGCGGCCAGGGCGGTGGATGATTCCTTTGCCTCCAAGCCTTGCGATGTGTTCAACCACTATGTCGTACCACATTTCAAGGTTGCCCAAGACAACGGTGTTGTGGAAATCATGAGAGGATGTCCGAATGGATGTCGATTCTGCCACGCTGGACAATACTACAAACCGTATCGGCAAAAGCACTATGGATCCATCAAGCGGCAAGTAGAACAGCATGTACATGAGTTCGGGTATCGTGAGATTACCTTGAGCTCCCTTTCATCGGGTGACCACCCACAAATCGGGGCGATGATCGAAAACCTCAATACCGCGTATGCACCCGAGCATATATCCTTTTCGCTGCCTTCCCTGAAGGTAAGCTCCTTTTCCCTGGGAATCTTGGAAAAACTATCCGAAGTTCGCAAAAGCGGTTTGACTTTCGCGATCGAGACTCCGCTTCCACGTTGGCAACGGGCCATGAACAAGGAAGTACCGGTCGAACAAGTCGTATCGATCATCCGTGAGGCGAAAAGCCGTGGATGGCGGTTGGCGAAATTCTATTTCATGGTAGGCTTGCCGTTCATCGACCCCGAGGAGGAGAAGCAGGCAATCATCGATTTTTTGAAGGAGATCGCCGATTCCACCAGGATCGGAATGAATATCAATATCGGAACGTTTATTCCAAAACCGCACACACCTTTCCAGTGGGCGCCTCAAATGCATCCGGATTTCTCCAAGGAACATCTTGTATCCATAAAACGGGGCATACAACAGGAAGTCAAGGGTGCGAAGGTCTCGTATCATGAACCTTGGGTATCCTATATCGAAGGTATAGTCAGTCGGGGAGACGAGTCGATCGCACGTTTGATCGAGGAGGCATATCGACAGGGTTGCCGATTGGACGCATGGGATGAATATCAGGATAAGGATGCATGGAAGGCCGCAATCGATGCCATGGAATTCCCTGTGGACAAGTGGATGTTCACCGAACACGACACGAACGAGGAGCTACCGTGGGATTCGGTTTCCATGGGGGTTTCCAAAGCCTATTTGCGAAACGAATGGAATCTCGCACGCGAAGCGGTCTTGACGAATAGGTGTCTTGCCGATTGCACCGTACCCTGTGGAGTCTGCGGGAAAACGCATCAAGTGTTCGATGTACCCGAGGAGATCGAGCAATTCCCTGTGCTTGAGGAAACCATACCGGTACCGGCAATTCCGCTTCCTTCCAAACCCGTGTTGTTCTTTTACCGAAAGGAAGGACGTGCGACGTTTATCTCACATATCAATGTCATGAGGATTTTTGAGCAGACATTCCAACGGGCAGGAATACCTGTAGCCTTCACACAAGGGTACAATCCGAAGCCGAAAATGGAATTCGTCAATCCACTTTCAACAGGAATCAGCGGGTCGGCCGAAGTCCTGCTGGTCGATATCCATGGAGGAACCTCACTAGATACAGAACGGACTATCGCATTGTTGAATGCCTCCGTATCCGAAGGATTTGTCTTTACCTCGATGATACCATTTGACACCGAGAGACGTACCACATTGAGCAAGCATATGGGGGGAAGTGTCTATACGGTGCGGAATATCAAGGACCGGAAGTTTCAGGACAAGATGGACGAGTGGGTACAATGTTGTGGGGTTGGTGTATCGGTTGCCAAATTGACCATAGGCGGAAAACCGGAATATACCGTGGTTATGCAAGGCGAGAAAAATCCGATCAAAACACTGTTTGGTGGCGAAATAAACAAATTCACGGTGCTCTCATCCATGGAGATACACCGCGAAATGTTGTTTGTGGGTCCGTACGGGGAAAAGCCGAGGAACTATTCCACCATTGCCTTGATGTGACAGTGGTAGTAATGGGTATCCGATAGTCTTACCATTGGAGGATATTCCCGTTCACAGATTTCCCCGACTTGCTTATGGCACCGACCGGCGAAGGGGCAACCTTTCGGTTTCTTTGCCGGATCGGGCAATTGCCCGGTGATCTCGATCACTTTCTTCTGTTTAGTAGGATCCACTTCGGGCATTGCGGAAAGCAAGGCTTCCGTGTACGGATGGAATGGAGGTGCCATCACTTCATCCCTTTTTCCATACTCGCAGATTTTTCCCGCATACATCACCATAATATAATCACTCAAATAGTTGATCACATTCAAATCATGGGAGATAAACATATACGCCGCATGCGTCTCCAGTTGCAGATCATTGAGCAAATTGAGCACCGATGCTTGGACCGAGACGTCGAGCGCACTTGTCGGTTCGTCACAGACAATCAGATCGGGTGAAATCGACAATGCACGTGCAATGGCCACGCGTTGTTGTTCACCTCCACTCAATTGTTTGGGTTTCTTCTCAAGATATTCCTTTCCCAAATCAACTTTCTTCAGCATATCGACTATTCGCTGCCGACGCTCTGTGGCATTGTGCATGTTCGCCAGGCGTTTCATGGGTCGGGCAATGATCTGTTCGACGGTATGCGAGGGATTCAGACTTCTTCCAGGATTTTGGAATATCAGTTGGATCTTTTTGAGCGTATCTTTCGAACGTTTGTTCCAGGCTATGGATATATCGGTACCATTGAACATGATGGTTCCCTTTGTCGGTTTATACAATCCGGAAACCATATGTCCGGTCGTGGATTTTCCACAACCGGATTCACCTACGACACCAATGACCGATTCCGGATGCACAGTGACATCGATTCCATTTACCGCGTAGACTTTCCTTCTGGCTCCATAGACCTTGTGCAGATTCTCTATCTTCAACAACTCCTTATGCGAGTTGAGGGCCAGCGAAGTGGTGCGTGGACGTGGAATCAGCTTCTCTTTCAAGATATCCGGTACATCGGTTGCGTATGCACGGTCACAAGCAGCAAAGTGCCGTTCTCCCACCTCCCGGATACCATATTTGCTTTCACACGTATCGTTGCGCTTTTCGCAGCGGTCCACGAAGGGACAACCGCTTTCCAAGGCACCTCGTCTCCGGACGTATCCCGGGATGGTATTGAGTTTGGTGTTTTCCTTGACAACCCCGCCACGAGGCATGCAATTGATGAGTGAGCGGGTATAGGGGTGGGTAGGGTTTTCGAAAATTTGATTCTTAGGTCCGCGTTCAACAATTTCTCCGTTGTACATGACCACCACATGTTCAGCCACTTTGTTAATAACACCCATATCGTGGGAGATATACATGAGGGACATGGACAATTTCGCCCTCAGCTCCTTGATGGAATCGAGGATTACCGCTTCTGTGGTTACATCGAGCGCGGTCGTAGGTTCATCGAGAATCATAAGGTCGGGTCTGCAGAGAATAGCCATGGCGATACATATACGCTGTTGGATACCTCCACTTACCTGGTGCGGATATCTGCGTACGATTCCTTGGGGATCGCCGATATTCATCATGCCCAATGCTTCCAAAGTGGCATGCCTTGCCTTCTGTTTCGAAAGTTTCTGGTGATGGATTCCGACTTCATCCAACTGGAATCCTATGGTGAGCGCCGGATTCAAGGATGAGTACGGATTTTGGAATACCATGGCAATCCTATTGCCTCGGAACGCTTCCATTTCCTTCTCGGATTTCTCCAGAAGCTCTTCTCCTTTGAAGCGGATGCTGCCATCTACGGAGGCATTGTTTGCGAGGTACTTCATGACCGCAAAGGAGAGGGTGCTCTTGCCGCACCCGGACTCTCCGATGATGCCGATGGATTCATTGTGTCCCAGGGAAAGTGACACATCGTTTACAGCGGAGAATACGCCATCGAAGGTCTCGAAACGCACCTGCAAATGGTTTATATCAAGAATATTATCGTTCATGGATCAATACCTTACTGACAAAGTCAGAGAAAATGGAGATTGCGATTACCAGGGATGCGATAGCCAACGCTGGAAAGAGTACTGCCCCTGGTGCCTGGGCAATTATGGGTTTGTTTTCAATGACCATCATGCCCCAGTCGGGTGTAGGCGGCTGCATGCCGACTCCAAGGAAGCCTAGTGAAGCCACCATCATGATCGAGTAGGCAAAACGGGCCGTGGCTTCGACTATGATAGGTCCTGTCGTATTGGGCAGGATTTCCACAAACATGATGTACAGATGGTTTTCACCCCTGATGCGTGCGGCGGAAACGTATTCCTGACTTTTCTCTGTCAGCAACACACCGCGGGAAACACGGGCCGTCGCCGGAACGAATGCGATGGAAACGATCAAAGTCAACGAGAGGATACTGGAATCTCCAAGGATTCCTAGGACCACCATCGATAGGACCAGTGGTGGGATCGCCATGAGGATATCCATGGACCGCAGGAATGCTGCGTCGATTCGTCCGCCGAAGTATCCGGCTGAGAATCCAAGGAGTACCCCGACAATGGTAGAGACAATGGAAGTCATGAGTGCAACTGTCAAAATTGATCTGCTTCCATAGACTATCCGTGCCAAAAGGTCCCTTCCCAAACTATCTGTACCCAATATGTGTCCATTGGTTCCAGGTCCGACCATCTGATGTTCAGAGTCCATTTGTGTATGGGTGAACGGCACCAAGGAGGGGCCGAAGAAGGCTGCGATCAGCCAGAATAGGATGATTATGATGCCAACGATAGCCAACGGATGCTTTTTCAGTTGATACAGTACATATTTCATCGCTGACCTCCCTGGAATCTGATTCTTGGATTCAAATAGCTGTACATGATGTCGGTAACCATTGTCGACAAGGAGTAGATGACCGTAATCAACAGCACACAGGCCTCGATCAATGGAACGTCGCGTGTCTTGATCGCGGTCATCAGCAACGAACCCATTCCAGGAAATCCGAACAGTGTCTCGACAACGACCAATCCACCGAAAAGCCAACCCATGTTCATGCCGATTATCGTAATGGTTGGCAGCAAGGCGTTCTTCAACGCATGTCTGAAAATCACGTATTTTCTTGGCATGCCTTTAAGGATCGCGGCCCGCACATAATCGGAATTCATGACTTGGATCATTGAGGAACGTTGCATCCGTGAGATATAGCCGAACATCACCATGGTTATGGAGAGTGCAGGCAGGACCACTATGTTGAGGTTTTGGAAAAGACTCTCCCCGATAGGAATGACGCTGACAATAGGAAACCAGTTGAGTTGGACTGCAAAGACGCTGATCAGTATGACCCCTGAAACGAATTCAGGGAGAGCCATGGTTGCAAGTCCGAAAAAGGAGACGATGGAATCGGTCGGTTTCTTCTCCTTTACCCCGGCGAGTACACCGAAGAAAATGGAGAGGGGTACGAACATGAGGAATGCGGTCAATGCGAGAACCATCGAGTGTCCGACACGTCGCCAGAGAATCGAATTGATAGCAACCCCTTGCATATATACCGAATCGCCCAAGTCTCCTACAACCACACCTGCAATCCAACGGCCATACCGCTGCAGTACAGGATCGTTGAGCCCCCTGGCCTCACGCAGTGCCGTAACAGCTTCCTCGGTAGCGCTTTGGCCGAGAATCATCTGGGCTACATCTCCAGGCATGATTTCAACTAGCATGAAGATGATGAATGACATGATGACCAGGGTCGCAAGAAGCGACCCCAGTCTACGAATTATAATGCTGGCGGTCCTGTTCATTTAATATCCGTATATTTGTATTGTGGAAGCATGGTCAAAGGTTGTTTGTAATCGACGATCTTCTCGTTGATTGCCACAAGATATGGTACCTGGACGTTCAATAAAGACCCTTCCTCATAGAACAATTCCTGCAATTCATGGTAATACCCGGTGCGCTTTTCGGCATCGGCTTCTGCGGAAATCTTGTTGATCAAGGCATCTACCGCCGGATTGCTCAAATGCGATTCGTTCCATGCTCCACCCGATTTGAATGCCAGGGCCAACAACATGGATGGATCGATACGTCCACCCCAACCGGTAATGGAGAAGGGTACATTCAACCAGTACTGGGAGAGGTATATGTCTCGGGTATATCCTTTGAGTTCGATGTCAAAACCTGCTGGTGCAGCCAATTCTTGGATAGTCTGCGCCAATTCTTTGCCAAACGGATGGTCAGAGGCATAGTAGAGTTCTACCGTGACGCCATTCGGATAACCGGCTTCTGCAAGCAATGACTTGGCTTTGGCGACATTACGGCCACGCAAGGGAAGTTCCTTGTACTCGGCGAGCATATTCATGATCGGGGTCTCGTTGTAGTAGACACCATCGTTCAAATCCATCTGTGCAACACTTTTCGCTATGATCTGTGGATCCATGGAATACTTGAGGGCAAGACGGACACGATTGTCGTCGAATGGTTTCATGTCGGTGACCATAGCCACAAAACGCTGTTCCTGATAGGGCGAGATGACCTTGATACCCTCAACCTTGTCAAGACGATTCTTGATAACCGGGGTTACGAATGGTACGACATCGACCCTATCGGATTCAAGCATCGAAATGCTTGCATCGATATCGGCCACGAAGTAGATCAACAGCTTGTCGACCTTCGGAAGGTTCGGGGCCCAATAGTTGGTGTTTCGAGCCAATGACGCGGACTCTTTCGGAATCAGCTGTTGCATCACAAACGGACCGGTACCCATTGGCTTGGATTCACCCAAGCTAGCATAATTGTAGTCGCTCGAGAGAATGCACATGTTGTAATCGGTCAACTGGTAGATGAAAGTCGGTCTTGGTTCCGAAAGATGGATGATTACGGTATGGGGATCTGGAGTCTCGATCGATTGGACTACGGCGAAATCCTGTTTCTTCAGGTGCCCGATAGACGGGTCTTGGGTCCGTTCGATAGTGTATTTGACATCCGCAGCAGTAAAATCGCTGCCATCATGGAACTTGACGTTCTTACGCAACGCGAATTCCCAAGTGCTTCCATCGTCCGTCTTCCACGAAGTGGCGAGAATCGGATCCAAGGCACCGGTCTCGGTATTGATTTCGATTAGATATTCATAGATTGATGAATTCATCGAGAATGCCTGGCCGTCCCAGACTCCGGGGGTAATCAGCCCGGGAACCTGCTCTGCTATACGGATAGCCTTTTCTGTGCTCGCCGCTTCCTTATTTCCACCTGCAAATACCGTGGGTACTGCAAGGATAAGCATGAGCAACACGATAGGTAATGTGCGTTTCATATTTCCTCCTAGGTAATAGTGAGTTTGGTTAAGACTCTTTACGCGTTCGGTCACGTGTGTAACAACAACCCGGCCAGTCCACAGTTTTTGTGATTTTCATTGGCTTTGCGCAAACGCATGGCTGTCTATAACCGACAACCTAATTAAACAGTATAGATTGGCAGTTTGTCAATACCGAGTGATATATTGTGCAACTAGTGAAAATAGAAGGAATTATGAAGTATAGCGACATCTGACGGAGAAATTGGTTTCATATGAATTGAAACTTTCGGCGGTACTATTTCGCTAATAGTAGACTGGAAATACTAGTATATCTACAAAAATATATACACTGAGGGATTGTTTGTTACAGTGACATAACTTATTGGATAAAAGCTTCAACAGCAGTGCGTGTAGCCTGATCTCCTACCAACACCAATACATCCAACGGTTCGAGTACGATGTCGGGACCAGGGGAAAGTACAATGCTCCCTTCGCGTCGAATAGCGATTACCGTCGCATGGGTCTGTTGCCAAAATGACAATTCACCCAGCGTCTTGTATAAAGTCGGGGATGATGGGCTGAGCGTACATTCGAATGTATAGAAGGGGTTGCTTGCCGTGAATCGTTCCGTAGAGTCCATGAGGCTTTTGGTGATATCGAACAATTCCCGTTCTATGCTTTCATGTGCTTCGATAAGTTCACGCATACGAACGAGTAGGGTCCGGGTCGCATTACGATTTCCATGGCGGGCGATGTACTTGGCAGCATTTTCCTTCGAATGCACAAGCACGCCACTGTTCTGGAATACCTGCACTACCTGCAATTCCTCGAGCAATGAAAAAGCTCGTCGGATTGTTTCCGGAGATACGCCATATTCACTGGACATAAGCGATCTTCCCGAAAGCCGTTTTCCTTCCGGGATTTCTCCATTGACGATACGATTGGCTATATCCATTGCGATTTTGGCATAGATAGCAACCGAATCGCGTTTCTTTTTCAATGGCTTTTCCATTCCACGTTGATCCGTATCCATGATTTTATAGTACCATTTTCAAATCATCAAAACAATACAGGTGTGTTTGCTGCCAAACGAAGCGAGAGGCGAGGGACCGTGAAACGATCACTCGCCCGAGCGGGAAGTATGAAGGGAACCTATTGCGACCAGCATATTTCAGCATGGAATAATTTAATTGACGTGAATTATGCCTAGCATTACAATGCATAGGAGACCTATGTAAAAAAACAGAAAGGGGCGTATTGGTTTGCATATCCCGAAAGATCTTGTCGCTGCCTCGGCAACTCCTATCGTCCTTTCAATCCTGCAAAAGGAAGATTCATATGGATATGCCATCATCCGCAAAGTACAGGATATCTCCGATAACCAGATGGCATGGACAGACGGCATGTTGTATCCGGTATTGCATAGATTGGAAAGCGCAGGATTCATCGATTCGTATTGGAAGGAATCCCTCAATGGCAGAAGAAGAAAATATTACCATATCACTGAAGCTGGTATCGATGAATGTGAAATCCTTATCTCACAATGGGATATTGTCCATCGTGCCCTGCACCGGCTGTTGCATGGAAAGGCCGACGACTAACAACCATGCACATCGCATGGTACCAGGAGGAATGCATCGTGTTCGATCTTGAATCCCAAATCCGTCAATGGAAGACGCACGTATACTCGACCGGTTCCATAGGTCAAAACGATATGGAGGAGTTGGAATCACACCTGCGCGATAGCATGGACGAGCTTACAGATCGGGGCCTCTCCACGGAGGAAGCCTTTCTCTTGGCTGTACGACGCATGGGTGATATCGAAGTGATCCATGAGGAATTCTCAAAGATTTCTACCGAGGACCTGTGGAGACAGCTGCTCGTGCCGACAGACAATCCGATAACGGCACGCCGAAATCGGAAAGAGCTCGGTATTGTCATCGGATTGGCCCTGCTGGGAGGACTGTTGAGCAAGATTCCCGCACTATTCGGTTATGGTGACATGGATGTGTATTCCCTGTTGTACCTGCGGAATGCCTCCATATTCGCATTTTTTCCAGTAGCTATCTACTTGATTTGGAAACGTTCGTTGCCGATTCTCCGCAGTTTGCTCGTCTTATCGATATTTCCATCGGGTGCATTGTTGGTTAATGTGTACCCATCGTACGAACCCCATCATACAGGATTACTTCTTAGCCTCCATTTGCCGATGCTGCTGCTGTTTGTCCTGTTGTATTTCTTTGGTGGTCCGGCAATAAATAGGGAAGGGCAACCACTGTACGCCACCGGGTGGCGGAACCCGAACACCCGGCTAAATTTCGTGCGTTTTGTGGGAGAGTCGTTCATATACGCCATTTTGATCGGTATGGGCGGTATGGTGCTCATAGCATTGACAACAGGAACATTCGATTTGATTAAGATCGATGCTTTTCCGTTCATAACCGCATGGATAGCGCCATTTGGTTTCTTTGGACTTTTTATCGTCGCAGCCTATCTGGTGATACAGAAGAAGAACCTTATAGAAAGCATTGCACCAGTGCTGGCTAGAATTTTCACACCATTGTTCCTGCTGGTGCTGATTAGTCTGATAGTCGCTTTCCTGATTACACCAAACCAAGCATATGAGAACAGGAATATGCTCATCTGGTTCGATATCATCCTCGCGTTGGTGTTGGCACTTACATTGTATTCCATGAGTTCAAAGGACTTCTCGTCTAACAATGCTTCTGCGAAAAGCCAGATTACCTTTTGGGATTTCCTTTCCTTCGGTCTGATTATCTCTGCAGTAATTGTCGATACAATCGCGTTGTCCGGTATTTCCATGCGGCTCTCGGCTTATGGATTTTCAGCGAACAGGACGGCCGCGCTCGGTGAGAATCTCATCCTTTTGGTGAATCTGTTGCTACTTTGCGTAGGATATGTCCGCTATTTCCTGCAAAGGCAGACATTCCAGGCTATTGTGGTGATGCAGATGCGTTTCCTGTCGGTATATGGAGTCTGGGCTGCTTGTGTTGTCATCGTATTTCCGCTGCTATTCGGATTCCGATAGCGAGGATGGATTCAACGGGATTTTTCGTCCAGCTTAATCTCTTCCCAGATATCGTTCAACTTGTCCACATGCTCCCAAGATAAGGGAATATCCCGTTGTGCTCCGATTTTGGCCAACTTGTTGAACCGGTCGCGGACTTTTCTGTTGCTGCGGTGAAGTGCCACGGACGGACTGATCTTCAAGTATCTGGCAAGATTGACGATTGCGAACAACAAGTCTCCAAGCTCCTCCTCGACATGGGATGGATTTGTCTCCCTATGGGCGATCGCTTCCAGGAGTTCCTTGTGTTCCTCGTCGACTTTATCTATGACCCCGTCGATATTCGGCCAATCGAAACCGACCTTGCGCATCTTCTTTTGGATCTCCCAAGCTTCTTCAAGCTTTGGAAGTGATTTCGGTACACGGCTGAAGAAATCCTCGTCATGGGATTTTTTTCCTTCGACATTCTCCTTTATGGAATTCCACAGGTCGAGAACTTCAGAACTGTCGTTCGCTTGTGCGTGGGAAAAAACATGCGGGTGCCTGCGAATAAGTTTCGCACACACTGCATTGATCGCATCGATAGGAGAAAAGTCGCCGGCTTCCTCATGCATCCGAGTGATCATGAAAGCATTGAGCAATACATCACCGATTTCTTCCGAGCATGCATCCATATCCTGTTCCAAGAGCGCATCGATATATTCATAGGTTTCATCGAGCAATGCCCGTGAAATATCTGCGGGAGATTGTTCACGGTCCCAAGGACATCCTTCGGGACTTCTGAGCATCGTCAGGATCGCGTAGAGTTTTTCTACAGCTTCAGAAAATGTTACGGCATTGGTATGTTGATAATCGATCATGAAAAGCTCCTATAGATTCTATTGTGAACAATCTAGTTGACAGAATATACATTATATACAATTTATCATATATCTTAAAAAAGGTTGATGGAACCCAGATATTTCAAGTTCGACCAATAGATGTTAGTGAAATCTCCTTCTCCTGCATACACAGCAACCCAAATGTGAAGGTATAGCGATGTGGTGGAATTTACAACATCATTATAGACGGGCTGATGGAAATATGTGTCCTCCTTCAGATAGTCATCCAATTCTTCCGTTGTGTTGTCTTGAGGAAATAAATTTCGCTTATAGCTTGAGAAGTACAACAAATCAGAGTTTGAATCGTCGAATTCTATGGCATATCTACCGCTTACCCCACTTTGTACTTTCTGAAGATCAAAACTATAGGTTTTGGGTTCGGGCATCGCTGATAATGTCGCAATGGGTAATTTGACATCCATTTGTGGAACATCACCAAAATAGTAATCGGCTGGGTAGTCTGAAATTACCAGAGGATGATAGGCAAATGTTTCGACTATAATCCCGACTTCATTATCAGCCAAGTTGATTATAGACCCGGATTTCCTAGCGAAATTTTTTGTACTCTTATCTGTTTTTGTGTATAAATAAAATGCAGGGGCAGAAGGATTCGATGCTCCGATTGGGTTCTCTGGTGACCAGGAGATACCATTACCAGTAGATCCTTTGTAATTGTTTTTAAAATAACTTGGAATAGAACTTATGGTAACATTGCTTGGATAGTCTGAATCCTGATTTGAAATTAGAGCAGTTTGTGCACTGTTGGTGGACAAGGTATAGAAGAATTTGAGTGAAGGACCTTCTTGAACACTGAATTCATTAATTTTATTTATGCCGGTTTCTTTAATTGTAAGATTAACATGTATTCCTTCAACGATGGCGCTGCTGCTAATAGTGATCTCATCATCCAAATTCAAGTAATTGGGAATGCCGCAACCCGACAAAGCAAAAAGAGATGCCAGGATGAGCACTACACACACAGTACCCGGTATCCGACATCTCTTCATACATCCCCCACTGTCCGGAGGCGTTTTATCCAGCAATTACTGGAGTACCACCAAACGGGATTTGGCCAATTTCGCGTACTCGGAGGCAGCAAATTCATCTGCCAGCTGCTGTAGGACAGCCTTCGCCAAATCGATATTGTTTTTGGCTTCATGCAATCGGGCAATACTGAACAATGCTTTTGGAGCTTCCGCGGCATCGGCACCATAGGTGTCATATAACGACTGGTAGAACTCCATAGCCTTGTCGGGATTTCCCAACTGCTCACTGGCTACTCCGGCATTGTAGAGCCCGAGCGACCCGAGGTAGGTCCCACTACCCTTTTCGGCAACAGCAACAAAATGGTCCAACGCCTCGGCGTACGCACCTTCCTCATACTTCACCAAACCAAGCAGGTATGATGCCTTGAGTATCGGGTACGACTTTCCACTCTTGGAAGCGATCGCCGAGAGATCACCAACGAGTGATTCTTTTTTCGACAATGCTTCCGCAGTGGTTTTGTCCTCGAGGAAATTCCACTCGGAATAGGTTGCCTGCAAATTATCGATAGCCAACTGGGCAGCGTCTGCCTTATTGTCGGCTACCGACAAACCGATCCACAATCCCAGCACAGCGACCACGATGGCCACTGCGACTATAATTAGGATTTTCTTGTTAGCTCCCAGGAAAGCGTTGAATTTGGATTCAAGCTTTCCGGAAGTAATTTCATTCTTATTAGCCATCATTATGCTCCGCTTATTCCGGACTGTTTTCACGAGATTTCATCAAGTCGCCGAAGGTGAACGTGTCGCCTTCATCGTCATGGATGTATTTTGAAATCTCGGATTGCTGGGATTTGCGGATCAGTTCCTTGATCGACAGGCTCAGCTTCTGAGTGGAGGGATTGATCTCGACAATGGCAGCGGTAATAGGATCGCCGACTTTGTATTTGGTCAACACCTTCTCATTGAACTCCTCATCCGGACCAACAAGGTTGTATTTGGAGATCAAACCTTCAATATCACCAAGGACACGAACAAAGACACCGAAATCAGTGACATTGCTGACTTCACCACTAATGGTGCTGCCCTTCGGATAATCGTGGCGAAGCGTCTGCCAAGGATTGCCCTCAAGCTGCTTCACACCGAGTCTGATATGACGGGTTTGCGGGTCGACCCGTGTTATGACCACATCGATCACGTCACCATCCTTGCAGAACTCACTCATATTCCGGATCTTCTTAGTCCAGGAAATATCGTCGATATGCAAGAATCCGTCGATTCCTTCCTCAAGGTTGATGAATGCACCGCTATTGGTGACTTTCACGACAGGCTTGGTAAGGGTCATTCCCTGGGGATAGCGATCGGTGATCGTGTCCCAAGGATTTTCCTCGAGCTGCTTCAATCCGAGGCTTACCCGCTTCTTGTCCAGATCGTATCCGAGAACCTTCGCTTCGACGACATCGCCGATTGAAAGCAGTTCCTTGGGATTGTTGATCCTTTTGGTCCAGGACAGTTCGGAGATATGGGCGAGACCTTCGATACCGGGTTCGATTTCAATGAACACACCAAATGTTGTGATCTTCGTCACAGGTGCCTTCACAACGTCGTCCACCGAGTAGCGTTCCTCGAATGTGTTCCAAGGATCTTCCTGCATGTGCTTGAGAGACAGGTTGATCTTCTGGGAAACCGGGTCAATATTGATGAGACGAAGTTGGATGACCTGACCTTTCTTGACGAAATCCTTCGGCTTTGTCACGTGGCCCCAACTCATATCGTTGATATGGAGAAGTCCGTCAAAACCGCCAAGGTCGATGAATGCACCGAAGCTGGTGAAGCTCTTGACAGTTCCTTCCACGACATCGCCAATCTTGACGGTCGTAAAGAACTTCTCTTTGTTTTCCTTGATTTTCTTTTCCAGGTATTCGCGTCGTGATACGACACTCTTGAGTTTCATCCCGGTGTGGAACTTGTCGATCACAAAATAATCGGCGATACCGATCATCGTTTCAGGATCTTCAACCCGTACCACGTCTGCCTTGGATAAAGGACAGAATCCCAAGAACTCACTGCCAAGGTCGACTTCGAAACCGCCTTTGATAACCTTAACAAATTTTCCCATGACAGGAGAGCGGGTTTCCGCAGCTTCCTTGAGAACTTCTGTTCGTTCCTTGATGTCAGCGCGCTTCTTTGAAATGACGATTTGACCGCCCTTTCCTTCCTTGTTTACAATCATTACCTTGACTTCGTCGCCGACGGCGGGAACAGTGGTGAACTCGTCGAGGGCAATTCTGCCTTCCGACTTGTAACCCACATCCACAAACACATACTCGTTATTGACCTGAACAACAGTACCGGTAACAAGCTGACCGTCTTCAATTTCATCAAGAGATTTTAGGTAATGTTCCTGCAGCATCGTTTGCATATCAGCCTTCTGCTGAGGTTCGCTTTGTGTTTCCAACACTTCCTTCACTTCTTCCACTTTTCTCTCCTGATCCTTATTTTCGCCCTGAATCCGGGCGAATATAGCACGTAACACTGTGTCATAAACTTCATCTATGGTCAAGTACGACGAGTCGATATACAGGGCGTCAGGAGCTACTTTAAGTCCTCCAACCGGTTTGTTCCTATCAATTTTGTCGCGTTCTGCAATGGTTTTCACCAATTCCTGCAGTGGCATTTCCGTCGGTTGCTGATCGTAGCGCCGCTTGGCCCGAACCTCTACGGAAGCGTCCAGAAAAAACTTGCATCCAGCTTCGGGAAACACAACAGTCGTTATATCCCTGCCCTCCGCAACCAGATTCAACCCCCCTTCCGCCAATGCCCTGAGATGTGTGTTGACTATGGCACGCAATTCAACGATCGCGGAATGTTGCGCCACATACGCATCGACCGCATCGGTATGCAACCGGTCTTGGACATCGACTCCATCTGCATGCAACCTGCCGTCGACAATCCTCATTGACAGCCGTCTGGCCACATCGAGCACAGCCGCTTCGTCCTTCGGATCCACGCCTTGCTCGAGAACTGTCAGGGTAATTGCCCGGTAAAAATTTCCTGAATTCAGGAAATAGAAACCCAAGTGCTGTGCAACCATGTTGGCAATTGTACTTTTTCCCACTCCGGCAGGTCCGTCGATGGCTACCACAAAACCTTTCAACCGCATGGTCTCTTCCTTGGTCATACGTTCTTGCCCTCCAAAAGTGCCGTAATCTCTGCCTTGGTCACCGGTCTGTAGCGACCTTCCGCGAGATCCTCCAATTGTATAGGGCCGATCCGTATCCGTACAAGCCGCTGGATAGTATAGCCGAAATAGCTGAAGATCTTGCGGAGTTCCCTATTCTTCCCTTCGGTAAGAGTCACCAACACCCAACGCTTGGACTGCAATTTGAAATGTTTGATGGTATAGGGTTTCTGGCTATCGATATAGATTCCCCTGAGAGCCTCGTCGAGATCCACCCGATTGATCGGCTCGTTGGTCATGATTGCATATTCCTTCTCGATTTGGCTCGAAGGATGCATTATCTTTTGGGCAACATCACCATCGTTCGTATAGAGGATAAGACCCGAGGACTCCTTGTCCAGCCGTCCGACATGGAACAGCAGGTTGTTTTCCGGAATGGTTATGAGATCCCGGGCATAGAGTTTTTCGTTGGGATCGTAGTTGGTGCACACATATCCTTTCGGCTTGTTCAAAGCATAGTAGAAGGTCCTGTCGGCCGGTTCGGCCAAGATATCGTCCACCATGACCACATCGTCGGCATCTACCTTCGTGCCCAGTTCAACGACAATCCTGGTGTTGACGGAAACGCGTCCTTCCGAGATCAATGTCTCGCAGGATCTTCGGGAACCAAATCCACTTTTCGCAAGATAACTCTGCAGGCGGATAGGATATTCAATTCGCATCGTATAGCTCCTCATCATTGGTAAAACGGGCACGGTCTATCTCCGATAGTTTCGGAAGCGCCGATATGCTCGGTAAGTTGAATTCAAACAAAAACTTTTTTGTCGTTCCGTACAGACAGGGATGCCCCGGGACATCCTTGCGGCCGACGACCTTGATATATTCACGTTCACGCAGGAGGCGGACGATATTGTCGGAGGCGACTCCCCGGATATTCTCCACATCCCTACGGGTGACCGGTTGGGAATAGGCAATGATCGACAACGTTTCCAGTGCTGCCTTCGACAACCGCCGGTCCACTTTCCTTCCATAACAATCCCGAAGACGGTCATGCAAGTCGGTCGCTGGCAAAAAACAATAGGTTCCCTTGTCTTCAACCAGATGCAATCCATGCATGTGGGCTTCCCAATAATCCTGCAGTTCCTTCAATGCTTTCAGCAGGACCTGTTCCTCCATGCCCGTCAATTTCCCGAGCTTGTCCGTTCCGACAGGTTCATTTTCCAAGAACAGTATCACTTCCACCAGGCGTGCATTGGAAGAAAGTATCGTCGCATCGCCAATCATACATCCTCCTGGTCATCGTCATCGGTCAAATCAATGATCTCATCGTCGGCATCATCATACGGGAAAGACGGATGTTCCATCTTTTGGGATTGCTGAGCTTGTGTATTTTGGGGCAACAGGAACGATTCATACGGTTCTTCATCACCGAAATCCTCATCATCGATAACATCGGGATCGAAATCCTGCTTCTTCCTGATCACGATATCACCGAACAATGCATGCTGGTGTATGGTGACCATACTGAATTTCACAGCCTCCAGGATCGCGAGGAACGCACAGATGATATCCATGGGAGAATCCCGGTGCACGACGATATCCGAAAAGGATATGTCGTCCCTGGATTCGAACAATTCTGCCATGAGGGTGAGCTTCTGTTTGGTGGTCACTTCCTCGTACACATTGAAGACCTGTTCGGGTGTTATCGATTGGAGCAATGAGGAAAAGGTCTTCAACAGATCCCATACATTCACATCGTTCCACAGGTCCTGGTCCTCGAAGGGAAGCATGAACTGGCTTTTCTTCCGATGTATGAACAATTCTCCACTTTGATTGGAATCAGAAAGAAGTGACGTATACCGTTTGAACTTCTGGTATTCGAGCAACCGTTCGACAAGATCTGCCCGCAATTCGGAAAACTCGTCATCCTCTTCGATCTGTTCGTCCGTGGGGAGCAACATCCTGCTCTTCATGTAGATGAGATGTGCAGCCATGGCATAGAAATCGGTCAGATCATCCAGATCCATCCTGTCGGTAACATCAAGATACGCCAGGAACTGGTCAGTAATTTCCGCAATGGGGATATCGTATATGTTTACTTGTGCCTTCTGGATCAAATGCAACAACAGATCCAGGGGACCTTCGAATTGTCGTATCGAATAGGACAAGGCGGTTTGGGGCATGTGCTCGGTAACCGCCAGCCCTGCTTCATTCACCATGCGAAAGAGTATACCTTTTTCGCATGGTTGCGTAAAGAGTCGTTATTCTGCCGTAATTTCCGCCACCTTGCCAGATGCAGCCACAATAGTGGGGAAGATCAATACACGGAGCTTCTTGTCAAGCTCGATGGTGATATCCGTGTTCGTCTTCAGGAAGGTGATCGCATTCTCCCTACCCTGCCCTATCTTCTCTCCATTGTAGGCGTACCATGAACCGCTTTTCTCCAGCAGTTCGAATTTCAAGGCTGCGTCGAGAATACTGCCATGGTAACTGAGGCCTTCACCGAAGAACATGTCGAGTTCCACTTTCTTGAATGGTGGAGCCACTTTGTTCTTCACAATCTTGATACGTACCCGATTCCCGATTATATCGTCGGCGCTTCTACTGATAGCCTCTATCTTCCGTACCTCGATACGGATGGAGGCGTAGAATTTCAAGGCATTTCCACCTGTGGTCGTCTCGGGGTTGCCGAACATGACACCGATCTTCATGCGGATCTGGTTGATGAAGATAATGGTGGTATTGCTCTTGGAGAGTATGCCGGTGAGTTTTCGCAAGGCCTGGCTCATGAGTCGGGCTTGCAGACCCATATGGGAATCGCCCATTTCACCATCGATCTCTGCCTGTGGGGTCAACGCTGCCACCGAGTCGACCACAATTATATCGACCGCACCGGAGCGCACCAACGATTCGACGATCTCAAGGGCTTGTTCACCATTGTCAGGTTGTGATATCCACAATTCATCCGTATTCACACCAAGTTTCTTGGCATACGTCGGATCAAGGGCATGTTCCGCATCGATGAAGGCCGCGATTCCACCTGCCTTTTGGCTCTCGGCGATCGCATGCAATGCCAGCGTCGTCTTTCCCGAAGATTCCGGTCCGTATATCTCGATTACCCTGCCCTTCGGATAACCACCGACACCCAAGGCTTCGTCCAGAAGGATCGAACCCGAAGAGATGGCTTGTATCGTTCGATCGGTGGCACTATCGCCCAATTTCATCAGGGCACCTTTTCCAAACTGCTTGTCGATCTGGGAACGGGCCGCCTCCAACGCCACCAGCTTCTGCTTGGAATCCGTAACTACCGCGCCACTCGAATTATTTGAGTTCTTTGCCATATTCCTATTCACTCCTTACCTTATTCCATACCAATCATACCGCATCTGTCAGGTTATTGCTTCAAATTTCCCAGAGAGTCGAGAACAAGTGTAATCGGACCTTCGTTGGTATAAGCCACGCGCATGGAGGCACCAAATTCGCCGGTAGCGACTTCAAGCCCTTGCGACCGCACCTTCTCGACAAACAACTCGTACATCTGTCGGGCGACCGCCGGTTCGGCCGCGGGATCGAACGAGGGGCGGTTCCCCTTCCGCAAATCCGCGCAGAGCGTGAACTGGCTTACCACCAGCATCGAATAGCCGAGATCGGAAACCGACAAATTCATTTTTCCATCGTCGTCGGTGAACAGTCTCATCCTTGGAATCTTTTTCGCCAGATATGCCAAATCGACCTCGGTATCGCCTTTCTGGACCCCGAGGTACACCAGAAGCCCACGATCGATGCTACCGACCAGAGAGCCGTCAACGGTGACTGAAGCTTCGGTTACCCGTTGGATGACCGCTCTCATCAGGCTTCCAAACCTTGTATCCGTGCCACGAACGACTTCTTGTCATCGGCATTGAAGAAAGCACTTCCCATGACCAGCACATCGACACCCGCCTCAACCAAGCGATTGGCGTTGTTCGCATTCACACCCCCGTCGACAGAGATCCTGAAATCGAGGTTGTGCCTTTTACGCAGTTCATCCAACTGTCGGATCTTATCCATTGAATTGGCAATGAATTTCTGTCCACCGAACCCGGGATCGACACTCATGACCAATACCAATTCCACTTCATCCAAGACCATCTCGATCGACGACACCGGAGTCGAGGGAACCAACGAGACGCCGGCTTGCTTGCCTTCATCGTGTATCGCACCCAGTGTCCGGTGCAAATGGACCGAGGCCTCGGCATGGACAGTTATGATATCACTGCCGGCCTTAGCAAATTCCACAATGAAACGCTCGGGTCTATCCACCATGAGATGGGTATCGAAAACCAACGAGGACAGGGGCCTGATATCTTCGATGAACTTTGGACCGAACGAGATATTCGGAACGAACAGTCCATCCATGACATCCAGGTGGATCCACTGGGCGGTGGTTTTTCCAATCATCGCAACCGCTTCTCCAGCACAGGAAAAATCGGCTGAGAGCATTGACGGAGCAAGGATACAACGTGGTTCTGTTTTCATGATTATGTTGTACCAGATACCGTGGTTTTTGGAAAGCGTGCACGGTGCCCAACTGCCCTGATAAGCAAAGACTTATTGCATTGTATTGCTTTACATGCTATTATGCATAAGCAACTTGGAACTTTTCTCACCGTACAACACCTGAGCTGTCAATGAATCCAAACCAAAGGATACACGGCTCGGGCTGTTTGCTATTTGTTCCAAATAAGCACTTTATCAAGGGAGCGCAGCATGAACGAAGAGAACATCAAAACCCTACTCACAGAAGAGAAGTGGACAAGGGCTACCATCAACAATTACACTATTCCCAATTTCCAGGAGCTCGATGTCATTCTAAATCAGATCGAAAGCCCCGAAGAATTGCTTGAAGTGAAATCCATATGTGACGAATACCTCCAGAAGAACAAGAACAGCATCATTGCCATGTATCTGAGCGGAAGTATCGCGCTGCGCAGGCGGTCCCTTGATTATGGCAACATCACCAACCTCATTGAAATGTTCAACGAAAGCAAGAAATACAGTATCGTCGAGCACTTGAGCCTGAAGGTTTTGGAACGTTTCGAGGACAAGTATGTCATTCGCGTGCTGGCAGCGTGTTACGAAAAGCTGAATCGCGAGGATGACAAGTTTGTCCTCTACGAGCGTTTGGTGAAGGTCGATTATGATGAGACCGATCTGCTCCAGGCTATCGCCGAACGGTATATCTCCAAGAACAACAAGGAGAAAGCCCTCTTTTTCTACAAGAAATCCCTGCAAAGATATCTGAATGCCCAGAACCTTCCCGCTGTGAAGGATGTCTGGACCATTCTCCTGCGTATGATTCCCGACGACTTCGCATACCTCCTCGGATTGGCACAACGTGTCTCCACCCGATTCCAGGGGGAACGGACGAACCAGATGCTTTCCCAGCTGTACGACGTTGCCGTGCAGAAGGAGGATTGGGACCAGGGGGTGAATGTACTCAAGACCATGCTCGATACCGATCCCCATTCCGAATGGGCACGGGAACGGTTGGTCGAGTGCTATCGACAGAAATACGTTGGACACAGCAGGCTTGAGGCGTGCATAGAAATATCGAATTTGACCAAAGCCTATCGGGATGTACACTCCGCGATCGACGATTTCGAGAAGAACATCGCATTCGACAAGGGATCGTTCGTATTCCACAAGACCTGGAGCATCGGCCGTATCCGCGAGTTGTCGCATGAGAATGTGGTGATCGACTTCTCCTCAAAGAGAAACCACAGCATGTCGCTGGGCATGGCATTCAGTTCCCTGCAAGTATTGCCAAAGCATCACATATGGGTGCTGAAGAGCGTTTTTCCCAAGGAAAAGTTGACCGAGAAGTTTATTGGCGATGTGCCCTGGGGTCTGAGAACCCTCATTTCCAGCCATGGAAATGCCGCAACCCTGAAAGATATGAAAGCTGAGATCGTTCCTTCGATCCTGACGGTGAAGGAATGGACCTCGTGGCTTTCATCGGCCAAAAAGGTACTGATGAGCGATCCTCTCATCGGCTTCTTGCCGAATGATCCCGATGTCTTCACTGTACGGGAAACACCGATTTCCTACGAAGAGAAATCGTTGGGTATTTTCCGCAATGAGAAGCGTTTCTACCAGAAGGTCCGGATCGTACGCGAGTTCCTTGTCAACGGAGACCCCGAGACCGAGTTCTTCATGGAGATGGTCCAATACTTTGTCGACCAATGCACCAACTACCAGATGGTGAACGACCAGGTGATCTCCAGTTACCTCTTCGTCGATTTCCTGTGCGACAAGTATCCGTTCCTTGAGCGCCCGAATACTGTCGATTTCAAACATCTGTATGGTCTTATGGACAATATTCCCAAGATTTTCGATGCGATCGACGATTCGGAGCTCAAGAAATCCTTCATAGACAATGTGGTGACCGTCGAGGATCCAGAGGAAATCGAGAAGGTCCTGATTTCCCTCTACCCCTACTATCTGACCAGCTATATCATGGACACCTTGCGGGATCAGGGACGGCAGAAAGTCATTGAGGACATGTTCAGGAATGCCTGCAGGAATTATCGTGAGAATGCCGATCTGTTCACCTACCTGGCCCGTACCTACGACCGCAAGTTCTGGGAGAAGAAGATAAAGGTTCCGTTCGAGACATTGCTTACCAGTGAATTGCAGTTGCTCGACTTCGCGTTCAATGCGATCGAAGCGAAGAAGGCCACCAATGAAAATCGCAAGATTGCGAAAACATTGACCACTATCCTCTTCGAAGAACGGGTCGTGTTCGATTTCCTCAAGGGGGCGAACGAAGGTTCGGCCCAGCGTGTGAACTTTATTGTGCAGCGCATGCAGGGACTCGACCAGTCGAGAAAAATCGAGGTGAAGCATGCGATCCTCGAGAAGTATCCCGACTTTGTGTTCCTCGGTGAAGAAGAGAATTCCACCGAGATGGTAACCAGCGGGCTGCTTGTGACCCAGGCCAGGTATCAGGAGAAGCAACTTGAGTTGGATCGGATCATGAATGTCGAGATCCCGGAGAACTCGAAGGAAATCGGTGCCGCGCTCTCACTGGGAGACTTGCGGGAGAATTCCGAGTTCAAGGCAGCGAAGGAAAAGCAAGGGATTCTCAACACAACCATGATGCGCCTCACCGAGGAAATCTCACGTGCCGTCATAGTAACCCAGTCCATGGTGGATGCATCGAAGGTATCGTTCGGCACCGAGGTGGTCCTGAAGAACAATTTGAATGGGAACGAGGATATATACCGGATTTTCGGACCATGGGAATCGAACCCTGCCGAGAATACTATCAGTTACCTTGCTCCATTCGGTGCCAAGCTTTTGAACCATACTCCTGGAGAACGGTTCACATTCGAGATAAACGAGACCAAGTATGACTATACCGTGGTTTCGATAAGCGGACTTCTGGTGTAGATCATCGGATTGTCAATCAGATATGTGGGGAGCGCCGGCGATCATGTCAGCGCTCTTTCCGTTTCAGGACACTCAGGAATTCTATTCCCGCCAACCGGTACGAGACGACCGTACTGAGAACCGCCAAGCTGTAGAGCCCCAACAGTACCAAGGCGTTGGACCACGTGCTTCCATCATGCCACCATGAAGGTGACGTCAACCGGATGTATATGAACGCCAGCGTTGCCAGGGGAATATTGGCCACCAACAGTTTGGCCAGATCGCCTGCCAGCACCTTTGCGTGTACTTGGGCATGCTGTCTTCGGACTGCGATGCACCAAAGCACCAGTATTCCGATCGCATACGATAGGGAATTCGCAAAACTCAATGAAGGCGAACCGTAACCCAATCGTATCCCAAGCCAAGTAATAAAGATGTCGAGTGCCGATACGACTATCCCGACAACAAGAGTCGTGGTGAACTTGTTTGTGGAAAAACAGACGCGCTGCATGAATCCATACCATGCCACAATAGGCATACCTATCGAGAACCATATCAGGATCCGACCTGTCTCCATCGTATCTCTAAGATTGAAACGTCCGCTTTGCAGCAGGACCGCAGTCGTCTCGTTGCGCAACACCGTAAGGACCAGCGCCGCGGGAATCAGGAATGTGGCGATATACAGCATCCCCTTGGAAATCAATGCCCCCAACTCTTGTGGAGCTTTCCTATGGAAGGCGGAGACCATGGCAGGAAAGAAGACTGTTGCGATTGCGGTATAGAATATGCCATAGGGGGCTTGCCATAGGATAATCGCATTGCTGAATGCCGTAACGGTTCCTTCCGATAGTGAAGAGGCGAAATAGAATGCTATCTGTTGGGTGACGATTGCGATGACGGCTGTGATCGTAACCGGTGCCCACCCCTTCATGACCCGTTTGAATTCCGGATTGGCGAAATTGAAGGAAATGAGCATCGTGTACCCATATTTCCTCAACCGCCAATACGTGACGATCGCTTGCAATGTTCCTCCTACAACGACACCGAGTGCCATGGAGTATGCGCCGAAGCGGTCGCTGAGCAAGTAGACACTGCCTATGACAGAAAGGGAAAAGATCAGAGGCGCCGCAGCAGCCGTGAAGAAGGACCCATGGCTTTGCAACACGCCCCCGTAGAGTGCGGCAAACGATATGGAACCAAGGAAGATCATGAAATAGACCAACAGTTCACTGGACAGTCGGATACTCGCAGGATCCGAGAAATCGCTAAGAAACAGGATTATCGGTTCTCTCCACATCCAAGTGAGCAGAACCAAGGGAACAGTGATAAGCAACTGGAATCCCTGCATCCGGGCTAAAAGAGCCCGTGAAGTCGCCGTTCCACCCTCCTCTTTCGTTATGGAGGCGGTGAACACTGGGATATAGGCACTGCTTAGGGCTCCCTCGGCAAACAGTTTCCGGAAATTATTGGGTATGTTGAAGGTGAAGTTGATCACATCGGCAATTCCGGTTGCTCCGAATACCGTGGCGATCGCCCTTGCCTTCACGATACCGAGCAATCGCGATGCCAAGGTGCAGATCATGATGACCAGCGAATTCGAGGCAGCGTCACGCGCTGTATGACGTTCCCTATTTGCCATAGTACCTGGCCAGATACGATCGTTTGAATTCGAGGAACCGGTTTTCGTGAATAGCTTGGCGAGCCTTCTCCATCAAATGGTACAGGTAGGTCAGATTGTGTTCCGTGGCAAGCATGCCTCCAAGCATTTCCCCAGCCTTGAACATGTGCCGGATATACCCACGTGAGTATTTTGTACATGCGGTGCATGTGCAACCCTCCGACAACGGGCCGGTATCGAATTCATGCGCTGCCTTTTTCATTTGGATCATGCCATCGTCGGTAAATACCGAACCATTGCGTGCCGACCGTGTTGCGAGTACGCAATCGAACAAGTCGATTCCGTTGGCAACCGCATCGAGAATGTAGTCGGGAGAACCGATGCCCATGACATAGCGGGGGCGGTCGGTTGGAATGTATTCCGTGGTATAGGCCAGGAACTCGGAGAATACCTCGGGGGTTTCCCCGACCGACAATCCTCCTATAGCGATGCCTGGAAAGTCGATCTCCGCTATGGCCAACGCACTTTCCTTGCGCAGGTCCTTGAAGAAGTTGCCCTGTACGATACCGAACAATTTTCCTTCGAACCCTTCCAGCGAATTCCAATGGTCATAGGAGCGTTTTGCCCACGACCGTGTGATCTCCCATGCCTCGCGCGCCTTGCGGTAGGTGATATCGGGAGCAGTGCAGACATCAAGGCACATGAGGATATCGCTCCCGATCACATGTTGGATATCCACGACCTTCTCAGGGGTCAAATGGTGCTTGGATCCGTCGATATGGCTCTGGAATACAACACCTTCCTCTTTGATCTTCCTCAGTTGCGACAAGCTGAAGATTTGGAAACCACCGCTATCTGTCAGGATGTTGTGCTTCCAGTTGCTGAAGTTGTGCAATCCACCATACTGCCTCAACACCTCGATACCGGGTCTGAGATAGAGATGGTATGTGTTGCCCAATATCAGGTTGTAACCGATATCCGCGACGGCATCATGGTACATTCCCTTTACCGTTCCATTTGTGCCCACCGGCATGAATGTCGGAGTAACAACGTCGCCGTGGGGCAATGAGACTATTCCACAACGTGCCAAGCTGTTCTCATCCTGGTGTGTCTTCGTAAAAATCCTATCCATTTTTTCTCAAATCCTTCTAGTAATCTGAATCACCACCGAAACAAGCGCAAGGACTGCTATCGGGGCCAAAGGTCCCAGCTCGGGAGCATAGATACCTTGTTTGGCGAAAATCATGCTCACCATCTGCAGCACGAAAAACACCACCGCGATGGCAAGGCTGGCCAATATGCTCAGCACGAGTACATTTTTTCTCCAAGTGAAGACAGTAGAACAAGAAATGATGATGAGAATCAAGGGGGTGAGGTTGCCAAAAACACGATTTGCCAAATCCGATGCATAGAGCGCATATTGTTTGGAATCCATGAGCTTGATGCGTTGGACATACCTGAGTGCGCTCTGCAGCTCCATGGTGGTGATATCAGCACTGAGGTTTCTGAACAAGGCAGGTTCCATGGTGATGCCTTCATTATGGTATTCGTCTTCCCGGCTGGCGTGGAGTACTATTCCATCGAGGTCCAGCAGATATTTGCGGACATCCCTGAAAACCCAATAGGTGCCGTTGAAGGAGCCGCTGGTCGCATCGATGCGGGCATTGAGTCTTCCCTGCTCGTCAAGGACTACAAGAATCACCGACGTGATGCGTTGCTCGCTTTCATAGTATCTTCCGGCATGCAATACATACCTTCCCTCGGGCGATTGGAGTGTCACATTGCGATTGTCCCCCAGCTGGCGTTCGCCGAAGACTTCCTTGGACAACCTGGCCTTTTCACGGGAAGCGGGAATCGCGACTTGTTCAGAGAAGAAGAACTGGAAGCAGACAAGCGCTATTCCCAATACTATGATCGGTGCGATGATTCTCCTGAAGGGATATCCGATATTGGAGAGGATGATCATTTCATTGTTGGCATGCAGCATGGAAAGGAAATAGGTTGTGGCGAACAGCGCCGCTGGTCCCACCGCGAGTCCTATGGCCGCAGGAAGATAAAGGAGCGTTAGTCGTCCTATTTGTGCATACGAGACGCTATAGCTCATGTACCGCTCGAGGTTTGAAAAGATATCAAACATCAGCAATACCCCGGAGACCAGCAGTACGGATGAGGCGATCACGCGAAACATGGAAGTCAGGATATAACGGTCCAGTCTTTTCATACATGCCTCGAACGTAAAAGCAAAAACGCGGAGAGCATTCCGATAACCATGTTGGGTATCCAGATGAGGAAACCTGGATTTATTGTCACGTCGAGAATTTTTGTCTGGGCAAAGAAAAGGAGGAACCAGTATGCGCTAGCGACTACCAGGCTCAACCCGAATCCGAACAACCGGCCATGTTTGAGCCGGAGATACGAAAGGGGAAAGGTGATGAATACCAGGACAAAGCAACTGATGGACAATGCTATTTTCTTATGCAATTCGGCCCGATAGTACTGGAGGTAGAAATTAATGCTCTTCTGCTTTTCAAGTTGGGCCAATTCCTGTTGGATCGAAAGGAGCTTCCGTACCGTATCGCTGTTTGCATCCAAGTCTTGTACAGATACAGTGCGAAGCGTATCCGCAAGTTGCAGCTGGACAGTCCGGAGTTTGGCAAGCCGGATCTGTGTGTCGCGGTCGAGATCGGTCTTGCGGGATTCGATTGCATACAGCAGGTCCCGCGAGCTGAGCTGCGAAGGAGTCACATCGGTGAACCGTGAGACCTGGTTGCTGAAATCCAGATAGTAGGTCATGGAAGTTGCATCGGCAAGGGAAAAGCCGTCCATGGAGGTGCCGTCTGTACTGAGTACCACGGGATTATCCAATTCCAGCCTATAGAGAAAGCTCTCGATATCCACCAGGGTCACTTTTCCTCCGGTCGCGCTGATCACTTGGCGATCCGTATTCGAGGACGTGTCGAACAACACGAGGGATCCGATGGAATCGTCCTGTACTTCTCCTGTAACCAAAACGATATCGCCGATTTGGTTCACCGAATACG
This sequence comes from Spirochaetae bacterium HGW-Spirochaetae-2, assembly GCA_002839355.1. Taxonomy (GTDB): domain Bacteria; phylum Spirochaetota; class Spirochaetia; order Sphaerochaetales; family Sphaerochaetaceae; genus UBA8525. Next base: position 42,338 of record PGXW01000001.1, read on the forward strand.
ATTCCAGTTCGATGGTGGGAAGATCACGTAGCAACTGGGCGTAGATCGTCCTGAACTGCTGATTGCTGTAAGGCAACAATACATCGGCTACGAGAAAAGTGCAAAGGGCAAGGACAAGTCCCATGATCGCTATGGGTTCGAACATTCTCCGTAGTGAAATGCCCGAAGCCCGAAGCGCCAGTATCTCGTTTCGTTCCGACAAGTCGCCTATCACCATCGATGCGGCACTCAGTGTCGAGAAGGGTATCGTATACAGTAGAATTTGTGGTACGGACAATCCGACCAACTTCACGACAGCCCAGATATCCACATTCTTCAGGAGGATGCGCTGGGCAAAGAGCAACAATTGGTTGATGAAGAAAATGAAGAAGAAAAACAGGAAGGCAACCAACAACGATAGGAGAAACTCACGCAATACATACCTTCGTAGGATTGCATATGTGGAGACGTTGCGTCTCTCCATACATCACACTCCTGTTGATCCGAACCCTTGTTCACCCCGCTCGGTATTGCTTGTGGTCTCCGTCTGGATAAAACCGCATCGAACGACTGGTGCTATGACCAATTGTGCTATGCGTTGGCCGTGGCTGATCTCGAAAGGCTCGTCCCCATGGTTGATGAGAACCACCTTTACCTCACCCCGGTAATCGCTGTCTATGGTCCCCGGACTATTCAAAACGGTGACACCGTAACGGTTGGCAAGTCCACTTCGGGGTCTCACCTGCCCTTCATACCCATGCGGGATTTCGAGCACAAGTCCTGTTGGGACAAGTGCCCGTCCTCCCGATGATGGGATGGAAACAGGTCCTTCAGGAAGGTATGCGCACAAATCGGCACCTGCCGCTTCTTGTGAAGCATAGCGGGGCAACGTGGCGGATTCCGCCGCGACAACTTGTATTGCCAGCCCTGAAGGTTGTTTCATGGTTACTTGGATTCCTGGTCCAATGCATCGACGTAGCTGAGGTTCAGACGACCCATCCTGTCGACTTCCATCAGCTTGACCGGAATGATCTGGTTCACACTCAGGACATCGTTCACATTGTTCACCCGGGTCTTCGACAGTTTGCTGATATGGCACAATCCTTCCTTACCTGGAAGAATTTCGATGAATGCACCGAAATCCATGATCCTCTTGACCGTTCCGGTATAGATTCTTCCAACTTCAGGCTCTTCGACAATCGACTTCACCAAGTCTATCGCCTTTTGTGCGCTCGCACTGTTCTTGCCGTAGATTGTCACGGTACCATCGTTCTCGATATTGATTTCGGCACCGGTCTGTTCCGCAATCCCCTTTATGGTCTTGCCACCGGTTCCAATCACCGCACCGATCTTCTCTTCGTCGACCTTCATGGTGAGGATCTTCGGAGCGTACTCGGAAGTCTCCTTCCTTGAAGTCTTCAAAGTCTGTTCCATGATCCCGAGAATATGCATGCGGCCGTCCTTGGCTTGGGACAATGCTTTTGCCATGATCTCTCGGGTAACACCGGCAATCTTGATATCCATTTGGAAAGCGGTGATTCCGTCACGGGTACCGGCTACCTTGAAGTCCATATCGCCCAAATGGTCCTCTTCACCAAGAATATCGCTGAGAACAACATATTTGCTGTAATCGGCACCTTCGGTGATCAGACCCATCGCAATTCCGGCTACCGGTTGAAGGATCTGTACACCAGCATCCATCAGTGAAAGACATCCGCCACACACGGAAGCCATGGAAGACGATCCGTTGGATTCAAGTATTTCTGAAACAACACGCACGGTATAGGGGAAATCGACCTTCGATGGGAGTACGCCTTCAAGAGCCCTCTGGGCAAGGTGCCCATGTCCGATCTCTCGTCTACCGGTTCCCATGCGTCCTGTCTCGCCGACACTGAATGGAGGGAAGTTGTAGTGCAACATGAAATTGCTGAAATGCTTCTCTCCATCGATCGTGTCGAACATCTGCTCGTCACGTGCTGTGCCGAGAGTTGTTGTCGCCAGGGCCTGGGTTTCACCCCGGGTGAAGAGTGCGCTTCCATGGGTTCTCGGAAGGACACCAACTTCACAGGTTATGGGGCGGATAGCATCGACTTTACGGCCATCGGTGCGCAATCCTTCATGCAAGATAGACGATCTGAGGATAGAATATTCGAGATCCTCGAACATGGCGTACACCTTCTCAGGTTTTCCGCTGGCTTCCAAGACGTCCTCGAATTTCTCGACTACAGTTTCCTTGACCTTCGCCAATGCTGCGTAGCGTTCCATCTTTCCCTTCACGAAACTTGCTTCCTTGTACAAGGGATAGGCAAAATCACGGATCGGATCGAGGAAGGACAAGTCCTCCTTGATCTCCATGACCGGAAGCTTTTCCTTACCGGCAAGCTTTGCCAATTCCCTCTGGATGCGGCACAAGTCGGCAATAACCGGTTGTGCGGTCTCGATGGCTTCAAGCATCATTTCCTCGGAAACCTGCTTTGCTCCTCCCTCGACCATAGTAATCCCGTCTTCAGTACCGGCTACCACTATTTCCAACTGGGATTCCTCGATCTGCTGGAACGTCGGGTTGATCACATACGCGCCATCGATATATGCGACGCGGACAGCGGCGATCGGCCCGTTGAAGGGAATGTCGCTTATGGTTACTGCCGCAGAAGATGCGATCATCGCGATGATATCGGGTGGGTTCACCATGTCGGAACTGACAACGGTGGGTACAATCTGGATTTCTCGTCCAAACGCCTTGTCGAACAAGGGACGCATGGGGCGGTCGATCAAGCGACAAACAAGAATTTCCTTATCTTTTGGGCGGCCTTCACGTTTGAGAAAACCACCTGGGATTTTTCCGGCTGCATAATATTTTTCATTGTATTCGACTTGAAGGGGAACATAGTCGAGTGGGGTTTCCGGAGCCCGTCCGCTACACACGGTTGCGAGAACTGCACTACCCTCGTAATACGCATAGACTGCGCCATTGGCCTGCTTGGCCATTTTTCCTGTTTCCAGCACCAATTCGCCGGAACCGATTTTGATTCTTACTGATTTCATCATTCTTTCCTACTTCTTTTGTTCTTTGATTCTACTACTTATGGGTTGGGCTAGAAACGGAAACAGCCCCTGAAGTCCCGTAAGGGAACCCGGAGCTGGTCCAATTCAATACCCAATACCCTTCAATTATTTTCTCAACTCAAGCTTCTGGATAAGTTCGCGGTATCTATTGACATCGCTATTCCTTATGTACTTGAGCAGTCGGCGACGGGCACCAACCATTTTCAACAAACCACGACGGCTTGCGTGGTCTTTCGGGAACTGCTTGAAGTGATCCTGCAAATCGCGAATACGTGCGGTAAGCAATGCAACCTGAACTTCGGCAGCTCCGGTGTTTGTTTCTGATCCGCCGTACTCGGCGATAATCTGGGCTTTCATTTCTTTTGTCAACATACTTACGTCAACTCCTTTACAAATTGCAAATTGTCATACCGTACGGCTTGTACCGAACCTGCATGGAAAACGCTTGGCGCCGGGGAAGTCATGCTGGTCAACGTAAGAAACTCTTCATCGACCAAGGCAATCATCTTCCATTCCGACCTGTTGGCCATGACCAGTACAGTTTCATACACTCCCGGTGGCGGCAGGAGTTGTATAAATGAACCGATCGGAAATCGCAGGGGGTATTCGTTGTTCCTGGAAGGTATATGGGCCAAGTCCACCGAATAATTCCTGCCGAGTTGTGCCGGAACTTCCGACACTGTACCCTTGGTGAGGGTAATACGCACCAATGTGCTGCTGTCATCCGTCCCATCGTTCAATTTGTACATATCCGGTACACACACAGTTGCACCTTCAGTATACTTGGGAACAATCTTCCGCAACTCCTCGACACCGGTATCGGCATGGGAACCGCAACGAAAATTCTCCCCTACAACAATGGCTTGGACATCGAACATTCCGCAACAGCGGGCGATGAACTCCTCTCCTGTCAGTTTACTGAAATCGGGAGAAAAGTCAATCACAACCAAATAATCAACTCCAAGGTTGGAAAAGAAATCGGTGCTTTGCCGCAAACTCATCAAAGGTTTGTCAAAAGGGTTCCTGCCCATCATGGTCTTGGGATTTTGGGCGAAGGTTATGACGACCGTCTTCCAATCCGCATGGGATTTTGCGAGTGAGACCGTAGCTGAAATAATGCGTTGATGACCGAAATGGAGGCCATCGTAAACTCCAATGGACAAGACCGATTTGGCAAGTATGAATTCCCTTGAAGTGGACAGTTGGTCAAAGTCATGTATTTCCATTATTCCGACTCCATACAGGGCAAGGCCATCACCTTGTTGGGAAAACCTTGGTTATCCAACCCCACGATTGCCAACAGGTGTCCGGCTTCGTCGGAAACCGTTGCATAGCGATCGGTTTCCTGTACGTTCGATACCATGATACTACCTTTGGGAGGCAGATTGCCATAGGTAAGGCGCAACGAGGCTTCCGCAGATACGGTAAGTTGTCCCATATGCCCGATCTTGAGCAACCGTTCACGACTTGAATCCGCGTGGGCCAACAACGCAGCCGTATCCATCGGATCCACGGCATCTTCCAATAGAAAGGGGCCGATCATGGTCCGTTCCAAAGCGACCAGATGGGCTCTTGAGCCACAGGCCAACGCGATATCACGAGCCAAGGAACGGATATAGGTACCTTTGGAACAATGTACGGACAAGATGAGACATGGTGGTTCCCAAGAGATTATCGAGGCGGAGAAGATGGTGATTGATCGGGAAGGAATGTCAACGTCCTTTCCTTCCCTAGCCAATCGATAGGCACGTTTTCCATCCACATGGACCGCTGAATAGGTGGGTGGAATCTGGTCGATTGTTCCAACGAATTGTTGGGCGACAACCGATTCTATCGTCTCGAGGGAAGGGACGGGTCCCGAGGCTACCACCTCCCCTTCCGGATCCAAGGTGCTGGTTTCGTCCCCAAACTCGATTGTGGCTATATAACGTTTGTCCATATTGGATAGCAACGGATTGAGTTTGGTGAACGAGCCGGTAAGGACTATCATCAGGCCTTCGGCAAACTTGTCCAATGTTCCGGCATGCCCAACCTTCTTTCCCAACGTCCGTTTGACCGGTGAGAGGGAGGAAAAGGATGTGATGCCAGGAGGCTTGTACAATAACAACAACGAGGACTTATTCTTCATTTTTCACATTGAGGCTATCTATCAGGTCGTTCATGGCCTGCGCTTCCCGTATGGAGGTGTCGGCTTTGAACGTAAGTCGGGGAGTATTGCGGGTCTTCATGAGTGCTCCCAACCGTTGCTGTATGAAACCTGCCGCACTTTGGAGTGCCGCGACAGATTGTTCCAGCTTGTTGTCCTCGACAAACGAGGAGACCCAGACGGTCGCATAGGCCTTGTCCCTGGAAAGCGTCACTTGACTGACGGAAACAAAGGGACTGAGCCCGTGATGTTTTATTTCACGGGTCACAATCATGGTGCTGATGGTCTCCTGGATACGGGCTTCAAGCCGCTGATGCGTATAATCACTCATTCGCTTTCAACTTCTTCGCAACTTCGATGACATCTATGACTTCAAGGGTGTCACCGGATTGCAGGTTCTGGTAATTTTCGATTCCGATACCACATTCAAAGCCGGCCGCCACATCCTTGGCATCGTCCTTGAACCTCTTGAGGGAGGTGATCTTGCCAGTATGGATCTTTATGTTGTCACGGATTACGTGGACCTGCGCATTGCGCCTGACCTTTCCGTCCGTAACGTAACATCCGGCAATCACGCCGATTTTCGGTACTTTGAATATATCTCGGACTTCAACTTGACCAATAACAATCTCTTTCCGTTCCGGGGCAAGCATGCCTTCCATGGCATCCCGGATATCGTCGACAGCATCATAGATGATGTTGTACTTGCGGATCTCAATCTTTTCCTGTTCCGCCAAAACCTGTGCCCGTGGTGTCGGTCTGACATTGAATCCCAAGACCAATGCACTGGAAGCGATCGCAAGGTTGATATCGTCTTCGATGATCGCACCTGCGGAAGCCCTGATGACATTGAGCCTGATATCTTCGTTGGAAAGCTTTTCCAATGCATTCTGGACCGCTTCGACAGAACCCTGCACATCACCTTTTATGATGACATTGAATTCCTGTATCGAACCGTCTTGCATCTTGTCGAAAATATTGTCCAACGTGACTTTCTTGACATTCTTCGCTTGTCCTTGACGCTCCAATTCCTGGCGCTTGCCACCGACTTGCCTGGCTTGCTTTTCATTCTCGGTCACCTGGAACGGATCACCTGCGCCCGGAATATCGCTGAGGCCGATTATTTCGACAGGAGTCGCAGGACCAGCTTCGGTAATCCTGTTTCCATGGTCATCGACCATGGCACGGACTTTACCGGGATAGATACCCGCGACAAAGTTGTCTCCGATACGTAAGGTTCCACGCTCCACGATAATCGACGCTACGATACCACGTCCTTGGTCGATGCGCGATTCAAGGACTTTTCCTTCGGCCCTAACATTTGGATTTGATTCCAATTCCAACATTTCAGCCTGAAGGAGAATCGAGTCGAGCAATTCGTCGATACCAATCTTCTTCAACGCGGAGATTTCGCAATACAAGGTGCTGCCACCCCAATCCTCAGGCATGAGTCCATGATCACTCAACTGTTGCTTGACACGATCAATATTCGCTTCGGGCAGGTCGACTTTGTTCACCGCGACAATGATGGGGACTTTCGCCGCCTTCGCGTGGTCGATCGCCTCGATCGTCTGTGGCATAACGCCATCGTTCGCTGCGACCACAAGGACGACGATATCGGTAACCTGTGCCCCACGTGCACGCATCATGGTAAATGCAGCGTGTCCGGGAGTATCGAGGAACACTACATCGCCCTTGCCAGGCAAGGTTACCTTATAGGCTCCGATATGCTGTGTGATACCGCCGAATTCCCCACCCACCACGTCGGTGGAACGGATTGCATCGAGCAGTTTCGTCTTACCATGGTCGACGTGTCCCATGATCGTAACGATAGGTGCCCTGTTTTGCATGTCCGCGGGCTTGTCGTCGTCAACAGCGATGAGGGTTTCGTCGTATAGCGATACCAAATTGACTTCACAATTGTATTCACTTGCGATCAATGTGGCGACATCGGAATCGATTTGTTGGTTGATGGTGACCATCATACCCATTTTCAACAATTTGCCGATGACTTCCGAAGCTTTCAGGTTCATCTTCTTGGCAAGATCCGAAACAGTGATGACTTCCATGATATCGATTTTCTTAGGTATGGGATTCGCGCGATGCTGATCCTTCCGTTTGATCTGGAAATCACGTTCATTGTCACGATCGGGTTTTGAGAAATCCTTCTTCTTGCGGTAGACCTTTTTCGCCGGCTTCTGCGCCAAAGGATCTACAGGAGCCGACGGAGCACCACCAGGTCCCCCGGAACGGGGTCCTCTGCCAGCAAATCCACCGCCGCCACCCGGCCTTCCGCCACCACCACCGAAAGGCGGCCTGCCGCCTCCACCGCCATATGGCGGTCTACCGGCACCGGGACCACTCCGTCCAGGACCATTGTACGGGGGTCTGCTACCTGGAGCACCACCGCCTTGTGGTCTATAGCCACCCGGGCCGCCAGGACCACCTGGGCCACCAGGACCTTGGGGTCGGTAACCACCAGGAGCACCACTTCCACCTTGCGGCCTATAGCCACTGGGTGGACCTTGATAGGTCGGCCGGGTTCCCGCATCGCTATTGCGATTCGCATAACCACCGACCTGACCTACTTGTCTGGGACCACCGGTGTTTCCCTGTTGGGGACTCCTGGGAGGAGCGGGGTTATTCTTTCGCCATTCGGCATGGGCATGCGCAGTCTGGCCTTGTCCCGGAACGGGAGGAAGGTTTTTCGGCGCATGTACTACCGGTGTGGAAGGACCTGAATTCGGTGTCCTGCGAAATGGATGTTCCGATTTCTTGGGTGCAGGTCTCTCGGAAACCTGTTTTGGGTTCGTCTGAGGAGATTCTTCAACGGAAGTTTTCTCTGAGGTCTGTTCGGGAGCCTTTTCAGCTTGGACAGGAGCCTTATCTTCAACCTGTTTTTCAACCGGTTTTTCTATGGGTTTGGTTTGAGGTCTGACCACAACGACCTTCTTCTTCACCACAACCACTTTTTTCTTTTCAACAGGACGCGAAGACTCGGCCTCGTTTTGTGACGAAGGTTGTACGGCACTGGGAGCCGTTCCACGCGCATGCTTAATTAAGGTTGTCTTAGGTTTCTTATCTTCTTCCGTCATAGTTTCTTCCAATTACTCCTCGTCTACTTCCACTTCTTCGAAACTCAACCCGACACCACAATTGGGGCAACTTGTCATGTCCGGTGTCAATGTATGGCCACATTCTGGACAGAGGAACTGTTGTTCGATTTCCGAATCATCCTCTTCTTCCACGATGTCAACATATTCTCCGAGGACGCTGTGGATCTGACGTACCTCGTCTTCAGTAATATCACCAAGACTCCCAATGTCTTCTTCTGTAAGATTGACGAACTCTTCGACAGTATAGATGTCATGGAATTGCAGTTTCTCAACCAATTCCTTAGCCAGTTCCTGTATGTCGCCGAGCATCATCTCCCCCTCTTCCTCTTCGAAGAATTCGGGTTCGGCGGCAGGCATATCGCTGAACAATGCATCGACACGTTCTTTAGTCTCGACATCGAGATCCATTTCACGATACTGGTCAAGCGTCTTTACGTCAATGATCCAGTCGGCAAGTTTGTTTGCAAGTCTTACATTTATGCCCTGTTTTCCAATCGCGAGCGAGAGTTGTGAATCCTCCACGACGGCAACGGCTGTACGCTTGTGCTCGTCGAGTATGACCACGCGCTTGATCTCGGCGGGGGAAAGGCAGTTCTTGATATACTCCATGGGATTGGGATCGTATCTCAACACGTCGATACGTTCTCCTTCCATCTCCCGCATTATCGTCTGGACACGGATGCCCTTGAGACCGACGCAGGCGCCGACAGGATCAAGATCGGTGCGATGCGAGAATACCGCCACTTTCGTGCGATAGCCCGGTTCACGTACAATCTTGTGGATCTCTATCGAATGGTCGTATATCTCGGGAATTTCGAGTTCGAACAGTTTCTTGACAAATTCGGCGTGGGTCCGCGATAGCACGACACGCAATTGTCCGTGCTCGGGTTTCTCGACCTGGTACACATAGCACTTGATCTTGTCGTTCTTGCGATAGATTTCCCGGGGACTCTGGTATTTCTTCGGCAGTACGCCTTCGATCTTACCAAGATCTATGAACATGTCACCGTTGTTTTCACGTTGGTAATAACCGATGATCATTTCGCCTTCTTTTGTCTTGAACTCAGAATAGAGGGTGTCTTTCTGGATTTCACGAAGGTCCTGCTTGGCTTTTTGCTTGGCACTCTGAACCGATATCCGATCGAAGGTCTTCGGATCGATCGGAATCAAGACCTCGTCGCCAATATCGCAATCCTCGTGGAGCTCACGGGCATCTGTAAGTGAAATCTCATCGAATTCACCGTCGAATTCATCGTCTTCCACGATCATTTTTCTTGCAAACAATTGCACATTGTCGTGTTCTTCATTGAACTCGACCACAGCATTGTCGCTAGTTCCGAATTTGCGCTTGTATGCGGCAAGCAATAAACCTTTTATGGTTTCGAGCACAAGATCCTCACTGATCCCCCGCTCATTTACAAGAGTGCGTATCGCCTCTCCCAAATCATTGGACATTGTTACATATCCTCCCATGCGTATGCTAATTTGGCCTTATGAACATGGCCGTACGGAATATGATATTCTTCATGATCCCTTCCAACCAAGCACTACAGCTGCTGTCGTAGACCCGGCACCGTTTGCCGGAAAACAGCGAAAACTCGTACAGGTCCCTGAAAATCCTTTGCACACCGGGTGTGGATACCTCAAGGTCGATGTTCCGTTCTCCCTCCAACAAACTCAAGCGGGGAAATATGATGCGGTGGGCTTTCGCACACTCGTTGATTCCGGCTGTATGTTCGTTGTTGGTGACCGTCACCACTATGTGGGTTTCATCCCGATGATCATCCCTTCGGACGTCTACCACCACCAACCCGATTGGATTGAGGACAGTCGAGAATTCCTTGAACAATGCATCGTTTCTAATGATATTTTGCAAGCTAACTCCAAAAAAAAGGGATCGGCTTCTGCGATCCCCAAAAATCAATACTAACTGAAGAAAGCCTAATCCATTTGGCAACTATTGTCAATCCATGGCCAAACAAAGTCCCAGAATGGGTATATCGACGATTTCGGCTATAAGGGAAATGCATGTTTCGAAGGTGGATCCGGTAGTCATGACATCGTCGATCACCAGTACGGTCGTGCAAGAATCGAGCAATTCAAGTTCATTCCGATCGAGCCTAGCCTTCAGTACATATGATCGCGTGGATTCGAGTTTCCGCTGTTGCCTCCCCAACATCTTGAGTTCGCCCGAGCCCTGCCGTTCAAGCAGATGTATCAGCATACGTTTTGGATTGGCACACAATTCCTTTCCCACCAACTCCATATGGTCCCAGCCTCTGGTTCGTCTGCTCCTTTCGCTACAAGGTACGGGAACAATCGCCACTTGGTTTGCATTTCCCACTACCCGTTCTATTTCACGAGACATCAACGCTGCGATAGGTTTTGCCAAACCACGAATCCCGGTCTTCTTATAGCGGACAACCAGTTGCTTGAGATTGCCACTATAGGAACCGATACGATTAACCATCGGGCTCTTTCCTATATGGAGACACACCGAGTGTTCATGAAGTAGCGGGACACCACATTCGCCACACATGGCATATGCATTCGTTCGGTATACCGACAGCAAAACGTCATGCCAGCATACTTCGCACAAATTCTCTTGGATAAGGGTGTACATACCGCATGCTTGGCAGATTCCGTATTCGACATCCATATGGGACGTATCCCGGAAAACTGTCTTCTGCTTCAATCGGTCCGGGTGATCTCTTCTTGCAACCCGGCGAGGAATTGCATAGCCTCGAGCGGGGTCGAGTTATCCAGCGCGTAGTGGCGAATCTGTTCGACCAGTCCCTCATAACGGGAGTCGTGTTGCGGCTCCTCGGAAACATTTCCGGTAAACAGGTCCAGCTGCATGGAATTTCCCGCAAGGGAATAGTCTGCGAAATGTTGCTTTTGGAATTGAGCGGCACTTCGTATTACAGCCGTTGGGATTCCAGCCATTTTCGCTACATGCAAGCCGTACGAGCTATCGGCTACCCCCGGTTGGATCTTGCGGAGGAATATGATGTTCCGCTTCGATTCCGCTACGGCGAGGGTAAGCAATTGCATGCCTGAAGTATCCAACATGGTCAATTCGTGGTAGTGGGTGGCAAACAGTGTCTTTACACCCATCTCCACCATCGAACGCATGACTGCATAGGCAATCGACATGCCGTCCTGGGTACTGGTTCCCCTTCCGATTTCATCCATGATCGCAAGCGAGCGCGGTGTGGCGGTTCTCAATATGAAGGCAGCCTCCTGCATCTCAATGAGAAATGTGGATTCTCCCCTAGCCAGATTGTCACTCGCTCCCACCCGGCAAAACAACTTGTCGGTGAGTCCGATACGAGCCGATGACGCCGGAACATATGAGCCTATATGGGCAAGAAGCACTATCAATGCATTTTGACGAAGGTAAGTCGATTTACCTGCCATGTTCGGCCCGGTTATCAGACAGAACCGTTCGTCGTCGGCTCCCATGGACAATCCATTGGCTACAAATTGGCCTTTGCCCATATTCTGCTCGACAACCGGGTGTCGACCATTCTCGATAACCAGCAGGGTGTCGTCCGCGACCTCGGGTTTACAATACTGGTGTATCCTTGCAACTTGGGCTAACGATTGGAGACAATCCAATGTGGAAAAGAATTGTCCGAGACTGAGAAGCGATGAAGTGTGCTCCGCGGTACGTGAGATCAACTGTTCGAAAAGTTCCCGTTCCAGCGTTTCAGCCTTATCCCCGCTAGCGAGGATCTCCTGTTCCAATTCCACAAGCTCGTCGGTTGTATACCGTTCCGCATGTACCAGTGTTTGTTTTCGATAGAACCAGGTTGGGACCTTGTTTCCGTGGGCCTTTGGAACCTCCAGATAGTGTCCGATTATCCTATTTTGGGAAAGCTTGATGGTTGGAATCGCCGTATCTTCCTTTATGCGGTTGACATAGGCTTCCAAATTCCTGGCTCCGTGGTTCGTCAAGCCACGCAATCTATCCAATTCGGTATTGTAGCCTGGACGTATCACGCGACCCGGGTTGTATGGACCTTGGCAATCCTCACGTATGGCGGCCAACAGTGTCTCCATAAGCGACACGAGGTCCGACATGGCCGAATCCCGAAGATGTTCTCCCAGCAACGTACGGTAATAGTCCGCGTTCCGTTCGGTCAACTCGAAGAACGTAGCGATCGATTGTTGTATCGCGACCAGGTCCTGCGGGTTGGCGCGATGCATGGCGACCCGGGTTGCCAAACGGGAGAGATCCCGTGTTCCACCAAGTAGGGTTCGTATACGCTGATGCTCGGTAGATTCGGTGATGAACCAGGTCACCCAATCTTGCCGCCGCAGGATATCCTCCCGGGTTGCCAGGGGAGACGCGATCCATGACTTCAGTAGTCTCGCACCGCCCGAGGTACAGGTCTTGTCCATGGAACTGAACAAGGTCCGTGCAGAAGAACCTTCCTGCAAATTTGTCAACAGTTCGAGGTTCCTGCGAGTGGATTCATCGATAAGAAGAGTTTTTTCCCTGTCGACCTTACGAAATGTATCGATATGGGAAAGAGAAGCCTTGGAGGTTTCCAGTATATACCTGAACAGGGCTCCGCAGGCATGCAATTCGGTATCTTCAGGTGAAAGCCCGAATTGTTTCAGTCCGACGGTTCCCACATGCCCGGTCAACTGTGAGAAGCCTTGGCTCTTCGCAAAATACCACGACGGGAGACGGGTTTTCATGACTTCCTGCTGGTCGATCACCTGGGCATACTGTTGGTTGGAGAAGTAATCCTCCTCATGCACCAGGATTTCCCGGGGCAGCAATTCCCCGAACAGGGCACGCAAGGAATCGAACCTATCCTCGAGTGGCAGCAGGACCATGGAGAACACACCGCTCGACAGTTCGCAATACGCGCAGGCAATCTCATCCTTCGCGAGAAACACGGAGATAATGTGGTTGTTGGTGGCCGCATCGAGGAATTCGTCCTCTATAACCGTGCCGGGTGTTATTGTCTGGACAACCTCTCGTCTTGCTATGGTCCTGTTCGCACCAGGCATTTCCACCTGCTCGCAGACAGCTATCTTCTTCCCTGCGTCAAGGAGACGTTTGATATAGTTCTTCGAGGCATGGTACGGAATCCCGCACATGGGAACACCATTTCTGGCCGTGAGGGTCAAATTGAGAAGTCGTGACACCTCTTTGGCATCATCCATGAACATTTCATAGAAGTCGCCCAATCGAAAGAACAACACCTCTCCCTGATGCGCTTGCTTCAGCTCGAGGTACTGTTCCATCATGGGCGTGGTCGTCTTGCCCTCCATGGTCACCCGGCTCAATAGATGCTTGTGGTTATTGCCAGGACCAGCTTCAAACCACTGTCAGGGTTGTCTGCGTTGCGGAAAATCGCTCCTGGCTCCCATTTGAATCCGCTATCACCCACATTCGTTGCATTCTTGACAAGGTACAACCCCAAGGGGAACCCGGGGATCTTGAGACGAATACCGAGACCTGCGGCAAAATACCAATCCAAGGGTGTGCTTCCCACTGTCTCCAGACTCAAGGAACCTCCGGTCGCACTTACGAAGGCCTCGCCCCATAGGACGTTCTCGGCAATCTGGATACTGAATTCAAGGGAAGAATCCCAGAGGAACTCAAAATAAAATTTCGGTGTTATACCACGGGCTATGGTGATGCCGTCGATATACAGGTACTCGTATTTTGAAGCACTGATCCCGGAAATCCATGTGCTGCTCCAATTTCCTCCTTGGGGGAAATATTGGTCGAACATGAATGAAACCGTGCTGTTGAGACTGACTACACCCGGTGTCGGCTTTTCCCCGGGAATCTCGAATATCTTGAGGAATGCCGAGCCGCTGGTGGAGGATCGCATGTAATTTGACAAACCACCCAGGACACCACCGGCATACACGAGGCTTTGGCTCACCGTATACCCTTTGGTCGTATTGTTGATCAGATCACGACCATCCCAATTCACCGAGAACCCGATCCTGTTCGAGAATTGCCAAGACTCACCATATTTTCCTATCAGGTAATCGTACGGGGTATAGATATCCGTATCGAAATACGCCCTGTTGAGGGTAAACGTAGGACCGACAGAAAGCGACAACCTGCCGGGATCGAACACGAAGGTATATCCTGTCGTATAGCCAAAGGAGAGCTTGTAGTAATCGTACGGCATCAGGAATTCGGAATCGGGTGTGGGAGAACCGTCGGCAACCCATGCATCGTAACTGGTATACGGGTATGGATACGCTTCGTTGTCCTTCAACTCGGTTGTCGGCGAATGGTCTCCAAGGATCCTTCCGTTGGAGTACGTGCTGCGGTTGAATGAAAGGTTGAACGCGTTGCTCCAGCGCTTGTCCTTTACCCAGGTATCACGGAACGACACGGTGGCCGTCTGGGAGTCTGGTGAAAGCTCGGTCATGATCTCGAGATCCCTACCCGTTCCGCCGATATTGGTATCGGACCAGGAAAGGAATCCACTGACAGGGAATCCTTCGACATTTCCCCCGAACGTGGCACCGAAACCGATATTCATCTGGTTGCCTTCGGTCACCTCGTATGTCACGACCAATGAATTTTGTGCGGTACCGTAACTGATAGAAGGCACGACATCGGTGAGCAACCCGGTATTGTACAGGTTCTGGGCACTCTTGATATATTTGTCTTTGCTGAAGATATCTCCAGGCTGCAATGAAAGTTCACGTTCCAGAACATACGGTTTTGTCTTGGTAAGTCCTCTGATGATCACTTCCTCGACCGTAGCCTGTCCCCGTTCGACGATGCTAACCGTATAGGTAATCGTCTTCGCGTCGGGATTGCGTACTTCGTTGATATCTATCGTGTTCTCCACATACCCTTCGTTCCAGTAGAGGTCGGCGACCTTCCCGATCTCGGCCTGGACTTTCGATATGTCGAGTACACTTCCTTCCTTCATGGTAAGCAAAGCGTATACTTCATCGTCACTGTACACGGTATTTCCGGTGACCTTGATACCACCCAGATACCAGACTTCACCTTCATCGATTACAAACACCACCCGTAATTTGCGGATCGCGGTGTTCTCATCGGGAATATCCTCCAAACGGACATCGGATATCTTGGCATCGATATATCCCCGTTTCTGATACACAAGTTGCAAGGCTTGCGAATCAGAAGCAATTTTTGAAGCCACATAGTTTCCGGAATTGAAGAGTGACTGGACTTTCGAGGAAAGCTCCTTCTGCAATACGGAGGAACCGATACTTGTGTTTCCCTCGAATGCTATTTCTCCAATCTTGGATTGCCTACCCTCCTGAACCGTATAGGTAAGATCCAATTGATTCGTCTTTTCATCGATCGTATATGCAGAGTCGATCGTGGCATCCGCATAACCTCGCTCCAAGTACACCGATCTCAAGGATTCCTTTCCGGCGTTGACTCGACTCAAAGAAAGGAACTCACTCTTCTTGACGGTAAGGTTGTCTTCCAATAGCTTGGTTTTCAAACCCGAGTTGCCTGAGAATGCTATGGAACGGATAACGGGGAGTTCTGTAAAGACGAAATCTATGTAAAGGTCGTTGCCAGTCGTGCCCCCACGCTTGGCCTCGGCGCTGAATACGCTGAACTTCAACAGTTCGTTGAGTTTTGCCTCGATCTCGCGATAGAGTTGCTGGTTGAAGGTTTTCCCGATATACGGATAGGTAAGATCGTCCAAAGTATCCGAGGAGACATTCTTCAAACCTTTATAGGTGAATCCACGGATAGGTTTGTTCAAATACCATTCATATTCGGTCAACCGGAACGTAAGAACGATACCGTCGGTCAGACTGTCGGTTACATACGAGGAGACGACATCCACCCTATCATAACCTTTGGTCTGGTACAGGCGTTTGATGGCCTGGACAGCCCTATCCAGCGATGCGGTATCGAACATGTTCCCAGTTTCCAGTGAGATTGCCTTCTTCAATTCATCGGTCGTTGTCACCTTGTTGCCGGTAAATAGTATGGAAGTCAGCTTTTGCCTTTCGACGAATTCAATATATACGATCGTCTTGTCGGTGGACCCGTCGACACGGGCAGGAATCAATTCCACATCTAGGAACAAGTCTGTCTTCATCAGATTGTTTCGCAATGAATCCACGGCTCCCTGATTGTAGTTGGTACCAACTAGTGGTGCAACCAGTGGGTCGATGGTCGCAGGATCGACCGATTGCAAATCGACATAGACAAACTCCTGGATCGGCTTGCCGATCCACCAAGCTTCCAATGCAGAAGGTTCGGCAGCCGCGAGTGGAAAGACGAATGACAATATGATTATAGGCAATATTAGTTTCCGCAGCATGTAGACTCCTTTTAGAACTCGAATCGCTTTGTTATACTGAATCCCATAGTATCGAATAAATCGAAAACCGACAACTCTTCAGGTTGTGTGAAGAAACTGAACGTCGCCAAGGGATTCGACCATTCTATGCTGAATTCAGTATCTATCTTCAAATCATCCGCAAGGAAAGAAGTACTCCGTCCAAGCACATCCTGCCTGAAGTGGAGCATTCCCTGCAAGTAGAATTCATCCAAAATGTATTTTCCGATATACATGGTCGTATTGTCGAGATAACGGGCAATCGGACTTACCGAAGTATCTGCGGCTATTCCAGGTAGAGCTTCAAACAGTATGTTCTGCAACAGATTGGTCCTGATTGTGAAAACATCCAAACCCAACGATTCACGTATGATCTTGGAGAATCCGAGGGAGATCGTTGTATTTTGCAAAAGGCCAAGGCGGGAGAATACATCTGTTGCAGCCGAAGCGACCGAAACGATCGATTGCAGCCCACTATCCCCGGCAGTTCCTGCCGCCACGATATTCTGTCCGAGCAGTTCCAGGATCTCATTTGTCGAACGCAACGGAATCGACTCGAACCGCGGATTCAAGTCGAGGAAACTGGAATCCTGCAATACGAGGAAAATATCTATCCTATTGCCATCCGCATCGAATTCACGCAATCGCGCGCGGAGGCTGAGAGTCGGCAATATATCCGTTGTGAGTCCATTGCCGATAGGCGGAAACTTGAGCGAACCTTCGGTAATATAGAAATTTTTCTGGACATAGAATATCTCGCCACTCCTGAATGCCAGCTCGCCCGAAAAGGACGTGGTCATCAGCGGTGCTTGAACGACGATTCCCACTTGCTGTTCATCTGCGAAGGTGGCCCTAAGGATGGGCGCTTCCTCGTTGGGATAGATGAACGAGACGTTCTTTCCAGTCCTCAACGTCATGTCTATGCTGGTTCTTGCCTTATCGACGAACCACGTGGGAGCTGCCGGAGTCCCGAACGAGATTTCTCCATCGGAAACGGTGACATCCCCATACAAGGATTCTTCTGTGGGAGTTCCATCGATCGAGAAACTACCGGCCACCATTGCCTCCACATTGATATCGATGGCATACATGGGAATCCACAGCGATACGGGATCATCGGTTCCCAGGATATCGATCCTATAATGGGGAATACTCCAGCGTTCTATCGAAGCTTCCAACTGGGCTACAGCCCGGGTGCTTCGACCCGATTCGTGCACGGCCGATACCGGAGATGCTGCCACAGTAGCAAGGTTCTCGGACACGGTTATGATGGGATTCTTGAGCGAAAACAGTTCTCCCGGTGTCCAGAAGGTCGTCAATTCGACCGAATTCGCATAAAGGGTTCCAAAATAATCGGGATCCCCGATCGGTCCTTCGATCAAAAGCGAGCCATGGACAACACCGGAGTTGAACCCGAGAATGGGTTCAAGGAATAGGGAGTTGAGAAATCTCATATCGAATGACAGGTTCTGGATATCGAGTGAAATCCTTCGCGAATCCACCACACCCGCGGCCTGTATGGGAATCGGAAAACCTTCCTTGGCTTGCAGGGAAAGCTTGCCCGAGTTGAAATCGTAGGATGCATCCAGTGTACCATCCTGCATCGGGACTATCGACAGGACGTTGTCGGCATATCGAACCTCATGGGTCCCACTTTTCCAAGGTATATCACCCAACAATCGGGTGTTGTCATGGGCGATGGTAACCAAAGGTATGGTATTCTCGAAGTCTGACAGATTTGACAACCAATCGAAAAATGATTCGCTCGGGGAAAGTTCTGTTGTCGCAACGATTGAGGATGTGGTTGTCGCATCACGCCACGTTATGGGAGACTCGAGAGACAGGTTGGCTTCAAGTGTTGCCTTGCCATCGAACTTTGCCGACAATTCGGGGACAGTTACCGTAAGATTGCCGGAGGAGTAGAGCCCATTGTCTATCAGGACCGCATTTTCGTCGATAAACAGATCGAACGATAGGGTCGATAACGCCGTGCCACCGAAGTTGACTTTGGTTGAGGCGTGGGCAACCGTATGGTCCTGCAAATCGGATTCGCCGACCAGGGTAAAGTCGAACGAAGCATCGGGTTCGAGAATATTGAATCTACCGATAGGGAAATCGGAGATTGTCCAGGACCCCTTGGCTATCGAAGGTATCTCCTCGTCGGGGAAAACCGAAAGATGGATGGCCTCGCCTCTACTACCATCCAATTTCAACAAGATCGACAGATTGTTGGCGCTTCGGGAAAACAGGGATTGCAGGGAATCGTTGTGAACGGTCAAGAAACCGGAAAGTATTCCGTATGTGTCTTCATATGAAATCGATCCGATCTGCAATTGTGTCGGATCGGCATCAACCGACATGGTCATCGACCAGGGCTCCATTGTACCCCATGAGAGCCCCGACAATGACAATTTGTCGGAGTTGACGATGAACAGACCATCCGCAATGGAGATATCGGCTCCGATGGATCCGTCAAGAATCCCTTGTCCTTGCACCGTCTTGCCACCAACTGCAGGTGGTAGTGGTAAATTTTGAAAATCGATACCGAAGGTGATGTGGCCAGGTTCGGAAATGACATCGACCGAGGCATCGAGATTATCGGAATCCAATGTTACAAGTCCCCTGGTGACATCGAATCTCATGTTCACCGGGTAGTTCGCACCCGGAACCGACAGGACCGCAGCGGCTGTGAGCATGTTGTCCTCTGCCCAGGATATTTGTCCATCGAGACTGGAACCGGAAAGTTTGGGAGAAGTGATGCGATACCGGTATATTTGTGAAGCCGCCCGTTCGAAATCCGCTGCGACTATGGTATCTCCTCGATCCACACTGCTGATATCCAAGGTTCCTTCCGGAACGAGCCGTTGTCTGTCGATCCTACCATCGTAGGAAAGACGGTATCCTTCCGTGGTGAATGTCGCCAGATCGATGGTGAACGAATCCGCATCCATGGATCCAGCGAGGGTTGTCGCTATATTGAATCGTTGCTCATCGACAGCGAGATTCGCAATTCCGATTTCCGCAGTTGCCCGTCCAATCGATCCGTCCCGCTTCACTTGCAGATTCAGGTTGCCTTCCAGCGTAGTTTCCGATACCAACAAGGCTCCGATAGACGGAGAAACTGTGTCGATCAACGGCATGAGTGGGTACGGTGTGAATCCGTCGAGTCTAATAGACAAACGTGCTTGTTCGGATCCGAAGTCATAGTCGAAGGAGGATTGTACTCCCGGTGGGTAATCGAGCTGGGCCGACAATCGTTCTTCCTCGCGATTTACATACATGAGATTCCCTTCGAAATACCCGGGTATACCGGAGGTTTCCATGTTCCGGAAAACTCCTTGGGCCTGACGGATTCCAGTCGTCTCGGAGAATGCGATATCTCCAGATATTTCTGCCGTAACCTGCTCGAAATAATCGAGTGTGGTTTCGGCACGCAATATGAAGCTTGATTCTGCGTTTGACTCCTCAAGTTCGCTATTTCGAATAATAAGGATATGGGCTTCTTCCAATTCGGCAGTGGAAATGTCTGTTAGACCAATGTCGAACAGCTCGGACACATAGGGGATATCGGTAATCCGGATACGTTGGGAGCCCAGACGAATAGAGCTGATGGTTCCAGATGAGGAGGCGTCGAACAACGGTCGTGAGATACCCACCAGTTGTCTGTCTTCCGATGAAACGTACAGGTTCTCACCGGACGCGGCCGACAATTCGAACGAGCTCGGATCCGATTGTGTGAAGATACCCGATACGGATGCAAGCGTTGCTTGCCATCCGTCATACACGGCTGCCAGTTGATGAAGATTCCCGGAGATCGTGGAGAAAGTTCCCTCCAATAGTTCGCCCTGTGCCGAAATATTGCCGACAGAACCGAAAGTGTTGCCTGAATCACCGGTTGTGATCGAGAAGCCGGAGACATTGAGTCCTGCAGTCCCTGTAAGTGCCAGCATCTCTTCCAAAGAATCTCCGATCAATGAAAAACCTATCGAATCCGCCGAAATCGTTGCTTGTTGTGATTCGATATCAGCCGAGACCCCAAAGGAGTCGACACGGATTCCCACCGTACCGTCCCTCGTGGTTCCTATATCCACCGAAGTCGTACCGGATGCAAGGCTGACTGTCGGCAAGCTGACATCGAACCGGCCCACCTGAAGGTTTGCCTGGGTGAACGCACCATCTTGCACAACCACCACCCCGCCCAGCTGTTCGATACGCGCATGGGTCCCGCCGAATTCGAGACGAACATCGGAATCGAGGATTGTAAGGGAAATGGTGGGGTTCCAAAGGTTCGGTTGTTTTTCCGAATCCGACTCCATGGCGTTGTTGAAGAAGCTCTCAAACAAGGCAAGTGTGGATTCGTCGATATCGGTTTGCATGCGATCTATTTCGATAGGAATCCGTTTTGGATACAATCTCCGTGTCATGAAGCGGTACGCCGGAACTTTCACGGTGATCGATTGTACTACGGCGAAACTGGTGCCAGTGGTATCGGACAATCTGGTATCGCGTAAAACAATATGCGAAAAAAGGGAAGTATCTACCGAGCCTATCGATATTTGCAGATTACCCTGTCCGGCGATCACCGCGAGCAGCTGTTGTGTCAACCGATCTCCGACTTGTGGGACCAGCGAAAGATTTCCAAATGAAAACACCAGGACCAGCACAATACAGAGGAGGACCAAGCCGAAGATTATGTTTGAGATTGTCGTATGGTATTTCATATGCACATCCGCATGTTAGACAGTATACTGGTATTCAGGGTGTTTACCTACCCTTTTTTAATTTCCCAGAAGGCACTTCTTGCCATTATTGGAACGTTTGGGTAGTATTGGGAAGCGTTTGAAGCGCCAATAGAGGAGAATTGCCCCATGCAGCAGATACTTGATCGTTTTATCGTTCTGGAAGGCTTGGATGGAGCGGGGACGACCACACAGATGAAAGCGGTGGCCGAAGCTTTCGATGAAGCCGGAGTCCATTGCCATGCGACGTTCGAACCGACATCCTCCCCTTTGGGAAACCTGGTCCGTAGTGTCCTGCGAAAGGAAGTAGCAACGACACCATTGGCCCTGGCCATGCTATTTTCTGCCGATAGGGAAGACCATTTGCATCATCCGATTACCGGAATCGTAGAGAAGTTGACCCAGGGGACGATAGTGGTTTCCGACAGGTACCTCTTTTCTTCGCTCGCTTACCAATCGGTCGAATGCGGGTTTGAACGGGTCAGCATGCTCAATGACTTTCCTGTTCCGAGATTCATCGTCTATATAGACACACCGATCGAGGATTGCCTGGAACGGATCGACTCTCGGGACAATGGCAGGGAATTGTTCGAGAAGCAGGAATTCCTGGCAAAAGTGAAGGACAATTATGAGCTGATCTTCGCAGATCTTCCCGAAGGTGTCGTATTCTTACGGGTCGATGGGAGAAAAAGCAAGGAAGAGATCACCTCTACGATACAGGCTGTGTTGAAGGAACATTCGCTCCTCTAACTGTCGGCCTCTTTTCCGGTTGCCGCATATCAACGAATGAACATCGCATCCCCATAGCTGAAGAAACGGTAATTCTCCCGGACTGCGTGGGTATATGCACGAGTGATGTGTTCTTTGCCGGCAAATGTGGAGACCAGGACCAATAGTGTCGATTCGGGAGTATGGAAGTTGGTGAGCAACTGGTCCACTACCTTGAACCGGTATGGTGGAAGAATGAACAAGCGGGTACTTCCGGGACCCGCAGGCAACGTTGCCGTGCCGATGTCGAATGCCGATTCCATGGTTCGTACGCTGGTCGTTCCGACAGCAACGATGCTCCTGCCCTCACGCTTGGCCTTCGTGACAGCTTCTGCGGTTCCAACTGGAATCTCGTACTGTTCCAGGTGCATCAAATGGTCTTCCAGATGCTCTGCCCGCACCGGGAGGAATGTACCCGGTCCCACGTGTAGGGTTACTGGACAAATCTCGACACCCTTGTTGCGAATCTGTTCGAGGATTTCGGGGGTGAAATGCAATCCGGCTGTAGGTGCCGCGACCGAGCCGGCCCTATCCGCATACACGGTCTGGTACCTGGATTCGTCGCTGACAGCATCCGAACGTTTGATATAGGGGGGAAGCGGCACATGGCCGCACTCGGAAAAAAAGGTCTCGTCGATGGGTTGTTCGAATCGGACGAGTTTGCCATCTTCATGTTCCCCGACTATCGAGGCCTGCCACTGCCGTCCACCCGGACCGCTAAACACATAGTGCTTGCCTATGCGTTGTTTCCTGCTCTTTGTCACCATGGCAGTCCATGTATGGTCTGGCAATTCATGAAGAAAGAGGAATTCGACCCGAGCACCCGTCTCGCTTTCGGCGTAGACACGAGCTTTGCGTACCTTCGAATTGTTTACCACCAATACCGAACCGGGCTCGACAAAGGAGGGAAAATCAGTAATATGCGAATCTGAAAACTCACCTGTACTCCTATCGAGGACAAGCAACCTGCTCTCACCCCGTTTGTCGGAGGGAAATTGGGCTATCAAGTTTTCGGGGAGATCAAAAGAGAATTCCTTGGTTTTCATCTGGTTTCCTATCGTATGGCATGTTCAGCAAGTCGTACGCCATGGATGTTGCCATGCGACCGCGGGGAGTACGCTTCAGGTACCCCTTCTGAATAAGATATGGTTCATAAAAGTCTTCCAACGATTCGATCGCCTCACCTACGGAAATCGCAAGTGTTTCGGCACCTACCGGACCGCCATCGTAGAACTTGATGATGGTGCGGAGGATATTGCGGTCCTGTTCCTCAAGTCCTTGGCCATCGATCCCCAACCGTTCCATGCTGACACGCACGATTTCGTCATTGATGGTACCGTTGCCCAACACGGAAGCGTAGTCCCGCAGTCTCCGCAGCAACCGGTTGGCAATCCGTGGTGTTCCACGGGAACTTTTGGCGAGCAGGCGGATAGCGGATTCTTCAATTGAAGTCTCGAGAATGCGTGCCGAACGCCTGATAATGGAGACAAGTTCCTCTTCCTGATAGAATTCGATACGACAGGTGATGCCGAATCGCGAGTACAAGGGAGAAGAGACTTGTCCGGCTTTGGTCGTTGCACCGATAAGGGTGAATCTTGGTATAGGGATTCGGATGGTCCGTGCGGCCGGCCCTTGTCCGATCACCCAGTCGATTTCAAAGTCTTCCATCGCAATATACAGCATTTCTTCAAGTGCCGGTCTCATCCTATGGATTTCGTCGATGAAGAAGATGCTTCCCTCGGTGACGTTCGTAAGAATCCCAGCCAGGTCCTTTGGTTTTTCCAAGGCTGGAGCACTGGTCATGCGGATCTCGGCTCCCATTTCATTCGCAATGATGGAGGCCAAGGTGGTCTTCCCCAACCCGGGCGGTCCGATGAGGAATACATGGTCCAACGAATCTCCGCGTGATCTGGCTGCTTGGATGAAGACCGAAAGGTTTTCCTTGATCCGAACCTGGCCCTGGAAATCGGCTAAGGTCTTCGGACGCAATATGTTTTCCTGGGCATCCGCTTCGCTCTGGAACGTACTGGAGAGGAGTGAGGTCACTTGGATTTCTTCGTTTTCCACTATCATCCCAGCCTTACGATGGCATTTCTAAAGAGGAATTCCTCCGACTCGTGCAAGCTTTTTCCCGCAATCAACTCGTGGTTCTCTTCCAGCAACTTGGTCAAGGTAGAAACTACCTGGCGCTTATCATAGCCCATATCCGCAAGGGCGACAACAAGGTCCTCGTAGCGCTTGTCCAAACCGCCTGTAGAATTGTCACTGGCACTCCTCTTTGGTATATCAAGGACCACGGTGTCACGCAATGCTAGCACGATCTTCTGGGAGGTCTTCGGCCCTACTCCCGGAATTGTCGAAAGGAAGGTCATATCGTTGGTATCCAAAGCACGTATGAATGCCCGTACCTGCACCCCGCTGAGTATCTTCATGGCTTGCCGTGGACCGATTCCGTTCACCTTGATGAGTTCAAGGAAAAGCATCCGCTCCTCATCATCGGTGAATCCATACAACGTCATGCTGTCCTCACGATGTTGCAACCAGCTGAGCAACCTGACTTGGCGGCGGGCATCGGCATGGAGTTGTGAAAGCTTGCTCGCGGTTTGGGACGATACGATCAATTCGTATTCGATTCCCCCTGCGGTTCGCAGTACCACTTCCTGGGCTCCCACATGGACGACCTCTCCAATCACAGCATGGATCATGACAACCTCCTGTCCTTGTTGTTCGCGAAGCAAATGGCTGCGGCCAAGGAGTCGGCAGCATGGTCGGGTGACGGAACCTTGTCCATCTTCAACAACAGGCGGACCATTTCCTGGACCTGGTGCTTCTCGGCCGTTCCATACCCGGTGACTGCAAGTTTGATTTGCAGTGGAGTGAACAGCCGCACCGGGACCTGCTGCACCGACAATTGCTGTATGATCGCTCCGATGACCTTCGCCACTCCGATCGCGGAACTGACATTCTTGGCAAAGAAGATGTCTTCCATGGAGACTGCTTGTACGCCATGCTCCTTTGCCAGTGCCCCGATGCCGTTTGCGATCATATGGATCCGCTCTTCGATAGGCTTTCCCGCCGGAGTCTTGACCACTCCGAAAGAAACAGGCCGGTACCGTTGGCCGATGATATCGACCACGCCCCAGCCTGTCTGCGCAATACCTGGATCCACGCCCAGTATCAACATGTTACTCTTCTTCGTCGTTGAAGTCGTCAGGAATATCCAAATTGGAGGAAACCTGCTGGACATCGTCCAGTTCTTCAAGGCGATCTATAATTTTCAAAACTTTTCGAATCTTATCGTCTTCGAGCGCAACTGTGGTATCTGCGATCTTGTTCACTTCAGCACTGCTTTCGGTAAACCCTGCCGCCTGCATACCCTCGAGGATACTTGCAAAATCGCTCGGATCGGTGATTACTTCGATGACACCGCCGGATGAGCTGATATCCTCGGCTCCCAATTCCAACGCAGCTTCGAGAATCTGGTCTTCCGTATAGGTCTCTTCATCGTAGGTGATCACGCCCTTGGTCTGGAACATGTAGGAAACACTTCCAGCAGTCCCTAACGATCCACCCAATTTGGTCAGTGTGCTACGAACATCGGCAGCGGTTCGGTTCTTGTTGTCGGTCAATGTATCGACAATCAAGGCTACTCCGCCTGGCGCATATCCTTCATAGGTCAACTCGTAATACGTCGAGCCTTCCATTTCTCCGGCACCCTTCTTGATGGCACGTTCGATGTTGTCTTTCGGCATATTGTCAGAACGGGCCTTCAGGATGGCTGTACGCAAACGGGCGTTGGATTCAGGATCACTCCCACCCATTTTTGCCGCTACAGAAATTTCCTTTATCAGCTTCGTGAACACTTGCCCCCGCTTGGCATCTGCAATTCCCTTCTTGTGTTTGATAGTAGCCCATTTGCTATGGCCGGACATATACTGAACCTCTTGTATTAAGCGTCTGAGATCGGTTGGTCTGAACCAACCAACGCGTTAGGGTATCATGTGCCATTTTTCACTGTCAAGAGGGGGCATCTTCCAGTGTTTGGGACAAATGCAGGACTATACTGTCCAGGAGCATGAAACCGGCCCGTGTCAGGGCAAATCTTTCATTCGAATTCGTAAAAAGTCCTTGGCCATGTCTTGCCAGCAGTCCTATACGTTCCGAGAACAGTTCGTCGAACCGATGACCGTAGCGCTTTGACCATGCATCCTTTTCAATACCATCGGACGTCCGCAAACCCATAAGCAGATGCTCGTTCATCGACTCGACAGGAGTCAGCGGGTAGATTCCATAGGTGGAGAAGGCTTTTTCCCGTGCATACCGGTGGACATCCGCTGCGCCGGTTGTCCGTACCGCCTGCCCCGCCGATACAACCGTCCCCGCGGCGGAAGGTCCTATGCCCACATATTCGTCCAAGCGCCAATAGCGTTCGTTATGCAAGCAGCGGGAGGCCTTTTCGGTTGAGAAGTTGGATATCTCATACTGGAAATACCCCTGTGTTGACAAATGGTCCCAGCAGGATTCCAGCATGTCGGCTTGCCGATCCTCATCCAACACCACAAGCCTACCGTCAGCCACCCGTCGGGCAAGTGGTGTGCTTTCTTCAATTGTCAGGTTGTAAAGCGAAATATGGTCGGGAACCACCAGATTGACCAATTCATCGATATCGGTACATGCGTCGGTAATTGTCTGGCCGGGAATACAGGTCATGAGATCGCAATTCAATCGAAATCCGTAGGTGTCCTGCAATTCCTTGGCACGTGCCAATCCTTTTTGGTTCTTGTGTCGATCAGTGTTCCTTCCCAAGGTTTTCAGATGCCTGTCCTGCATGGATTGTATCCCCATGCTCAAGCGGTCGAGTCCCGCTTCGAATACCCGTGAATGGGATTCCTGCAGGGATTCCGGGTTCATTTCCATGGAGAATTCTGTTGGTTTTCCAATAGAGGTGACAGCAGAGACAAGTTCCACAAGAAATGAAACCGGCAACATCCCGGGATTTCCGCCTCCGATAAAGACCGTCTCGAATGGTGCCGATCTGGTGGTTGCCACCTCGGAGACCTCTTGGAGCAGTCGATCGAGGAACAGGTTGTCTATGCCGTTTGACGGGGGAACTTCGGAATAGAAGGCACAGTAGGAGCATTTCGCATGGCAAAAGGGAATATGTACATAGAGCGAACATGGACGGTCGGGTGGTACGAGCTCAAGAAATGTCGGTTGGATCAGGACACTCCTCCCATTCTCGAAAGCGGCCAGAACCGGAAAACCACCCTGCCGATGACGGAATCATGGAGGACAGGACCGAAATACCTGCCATCCTGGGAATTGTCCCGGTTGTCACCTAGCGGCAAGACGTATCCGTGGGGAACATATATGCCCCGTTCGTAACGGGCATACTCGGCGCGTGCCGCCATATCCGAGGGGTCGATCTGATGTAAAGTTCTTGTCCGTGCGTGGTCCACTTGATAATAGTCGACCAAGCCTTTGTAATCCGAAACCTTTTGGTATGATTGAACCACATGCTGCGGAGCACTGGAACCCAATCCGGCATCCTGGTACCCCAACAACGTTCCGTATGCGTTGATTCCAGGATACAGAGAAGGTTCAATGCTTTGGTGGGGTGCGCTCGAATAGCCATGTGTTCCCCGGAATTCGGTTTCGTCTGTGAAGAACGATTGTCCTCCACCCGAAATCGATGCGCTGCCATCGTTGAAGCGAACGGTTTCTCCACCCATGGCGGCAGAGCGTTTCACATACAACCGTTCGCGCATGTTTCCATCCTCATCGACATCGATATTCACCAGGGAGAAAGTCGCCATATAGATGATTTGTGAAAGGACATCGAATACAGGACCCTTCGAGTCGTATTCAGGGTTGTAAAATACGATTATCTCATCACGCAGTGGGGCCTTGGAATCGAAAATCTTCGGTCCGCCGGGATAGGTCTCGATTCCATAGGAGGTTTTGCTGACAAAAACCCTATCCTTGATAAGCAGGGTCTCCACCATAGAAGGAGAGGGGATCATATAGAGTTGGAAAATGTATTGGTTGATCAACAGCACAAATATGACAGCAAATACGATAGCATCGAGCCAACTGAACAGTTCTCCTTTGAAGGTGCGCTTTTGTGCGCGCAGTGCTTTTTCACGTGCAATCCGCTGCAGACGCATGGTCAATCGTTTTTCGGTGAACTGTTGGATCCATGTAAAATAATTCGCCATGGCGACAAGCTATCACAAACGGATACCATTGACAATAAGTGAAGCGACAGGTACTTTTCTAGGGATGAAAAAGCGCGGAGACGACATGCCTGTCGACATAGATCCAGTACGGCTCAAACCTTTGCTCGGAATGCAACCGGGTGTATACCTTACCATCCTGTATGCGGTGGTACTGGTCGTTGTCGTGTTCCTGGTGGCATTCCTGCCTGGAATCCTGCACAGCGGCAAACGGGTCACCTTCTCCAGTCCTGTGAACCCTTCGGTGGTGGTGGTGGACGGCCATTATATCGGTTCGACTCCTGTGACGGCTTTTATCGAACCTGGTACACATGAAGCGGTCTACATGTACGATGATCTGGCACGCGAGTCGGTGGAGTTCCAAGTCTCACATCCTGTGTTCCTGACCTGGTTGTTCCCACGTAGACAACATGTTGCCTCCAGTTCCTTTTTGGATACCGATTCTGCATTCAGAAACTATCTTGCGAGCATGTATGACCAGGTGGTCGTCTGGTCGGAGCCTTCGCTCGACGATCGTTACCATAGGCCTCCACTGTTCATGCAGGTAGCCGAGACTGCGGTGGCTTCCGATATCGCAGGGATCCAAGACGATCTATTCCAGTTCTACTCCAGTGCCTTCGCTTTCATCACTTCGCAAAAGATGCTCTCCGATGCGTACGCTTCCCTGTCCCTTGTGAAAGAAAGGAATTTGCTATCCGATTCCCAAGTCGGTCGACTCGAGTCGACATTGGCGTCAGTCGGCAATCTCTTTTCCGAAACGGTATCGAATGAATCGATCGGGTTACCGGCCTATTCGGCAGACATCGGTTTCGATAGGACCAGCTTGTCGGTACCGGTACAGGGATTTCCAGCAATCACCGGATACTCGTTCGTTTCTGCGGAATTCATAAAAGGCGATGTCGTTCCAGCAAGCTACCCGTCGATCAATTCCATGGGAATCCATGCAACGGTTGAAGAATTTTCCCTTGGTGCATTGGAAGTAACCGAATACCAATGGGCACATTTCATTTCGAACAATCCCTATTGGGCGAAAGGCAATATCGATACCCTGATTGCCGATGGTATGGTGGATGCGAATTATCTTGCGGGAATCTATCCGACAACCGCAGTCGTTTCCAACAGGCCGATCCGCAACATTTCCTGGTATGCGGCTCAAGCGTTCGCCGAATGGTTGGAAAAAGTTGTGAAAAAACCGGTATACTTGCCAACAGAAGCCCAATGGGAATTTGCCGCGGCCTCCGTGGCGGACAAGCCCTACCTCACCGGAACAATCGCATTGGCGGACAGCAACGGCCCCTCTGCGATGTTGGGGGGCTATTGGGAACTTGTCGCCGACTCGTATGTACCCCTGGGACGATTCTTGGGCAACGAAGGTATTTGGGATTCACCCCTATCGGGTGTCATAGTGAAAGGCGGCTCGTATCTGAACGATCCCGCGAAGATCGTGCGTACGACTGTCGGAGTATTGTCGCGAAACGAATGTGCGGAAACCACCGGTTTCAGAATAGCATGGACCGATTAACTAGGAATTATACATGGCAAAAGACCAGATAAAGATTTTACAGACCAACAAGAAGGCATATTTCAATTACGAAGTGGTCGAGGATTTCGAATGCGGGGTTGCCCTGCAGGGAACCGAGGTCAAGTCGATACGCATGAGTCGATTCTCCTTCGGTGACAGCTACGTCAAAATCACCGCGAAAGGATTGGTCCTTGTTGCGATGCATATCTCCCAATACGCCCATGGAAGTATCAACAACCATGAGCCAGAGCGCGATCGTCGTCTGCTTGTCCATAAGCAAGAAATGAAGCGGATGAAACGGAAAGTGGACGAAAAGGGAATGACACTCGTTCCGACCCAGGTCTATCTGAAGGGAAACCTTGTGAAGGTCCGCATCTCCCTCTGTCGAGGAAAGCAGGAACACGACAAGCGCAATACGATTAAGGATCGCGATATGAAACGGGACCTGCGGCGCGAATTGAAAAACTTCAACCGCTGATCCTATCCACCACTTGCCCTACAAGCAAAACTTCCGTATACTTGTATCGACCCCTGAAAGGGGGGTGTATTGGTTTCGACTGGCGTGAGGTCATGCCAATGGTTGCAAGCGGAGCGCCAACTCCTAAAACTAGCAAAACACAAAACTGCCAAGAAAGAAGACAATGTCTCTTACGACGCAGAATACGCTCTCGCTGCTTAGGTAGTAGGAACGTACAGGCTTCAAAGGTGCCGCTCTTAACCTCTGAGTGCTTGTAACAATAAGGGCTAACCCCAGGAAGTGCCGGTGGTCATGGGGGACAATACAGCTGGTGTAGGAATGGATACGTCGGCCGCTGGCCCGAACCATTTCGAAACTATGAACAGCGGCTAAGCTTGTAGAGGCCGTTGGGTGGCACGTTAGGACGGGGGTTCGACTCCCCCCACCTCCAAAACACCCGTAAGAGACCCGCCAATTACCTGATGAGGGTAAGCGGCGGGTTTTCTGTCATGGTCTGAACGAGATGGATACTCCCGCACTCAAGGCCCTGCCGGAATGGTCGAATACGTCGATCAACCGCACATCGGCAGCAATCGTAGTCGATTGCATGAATTCAACCGGCAGCAATCGTGCACCGATATTCAGAAGACCACGATCCTCGGCTTCACCACCACTCGGACTCGAACTATACGAGACATTTCCAAAGTCAATCAGGAAATCAACCTTTCCCTTGAATACGTTCTCAAGCAAGGGCGCCTGGAAACCCATGCCGAAGTCAATGTTTGTGTTCATATCTTTCCTGAATGTATAGCCGATGAGAATGGTTGTCTTCGAAGGCCAATCTATGAATGTCGATGTGAAGGAACTCGCGATGTACGCTTGGGCTGCGAACTTAGTGGCATCCCCCACTTCCAACGCTTGACCTACAATACCGAAGGCGACCGAAGTCGTCTCCTTCTCTACGAACCTCCATTTCGTGTTGAGCAACACATCCGCTTTCTCTGCGATATCGACGGCAAGACCTACCTCGAAATCCCTCCCAAAGCCGAATTGGATGAATGGAATATGGGCAAACCCATCGGGTAGTGCGAATATCGCAGAATACCCGGTGGTGACGGAAGCATTCTCACCACTGGAAACAGGCTGGGCACTGGGAATGACGATATATCCGTTTACTCCTCCCAATGTGGCGTTCCCCTCCTCCATGGCTGCGAAAAGGCTGCCGGTGGACATGACGAGCAATACAAGTAGTGTCGCAATTATTCGTACGATTTGTTTCATGATTTTTCCTCTCCACTTTTCCCATTCATCTACGGATATACAGTAGCATTGTTCAATGTACAAAACAATTATCCATTCGAATAGGTTAATAGTTGCATATTACTAACATGTGGAAATGCTAATAATAACTTTGCTAATTGCTATATTGAATAATTATGAATATTCTGATATTACCATTATATAAGTTAGCCAATGCTAATAATATGTAATTTAAGGTGGTTATACACTATGGCAATAGCACGAACACCAGTGTTCAAACGATGTTCCTATCTGGGCCTCGATCCTATCGTGTTGGGGTACACGCACAAGCCGAGTATACGTCGAAAGAAACCCTCCAGAAGGAAGGTCAGCGAGTATGGTTTGCAGTTGAAGGAAAAGCAGAAGGTCCGTTTCGTATATGGCGTCTTGGAAAAGCAATTCAAACTCACCTACCAGCGTGCAGAGAAGATGCAGGGGGTAACAGGAGCGAACCTGCTCATGTTGTTGGAGTCCCGATTCGACAATGTCGTCTACCGTCTAGGATTTGCCGTCACCCGGATACAGGCGAGACAACTGGTGAATCATGGGCATATCAAACTCAATGGAAAGCGTGTCGATATTCCTTCCGTCACACTCAAGATCGGTGACGAGATCGAGCTGATGGACTCCATCAAACAAGTGGTCAAGTTGAGGAAACTTGCCAACAGCCGCGCCGTACCTTCCTGGTTGTCCTTCGATGGGGAGACTTTCACGGCGAAGGTCGTCTCTTCCCCTACCCGCAAAGATATAGATTTCGATGTGAAGGAATCGGCCATAGTCGAGTTGTATTCGAAATAGCAGCGTACCCTCTGTCCGATCTGCTCCGATCTCAGCCACAAGCGTATGCTGGTTCAGATCACTGGAATTCAAACTTGACCGGTGTGGTATGGCACGGTACCATGGACCATGATAAAAAAATTCGATCTATCCACTCCTTCCGAAGGCTTCATATCCATAACTCGGGATATTGAGGCTTTCGTGGAGGACATGCGCATGGATTGTGGAATCTGCTTGGTCTATTCACCCCATACGACAGCGGGTATCACCATCAACGAAAACTCCGATCCCGATGTTATCCATGACCTGCTGCTGGGATTGGATACCGCATTTCCGGAGGACAACCGCTATCTGCACGCCGAAGGCAATTCCACGGCACATCTGAAGGCTACCTCGATCGGTAGTAGTATCATGGTTCCTGTCGAACATGGGAAGCTGGTCTTGGGTATTTGGCAGGATATCTATTTCTGTGAATTCGACGGTCCCCGCCAACGGAACTACTATTGCAAGCTTATGGCAGGTTGATATGAAGATAACCCGGATTTGGGCTGACACCTCGGGAGAATCGCACTACTCGGATATGGAGATTCCGGTCATGGACAGCGGTCCGCTGGGATCGATGTCCGAACCGTTGCCTGTACGATCGATGATATTACGGGAAAATCCCTCGGGGTACGACTACGGATGGCATACGGCGCCGCGTGAACAATATATCGTAATGCTGGAAGGAAAAGTGGAGATTACGGTAAGCGATGGTGAAATGAGGACGTTTGGTCCAGGCGAAATAGTCCTGGTAGCGGATACCTCAGGAAAGGGGCATGCTTCACGCAGTCCCGATGGCAAACCGAGAAAATCCTTGTTCTTGCCGGTATAGAAGCATGCCGGCTCCGATGAACGATATCATCGGAACCGGTGTATCCATACGATACCGGTTTAACCCTCGTCCTTGGTAATATCCTTCGGACGTAGAATCAGATTCAACACAACACCGAAAATCGCTGCGAGGCCAAGTCCGGAAAGATTGATGTTTCCAAACTGGAATGTCGCCCCGCCCAATCCCAAGACCAACATCGAAGCACTGATGATAAGTAGTTTCGGATTCGAAAGGTTCACCTTCGCATCGACCATGTTCTTGATACCGATCGAGCTGATCATACCGAACAGGAGGATGGAAATCCCACCAATGACCGGTCCTGGAATGGTTCCGATCAAAGCGGTGAATTTGGGGATCAACGAAAGTACGATCGCAAATACAGCTGCGATACGCATGATCAGTGGGTTGTAAGCACCGGTGAGCGCCACGGCCCCGGTATTCTCCGAATAGGTGGTGTTGGCAGGTCCACCGATCAAGGCGGAGAAGCTTGTCGCCAATCCATCTCCAATCAACGTCCGGTGAATACCCGGATCCTTGATGAAGTCTTTTCCGACAACATTC
Organism: Spirochaetae bacterium HGW-Spirochaetae-2; assembly: GCA_002839355.1. GTDB lineage: Bacteria > Spirochaetota > Spirochaetia > Sphaerochaetales > Sphaerochaetaceae > UBA8525. The sequence goes on from PGXW01000001.1 coordinate 76,211, forward strand.
CCTATCGCCAGGACATCACCGAAGTGTTCCACCATGGTGACGATTGCTATCGGTACCATGATCGTGATCGCTCCTACGGAGAATTTCGGCAAGGTGAACTTCGGTATTCCGATCCAAGCAGCGTTGCCCACTGCAGTGAAATCGATGATACCGATTATGATGGATAGGACATATCCGGCGACCAATGCAAGCAGAACCGGTAGGTTCGATGCGAATTTCCATCCGAATTTCGGAAATCCGATTTTCACGAAAATACCGACAGCAAACGTAAACAGCGCGACGAGCCAACATCCGTTGGTGCCGATTGCCTGTGCGATGCCCGGGGAGTTGGTCCCATTGGCATTCTGTATGGCAACCGGAGCGAGTATCAACCCGATCATGATGATCATTGGACCGGTGACATGCGGGGGAAGGATCTTATGCAAGTTCTCATATTTCACGAACTTGAATATGATCGCCACGATGATATAGAGAAATCCCGCCACTACGATACCGCCGAGCGCATAGGGCAAGCCTTCGCTCGCTCCAACCGCAACCAAGCCAGGTATGAAGGCAAAGGAACTTCCCAAGAACACGGGGACCTTGAATTTGGTGATCACATGGAACAGCAAGGTTCCGACACCTGCCGCAAACAATGTAACACCAATGTCCAGCCCAGTTAGGATTGGGACCAATACGGTAGCACCGAACATGACGAACGTATGCTGCAGTCCCAATACGACGGTTTTTCCGTCCAAGTCTTTCCTTGTCACACTAACCTCCTCTTTTCGTTTCCACGAATAGTCGGGGTCCGGGTCGCCTTCTCTCTTGATGGTTCCCGATACCCAAATGGTAATCCAACTCTTTCGATTGTCTTCTCCTTTCCTCCTTTTATGGTGAGATAGCCGAATCGGGCGTATGGATGCGTGCTGCGGGATCCGAACGACACGAACCTGCGGGGGTCTTGGTAATCCAATTGTCGATCGGATGATTATCGTGCATCGCCCTCCATACATCCTCGAAACGAATAGGCATATGGGCCAGATCGGCATCCACTGCCGATTGTATCGCATTTCCAAGAGCCGGGGCTACTGAAATCATCGGATGCTCAGCCACACCGCGTGCTCCATAGGGACCGTCGATCTGGGAATTCTCGACTACAATCGTCTCTATTTCCATCGGCAGATCCCTTGCGGTCGGAATCTTGTTGTCGGTGAACGAGGGATTGAGCAGATGTCCGGCATCGTCGTAAATATATCCTTCGCACGTTGCTGTTCCCAGTCCCTGAATCATGCCTCCGACGATTTGTCCACGAAGCAACGCAGGATTGACGACTTTTCCGACATCGAATGCCGAGGCGACTTTCCGTACCACATATTCTCCCGTGACCGGATCCACTTCACAAATGATTCCGTGGGCACCGAAAGTCCAATCCAAAGCCGGTTTTCCCTGTCCGGTCTGTTTGTCCAAATTGGAAAGCCCTTGGGCAATATAACTGCCGACTCCTATCAACGGGCCACCGATTCCCTTGCCATCGGGATATGCATATCCGATGGCGATGCTTTTCCAAGGGATGCAGTTCTCGGTGTCATGCCTGACATAGACATTCTCACCGTCATGGGCCAAATCTTCCACACACGCTTTCAGAACGTGGGAAGCAACCGCATATCCTTTTCGAAGCAAGTCCTCGCAAGCAAGGATACAGGCGTTGCCGGACATGATGAGCCCTTTCGACGCTACGGTCTGCCAATCGTACGGGTCGCTCTCGGTGTCCTTATCCACCATGACATGAACGTTTGCGATGTCAAACCCGAGTCGCTCGGCCACAATTTGTGCCAAAGCTGTGGTAGACCCCTGCCCTATCTCGGTCAAACCGATATTCACGGTGACCGAACCATCGCTATTCATCTTGATGACAGCAGCGGTAGCGGTATTCGAAGGCATGGCCGGTGCCTTTTGCAGCAATGCGATACCTTTTCCAATCTTCCGGCCACTCGCCAGTTCCCGTTTCTTTTCAGCCGCAGTCAACTTCCCATACCCGATGGAGCGGGCCACTGCTTCCATGCAAGCAACGACATCACCCGTATGGCTGGTGATCTTTTCTCCGGTGAGTGTAATGGAGCCAGGGTGCAATGCGTTCCTTCTTCTGAATTCGAGTGGATCCATCCCGATGGTTCTCGCAACCAGTTCCATATGCCGTTCGATACCCCAGTGGAACTCGACATGACCGAATCCCCTGTATGCGGTGCCGTACGGCTTGTTCGTGTACACGGTATAGGCATCTACCCATGCATTCGGAATCTCGTATGGGCCCGAGGCACTGTATCCCGAGGCACGGGTCACGTTGACCGCATAATCGGCATACGCTCCCGCATCCCAGAACATTTCCATTTTTTGGGCGATGATCTTACCATCTTGCGCTACTCCGGTCTTGATGCGATACGTCAAGGCACTCCTGCAGGGGAGCAAGCTGAATTCCTCTTCACGACTCGCCTGCAATTTCACCGGCAACCCACCAGCCTGCTTGGAGAGACAAGCGACCAACGGCTCCAAATGGATCCCGGCTTTTCCACCAAATCCTCCACCTACAGCGGGAACGACAACCCTGACATTCCCCAATGGGAGGGCAAAGGTGTGGCAGAACAAATTTCGGACGGTAAATGGGGATTGTGCGCTGGACCAGATGGTGACCTTGTCCCTCGCACCCCATCGGACGATGGCGACGTGCGTTTCCATCGGCACATGCTGGACACTAGGATTGTCGTATTCACGTTCCACCACATAAGCCGCTTCGTTGAAGCCCGCCTCGACATCACCCTTTCTCAATTTCGTCCAATTGGCGATATTCGTCTTGGGAACGGGAGTGAATGCGGCTTCGATGAATTCATAGGAACCCAAATCGGGATGGACAAGCACCGCATCGGCCTTCAAGGCATCCATATGGTTCAAAACCGGTTGCATCACTTCATATTCGACATTGATGAGATCGACAGCCTTGCGTGCTATTTCCAGGGAGGTGGCGGCCACGGCAGCGACCGCTTCCCCGTAATGGCGGACCTCACCTTTTGCCAGGATGTTCTTGTCTACGATATACAAGCCGATACGATAATCGAGATCGTCGCCTGTAAGCACTGCCCTGACCCCTGCCAATGCCTTCGCTTTCGATGTATCGACCTTGACTATCCTTGCCCGTGCATGGGGACTCTTCTTGACTTGGGCATACAACATTCCCGGCAGTACCATATCGCTCACATAGGTAGCCGTACCGGTCAACTTCTCGCCCGTATCCTTTCGCAACACACTCTTTCCGACATAGGCGAGTGTACTTGGATCATTGTTCTCATACATGGAGCAATTCCTCCTTCGCTGTGTACCCACCTGTCACATCCAGGACAGCTTCGATAATCTGCTCATATCCGGTACATCTGCAGAAGTTCCCCTCCAACCCTTCCTGTATCTGGTCGACGGTGGGATGCGGCGTGTGGTGGATCAACTCGCGGGCACTCATGATCATGCCGGCTGTACAAAAACCGCATTGGACCGCATGGTGACGGTCGAAGGCCTCCTGCAATGTGCTCAACATGCCTCCGGATGATTCGCCTTCGATCGTCTCGATCGTCCCCTCATTCGCCTCGACCGCCAATACCATGCAAGAATTGACCGTCTTGCCATTGAAGAAAACGGTACACGCTCCACATTCTCCGGCACCACAACCTTCCTTGGTTCCGGTGAGTCCCAAGTCTTCCCGCAAAAATCGCAACAAGGTCCTGTTTTCCGCGACATCCCGCTCATAGGCAATGCCATTAACCGTTACATTGATCCTCATGCCCGCACCTCCACTAGAAGTCTCCTGGTGAACTCGGATACCATGAAACGCCGGTATTCCTTGGTACACCGGACATCGCTGATAGGACTGATCAAGGCATCCACAACAGCAATGGCATCGGAAACGGAAATATCCAAGGGCAAATTGCCGGTAGCAACCGGAGTCGGTGCAGCTGAACTGACACCGATTCGCATACCGTCGCCGACTTGGGCCACGGCAACGCCGATGATTCCCAGATCATGCCCTTGTATCCTTTTCAATTTCCGATACTTCCCCTTCGCTCCCTTGCTCTGGATCGGTATGGTAATGCCTATAACCATTTCGTCAGGATTCAGGACCGTACGCTTGACACCGGTGAAGAACTGACGTACCGGAACGGTCCGATACGCCTTGGAAGAGGCAATCTCTATGCTCGCATCGAGACACAACAACGCTGGGGCCATGTCGGAACAGGGTGATGCATTGACGATGTTTCCCACGACCGTCGCCCGGTTCCGTACTTGATAGGAGGCCAAGTCATGTGCACAGGTCTGCAACAACTGATAGGAAGAGGCAATATCGGTATTCTTCAAAATATCATTGATGGTGACCGCCCAACCGATTCTCAAGCCTTTGGTGTTGTCTGACATGATCGCATGTGCCTCTGGAATCCTCTTGACGTCAACCACAGTATTCGGTTTTACCAATCCATTGCGAATATTCACCAACAAGTCGGTGCCGCCAGCCAGTAGTTTGGCACCTGGTCCGGCTGTCTCCAGAAGCGCCAACAAGTCGGTAAGTTCGGTAGGTGCCGTATACGAGAATCGATGAATCATGATACCCCCTTTTTACGCGACATCCATGCGATGGTGGGAAAACCCATAGACCATCCCGAATGCCGCATCTAAACCTGAACTGTGTCCGATCTCCGATACTGCTGCCAGTGCCCCGAGGTAATCCGTATCGTCAGATCCGGTCGATGCCCATGCGCGGGCCAGTAAGAGAAGACTGTCCGAGAACAATCCTTCACAAGCGAGGAGCAGGAACATGCGCGAGATAGCAGTTGTGATCCGATTGTCGTCGACCAGCATCGTTTTGATTTCTGCAACGAGATACTTGTGGAAATGGTTCTGCGCTGATTCCTTGCCTATATGCATGTGCCAGGAGAGGATCAGTCCACAGAGAAAATCGTCTCCGGCTGGTGTGGAACCGGGACCGAAACCCACCAACGATCGTATCGTTTCGATCGAATCGGGGACAGTTTGTCGTTTGATGCTTGTTGAAAGGTTAGCCAATGTTTGGTGGAACCGTTGAAAGAAGGATTGCCCGACGGGTGCGATTCCGACTTGTTGGAAAATTTGTATGACAGTCTCGTGTTTTTTTTGCATGGAATCCAACAATTCCATTCGTCTTCGAATGACTGTCGTAGGTACCATGGAGGCTCCGGGAGCTCTCTCTTGCGTGGGGTGGACCCGAGTCGCTCCCAGGAAGGAGACCCATAATCCGCAATTGAAGAAAAGCCCTTCCTCACGGACCGTTGCGGTAGAACCCGGATACACGCGAGCCGACACTGTTGTATCGAAGCGAATGCCGTTGTCTATCAGCACCGCAGCCGGATGGCAAGCCAGCTTTTTCGTGACAATCGAATAGAGCGTTCCATTGGTATCCTGTAGATTGATGGTTGTTGCATATACCGAATGGACAATCAACATATCCGGTGAAAGCGGGAAGCGGGACCCGATTCTTTCAGCTGTTCCCAAGCAGGTACTAGACCATCCGGTGTGCATGGAACAATGCCTCCTTGATGGCCGAATCTACTTTTTCCTTTCCCCACATGATATTGCGGGTAAGGACTTCCGAAGCTTTCTCACAATCCCGCTGCCGCAGGGCAAAGAGCAGTTCGAGGTGGTCAGCGCAGGTGATTCGCAAACGTTCCTGGTCCGTTATATCCGATAGGCGAACAAAGTGGATCCGCTGGTCTATCTCATGGAGAAGTTGCTTGATCACTTTATTCCCCCCCGCATCGGCCAAGGCTTCATGGAACTGTTCGTCGGCTTGTGCGGATTGCGCTGCGATAACGGGCAGTGTCTCGAGAATGGATTCCCATTGTATCCGCAACGATTCCAGTACGGTATCATCAATACCGTTTAGGCAGATATTCCTGATTACAGCCAACTCCAATACCAAGCGGGTATCGTACAGCTCGTTGATTTCCTGGATATCGATCTTGCGGACCGAATATCCCTTGTGTTGCTCTTTGGATATGAGTTTTTCCGAGGCGAGGCTATTGAGCGCCTCGCGCACCGGAGATCTGCTCACGCCGAATTCCAAGCAGATCTCCTCTTCCGTCAACCGGTGGCCAGGGGGATACGACCAGGTGATGATTCTGGTGGTCAGGGTATTGTAGATGTCAGAACTACGAGTCTTGGCACTCATGTCGCATCCCCTCCAACGTTCCTTCAGTCCTGCTTGAACACGAACACATGCACCGGCTTTCCGGGTCGTTCGTCCGATTCCTCGACAGTCGCCACCAGACGCATACCTGTTGCAGGCTTTTCCACTTCCAATCTGCCGGAGGCACGCAATCCGTTCTCGAATTGGACAATGCCAAAAAGCAAGAACTTCCTGTTGTATCCTTCAGGCAGATTCCACAAACGGGTCCAAGCCAACAATTCGCACGGCCCTTCGAGATCGAATGTCTCCCAATGCTTGTCGGTCACCGGATCCCTTCGGGAGTGGCATTCTTTGCAGATCATAGGCGCCGGATAATATACAGTACCACATTTTTCGCATTTGTAGGCTTTGATTTTAGGTTCTTTGAAATCGTACATACTGAAATCAATCATACCGGTACCCCCTAATCCTTTGCGAAGATCATCGCGACGACATTGTTGCCGAATCCCCCGAAATTAACCGCCATACCATACTTCGGATCGGTCACCTGTCTGCCTAGTTCGGCCTCGCCCCGCAATTGGCGAACCAGTTCCACCGCCTGCGAAGTTCCTGTAGCACCGACAGGATGACCCTTCGACTTCAATCCGCCCGAGGTATTGATCGGCAACCTGCCGTCTATCGCGGTCTCACCCTTTCGTACAGCCAGAAAACTTTTGCCCCGTTCGAAAAATCCCACTTCCTCGCTGATAGCCAGTTCCAAGATCGAGAAGGCATCGTGGAGCTCCGCGAACGAAATGTCTTTCGGTGACAGGCCAGCCATGGCATAGGCCTTCTCGGCGGCGATACGCACGGCTTCGAGCTTCAAGGGGTCCTTCCTGTTGTGTACACAATGGGTATCGGTGGCGCTGGCGATACCGGCGATCCTCACCGGTTTCTTGGAGAACAGCTTCGCCTTGGGGGAATCCATGTTGACCAACAGCAGCGCGGCCGCCCCATCGCTGACCGGGCACGTCGAATACATGCGCAACGGTTCGGCCACATAGGTGTTCACCACATTGGCCTCAGGACCGTCGGCGATTGCCTCGATTGTGCATTCGGCCTGTATGTGGGCATATTTGTTCTTTGCTCCGTTGGCATGGTTCTTCACTGCCAGCAACGCCAGATCCCTCTCGGTAAGCCCGTACTTCTCCATGTACATGCGAGTGAACATGCCCCCGAAACCAGGGAGTGTCAGGCCCATGTCGTATTCGGCTTCCGGATGCAACATGGTTGCGACATACTCTGTTCCGGTCCAGCCTGTCACCTTACGCATGACTTCCCCACCGATTACAAGAACAATATCGGCCATGCCGGAAGCGACCGCCATGTACCCAATCTTAATGGCACTGGCCCCGGAGGCGGGTCCGTTCTCGACCAGTTCAGCCGGAACCGGTTCCATATCCATCTTGCTGATCACCGACGAGGCGACCGCGCTCTGATGGCAAAACAATCCCGAGGCCATGTTTCCGACTATGACCTGGTCGATTTCTTTTCTCCTTTCGAGAAATCCGGCATCTTTCAGGGCATCCGTGGCGGCGTATGCCATGACATCCCCAAGATCATATTGTGAAAGGTTACCGAATTTCGTATGACCTATTCCGACAACACCTACTCTAGACATGGCTTACCTCTTGAATCCCGGAATCTGCGGATACTCTCGTGGCATGACCAGTTTTGCCGATGCCTTGAGGTCTGTATCCGAAACCGGTCTGGTACCCGTACACTTCACATCCCTGACAGCCTCCCACAACGATCGGGTGAGGACGTACGTGGGGACTCCCCCCAACTCGTGTCGGACTTCCGGGAATTGTGAAGAGCGGTCCTCGAGTTCGTATTCGATCATCCATCGCTTGAATCCGTTCGGACTCTCGGCGACGATATACACTTCCTCCTCACCGAGGATATCGAGGTGATGCTCCATCTTGGCCGCAAACAGTTGGGCTCCGACCCGAAGTCCCCGTTTGATTGTCAATGTATGCAGGCTCATACCCAACTTCGGTGTGACATGCCTACTGGTCACGATACCGGCGATCTCGCCGTCTATCGCACCGACGAGTACGAATTCATTCGCCACGCGACGGCGGTACCAACCGAGGATTTCCCCATACATGCGAACCGCGACTATGTCGTAGAAGTCCGCGGGAACCCCGATCAGAGGATAGATCGTTCCGAGCAATGCTCCGACTTCCTCGCGTTTCGCTTCGCGTACTACCATCTTCTCACCAGATGCCAATGTGATTACTTTCGGTGGATACGGCTTCAGTGGAATCTCAGGTGGTCTGAGTTTTTGTTCCATTGCATCTATAGCCATACACTGCTCCTTTGATGACCCTCCGGGGTCGTTCCTCTTCCGTAGGATTCACGGACACCAGGGTCCGCTACCTCCGGCTATTTGCGTGCTTCCTCATGAAGCCAGGCATTCCGCGCACCAGCGACATCACCGAATTTGGTCAATTCGGCTTTTGCCTTCTTTGCCATGAGCTGTTCGTACCTGTCGTCCTCGACATGTGCCACAATCCGGGCAATCGAGGATTCCCCATCGACAAACCGCCAGGGATAGCAACCTATCACGGCACGTTGGTTCAACAGCAGGTCGATATCGCCTCCCACACATTCGGCATGGATGATTCCATGGTCGAACATCTCTATGTGCATGAGCTGGTACTTGTCGTCGCTGAAAAACTCTTCCAACGATTTGCCGTACTTCTTGTGGAAGTGCGCATCGCATTCCTTCGCCTGGCGAGGCATCCATTCACGGATCTTCGTATTCATCGGATGGTCCGCGCTGCCGCAATCCACCCCGATCCATCTGAGCTTCTTCCGTTTCGCCCATTCCGCGAACTCCCTGTCCGGTCCCGGATGTTGGATCATGTACTTCACTTCATTGCCTGTAGGCTGGTCCCATCCGTAATGGTGGAACCCGGTATGGATCAACAGGATATCTCCTTCCCGTACCTCGACCCGATCCTCGACCATCTTGGATGTATACACATCGTAGTCTGCGCAGACGTCGGACAAATCCACTATGGCTCCGTCATGGACAAGGAAATCCATATCCAGTTGGGCAATGTCTTTCCCGGGTGTGTAGAAATGGATTTCTCCATCCAAGTGCGTACCGACATGGTTCGAATGTGTCACCACTTGTCCATTCGCTCCATTCGGAGCAAGACGTTTGAAATATTGCACCTGCAATGGAATGTATGTGGGCCATGGTGGAGTGCCGATTCCCAATGGGATTGTCAAATCGATTACCTTCATCCGTTCCTCCTCTTGTATTTCGTATCCATGGATTTCCTGTCCACGGACCGTTTGGAATTTAAACAAACTCCTTGGCGCAGGCCAAGACCGCATCGCGGAAACAATTCTCAGGTGGCTTCACCAATCCGGCTCCCACCATACCTACCCCGGGATCCTTATGGGCGATTCCGGTATTGATCACCGGCAACACCCCCGATTCGACAACCAACCGGACATCGATCCCGGTCGGGGTACCGCGGAAATCCAATGCCGGAATCCGGTATTCGTTGTGTTCGGCCAGGGTGATTCCATACATGCGTTTCGTGAATGTGATCGCATCGGCCGGAGACCCTCCCACGAATTTGACGATCGCAGGAGCCGCGGCCATGGCGAATCCACCGATTCCCGAGGTCTCGGTGATGACCGAATCCCCGATATCCGGAGCACTGTCCTCGGCACAGAAGCCGGGAAGATACAATCCGTCGACCATTCCCGCCGGTCCGGTGAACCAACGGTCGGGCAATCCGGAGATCCTGATACCGAAATCGGTACCGTTGCGGGCCATGGTCGTGATCATGGTGCTCCCCGGTACTCCCGTGGCAGGATCCAGTACACATTTCGCCGAGGGCATCGACAGGTTCAAGAAGAAATGGTCGTTCGCATGCATGAAGGAGAGCACGCGGGAAATGGCTTGTGGTTCTTCTCCCAGCATCACCAGATGCGGTGCCAATTCCCGTATCATGAGCGAGGTCCCGGCCCTGTTGCGATTGTGTCCTTCGTCCCCCATCTGCAACGCTTGCACGATGATTCCCCGCATATCGATCGGACCATGACGCCCGATGGCCTTGTGCAGTATCGGTGCGAGCTCGTTTGCCATCCAATGCAGTCGGTCCAGCACTTCCTCGGAATAGGCCCCATACCTCAGGACTTTCCCCAATCCCTCGTTCAAGGTGGCGAACGCATGGTTGCCGTACGTTTCATTCTGAATGATCCATACCGGCATGCTCGCGGTCATGATCCCGGCCATAGGTCCGACCGAGGCATGGTGGTGGCAAGGTTCGAAGTCAATGGTTCCCGAGGCCGCAAGTTCTTCAGCGTCCTGCGGATTGTCCGCCCTGCCTTCATACATGAGTGCTCCGATAACCGCACCACGCATCGGACCGCACATGCGTTCCCAGGTAACCGGAGGGCCGGCATGGAGCACAAGGTTGTCGTGCATGCCGGGAACCACATCCCGGGCGATCCCGATTCCCTTGAGTATCGGCTTTCCCTTCAACAAACGCCCAACAGCTTCGGTATTCGCAGCGTCAATATCGAACTTGGTGGATTCGGAAAGGGCATCCAATGCTTCGATCACTTCGATATCTCCTCCGGCAGGTGGTCGCCATTCGAGATGGACAGACCGAGCACCGCAGGCTTCCAGGTTCCGGGAGAAGGATTCCAGCCCGAGATTCAAGGCTATGGGACCGTTCGTAAAAAGAGATACGACCTGCGAGGTATCGGGAACCGATACCTTTGTGTCTTTCGGCATGACGTTGTGTATCGGCTTGTGCGCGACAGGTTTCACCGACTGGTTTTCCGGCATGGTCCACCTATGCTTCTTGACCAGCAGCCGAAGTGCCAGCATGGTCGCCTGGTGGTTCGACGGCATGACGACAACACCGGCATCCTCGAGGATTTTCCGTTGCCGGTCGTAGCTTTGCGGATCTTGTGCGGTACCGGTAACCGAGGCGATAACCGAAAGGTACCCTCCCCGTTTCCGAGCAGCCTCCTTGGCCTTGACCAACGAAGGCACCATCGCTCCAGCGGGATTGTCGTGCGATCCGTAACCGAGTACACAATCGACCAGCATGACCGCAATGGTTTCATCCGCAATCTCGGCTTCGATGCGTTCGGTGCGTGTGCTCGGATCTATCATAGGGTGTGGACGACCTACCGTGAACACGTCGTCTCCCAAGTCGACTATGGTGTGTGCCACAGATGTGTGTGGATCCTTGGGGACAAAGGTCGGATCGGTATGATTGTTCGACCAGAGGCCTCCTGTCGGACCATGCAGCGCCAACCAGGCCTCATCGGCCAACGTCCCGCCGGTATAGTAGCCGCGGATATACAGTTGTCCACTTTGCATCCCTTCCAGTTCCCGGGAAACCAGTGCATCGACTGTTTCATGGTCCACATCGAACGGCCACCTGTCGTGATACTCCCGTGGCGGGACCGGACTACCGGCCAATGTGGCGGCGATCCTGGCCGTCTCCTCCAAGTCATGTGCCCATTGGATATTCGGCCCCAAGGAAAAATCGCCTTCATGTGCGCCGATAAAATGAACTACCGCGGGCTTGCCGGTGTTTCGCAGGGTTTCCAATACATCGTCCACCACTTCCTTGGCTGGAGGTTTGGAAACGATCGCGATCACCGAGGTTCCTTCGTCGGCACCCATCGCGGCAATTCCCATCCGCATGGTCAATCCACCGACCGCAGGATTTTTCAAATCACGTCCTCCGGTACCGATCGCATGGCTTACCCCGGCACCAAAGCGGTCGAGCAGACACGCGACCTCTTGCAATCCCGTTCCCGAGGCGGCTACGATGCCAACGCCACCCGTTTGGACAACATTGGCGAAACAAAGCGGTTTGCCTGCGATCATAGCCGTTCCACAATCGGGCCCCATCATGAGCAGCCCCTTGTCCCATGCGAGTCTTTTCAACGCGATCTCATCTTCCAGGGAAACGTTGTCCGAGAACAACATGACATGGAGATTGTGCCGCAAGGCTTTCTTCGCCTCGGATGCGGCGTAGATTCCGGGCAAGGAGATGATTGCGATATTGCTTTCCCCATTGGCCTTGCACGCGTTGCCGATAGTCTTGGGCTGTATGGCGGTCTCACCCGAAGATTCCGGATGATGCTTGTTCTCGAGCAGGGTGAACGCGAAGGATTCGATTTCATCCAGATCCTTTTCATTCGGGCAGTCGATGGCGACGAGAAGATCGGTAGGTCCGGCAACAGATATTTCGTTTTTCGGGAACCCCTGGTCGATAAGGAGCTGGACATTCATGGGAGTGCCCATGGCGACGGTCGCTGTCTCGACCTCGGCTCTGGCCTGTAAATCCTTGCTCATGAGCATGAGGAACACAGAGTCGACATACACATCCTTCCGTACCACCACCCTTTTCATGCTGGATTGCCTCCGAATAATTGGTATGTTCGTTACTACACATTATTATATACACTATTGTATACAAATCAAGGAAAATAATTGTGTCTTTACAATTACCTGAAGAAGTCTTACATGCCGTGTGGTGATACAGATTGGAAATACCTGTTCAATAACGGAAAATTCGTTCGTTACCGATAGAAATGGTGATTGACATATTTTCCATGGTTGAATACTATCTAATTGATATCATATTGATAGCAAGGAGAAGTTTTATGGAAAATTCGCAATTGGGTAAGGGCGCCCGATTCCAGTTGGAAGAGCATCAGGCACCTAGTATGAATGGCATGGCCGTACTGCTCGTCAACATCCTGTTGATCCTGGTGGCTGTTGCCCTGTTCATCCTTTCCATCACCCCTGTCGGATATGGTTTGGGGAGTGCGACAAGGATAGTTTTCATGGTGGTCGGTATCGCCTACTCCTGTATACTCGGTCCGGTATTGTTCATCGGCCTGAAAGTGTTGAAGCCGAACGAGGCGTTGGTGCTGACGTTGTTCGGACGGTATTACGGTACGTTGCGTGGTGAAGGATTCTACTATGTGAACCCGTTTGTCACCGCTGTGAACCCATCGTCGAAACCCGACCAGAACGCGATTGCCGCACAAGAGAAATCGGCGGCCATGGCAAAATACGGTTCGGTGAACATTACGATTCCAAACAAGAAGATGTCCCTGAAGGCCATGACACTCAACAATGAGAAGCAGAAGGTAAACGATGCGTTGGGCAATCCCATCATCATAGGGATCGTTGTGATTTGGAAAGTGGTGAATACCGCGAAAGCGGCATTCAATGTCGACAATTATGTCGAATACCTTTCGATACAATGCGATAGCGCGTTGCGCAATATCGTGCGATTGTTTCCCTACGATGCGAGCGATGCGGAAGGTGAGAAATCCTTGCGCGGCAGCAGCCAGGAAGTCGCCGACCGCTTGAAAGCCGAGATCCAGGGCAAGGCCGATATAGCTGGAATCGAAATCCTTGAGGCTCGCATCACCCACCTCTCCTATGCTCCCGAGATTGCCGCCGCCATGTTGCAACGTCAACAGGCCTCCGCGATCATCGCCGCCAGACAGATGATAGTAGAGGGTGCTGTGGGTATGGTCGAGATGGCATTGGCCCAGTTGAGTGCGAACAATGTGGTGAACCTCGACGAGGAACGCAAGGCCGCTATGGTTAGCAATCTGTTGGTCGTGCTCTGTGGCAACAGGGATGCGCAACCGATTGTAAATAGTGGCTCGATATATTAGATTGAATACATATTGATGGAACAAAAAGACAAAGACAAAAAACAGATTCTCCTCAGGCTCTCCAGTTCCCTTTGGGAGGAGTTGGCCTCATGGGCACAAGACGATTTCAGGTCGATAAATGGACAGATCGAGTTCCTATTGACCGAGTCGGTGCGCCAACGCAGGAAAAAGGATCTCCCGAATACCGACGAAACCTAGGGTCGCACAAGACTCCGAAGAGTGCCGTGGCAGCAATGTCACGGCATTTCTATCATGTATAGAATTTTTACAAAATTACTAAATTACTAATTTACAAAAACAACATATCCTGATAGGTTGATCATCAGGAGAGTAGATATGGATATTCCAACGACATTGAAACACAAACCGGTGGTGGTTGTGGAAAATTATGAGCAGATAGATGGGCGAAGTGCCTATGATTCGGATGCCAAGGGCTTGTCACTGGGTCTCGCACAGTGGAACGACCGAGGGTCGGTCGAGATATCGGCCAAGGTGTGGCGCCATACGGGCGAGAAATGGTCACGTCAGTCGGAAGAGTTGCCGTTGCACCGTGTGCTCGATCTCGCGATCCTGATAGCACGGACAAAGGAATATTTTTCCGAAGCCTACCGCTTTGAGAAATTGTACGATCCTCAGGACACGCGAATCGATAGGATCGGATTGCAAGGTGATGCCATGTCGGTCGATATCGCAACGGGAAACGAGATGCTTGGCAAGGATATCCGACTGTTCGCCAATGAACTGTCGAAGAACGATGAATTGATCAGCGAACGGTTGCAAACGCTTGTCACCATCTTGGAGCGCATGGGGTACCACTCGGTCATGTGACCGGGTGGAGCCAGCGGTCCAATTCCGTAAAGGTCTCCTGCAAGTCGTACAGCCGTATCTTGGCATACTTGTCCAAGGGAGTTTCCTGGGAGTTCACGATTACCAAACGACCGCCATGATAGTATGTCGCCATCGGCAGGGATGCCGCCGGCTGTACGGTCAGGCTGCTGCCAAGTACCAGGACCAGGTCCGCATTCGCCATGTCGCGGTAGGCTTGGTCCAACAGTGTCGGTTCAAGTTGCTCGCCATAGAAGATGATGTCGGGTTTCATCACTCCACCACATACAAGACAGCGTGGGATACCCCCCTCTTGGACTATCGAGGCGACTTCGGCATAGGAAGCAGATCCACCGCATGCCGTACAATGATGGGATTGTGGGCTACCGTGGATTTCCCACACCTTTCCGGTACCTGCCTTCTGATGCAGCATATCAATATTCTGCGTATAGACATCTGTTATCATTCCACGCTGCTCCATGTTTGAAAGCACCGTGTGCACTATAGAGGGTTGGTATTGGTCCAGGCAGTACAGGAATTCCCGTGCCCACCCGTAGAACAATGACGGATCGGTTTGGAATGTGTCGAGCGACAGCAGGTCCTCAACGTACATGCCATGCCATTGGGAGGTGTAGAATCCACCCGTACCCCTGAAATCCCTGATACCGCTCAACGTGGAGACGCCGGCACCTGTGAACGCCACGGTGCGCTTGGAGCCTTGCAGCAATTGTTTGAGCATATCTATCATGGACTCCTCCATCCCCATCAATGCTGGGTCGCTGTAAAGGTGCTCCCGACCATTCCCGTCAATTCGACGTCCACGAAGTCCCCGACCCGAACCGGGGAAATCGGCTGGAACACAACCATCTCGTCATGTTCGGACCGTGACAGGTATTCGTGTTCGTTGCGTTTGGATATCTGTTCCACCAATACCTCGACCGTTCCGGTACACCGCGCGACCTTTTCCTCGTGCGAGATCGAGCGCTGGAGATTGATCAATTCTTGCAACCGTGCCATTCGGACCTCCGATGACAATTGGTCGGGCATCGAGACCGCTTTCGTCCCTTCACGGGGATTGAAGTAGTACATGAAGGCTTCGAGGAACCGCACCTCCCGCATCAACGATAGGGTCTGGTGGAAATCATCTTCCGTCTCTCCCGGGAAACCCACCATGACGTCGGTGGTGAAGGTGATGCCGTCAACCGCCTCGCGCAGGTTTCCGATAAGCTGCAGATAGGTTTCTCGGGTATACTTGCGATTCATAAGCTGCAGGATACGTGTCGATCCACTTTGGGCGGGCACATGCAGGTGCTTTGCCACTGCTTTTTCCTGTGCTATAACCGCTATCAGTTCCTTGGAGAAATCCTTGGGATGCGGGCTTTCGAATCGGATCCATCGGATCGACGACACCTGACTGGCTATATCCGACAACAGGTCGGGGAACCGCATGTGCTTTCCGTTCCATGTATAGTCGTAGGAGTTGACATTCTGTCCGAGCAGTGTGATTTCACGTACTCCGGCATCCTCCAGCCGATGGATTTCATCGTACACCGATTGCGGTTCCCGGGAAACCTCCCGGCCCCGCACGTACGGGACGATGCAATAGGCGCAGAAGTTGTCGCACCCGTTCATGATGGGGACGTACGACTTTACATCCCCATCCTTGTAGTAGCTCTGGGTGAACGAATAGGCGGCATCGCGTTCGTCACTGCCACCGGTGAGCAATGCGGCGATCCGTTGCTTGTCGTTTGTTCCCATGACATGGTCGACAGCCGGGGCATCCTTCAGGAACTCGTCGCCGAGCCGTTCCGCCATGCAACCGGTGACCACTAGGGTCATGGGATGCGATTGCTTGAGATGCTGGAAGAATCCGATCCTTCCCCATATCCTGTTCTCTGCGGTCTTCCTGACACTGCAGGTATTGAGTATCGCACAATCAGCATCTTCAGCACGCAGGGCTGCTTGCATTCCGGCAGCTTGCAATGCGACTTCCAGCGCGTTCGACTCGGCCGTATTCATCTGGCATCCATAGGTCTCCAACCAATAGCGGCTGTGGGTCTTCAAAGTATCTGACAAGGGGCAATCTCCTTCAAACATGCATTTTTGCGGCAATCAGGGTATTTTCCATCAACATGGCTATGGTCATGGGGCCGATACCACCGGGTACCGGCGTTATCGCAGAGCTCAGTGGGGCAACCGCATCGTAATCGACATCTCCCACCAGGCGATATCCCCGTTTCCGGGAGGCATCCTCTACCCTGTTGATGCCGACGTCGATCACCACTGCGCCTTCCTTGACCATGTCGGCGGTGATCGCGAGAGGTTTCCCGATCGCTGCCACGAGGATGTCCGCTTTCCTGGTATGTTCGCCCACGTCGGCGGTGCGGCTATGGCATATGGTGACGGTGGCGTCCCGTCCCTTCTGCATGAGAAGCGCTGCCATGGGTTTCCCCACGATATTGCTCCTGCCGACAACGACCACTTCCTTTCCTGAGGTTTCGATCTGGTAGTGGTCGAGGATCCGCATGACGCCTGCGGGGGTACATGCCACGAACGAAGGGTCGCCCAACAGCAATCGTCCGATATTGATCGGGTGCAATCCGTCCACATCCTTATCGTCACGGATCGTGTTGGTGATGCGCTTCTCACTCAGGTGTGCGGGAAGCGGCAATTGGACCAGTATGCCATCGACCAAGGGATCGGCGTTCAGTTGCTCGACCAGTTGGACTATATGATCCTCGGTCGTGTCGGCCGGAAGGCGATAGTCGCGGTGGTCGAATCCCATCTCTTCGCAGGCCTTGCCCTTGCTGGCAACGTAGGTTGTGCTTGCCGGATCGTCTCCAACCAAGACAACTGCCAAACAGGGAATGTGGCCGGTCTCTTGTTTGAAGCGGGTACATTCCTGCTGTACTTCAGAACGGACTTTCGTTGCTACTTCCTTTCCTGACAATACCAACATGGGCTCTCCTTGCATGCATACGGTGCATCGCCTTATCAGGTTATACCAAAAATCATCGGGAGTGTGTACAGGTTTTCAAAAGTGTCCAGATACAGTATGATAGGAAGACATCTTGTCTATTATCCTAGGAGAAGGAATTGTGATGAAAAAAGTTCTGATTGTTTTGCTCCTATGTGCAGCTATACCTATGATGCTTTTTGCGGAAGACGAAACACCGGCTAAGGTTCGGGAATATGAGATGGGTAATCAAATGTTCACGTTCCGCGCTGGTCCGGTTATTCCTGCATTTTTCTTCAGGCCGTTCCTCTCCTCCTCCGATGGAGAAAAATTCTTGGTTTTCCCCGATGCCATGCACATGAAGGTCGGTGGATACGGTTCCATCCGATACCAGGGGTTCCTGAACAGTACCATGGCACTTGGTGGTGAACTGGGATATCTTTTCGCCTACGACAGGGGAGACGAATTGTTCACGTCGGTTCCTTTCCAAGCGAAGCTCACCTATATCCCACTGCAGGGAACGATAGAGATTCCCTTGAGTGTCGGTCTTGGGTTCGCATACAATTCGTACAGCGGCGGTGAGGCTCCAAGCTTCCTCAGCCTGTTGGCAACCGTTGAAGCCGGAGTCAGTTGGTACTTTAGGGACGATTGGGGTATAACATTGGGGACCGGG
Organism: Spirochaetae bacterium HGW-Spirochaetae-2; assembly: GCA_002839355.1. Taxonomy (GTDB): domain Bacteria; phylum Spirochaetota; class Spirochaetia; order Sphaerochaetales; family Sphaerochaetaceae; genus UBA8525. The sequence goes on from PGXW01000001.1 coordinate 94,577, forward strand.
TTGCAGCTGATACCCGAGATATATGGAAACAACCACCCCTACAGCGATCATACGACCCTTGCGGCCTTCATGCCGATCACCCTTTCGGTCACCTACCGCAACAACTAGGAGCATGAAATGAAACGAAAATTCAAACATATGGCTATTCCCGTTCTGCTCGTTCTGGCAACACTATTCATAGTCGGTTGCAACACCGAGAATGAAGGCATATTCATGCGGATCAGCGAATCCGTCGTGAAGGTGGATGTTGGCTCCATAAACCTGATTGCAAAGGTCTCGGGAAACATCTACTCCTATGCAAGCAAAGCCGGGTTGCAGGTGTACGATCCAGCCACCAAGAATTGGGAATCGATTCCCAGTGCTGGTGTGAGGCACTATACCTTCGATGGGACAAATATCGTATATGCCACGGAAGCGACATTCCCAAATAACAATACCCTCTACACGTACGATATTGATACAAAAGTACACACTACTTGGGCAGCTGGACATGCCGTGAAGGCAATGAGTCCAAAATTCAATCTCATGCTGTTGAGTGTTGCTGCTGACAGTTTTTCCGTTTATTCTGCAGCCGGAACAGCGATCGGAGCATCAAAAGCTGATTTTGCCAGCGAATTCGTCGACGACTTCCCGCCAAACCTGGTTGCCTTTGATGGTTCTTCGTTCTTGGTAAGTGGCAACTCGGCAAGCGACACAACAAAATACTCGCACTATTATGTATCTGGAGGGCTTCCAGATGCCATGACCTCGTCCGATGCCACGTTCTATGACAATCCGTTGGTTGCGATTGGAACCGATACAACAGCTATTGTAGCGATAGATGCAACCGGAAAGGTATGGAAAACAGCAGGATTATTATCAGAATTTACTTCCACTACTTCGATCACAGGTTTTCCAGATAGGAATCCCAAGAATCTCCCCTATCCGGTGTTTTACCACGGCAGTTCACTGTACCTGCAGAATGGAGACAATGATTTCTATGCTGTGAACGTAACGAATGGAGCTGTCAGCGAGGTCACTTCGAATTTTGCCGGTACCTTCTCCAATATCAAGATCAAGAGTTATCTGGTAGATCCAATAGATACGGATTTGGTATATGCTGGAACCATGGAGAATGGCATCTTTACCATCAACATGGGAGACGGTACCGCTTCAGGTATCTGATACAAGTTTTTCAACCTACAGAGAAAGCGGCCGATGTGGCCGCTTCCTTTCTATTCCCGTCTAATTGTAAAATCCGCTGAAGTTCAATCGCACCGAACATCGTGGAGGATTTTCCTGACCTCGGTATCCGTATACTGGTGGTCGATCTCCTCACTGGTCAAACCGATGAACTCATGGTTCATGTAGTGGATCCACGTCTCGTCCTCAATCGAGTCGAGCACATGCTTGCGGCAAAAGTAGTCGGGCTGGATTGGTAACCGGGGGATATCCTTGTAGTTGGGGATCTTGTAATCGAATACGGCAACTTTGATATCGCTACGGGGGATTCCCTTCGACAACATGACATTCACCAAAGCGTTGACAGTCTTGCCGGTGTCGAAGATATCATCGACAATCAAGATCTTGTCACCGGTGCGCAAATGTTCGGGAGAGTATGTCCATCCGTCGATACGGACTTCCGATTCCAACTTCATATTCTCATACGAACGCGCTACGACAGCGGCGTAGAACACCGGCCGATCGCCCGCCTGCTTACGGATGAGCTTGTAATATTCGCTGAAGACATTGCCCATGTAGGCGCCGCCACGCAGCGACACATAGATGATATCGGGAACAAACCCATCCACCGCATGCATATGGTGAACAAGTTTCAGTGCAGAATCACGCAACATCTCAGGACTGATGAATTCCTTTTTCATACCCCACCCTTCCGATTCATTCGGATACAGTCAATATCTTCACACCATCTTCGGTGATCGCAATAGTATGTTCGAAATGAGCGGAAGGTTTCCCGTCCGCGGTAATCACGGTCCATCCGTCGTCCAGGTTCCGGATATTCTTTGTTCCCAGGTTGATCATCGGTTCGATCGCCAACACCATTCCGACTCGAAGTCGAGGATTCGGTGACATGGCACTGACATAGTTCGGCACCTGTGGTTCCTCATGCAATGCAAGTCCTACACCGTGGCCGCAATAGTCGCGAACCACACCGAATCCATTGGCATCGGCCAATTTGAAAATCGGAGCTGAAATATCATGCACCCTGGCATTCGTCCGGCTCGCACCCTCTATGCCCAGCTCGAGGCACTTCTTGGTTATCCGCACCAACCGTTCATTGTCCGCGGTGGAGGATCCCCCTGCTATGAAGGTTCTCGCAGCATCGCTATAGTATCCATTCAGATCGATACCAAGATCGATACTGACGAGATCTCCCGGCAGAATCTTGCGTTTGCCCGGAATACCATGGATCACTTCCTCGTTCACAGAGATACATGCCGATGCGGGAAACCCCATATAGTTGAGAAAGGCAGGTCGCCCCTTATGCTTGGTGATAAAGGAATAACAGAAGGAGTCTATCTCCTTTGTTGTCATGCCGGGCTCGATGAACGTTTCCAAGGAATCATGTAGCCGAGCCAATAGCCGGCAAGATTCCTCAATTCCTTTGATCTGGTCAGGCGTTTTGAGCGTTATCATCGATTTCCTTCCGCATGGAATCCAAGATTCCATTGATAAATTTGTAGTTGACCTCCCGGCTGTATTCTTGTGAGAGTCGTACAGCTTCAGTAATAACTACGTTGCTATGGATTTCACGGACATAGAGCAATGAGAACACGCTGATTCGCAATATGTTGCGATCGATACAGTCGATCTTGTCCAATGGCCGATTTATCGAGAAGCGGGATATCCAACCATCGATTTCTTCCAGGTGGTCGAACGTGCCTGCCAAGAGGAAACGGGCAAACAATACCGTTTCCGGGTCCAATTGCTCGCGTTCTTCATCGGACAACGTGGGAAAATCCACAGGACCCATGCCAGGAACCAATTCACCGTTGAAATCGAGAGCATAGAGAGTAGAAAGGGCCAATTCCCTTCCCATATGGCGACTCTTCAATTGGATTGCTCCTCTGAGATCAGTATATTGATCATGGCCTCGCCGCGCAACTGTTGCACCAGCTGGTCGATTGCCCTCAGATACGCCACCTGCTGGTTCCTTGTGGTCAAAGTCTGCTTGATATATTGTCTGACCGTAGTCTTCGATTCAGGGTTGATCGGATCCTCGATGGTAAGCAATTTGGGATCGGTATGCGTGGTGACTTTCACGATATGGTATCCACCCGTGGATTCGAGCACTCCCGAGGGCTTGCCAAGAGGCAATGCGAACACCGCATCGAAGAACTGGGCACCCAAGTAGGCACGCATCTGTTCGTCATCGAAAGCCAACCAGCCGATATCTCCACCCTTTCCAACCGAATCGGCATCCTTGGAATACCTGGGAACAAGTTCCTCAAATGTGTAGGTATTGTAACGAAGCCAACGGGCAAGCTGGTCCATCTGCTTCTTGACCTCTGCCTTGTCGGTATCGGAGAAAGGCATGAATATGTGGCTCAACCTGACCAACTCGGGATTCATGAACGCAGAACGGTTTGTCCTGAAGAATTCGTTGATCTGTTCCACTGTCGGTTCGGGATACGACTGCAGCACAGCCGACATCTTGCCCCGCACATACAGGTCCACCAGAGCGGATTCCCGGATGCTCTTGCGGAAGTCAGCCAAGCTGATCCCGTAGTTGTTGCGGATGACCGTTTCGAACTGCGCGTCGGTTATGGCCCTGCCGATCTGCTGTTCCACATAGGCCTTCTGCTGGCGGAGCATCTGGTCGACCTGGACTTCGGTGATGGTAAAACCATCACGTTCGGCACCCTGCAACACCAGTTCGTCGTTCACCATGACTTCAAGGACATCCATCCTCTTGACAATTTCCTTGGAACCAGAGGCCGCCGCTTCAGCCTGGTAGGCCTTCACACGTTGATCGAGGCTTTCCACAGTTATGACTGTGTTGCGGATAAGATTCACAGTAGCCGCTGGTTGGGAAATGATATTTGCAGACAAACCCATGAGAGGGAGTACTGCGAGTATGAATACAAATAGCATGCGATGCTTTCTCATGGAAGTTACACTCCTAAATTACGAAATGACCAAACGCTTACCGACTTCTTTCGCGTAAGCCCGATTGGGTAGAATATCTGAAAAAGTGAGGTACAGGCCTTGGCTTTCCATGACTTTCATGAGGGATTGCAACGTCTTGCCCTGGCGTAGACCTTTTTTGCTGACGAACGCGAACGAACGTTTTCCCGACACTGAACCGCCCTGCTTGAGGAAAGCTTCGGATTTCGATGAAATCTTGCCACCAAGAAAATTTATGGCACTGGTACCGAGGACCAGGTAATCGAAGTACGAGACGATCTTGCCCGATTCGCGGACCATGTCAACAAGCTCAACATCATGCCCCTGCAGTTGGATACCATCGGCAAGTCCCGAAGCAATATCCTTACATACCGTGGTAGATACTGCATCCTCATACAACACGCAAACTCTCATACACGTCCTTTGTGAAACGGCAACGACCGCAGAGTAAACATGCGGTCGACACCTAAAACACTACAAATGAAAGGTATCGACACCCCAGGAGGCATTGCCTCCCTTAACGCCCCAAGGGGCGAAGTCTCTCACCTCACGTTTCCTGCACTCGCTCGGGAGAGGAATCAGCTAGCTGCTTCCTTTCCGCTCGCTCCGTTTGGAAATCAATTCACCGGTGAAATTTATTCAGCGGAGGTAGTATTCCACCAATCGCCGGATTGCTGGACCTGTTCGACCTGAACAGAATCAAGCAAGGAATCGGTGGAAGGAGATTTGTTGATGACTGCGAGCAGGATAGCAAGCACCAGAAACGATGCTCCAAGAATCGCAGTAACCTTGTTCAAGACCTTTCCGGTTTGGGAACCGAAGGTCGAATCACTCCCGCCACCAAAAATTCCACCAAGTCCTGTCCCACCTTCGGTCTGGATGGAGACGATGAAGATGAGCAACAGACTTGCGATAATGAAGAGAATCAGTAGAATAATGCCGATAACACCCATTGTGAACTCCAGTTTTATACGTTGTACCGCACAATCGGGGCGAATTGCTCCACTGAAAGGGAAGCTCCACCCACAAGTGCGCCATCGATATGCTCCATAGCCATGAGGTCTTTCACATTCGATGGTTTCACTGAACCACCATACTGTATTATCAACGATTCTGCAACACTTTTGCCATAGAGTTTATCAATCTCGGATCTAATGAACGCGTGTGCCGAATTGGCATCGTCAGGCGTTGCGGTCTTTCCGGTACCGATAGCCCAGACCGGTTCATAGGCAACAATGATCCTAGCCATCGATTGGGCCGAGATATCGCGCAAACCTTCGACGACCTGACGCTTCAGGACTTCCTCGAGTTTTCCCGCTTCCCGTTCCTCCAAGGTCTCGCCGACACAGAGGATCACGTCCAGATCCTGTTCAAGCGCCAGTTTCACCTTCCTGTTGATAAAGGCATCGGTCTCACCATACAGGGCCCTGCGTTCCGAATGGCCTAGGATGACAATCGAGACACCGGTTTCCTTGAGCATGGGTGCGGATACTTCGCCGGTATATGCACCGGAGAGTTGGTCCGACATGTTCTGGGCACCGACTTCGATGACAGAACCGTCTACAGCCTCGACAACCGAAGCGATAGTTACGAATGGCGGAGCAACGACAACACGGACAGTCGCATCCTTCACCGCTTCAGCCAAGGCTTTTGCGAATGCGGCACCCTCGGAAGGTGTCATGTTCATTTTCCAGTTTCCAGCAATACATACGTTTCTCATCTATTTCTCCAAAGCCTTGATACCAGGCAATTCACGTCCCTCGAGGAACTCCAACGATGCTCCACCCCCGGTCGACACATGGTCGATCCGATCGGCAAAGCCAAACTTGTTGACTGCGGCTACGGAATCACCACCACCGACAACGGTTGTTCCCGTGCACTCGGCAACCATCTTGGCAACAGCCTTGGTTCCTGCGGCGAATGCATCGAACTCGAAAACACCCATCGGACCATTCCAGACGATGGATTTCGCCCCTTTCAGTTCCTTATCGACCAATGCAAGCGTTTTAGGACCGACATCCATACCGATCAGTCCTTCCGGAATATCGACAGAGTCGACCGATACGACTTGGGCCTGTTCATTGAATTCGGCTGCACAGACATGGTCCACCGGAAGGATTACCCGTACACCCTTTTCCTGTGCCTTCGCCAAGAAAGACTTCGCGACATCCAGGTATTCGGCTTCAAGCAAGGATTTTCCTATGGCGTGACCCTGTACCTTGAGGAATGTATAAGCCATGCCGCCGGCGATAACGATTGCGTCGCAGGTCCGTGCCAACGACTCGAGCACACTGATCTTGGAGGAGACTTTCGAACCTCCGATTATTGCGACGAATGGCTTGTCGGGATTCTCCAACAATGGGGCGAAAAACTTCACTTCCTTCTCGATCAGGAATCCTGCGACCGCAGGAAGGAAATGTGCGACCCCCTCGGTGGAGGCGTGGGCGCGGTGGGCGGTACCGAAGGCATCGTTCACATAGATATCGCCATAACTTGCGAGTTCCTTGGAAAAACCTGCGTCATTGGCTTCCTCTTCCTTATAGAAGCGGACATTCTCAAGTAGGAGCACCTCTCCTGCCTTCAGGTCGGCGACTTCCTTCTTGACCGCATCACCAATCACATCCGAGGCGACCTTGACCTTGCGACCAAGCAATTCCTCGAAACGTTTGGCGACCGGAGCCATACTGAACGCAGGATCCTTCTTGCCCTTGGGACGTCCGAAGTGGGACATGACCACCAGCGAGGTACCCTTCTGATCCAAGATATAGCGGACAGTAGGCAATGCGCTCTCGATCCTTGTATCGTCGGTGACCTCACCATCTTTCAAAGGAACGTTGAAATCGACACGAATAAGCACCCGCTTACCCTGCAGGTCAACATCTTTCACGGTTTGTAATTTCATCATGACTCCTCATGTACGCCTGATGCGCACCGGAAGGCGCGCATCAGACAGCAATTCGTAGGAACAGTGGTTACGCCATCAATTTCTTGGCGAGGTCGACAACACGATTGGAATAGCCCATCTCGTTGTCGTACCATGACATTACCTTGAAGAATTTCGGTCCCATCTTCATGGTGAGTTCAGCATCGAAAATCGAGGAGTGCGAGTTGCCACGGACATCCGCGGAAACGATCGGATCCTCGGTGTACTCCAGAATGCCCTTGAGCGGACCTTCCGCGGCAGCTTTCATAGCCGCGTTCAATTCCTCGACACTGCAATCCTTCTCAAGAAGGACCGTCAAGTCGACAATGGAACCGGTTGGAGTGGGAACACGCATCGCACCACCATTGAGCTTGCCCTTCAGTGAGGGAATTACTTCCGATACAGCACGGGCGGCACCTGTTGTGGTGGGAATAATGGACAAGGCGGCCGATCTGGCCCGGCGCAAGTCGCCATGGGGCTGATCAAGGATAACCTGGTCATTGGTGTAGGCATGCACGGTGGTCATGAGACCACGTTCGATTCCGAACGTATCGTTGAGGACCTTGGCTACAGGAGCAAGGCAGTTGGTGGTACAGGATGCGTTCGAATAGGCAAGCAGGCTCAAGTCGATTTCGTCGTCGTTCACACCACAAACAATCGTCTGGTCGATCTTGTCTTTTGCGGGAACAGTGAGGATAACCTTCTTCGCGCCGGCTTTGATATGGTCCTTGTAACCACCCTTCGGACCTTCGGCAACAGAGAATACACCGGTCGATTCGATCGCGATGTCCACTCCGAGTTCTTTCCAGGGAAGTTCAGCAGGATTACGGACTGCGTAGATCTTGATTTCCTTGCCATCGACAACAATAGCGTCTTCCTTGGCAACGACGCTCTTGGGGTAGACACCGTACGTTGAGTCGTACTTGAGCAAATGTGCCAGTGTCTTTGGATTTGTCAGATCATTGATCCCGACAATCTCGATGTCTTTGTCTTCGAAAGCGATCTTGAAAACATTGCGTCCGATGCGCCCGAAGCCATTGATTGCGATTTTCATTTTTATTAACCCCTCCATATGTAGGTATGTATCGATATTAATATAACGGTAATAGGCACTTTGCGTCAACGAATCAGCCTCTTTTCGACATAATTTTCACTCTATTGATCTTGTGCCCCTCAATTTCCTGTACTACGAAATCCATATCCTGGTATGTGACTTTTTCCTGATTCATTGGAATACGCCCGAATTGCTCGAACACGAATCCTCCGAGAGTCTCGAAATCATCCTCGGGAAGCGAGAGGCCGAGCCGTTCGTTGACTTCATCGATCGCCGCACGGGCATCGCAAAGATAGATACCCTGCCCCATCTCGATGATATCGTCGTCCTCATCGTCATCGAACTCGTCTTGGATGTCCCCGACAATCACTTCGAGAATATCCTCCATACTGACTATACCGGAGACACCACCATATTCGTCAATGGCTATGGCAATATGGACACGGCGTTTCTTGAATTCCCGCAACAGTTCATCCAACCGCTTGGTCTCCGGAACGAAATAGGGCTTTCGCATGCAACGCTTCACGTCGAATACGCCAGAGTCCACCTGCTGGAGGATAATGTCCTTCACATACAGTATTCCCACCACATTGTCTATGGTTTCGGTATAGACCGGATACCGGGAGAATCCCTGTTCCGCGATAAGCGCCTTCAGCTCATCCAACGTAACCGTATCAGATACGAACTCGACATCGATCCTGGGAACCATGACCTCTTTCACTGTGGTCTCGGCAAGTTCCTCGATTCCCTCGATCATGTTTTTCCGCTCCTCCACAACTTCCGTACTGTGCTGCGGAGGTTGCGGGTCGTTTCCCGACAACCAATTCTTCAGTCTTTCACCAAACCTCACGCGATAGACTCCTTTTCGACAATTTTCAACAATTCTTCCTGCTTCATCAGCATGGGTTCATCCATATCGTTGGTAGCATGGTCCCACCCGACCAGGTGCAACACGCCGTGCACCAGCAATCTGGCAAGCTCTTGGGACGGAGCGACTGAGAAAAATTCGCAGTTTTTCTCCATATCGTCAAGAGAAATGATGATATCACCCAACAGTTCGGGAGAATCCCCGTCCGTAGGAAAATCGAACCCGTCGTTCCCGTCCGATTGGACAAAGGACAGGATATCCGTGCTCTCGTCCTTGTCCCGGTACGAGGCATTGAGATCACGCATGGCCCGTTCGGAAACGAAGGAACACGACAGTTCACAGGAATCCTTGCCAACGAGGTCCAACACCTTCATCAGTACCGCTTCGACAGTATCCTGGGGTGCCCTCGCCATCATTTCGTCCGATTCGTATGAAATGTCGATTCCTATCATGTGTTCTCCTCTTTCTCAGCATCCGGATATTCGATCCGGGTATGGAATCTTCCCGTCAATATCTGTACAAACACTTTCGTGATCGTATCCAAGTCGGTCATCGACAAACGCGACGATGACAATTGTTTCCGTTCAATTTTTGCCATGATGATCTGGTTCACCAACTTGTCATATTTTTGGGCGGAGGGTTTCTTGATTGTCCGCGATGCCGCCTCTACACTATCGGCGAGCATGACTATCGCAGCTTCGGGAGTCTGCGGAATCTGGTTGTGGTATGCATAGTCCTGACGCTTCACTTCCGAAGCAGTGCTATCGGCTGCCGCGGCAACCTGTGCTTCCTTCAGGAAAATAGCAATGATATCGTTCCCATGATGCTGGCTGATGATATCCAACACCTCTTGGGGAAGACGGGCCTCCCGCCCTTTTTCCACACCGATCTTCACATGGCTCTTTATGATCGCGACCGATAGGCTGGCCTTCAGGTCGTCGTGTTTGTTGTCACCATTTTGATTCTCGATAAAATACTCGGGATGTTCCTGCTTTCCTATATCATGGTACAACCCTGCCACACGAGCCAACAACGGGTCGGCTCCGATCTCCTTCGCCGCCGAATAGGCCATTTCGGCAACGATCATCGAGTGGTTGTAGGTTCCGACGGCAGTCTGTGACAACCGGACGAGAGCCGGTGAATCGCTGAACGCCAATTCCCGCAATCTGAACGAGGTAGGTATATTGAAACCGAGTTCTATGATCGGAAGGAACAATGTGACAAGAATATAGGTTGCCGAGATATTCGCGGATACGGCACTGATGGAAGCCAAGACATGGCTAAACCCATAACCGTTTATCAAATTGTTGAACAGCACGAAGAATGAAGCTGCCACGATTCCGAAAAACCACTGGAAGACCATGTCTATGCGACGCGATGCATACCTGATGAAGTAGATTCCACAAAAGGAGACCGCTATGATGAAGAATACCGTGGTTTCAGTCGAGGAAGGCAACAAAACCGCGTAGGATCCAAGCAAGACCGCGGCGATCATGCCTGCCCGTTTCCGGTTCGTCACCAATGCGAACGTGATGGGAAGGGTGAAAACCGGAAGGAACGGATCCAAGGAGACAAAGCCCCTGCCGGCAACTTGCAGCAGGACTATATAGGTGATGATTTGTGTGAACAGGACTCCGAGCAGGAACAACAGGATGAACTGGAATTTCCGTTTTGTGTATACGAAGACCATATACAGCGAATACAGCGCACTGGCAGTGGTGATGAGAACAAAAAATATCCTGCCTATCAACTGAGTGGGGGTATATTTGGCAGAGGCCATCCTCATAGCCTGCAAGGTCTTGATATCTTGGTTGGTTATGACAAAATCAGTCTTGAGGATGTATTGCCCCTTCTCGACCCGCACCATGGAAGGAACAACATCCCGCGAAGCATGTTCCCGGGCGATGGCTGTCTCAACCGGGGAATAGTAGACATTCGGCCGGATTATGGTGGAAAGGATATCGAATGCCAGTGATTGGATATCTCCATGCAACAGATACCGAAGGGAACGGAGATCGTAATTCACCATCGAGGTGATGGTGCCCTGGTGCTGCAACCCTTGCATTGCCAGGACTCTTGCCGATGATTCCAATTGGTCTCCAACGACATTGAACACCAGAACCTGTTCGTAGCCCTCATCCTGCCTTTCCATCAGTTCGTCCCGGTCGAAAATCCCCATGGTTATATAGCGCGTCATGGTCTCGACCAAGAACCCGTACAAGGTTTTCCGGGTATCGGCCGGGAGGGACCGGATGGATTCCAAGATGGATCGGGTATCCTGGAATCCACTATCTTCAATCAGTCGCATTGAATCGGAGTCGTCAACGAACAGTGCATCGACCATGGCAAGCATTTTTCTCGATTCAATCATGGAAATGTGAAAATGGGGCAAGATCGACTTGGCAGCGAGCACCTGTTGTCTCCGTGTTTCCCCCTCGTCGATATAATGGAAGGTTTCCTTCGCGCGCACATCGTTCTCGGCCAAGGATCCCACCGTATAACGGGTGCGGACATCCTCTGTGATCAACTGGGTATCGTTCGCCAACAAGATGGGCAGGAGGATCGCACCCGCGGATATGAGGACGCACAGGATCGGGATAGACAGCCTGATCCACAACGGGTTCTCCTTGAACTTGTCAGGAACGGTATGCATCTTTTTCATACGCATCAATTATCCTTTGGACCATCCTGCTTCTCACGACATCCGAGGAATCGAATTCGACAAACCCGATCCCCGGTACATCATGAAGTATCGCCGATGCATGCACAAGCCCGCTTTTCCTGCTTCGTGGCAAATCGACCTGCGTGACATCCCCGGTGATAACCGCGGTCGAGTTCTCACTCAAACGGGTAAGGAACATCTTCATTTGCTCTGTGGTGGTGTTTTGCGCCTCATCGAGTATGACACACGCATTGTTGAGCGACCGTCCCCTCATATATGCCAAGGGAGCAGTCTCGACCGCACCGTTGTCCTCCAACCGCTTGATGATCGCGGGAGGCAGCAAATATTCCATGGCATCGTAAAGCGGCCTGAGGTACGGACCAATCTTTTGTGTCAGGTCCCCGGGCAAGAATCCGAGGCTTTCCCCGGCTTCTACCACGGGTCTGGTCAAGATGATCTTCTGTTTGCGACCACCGAGCACTTCACCCAAGGCGTGGGCAATGGCGAGAAACGTCTTTCCGGTACCCGCCGGCCCGATACTGAACACGAGTTGCCGTTCACGCATCAAGTGGATAAACGTACGTTGCCTAGAGCTCTTCGGGTAGACGATTTTTCCACCTACCGATATGAAGCTGTTTTGCTCGTCCTGCAAATCCTTGGCAATGTCGGCTTCGGTCCGGACCTTACCCACCTGCAGGGCTTGATATTCCATGAATATCTCGGGTTCGGTGATATCCTCACGCTGTTCGGCCAATCGTTTCAAGCGGATCATGAGATTCGTGAATACCGCATCTCCCGAACCTTCCCGGTCGGGAACGTCCCGATACGTAATGCTATTTCCATGGACAAACAACTCGCCATTGAGCAACAACTCAATGTACGGGATATTCCTGTCGTTCACTCCACAAACACGTTGCATCTGTAACGATTGCTCAAATACGATGGTGCTACTCATCCTTCTCCCACGATGCAGTCGTCAGTGCCCGACATCGAACTGTCTGTCGACTTTAATTTCAGGAATAGCTTTCCATTGGAGGAATACTGTGAACACAGGATTCCAACGCCATTCCAAATCCGATAATACTACGCTTCCCTCATATTTACAATGGAGGTCCCAATCTGCCATGTGATGGATGACCGAAAGTTCGACAGCTTCCATTGTAAACTGTGTATTGGAGCGTCCATCACCAGAAAAATCGAAGGAACGTAGCAAATCCTGCCACATATCATCAAAATCCGAGTATCGATGGAAGCCCTTGTTCACAGTTGTCAAGGCAAAATCGACGGTCAGGAATTCTGCGATCGAAAACTCCAGGTTGATCTTGAAAGAAAAGTTCGAGGCGGAAGCATCCCAAAAGGAATGCCTATAGGCACTCGTGATATCGAGGCCGAGCGATATCCTATTCTTCCACCACCTTCTCTCGAAGGCGTCTATGGTGACATCCGCATCCAACAGATTGAACACGGGATCGGTCAGTTCCCCACTCCCCTGCACACTGATCGAAGCCCAAGGAATGGCTGCCGACAATTGGAATTGGTCAAAGGCTTTGTCCTCGAAGGAGTAATCTGCCTTCTCCCCGATGGTAAGGTATGCATCGAATACGGTGAATGAAAATGTATTGGACAGCCGCAACGGAGTAAGGAATCCCGAGGTTGCACGAGCGACATCGCCTTGGTATGTGGCTGTGGATGAGAACTCGAATCGCCCCTTGTCGAGATAGGCCGCGGAAAGGATCGCATCCTCACCGACGAAATCACCCGAATCGTCTTCAGCCATCCTATAGGATGCGGAAGCGGAAAACTTACCGACCGCAAAAGCGAATTTCGGCTGCAGACCGAAAGGAAGTGGATCAAGGGTAGCTGTGATCGAAGGAGTGTACACGTATCTTCCCTTGTAATAGGATTGCTGCCAGGCCAATTGGTGCCGGCTCACCGAATCGGCACTCCAATCGCCCCACCCGCCTGTTTCGGTCTCGGGTAGGAGTTCCTTTTTTGTAATCGTCTGGTTGTACAACCGGGTAGTCAACCCATAGGAAATACCAAGCAAGGGAAAGGAGGCATCTGTTGTCGAGGTGAATGAAACCTGGCGGGTAGCCAGTGCATCGGATTCGTTTATGGTAAGCATGGGGTCGATCTTCTGTGTGAGCCTGACAACCGAAGGAGCCAGGGCTGCTTGCAATGTGATAGTTCCGGCAGTCCGGGCATACCGGGACGTATCTGTCGTCACCGAATCCGCCAATTGCTGAATTTCCGTGAAGGTCTGGCGAACGGTATACCCCAGGCTGATGGATGAGGCATTGATCTTTTGGACTGTCCTGGTGGCTGGCGACGGGACCGTATACGGTTTCTCTATTCCATATTCCTCAAGCTGTATCGCAGGATCAAGAGGTTCCGACACAGGAATGGCGGTTTGCCTCGTCTTCGGATCCTGGGTAAATTTGAACAACGTACCGGTTGCCGATGCGATGAAATCGGGCAAGGTCAGATGTGTGACCGTGTATCCGGGACCATCCGCACTTGTCTGGGCTTTCCATGTGATCTTTGAAGACAACCGTTCGATTTTCAGCGATTCGATGTATGGTTGCAGAATCTTCACCGGTATGCTGGCCGTACTGGTCAATACCCAATCGTAAGTGGTTATATCCGACCGATAGGTGGTGGGAATGGAGACATCGCCTCCGAATGCACCCAAGGAGAACGACGTGAGCCTGTTCGCATAATCGCGCATCGCACGTGGATCGCTATACATGGGGACCGACAGGGAAACATCGACAGCTTTCGTGTCGATCATGAATTTTCCATCGAATGCGTACCTGATCGGCGGTATTTCGTATACGCTGCTCAACGTCGATCCCAATTCTCCTGGAAATGCGATCCCTCCGAATGCAGAGAGGACATACTGCTTGTTGGCAAAATTGTTGGTGGTGTCGATCCCCAGGAACACTCCCCTATACTGGTAGGCATCGACCAACACCGAAAGGTAGGAAGAGCTTGCCTGTGCCCATTTCTCCGTGTCGCCCAGCGTACGATCCGATGTGGAATTTGCATAGACCCATCCGTCACGTACCTGCAGGTCACCGGAGGAACCGGTCAACAAGGCGGTGAAACTCGACTGTTCGGCTTGCACGATCTTCGGATACCGTCCGTAGAGTTCGGTACTGGAGGAGAAGAAGAACCCCCGTTCCGAGTCGAATCCGAACGAAGGGTTGAATACGAAGGTTCTGCCAGGATAGTAGAAGAACGGAACCCATAGGAGGGGCACCCGTCCCAAGGACATCTTCGCATTGGTCACGAACAGGTCCCCACCATCGACCACATACATGGACGATGCTGCGATGCTGAAGTAGGCTTGCTCACGGTTGGTGGTTATGAATCCATCTGAAAAGGCAATGGTACGCGGCTCACCGGAAAAATATACCTTGGAACCGGTGGCATAGAACTCCACCGCATCCCCCTCGCTATTCTCTCGCGTCATGCCGGTACCGCCATCGCTGAGCAGCAGGCTTCCCTCCTTCCAACGTATGGTTACTATCTCACCTTCCAACCGGTCCTCGTCCGTCGAGCCTATGCTCTGGAACGAGACCGAACCCAAGGCTGTGACCAACTCGCCCTCCAAGTCGATGACCATTCTTTGGGCCGAGATGTCTGTGGTGTCCCGTGTCCCCTCAGGAGTAAAAGAAAGGGCTGTATTGCCATCAAGGAGTATGTAGCGGGCACCCGATCCCTGTAGATAGATGCGGTCGGCAGAGACAATCCGGACGGTCTGTTTTCCATTCTGATCCTGTACCAGGGGTTTTTCACCGGACGGAACCAAATCGTAGTAGGCATACAACCGGTCGCGTATCTGCTCCAGTGTTCCCTTGTCGGAAATCCCTAGGAATCGTGCACGGGACTGAAGCTCCAAGAGATTCGCGCTATCGAGTTCAGCGGATAGCAACACATAGCGTACGGCTGCGGATCCGTTGCCCAGTCCTATCGCATCCTGTCCATCGGTAGCCGCCGATAGCAAAACAACCGGGAGGATAAGCATGAGGATGATGGCACGGTGAACGGCATGTATCGGCCTATGCTTTTTCATATAGCGACTTCGCTACATAATACCCTGTGTATGAATGCTTGCATAGGGAAACCTCTTCGGGCGTACCGACAGCCACCACTTGGCCTCCAGCGTCACCACCTTCCGGTCCGAGATCGATGATATGGTCCGCCGATTTGATGATATCCAGATTGTGTTCGATCAATACGATGGTATTTCCCTGGTCCACAAGGCGGTCGAGGACTTCCATCAGCTTCTTCACATCCGCGAAATGCAGGCCTGTTGTGGGTTCATCCAAAACATACAACGTCTTTCCTGTTCCTCGCTTTGCAAGTTCCAGGCTCAACTTGACGCGTTGGGCTTCACCACCGCTGAGTGTGAGCGCCGATTGTCCCAGTTTGATATATCCGAGCCCGACAGATTCCAATGTCTCCACCTTGCGACGAATCGACGGTACGGGAGCAAAGAACTCGGCTGCTTCGCTGATGGTCATGTTGAGGACATCGTGGATATTCTTGCCCTTGTAGTGGACCGCCAAGGTTTCCGTGTTGAAACGCTTGCCTTTGCAAACATCGCAGGTCACATAGACGTCCGGAAGGAAGTGCATCTCGATCTTGAGCGTTCCGTCGCCCTGGCAATGTTCGCACCGGCCACCGGAAACGTTGAAGGAAAACCGACCCGGCTTGTAACCGCGGGCTTTCGATTCGGGAAGGGATGCAAACAGTTCACGGATGGGAGTGAATGCACCGACATAGGTTGCCGGATTGGATCGTGGGGTTCGTCCGATCGCACTTTGGTCGATATTTATGACCTTGTCGATATGTTCACTGCCAAGTATCTGACGGTATCCGTCAAAATGTTCGCTCTGTTTGTTCAAGACCCGCTTCAAGGCCGGCAACAACACTTCATTGAGCAATGTCGATTTTCCCGAACCCGACACACCCGTTATTACGATCATCTTTCCCAAGGGGAGCTCCACATCGATACCCTTCAGGTTGTTCTTCTTGGCACCTATGATCACCAGGGATTCTCCGGAGCCTGTCCGTCTCTTCTCGGGAATCGGCATATGCAGTTTCCCGGACAAGTATTGTCCGGTGATACTTGCAGGATTCCTCTCGATTTCCTCAGGTGTCCCCTGTGCGGTAATCTCGCCTCCATGGATTCCGGCGCCCGGACCAAGATCGATCACATAATCGGCTTCACGGATTGTAGCTTCGTCATGTTCGACCACAATGACAGTATTGCCGATGTCACGCAAGGTCTTCAGAGTATCGATCAACCGCTGGTTGTCCCGCTGATGCAATCCGATTGACGGTTCGTCCAGCACATAGATCACTCCACTGAGGGCGGACCCGATTTGTGTCGCAAGACGAATCCGTTGGGCCTCCCCTCCGCTCAGCGAACCGGAAGGGCGGTCCAAGGTCAAATAGTCGAGTCCGACATTCACCAGAAACGACAACCTTGCCTGGATTTCCTTCAGAATCTGCTTGGAAATCTCCTTCTGCGTATCGTTGAGCTGTAGCTCCTGGTAAAATTTCACCGATTCCTTGATAGACATCGAGGTGACCTGAACGATATTCATACCACCGACAAGTACAGAGAATGCTTCCGACCTGAGCCGGTGACCATGGCACACCTCGCAGGTACGGCTCGTCATGAACGAGTCCATCCACAACCGGATCTGCATGGAATTGGTTTCGAAGTAGCGTCTTTTCAAATCGGGTATGATGCCGGCGAATGGTTTTTCCATGGTGTAATAACCATGGTTCTTTTCATTCTTGTATTTGATCGGCAACCGCTCCTGTGTACCATAGAGAATGATAGCGATAACCTCATCGGACAATTCTCCGAAAGGCGTATCCAATGTAAATCCGTACCGCTCGGCCAACGCCTCGAGTGGTGCACGCGACCATACGGCATCGGGATTCTGGCTGGCGATCGCGCCTTGGTTGAAGGAACGCTTCCTATCGGGAATAATCTTGTCGGGGTCGAATTCGGTCTTTGTTCCCAAGCCATGGCAGGAAGGACACGCACCGAACGGGTTGTTGAAACTGAACAGGCGTGGCTCCAATTCCGGTATACTTATCCCGCAGTGGGCACAACTGTTGTGTTCGCTGAAAGTCTCGACCGTTTCGTTACCGTTGGCATCCAATACCAGGATACTTACCAAGCCACCGGTCATTTCAATCCCCATTTCTATGGAATCGGCCAAACGGCTTCGGCCATCGGGACGCAACACCACACGATCGACAATGACTTCTATGGTATGCTTCACCTGTTTGTCAAGGACAATGGCGGTATCAAGATCCTGTATTTCCCCATCCACCCGTACCCGGACATATCCGCCCTTTTTCGCATCCTCGAACACCTTCTTGTGTTCACCTTTTCTTCCCAATATCACCGGGGCGAGGACCATCAAGCGGCTTTCCTGTGGATACCGGTAGACCGTATCGAGAATCTGGTCGATCGATTGTTCGGTGATCTCGCGACCACATTCCGGGCAGTACGGTTGGCCGATCCTGGCCCAAAGCAACCGGTAATAGTCGTAGATTTCGGTAATGGTTCCAACAATGGACCGCGGGTTGTTATGTGTGGTCTTCTGTTCGATCGCTATGGCTGGAGATAGGCCTTCGATGTAATCGACATCCGGCTTCTCCATCCGTCCGAGGAATTGCCTCGCATAGGCGGACAGGGATTCGACATAGCGCCGTTGCCCTTCGGCGAAAATGGTGTCGAAGGCCAACGAGGATTTCCCGGATCCACTGATCCCACTTATGACTATGAGCTTATCCTTCTCGAGATCGAGATCGATATTCTTCAGGTTGTGGACTCGGGCCCCCCTGATTATCAAGTTATTGTGCATGGGAAAGCTCCTCAAGTCGGGCGAACAATACGTCCTCGGCCGAATCGGCAGTCACCTCACGCACCAGAATGCCCTTCTCGTACAAATACACCCTGTTCCCTATTCCCGTTATGGCAATATCGGCATGTGCAGCTTCACCTGGACCGTTCACCTGGCATCCCATGATGGCGACAGTCAACGGTGCGTCGATCTGCATCAACCGGTGCTGTATCCTTTTCAGGAAAGCCTGTGAATCGAACGAAGCCCTTCCACAGCGGGGACAGGACACCACACGGATCCCGTTGGTCTCCAATCCCACAGTCCTCATGATTTCCCTCGCGGCGGCGATCTCGTGTTCGCGATCGTCCGTAATCGAAATCCGCATGGTATCACCGATGCCATCGGCCAAAAGTCGCCCGAGAACCCAAGTGCTTCTCGCCACGGCACTGATTACACCGCCGGCTTCTGTCACACCCAGGTGCAATGGATAATCCATAAGCGACGCGATCGCCCTATAGGCACGATAGGTGACTTCAACATCCGTATCCTTGAGGGAGATGACAGTATTGGTGAAATTCCATGATTCGAACCACTGCAGGTATTCCAATGCGGTATCAACCATCCCGACCGCGTGGTCCCCGTCGCGAAGCTTCAGTGGCAAGGACCCACCGTTGAGTCCGATCCTGATCGCCGCTCCCCGGTCGGCTGCTGCGCGCACCACTTCCTCAACTTTCCATTTGGCTCCGATATTTCCCGGATTTATCCGTATCTTATTCGCTCCGCACTCCAATGCCTCCATTGCCAGTTTCCAGTCGAAATGTATATCGGCGACTACCGGCATGGGAGATTCCGCGCAAATCCGAGTGAAGATTTCCTTGTCATCGGAGGTAGGGTACGAGAAGCGGATAATCGAACACCCCATGGTGGCATAGGTCCGCAACGCGGTGAGCAACCTCTCGAATCCTTGTGCATCGGTTTTCGACGGCATCGGTTCCGACCACATGGTTTGAATCGCGATCGGATGATTGCTACCCAATCCCACAGTACCTACATGGATATCTTTTGTTATTCTTCTGTTCATTGATGCGCCTTTCTACTGAACATCAGTTTACACGATTCATGAAAAAAGGAAAAGACGAAACAAGCCCCCCGAACGGGAGGCTTGCGAAATATGGAGCTGGACCGGTTATTGCAGAAGCAACAACAGGAACACCAGCGTGAAAAGGGCTACTGTTTCGATAATACCAATTACGATGAAGTAGTTGGCGGTTCCTTTCCCTGTCTCTGCCAATGCATCCGAAGCTGCGGCAGCCGCCCTTCCCTGCATCCATGCCGAGAGGCCGATCGCCATTCCACCAAACACTCCGGCACCAAGCAACATCATCGCGTCTTGCCCGGCGGCTGCTGCGGCGCTGATGAAGTTCATCAACAAAAATCCATAAATGGTCTGTGTAAGTGGTGCGCCTGAGAATGCTACCATAATGAATGGGGCCGGCTTGCCGTTCGCATAGCATTTTTTCCACCCGCCCACGGCAGCCAAAGAAGCCGCGCCAGTTCCAAGTGCGGAACCCAATGCCGAAATTCCGAGAGCAGCAGCCATTCCGATCATACCAATATTCATACCAAGCTCCTTGTCGTTGTCTTTCTACAACGTCTGTGATGAAGTTTCAACCGTTTCCCTAAACGGATCGTACGTGAACCCAGTCCACTCCATTCCAAGTTGACCGGAAAATTCCAAGAGATTGAGGCGCACACCGTGCACAACGACCGACAGCAACGCCATGATCAGATTGAGACCATGGCCAACCACCAGAATCAGGATTCCGGCAGGCAACGCATACCCTTCAAGCAGACCCGAGGCCATGCTGTTGAAGCTTTGGGCAATTGCAAGGGAGGCCATGCCGACAGCGAACAGCCTGATATAGCTGATGATGTTGGAAAAGGCACTGATCGAGTTGAGGAACGTGGTGAACAACCCCGCCGCCCCGCCGGCAAGTCCCTTGCCAAACGGGATACCGGGACCTTGGGCACCGAACAGTACGACCAGGACAAAACCTACACCGACTACGGTACCGACCATGGTGACATCGACCTGAGCGCTTATGACAAGCATGAGCACCAGGAAGTAGAGGGCATCGATCATGAGCAACCAACCGATATCGGCGACAGCACTGAGATCCTTCTTCCCGATTTTCCTGTGGATATTCATTGCACAAGCAAGGCTGAGCTGCAATGTTCCGACAATGAAACAGAATTGCATGACGGTATTTTGCGCCGTAGTCGCATCCAATCCGAACAGTTCGGGATAGTTGGATATCTGTGGAATCACTAGGGTCTGCAGGAAAGGTACTGCTTCCAATATTGCTTTGCTTCCAAACCAGGTTCCGGTCACTGCTCCCCAAACGATACTGGCAATGCTCAGCACATACAGCAGTATGACGGCATTGTTCGCTTTCCGCATCTTCCGATGTATGAGTAGTCCGGCGATCAGGAATATGACTCCGTAAGCTCCATCGCCGACTATCATGGCAAAGAACAGGGAGAAGAACATGAGGAACCACATACTGATATCGTATTCACGGTAGCCGGGAACGGTACCCAGGATATCGAAGACAGGACCGATGATCGAAACCCAACGGCTGTTCTTCACCTGCGTGGGAGGATTGTCCTCCTCCTTCGGATCATCGAGCACATAACCCCACCGGTGACTGGATGCCAATTCCTTGAATGTTTCAACCGAAGTCGCCGGCAAATACCCGCTGAGCCACGCCACGGTATCGTCCTCGCCCATAGAAGCGCTCACAGTCTCGAAACGTATGGACTGTTCGAGCATCCCCAACCGTTTCCGGTAGGTCGGAATATAGGGTATATGCTCCAACAGTTCAGAGGCTATCGAACCCAACCGTTGCGAATCTGAGACAATCGATTGTTCGAGATATGAGAGGGACTTGGGTGGAAGATCCATCCGTTGGGCAATGACCGTATCGGGTAGCTGAGAACCTATGGTTGCCATCAGTGCTGTCTTTCCGGTATCTGAAAGTCGAATGTAGTCGATGTCGGATCCGATCTTTGCGATCTCCTTCCTACCCATCCTATATATCGTCAAAGCGATATCGTTATCCTGCAGTTCCTCGAAGTCCTCGACGGAAAAATCACCCCACTCCTTGAGCCGGTCCCGTTCAAGGATCGTCTTTTGCCTATGGTCCTCGAGTTCCTTCTGCTGGTCAAGCAACCACAACACGCGGGCATGGATGTCCGAGAAATCCTGGTCGTCTACAATTGCAGGCTCCTGGACACGATTGGTTTTCCTGGCCTTCTTGGATTGGGCAGCCTGAATCTCCTGGAGTTTTGCCATGACACGTTCCATGACGGCCTTTGTTTTCTCCAGTTCCTCCAAGGATTCGTTCTTGACCTGTACTTCATCGACGTGGACAATTCCAGCTTTTCGCAACGCTTTCAACGCCATACGTTTTTCATAGGCCAAGACAATGAGGGAAACCTTTTTCATCGGTACAATCATGCCACTCCCTCCCCGGACGCTTTCACCAAGAGTTTCTTCTTGGCTATCTTGCCTCGTACGACAGCCGCTGTCTGCTGGTCACCCAAATAAATCCCGATCTTCCGGATATTTTCCTTGGTTTCAGGAATCTTGACCTTTTCAAACAGATTCACACGTTGGCTGGTGACCCGCAATTCGCGACCCAACAACTCGATCTGTTTTTCCAATGTGGCGATCATGGCATCATACCGCGCTATTTCGCGCAATGATTCGACACCTCTGTCGACCCAAAGGGGATACTTGTCGACATCGTAAGCGATTGGCTGGAAGGTGAGTTCCTTGAACACAGGAATCGGTACTCCTGCGATATTCCCCTTCGCCTTGACCACCTTGTCAACCACAACCACATGGTCCAGTCGCAAAGCGGTTTCGAAGGACAGGTTCTCATGGAATACCGCGACCCACGATTGCAAGTGGGCGACCAATTCCTTCTGCAACGAACGAAGATGGCGCGCTTCATGCTCAATCTGCCGAATAACCATCTGCAACTGTTGCTTCTTCAGTTGCAAGGTAGGCAAATAGCGTTGGAATTGCTTGAGTTGATCCTTCTGCTTCTTCTGTTCATTCTTCGTCAATTTGACGGCAGCCATGTCCTACTCCTTACGAAGCCGATTTCGGCCAGTGCTTGAGCACCAACTCCGAACGGATTCCCGTTTCCTTCGGCTCGAAACACTCGGCCAGGATTTCCCACCCGAGATCAAGAGCTTCCTCCAACGGAATGTTGACAGACAGGTCCATCAACTTCGTTTCAAACAAATCGCCGTACTGCAACAACTTGTCATCCCACTCTGACATCTGGAATCCCATGGATTTCTTTTCTTGGGACTCCTTATACGAAGCATAGAGTTTGATCATGCCATCCATCAATGCACGATGGTCGTCCCGTGTATCCTTATTTACCTGTTGCTTCAGGCGGGACAAGGATCCGAATGGTTCGATACGGCTATTCTTCAAATAGTACTGGCCTTCCGTGATATATCCGGTATTGTCCGGGACCGGGTGCGTCACATCGTCACCGGGCATGGTCGTAACCGCGAGGATCGTCAACGAACCGGCGCCTTCGAAATCGACTGCCTTCTCATACCGGGCGGCCAGGGAACTGTACAGGTCTCCAGGGTATCCCCGGTTGGAGGGAACCTGCTCCATGGTGATCGCTATTTCCTTCATCGCATCGGCAAAGTTGGTCATGTCTGTGAGCAGTACCAGAACCTTCTTGCCATCGAGCGCGAATTTCTCGGCTACTGCCAGGGAGATGTCGGGTACCAGCAGGCATTCGACTGTCGGATCGCTTGCGGTATGCACGAAGAAGATCGTCCGGCTCATGGCTCCACTTTTCTCAAGTGTCTCCTTGAAATAGAGGTAGTCGTCGTATTTGAGTCCCATACCCCCGAGGATGATAAGGTCGACCTCGGCCTGCATGGCAATCCGTGCCAATACCTCGTTGTAGGGTTCTCCCGATACCGAGAAGATCGGCAACTTCTGCGATTCCACCAAGGTATTGAATACATCGATCATGGGGATACCGGTTCTGATCATATTCCGTGGAATGATACGTTTGGCTGGGTTGACTGCAGGTCCACCGATCTCTATGAGATTCTCGGTCAATTCGGGACCGTTGTCGCGTGGAATCCCCGAACCGTTGAAGATTCTTCCCAACAAGTCTTCCGAGTACGAGATTCGCATGGGATAGCCGAGAAACCGTACATGGTCACCCGTGGAGATACCCCTCGCACCTGCGAATACCTGTAAAGAAACTGTCTCACCCTCGAGTTTGATAACGTTCGCCAGAGATTCTCCGTGCGAGGAAGTCACAATCGCGAGGTCACTGTTGCGCACCCCTTCGGCTTTAACCGATATGACGTTTCCTGCAATCGACTCAATTTTCGTATATACCTTTTGCATATCGCACCACCTACTTAACTTGGAGAATCTTGGCTGCCCGGCGTTCATAGCCGACAAACCGTTGGGCGACCAATTCTTCGATTTCCCTCAAATACATTTCGAACCGTTCATCGTCCCGTGCCGTGTTGTTCCAGTCGATGAATTTCTGCCTGATCTCGTTGATAAAGGCACGGGCTGCCTTCTTGTCCTCGAGCTGCAAAACGGAACCCAAGACTTTGAACAATACATCGAACACCAATTCCTGCCGTTCGATAGGGGCGGCGAAATCGACGGGGTCGAATGAGTTCTGCTGAAGATACACACTGTCGATCAATTCACTCTTGAGGTAAACGACATAATCGTCGAGACTAGTCCCTTCCTCACCGACAACTTTCATCATCTGGCTGACTTCATTGCCCCCGAACAGGATATTCCTCGCATAGGCTACCTTGCCGGCATCGATCACACTCGCATATTTCGACCAGCTTTCCAGCGGATGCACCGCCGGATATTTCCGGGCATCCGAACGCTCGCGGGAGAGACCGTGGAATGCACCCACCACTTTCAACGTGGCTTGTGTGACCGGTTCCTCGAAGTTACCGCCGGCGGGACTTACGGTACCGCCGATAGTGACCGAGCCCTTGCTGCCGTCGCTCAACTTCACGATTCCCGCGCGTTCGTAGAAACTCGCGATAACAGATTCCAGGTAGGCGGGGAAAGCCTCTTCACCGGGAATCTCCTCAAGCCTACCGGACATTTCACGCATCGCCTGGGCCCAACGGCTGGTAGAGTCGGCCAACAGAAGGATATGCAATCCCATCTGGCGGTAGTACTCCGCAATGGTAACCGCGGTATAGACGGAAGCCTCACGTGCGGCAACCGGCATGGAACTGGTATTGCAGATTATGATTGTCCGTTCCATCAAGGTCTTTCCGGTCCTCGGATCGATCAATTCCGGGAATTCCTTCAAGGTTTCGACAACTTCACCGGCACGTTCACCGCATGCTGCGATAATAACGATATCTATGTCCGCATTCCTACTTGTCATGTGCTGCAGAACGGTTTTTCCGGCTCCGAAAGGACCGGGGATACAGTAGGTTCCACCCTTCGCGACCGGAAGGAACGTATCGATGATACGCACTTGCGTAACGAGTGGTTCTGTCGGACGCAACCGTTCGACATAATTGGTGATCGGACGTTTGATCGGCCATGTGAATACCATGGAAACACTTTTCTTGTTTCCCTTCGGATCTTTCAGGACAGCTATCTCCTCACGAACGCCGTAGGTTCCGGCCGGTCGTATGGAATCGACCGTCCAGGCGACATTGGCAAAATCGAACGGAACCATGATCCGGTGTGTGAAGATTCCTTCTGGAACCGTACCTATCGTCTGGGCAGGGAACAGGGTGTCCCCTACTTTCGCCACAGGGGTGAAATCCCATGATTTGTCCGGAATCGGCTGCAAATACACACCACGTTGCAAGAAGAAGCCACACTGCTGGGCCAATTCGGGCAACGGGTTCTGCAATCCGTCATAGATCTGGGTAAGCAAACCGGGACCAAGTTCAACGCTGAGCATCAATCCGGTGAATTCAACCTTCTCCCCGACACTGATTCCCGCGGTCATCTCGAACACCTGCAACGAGGCGATTTTTCCAGAAATCCGAATGACTTCCGATTTCAACCTCTGCTCTCCAAGCAGGATATAACCTACTTCGTTCTGAGAGACATCACCGTCGAACTGAACCGTCACCATATTTCCATTTACGCCGGTGACTCGTCCGCTATTTCTTGCCATAACACCACACTCCGTTTATATGCTCTTGATAATCGACTGCAAATTGGAGAACAACCGCTTGAATTCAGCGTTTCCCTCCATAGGGGTGAACAAAGCCTTTCGTTCCAATATGCCAAGGTGCACCGCATAGGTAAGCAATGTATCCACATCGAATACGTGGGATTGCGACAACTCCTCGGCCTTGCGCCAATAGAGACGCATGAGGACCAATTCGGCTTCGAGAGGATTTTCCGCCTGCATCGCCGTACGGACAGTTTCCACTATATGATAATCCTGTACGATAGGACTCTTATTCCCTTCATGGCCGCCTTCGATGTTCGCGACCCGTTGCCCGTGCAGGGTATCCCGCACTTGCCCGAGGAAATCCCGCCATCGCGCCAGCCAATTGTTATTGTCGCCGACCGTCCCGATATCTCCCGATATGAGGGTTTCAACCATTTCCATGTCATGTGCTCCCAACGATTGCCGGCACGTGTCCAAGAATTGGGCACTCGTCATTGGCGGCGTCATTTCGAAACGGAGCATTGGCAGAGATGCTGTCAGATAATAATATGACGCCACGTTGATCTCCTCACCGGGCGTCTGGAGCCGAAAGAAGCATTTCCTGAATCGATGTATTGAGGAAAGGAGCCAGCATCCTGGTGGTTTCTTCGGCACTGAAATCATAATAACTGGAGCCGTCCTTGGAAGCCAGCCGGAATCCGACAGCCACCGAGGGAACAGGGCGAATTTCCAAACCTGCTTTCAGTTCAGCGGCAAGTTCACTGCGGAGGGAATCGGACAACTTGGCAAAATCGGATGTTCCCAACTCGACTGCGGATTCTCCAGGTTTGGCCATGCCACTTCGGATTACCTGGACAATAAGCTTAACCAGTTCGTCGCCGGCCAACGTGCTTGAAACAGCCTTTTCAAGAAGACGATCGAAATGGGAATTGATGCTTTTCTTCAATGAAAGGACTACATCCCGACCGGCCTGCTCAATGGCGGCTTTACCGCTCTGTTGCATGACAGACACTTCTTTTTTCGCATCCTCGACCATTCTCGCCGCTTCCTTGGCACCATTTCGCACCAACTCGTCGGCCTTCTCTTTTGCCTCGGAAACAATCTGTGCGGCCTTCTTCTCGGCCTCGGCTATTCCGTCACGTTTGATAGAATCCACCAAATCCTGAATTTGCAGTTCCATGCGCAATCCCACCTTGTTAATATGGAGACACTATATACGCTCATGCTGAAAATGACAACCTAGAAGGGAGAAATCAAAAGGCCTTTTTCGATATATCAGTATCGATTGAACAACCTCTGATCGAGTGTTATCATCTTCTTTTCACACATCAAAAGGCCTTCCTGCTGCATTCTTGCAAGTTCTCGCGAGATTGATGTCCGTTGTACGCCGATAATGTGAGCCAAGTGTGTTTTTGTGACGGGAAGCAGTATGGATACCGTATGTTGGCGGGTAGATTCCGCTTTCAGGTACGCCACAAGCCTTTGCCGAAGTGAACGATGCATGATGCTGGTGAGTTTTTCATTCACCAGCAACGTATTGTCACTTGCCGCCTTGAGGAAGAACCGCAGGAATTCAGGGTATGTCGTGCAGAAATGGAAGACGGTCCCGGTATCGATACGGACAATCCGACACTCTCCAGGACTGACTATCGTGTGGGGGTATAGGGGTTTGGAGGAGAACACGATATTTCCCCCGACAATGCAATTCCTCTCGAAGGATGCCACTGAAAACATATTCCCCTCCTCATCCATCTGCTGGACTGCCAATATTCCATGCGCGACAATATCAACCGCGTCGCACGGATCCTCCTCAAGGTGGACGAGTTCATTCCGGTGAAGGGAGTAGCAGCGCAAGGTCCGTCTGGCAATACTGAGCCCTATCGCCTCGTCCGGAAGGTTGGACAACAGGGGAATCTCCCGTATAGTCGGGATATCAAATACAATCGGCCTCATGTTTCCTCCATTATGTTACCAATGCTACACATTTCTATCCAAATAGTCGGTATGATGGTGCATATTGTCAAGGAGTCGAATGTGAACAATACAAAAAGAACGGTAATCTATACACTCTCACGCCTGATATTCCTGGCCCTGTTCATCTTCCTTGTTGTTACGGGGCAGTTCCAACTATGGCTCATCGTGTACATCGGTGGGGTTTTGGTCTCTCCTATCCTGGGGCGTGTCTATTGTGGATATGTCTGCCCCATGAACACCGTCATGCGACCGGTCGAGAAGTTGTCCCGGAAACTGGGGGTACAGCGCCAACGCCTTCCACGGTGGCTGGAGAATCCCAACCTCCGTTACATCATGTTGGTTGCAACGGTTTCCACAATGGTTTTGGGCAGGAAAGTCCTGGGCAAGGAGATGCCGATACTCCTCATCCTGTTCGTACTCTCGGTTGTGCTTACCTTCTTCGTGAAAGCTTCCATATGGCACAACAGCCTCTGTCCCTATAGTCTGTTGCTCGGCTTCGGTGGAAGATTCGCCCGCCATTCACGTACTGTCGAGAATGCTTCGTGTGCTCGCACAAACCGTTGTGTGAAAGTCTGTCCGGTAGGGGCGGTCACCTTGACGGGAGCCGAAGGGAAAGCGACAATCGATACCGCGAGATGTCTTCAGTGTGAGGATTGTACCGACGCCTGTCCCAGATCGGCGATTTCATACTCGAAAACAACAAAACTGTAGTATAATGCAACCGATGGAGGACATGTACCATGCATAAGAAGATCAGGAACAATGTATATTGGGTCGGACAAATCGATACCGAACTTCGCCAATTCCACGGAAGCGACTACTCGACACACAAAGGGTCCAGCTACAACTCCTACCTGGTGAAAGAGGAGAAGACTATTCTGATCGATACGGTATGGAAGCCCTATGCCGATATCTTTGTGAAGAATCTGGCTGGGGAAGTCGATTTGAACTCCATCGATGCCATCGTGGTGAACCACGGTGAGGTCGACCACAGCGGATCCCTTCCAAGGCTCATGGAGCTGATTCCCGATGTCCCCATCTACTGTACCGCGAAAGCAGTCGATTCGCTTACCGGACAATACCACCAGAAATGGAATTTCCACACCGTGAAGACCGGCGACTCCCTGGATATCGGCAACGGAAAGAAGCTGGTGTTTGTCGAGATGACCATGTTGCACTGGCCCGATAGCATGGCTACATACATGACCGGCGACAATATCCTGTTCAGCAACGACGCTTTCGGCCAGCATTATGCCACCAGCACGTTGTTCAACGACCTGGCAGACCAATGTGTATTGGAATATGAAGCCCTGAAGTATTTTGCGAATATCCTCACGCCGTTCAATGCTTTCCTCAAACGCAAGCTGGCCGAGATCATAGCATTGAATTTGCCGATCGATATCATCGCCACCAGCCATGGAGTCGTCTGGCGCGACAATCCCATGCAAATCGTAGAAAAGTATGCCGCCTGGTGCGACGACTATCAGGAGAACCAGGTTACGATCTTCTACGACACCATGTGGGATGGAACGAGGACGTTGGCCGACAATATCGCCGCTGGAATTGTTGAGGCCGATCCGACGGTCACGGTGAAAGTCTACAATCTGGCCAAAACCGATAAGAACGATGTCATGACCGAAGTATTCAAGTCCAAGCTGATCGTTGCCGGATCACCCACAGTTGTCAACGACATGCTGGGCAGTGTCGCCGGTTTCCTCCATTTTTTGAAGGAATTGAAGATGAAAGGAAAAAAGGCGGCGACATTCGGTTGTTACGGGTGGACCGGGGAAGCTCCGAAGAAAATGGCCGAATACTTGGAGAAAGCAGGATTCTCCCTGGTTGACGAGCCGTTGCGGAACAATTGGAATCCCGACGGCGATGCCTGCGAGTCGGCACGGGAGTTCGGTAGGCGTTTGGCCAAGGCGTAAGCTGCAGTCTCAGCCCTTTTGTTTTTGTTTGTCTGCGGCGATCAGGTTGCGTATTCCTTGAATAACGACCTCGATCGCCGTTTCCGTATCATGTAGAATCGGGTTTTCCATACCCAGCTTCTCCCGTTCCTGGTTTCCCACCACAAGGAACTCGCTGCCACAACGGACCCCAAGATAGCTGGCAACGACGAACAAAGCCGCAGACTCCATCTCGCTGGCCAAGGTGCCCAAGCGTTTCCATGCCTCCCACTTCTGCTCAAGTTCGTAGGAAACGGGTTTGGTGGAGGGTTCGTGTTGTCCATAGAAGGAATCCTTGCATTGCACCACGCCGATATGGTGGCGCTTGCCAAGTTGGGAAGCTGCCAACGCCAACGCGTTCACAATCTCAAAGTCGGCAACCGCGGGGAACTCTATCGGAGCATATTCCCGACTGGTACCCTCGTTTCGGATAGCTCCTGTCGCAATCACAACATCGCCTCCCATCACCGGCAACGCAATCCCACCGCAGGTACCCATGCGGATAAACGTATCGGCACCACATTGGTACAGTTCCTCCATGGCGATCGATGCCGACGGTCCACCGATACCCGTACTGGTGACACTGACCTTCTCCCCATCCAGATATCCCGTATAGGTAACATATTCCCGGCTATCGGCTATGAACTGGGGATTGTCGAAATACCGGGCGATCTTCTCGCACCTTTTCGGATCCCCGGGCAGAATCACGTATCGTCCGACATCACCCTGCTGTATGTGCAAATGGTATTGGACACCGGTTCCATGCATGTAATCTGTCATTTTCGTGCTCCTTTCCAGCCAATCACGGGATACGGGTCTCAAGACTACCATCGACTCCAGCGGTCTGTAAAGCTAAAACTCGACGTAGGTCTTCCCATACCCACCATCCTCAGGCCGGGCGAAATAATAGTTGGTCACCTGGGAAACTGTCCTGAGGTATTCGTGGATTCCTCTGGCGAGAATGCCATCCCCCATGCCATGGATAATCGAGAAACTGCCTACAGAATGGACCAAAGCCCCCTCGATCTGCATCACCACCACCTCGATCGCCTGGTCCAGGGTCATACCACGCACGTCTATTGTCGGACGTGGTGCCACAGAACGGGACTCGTACGAAATCGAGACTTTCTTCCTATCTTTTGTCACCTTGGAGGAAACCGGACGCAAATCCTTTTCATGCAAGGGGAACTTCATCGGTCCGATCGCAACTATCCATTTCCCGTTCTTCTCTTTCCTGACGATTCGACCTTCACGTTTGTGCGGTCCCGCGATGACATCCATACCGATCGAATACGTGATATTCTCCGAATCCCCTCGTGTTGTCTCCGCTTCGACAGCTTGTGCGACTTCATGTGCCTTCCGCTCGCTATCTGCCTGCTGCCTTTCCATGGAAGCGATGAAATCCTTTACCCTCAGTGTCTTTTCCCTGGTGATTTCCCCTTCACGCAATTCGGCGACCAGATTCTCGAGTTCGCTCCGCTTTTCCGAGATGAACCGCGATAGGTCTCCGATCTGCTCTTTCCTGAGCAGTTGCTCCTGTTGCTTCAGCTTGAGCTGCTGCAAATCCAAATGCCGCACCTGTTCCTGTATTTTTTTCGCCCTGGCGTCCAATGCCGCCTCACGGGCCTCCGCTTCCCGTCTCTTTTCCTCCAAGCCACGGATAATGGTCGAAATCTCAACCAGTTCAGAACCTATATACTTGGTTGCATGTTCCAAAACTATTTCCGGAAGATGCATGCGCCGGGCTGTGTCCAAGGCATGGCTTTCGCCCGGCAACCCGCTGATGATCCTGAATGTCGGTTCATGGGTCTCCCCGTTGAATTCCATGGATGCGTTCAACAGGTTCTCATGTGCATAGGCATATTGCTTCAACACACTGTGGTGGCTTGTGACCAGGGTCAATGCCGCCTTGTGCACGCAATATTCGAGTATCGCCCGGGCCAAGGCGGACCCTTCGACCGGATCCGTTCCACTTCCCAATTCATCGAAGATCACCAACGAGTGGGAATCGCAAGCATGGAGGACCGCCCCGATATTGCGCATATGCCCGCTGAACGTGGAGAGCGACTCCTCGATGGACTGTTCGTCCCCAATATCGGTATATACGGCATGGAATATGGGCATGACCGTACCTTCGGCTGCGGGCACGAAATAGAAGAATTGATGCATGAGGGCAAACAGTCCCACGGTTTTTATCGTAACGGTCTTTCCACCGGCATTCGGTCCGCTTATCACCACGGCCTTGATGCTTGGATCAAGATCGATAGAGATCGGTACCGCCTTGTCCTTGAGCAACGGATGCCGTGCTTGGATCAGCGAAAGGGTGCCATCCTTGCTCGGTATCGGACGGACACAGGCTCGCTTCGAAGCATACCGCCCCCTTGCATACAGACTGTCGGCATAGCCGATCCGCAGGGAAAGATCCTCGATCACAGCCAGCTGGCCGGCGACTTCCTGGGACAACTGGGCGAGTATCCGGGCGATTTCCATCTGTATCTGCTGCTGCGCCATCACAACCTGGTTGTTGAGTTCGACCAGCTTGTACGGCTCCATGAAGACTGTCGCTCCGGAACTGCTCGAACTGTGGATAATTCCCTCGGTGCCCGAACGTTGGTCGTTGCGTACCGGAAGCACTACCCTGCCGTCCCTGAATACCGGCTGTATATTCATGGATGCATCGTTTTGGCGCTTCAGGAAATCCAAACTGTAGCTCTGCCGTTCGGCACGCCGCCGTTCGACTTCCTTCACCAATCGTGCGATCGCGGGATGGGAGGCCTTCACTTCACCCGGAGCATCGAGCGTATCGTCCAGATGCTTGTACAACGTATGCAAGGCGCTATCGAAAGGTGTGAACAGATCGGTAGCCGGCTTCAATACCATATCGCCGGGAGCCTCTCCGGGCAATTTCCTCTGCATCCTGCAGAAATCCGTGAAAATTCTGGCGGCATCCAGATACCGAGCCATGTTGTACAGCTGCTCTCCGTCGAGGCGGCCACCGGGAATCTTCAATTCGGCTATGCTGTCCCGAATCGAGGGAAAGGATACGGGAGCGCTGTTCCCATAGGTACCCAAAGCCATGAGATCCTCGACAATATCCTGACGTTGGGCCAGCTTGTCCACATCGGTGATGAATTCGAGATCCTGAAGTGTTTCCCGCCCCTCCTCGGAGAGGCACATGTTGCACAATTCCTCCAAGACTGTGGGAAATCCCAAGTCCTGTATAGTCCGTTTATCCATAGCGGTTCCTTACCGTCGATCACTCTCCCAACTCTCCGGACGGTCTTCGACCGAAGCGATCATTCTCAGATAGCTTTCATACCGATCGGGATGGATCGACCCTGCCTCGACCTGTTCCTTGACGGAACAGCCAGGCTCATGATCATGTAGACATGGCTGATAAGAGCATTTATCAGCATATTTTCTAAATTCAGGAAAAGTTTCTGCGATAAGATGGGGATCTTCATGCGGTATGAGCAATTCCCGCATTCCCGGTGTGTCCACGATATTGAAACCATCCGCCGGCAACATGAGGGCATGGTTGGTCGTGTGCCGCCCCCTATGGAACTTGTTGGAGATATCACCGGTTTTCTGCACATCCGGCCCCCCGAGCAGGGCATTCACCAATGTGGATTTGCCGACTCCGGATTGCCCGATCATGGCAACCGTCTTGCCGCGCAACAAGGCATGCAACGCTTCGATCCCCTTTCCGTCGAACGCCGACATCGCAAACGTATCGTAGCCAAGCGAGGCGTAGAGTTGGAAGCGCTCGTTTTGTTCTTCGGTCAACATGAGGTCACATTTGTTCAGCACGATCATGAGCGGCATATCGTGGGCGCATACGATGGCACGATCGATGAATCGGGGCCTGAAGGGCGGATCGTCGGTGGAGGTCACGCAAATCGCAAGATCCATATTGGCCACCAACGTCTGGTTGGTCCCCCGTTTGGCATTCCAGCGTTCGAAACTGTTCCTTCGTTCCAACCGTTTGAGGATCATACCCTCGTCACCTTGATGGACGTTGAAAAGGACCTGATCCCCGACAGCCAAAGGATTGTAGACATCGTCGACATCCTGCAGGACCTTGCCCTTGATCCGGCAGGAATAGGTTCTGGCCGTTGCCAGTCGAGATACATCATCCAAGGGCACAACGGCATAAATGTTGTTTATACCGCGCGTAACAATACCGATCTGTTCATCCATGGTATCACTCTAACGACATTCACCTCAGTGTGCAAGCAATTGTCTTTACATGCGGCATTCCATTTGATAGGCTCATTGCATGTTCAAATGTGTACCCTGTGCAGTGGAAGGTTGTCGCCGTTATGCGTTGGAAGACATGTATACGTGCCTCCAACATGCCGAGAACAGCGACGAGGTCTTGCAATCGCTTATCGCATCCCTTTCCGATTCCCACAGGCACCGGGATGTGGTGATGACCGACGTCAGGCTGAAGGACATCGATTTTTCGAACGTACATCTGACCACCTGCGACTTCGCCCGTTGCGTATTCGAGAATGTCGATTTCTCACAATCGAAGATCCAAGCCTGCTTTTTCGATTTTTGCCTGTTCGAAAATTGCAATTTCGACGGCAGCGATGCGCGACACTCGGTGGTGGCGGGTTCCAAAATCATGGGAAGTTCATTCACGGACACATTGCTGATCCATACGAATTTCATGGGTATCGATGCACGCGATTGTGATTTCAGTTCGTCAGACCTATACTATTCAAACTTCTGCTCGTCGCATCTGGTCAATGTCCAGTTTGTAGACTGCAATTTGAAAAACGCCGATTTCCGCTATACGGACCGGCAGAACGTCTCCTTCAAATATTCAAATTTCGAGGAGGCGAGTTTCTCGTAGATACCCATGAAAGTATTCTTCCATTTCTCCTTGAATGAATTTTCGAACACCTACCTGGTCGGTCCCGAGGATGGCGGGGATGCGATTCTCATCGATCCCGGGCATATCGACCTGGAGCTCATCGAACGGATCGAGAACAACCGCTTCACTATAGCGCATGTACTGTTGACGCATCGCCATCCTTCGCATACGGCAGGCTTGGGCACGTTGGTCAAGATCTACGATCCGATCGTATATGCCGGATCGCCCAGCATGTACGAGAGCCCGGTCAAGGAGGTTCGCGACCGCGCGATCCTCGATTTGTCGGGAATCACCGTCGAAGCCATCCAAGTACCCGGGCATACGATCGATTCTTTCGTCTATAAGATCGGAAATGCCCTATTCACCGGCGATGTACTGTATGCCGGCCGGGTCGGGGCGACCACCGGGGTTCTGGAGAAAGCCTTGCT
Organism: Spirochaetae bacterium HGW-Spirochaetae-2; assembly: GCA_002839355.1. Lineage (GTDB taxonomy): Bacteria > Spirochaetota > Spirochaetia > Sphaerochaetales > Sphaerochaetaceae > UBA8525. The sequence goes on from PGXW01000001.1 coordinate 129,561, forward strand.
GTTGAAGGGAATAAAGAACCGTCTGCTCACATTGGACGAACGGTTTCTCATTTTCCCGGGACATGGGACGATCTCCGCATTGAAGATCGAGAAGATGTTCAACCGTGAACTTATCGACGCCATGGCAATCGACGATCTTGCACAGTTGAGCCACCCGAGCATCATGACCTAAAGGCGACCCTACCGCTTTCGCAGCAGGGAGCGCAAGACGACCTTGAACCGGTTTGGCATCGGTGCCGTGAAACGCATCCTCCGGGCGGTTACGGGGTGTTCAAGCTCCAGACACAATGCATGCAGCATCATCGAAACGTCGGGGAACAGGGCGTTCGTTTTTCCATACACCGGATCGCCCAGTATCGGACAGCCGATATGCTTCATATGCACCCGTAGCTGGTGTGTCCTTCCGGTCAGCAGCCGCAACCGCACCAACGCGAAATTATGGAACTGGCGAAGGACCAGGTAATCGGTCTTCGCAACCTTCCCCTCCTGTTCCTTGCCCACACAGAATTTCTTCCTGTCGCGTGGATCGCGCACAATGGTCGTCTCTATATGACCCCTGCGTTTGGGAAAGTATCCGCAGACAATCGCGATGTAGTATTTCTCGGTGGTCCGTTCCTTGAACTGCGAAGCCACATGTGTATGGCTTCCCCTATCGAGGGCAACCACCATCACTCCCGAGGTCTCCTTGTCCAGCCGATGCACGATTCCCGGACGTAGCGGTTGGGCGGTTCCCGCAGGGTCGTCTTCCTCCACATCGTCATCGGAGGCTTGTGTGGTCGAAAAGAAATTTTCTCCATACCGGTACACCAGGGCATTCACCACCGTATTGTTGGGATTTCCTGCTCCCGGATGCACGACCAGCGACTGGGGCTTGTCGATCACCAACAGGTGGGAATCCTCATACAATATCTGCAATGGAATATCTTGGCCGACAATCTGGTCGAACACATCCTCTACCCATGTCACGCGTATGGTGTTGCCACCCTTCACCATCTTGCTTTTCTTGACGATCTTGCCATCGATGGTGAATATCGTCCTGGAATCGGAAGCGGCCGAGCGCGGAAAACTCTCGTACTGCAGGGAAATCCACGAATCTATCCGGCTGGGAACCGTACCGTGTGGAACAATGCCGTTCAGTTCATGTGTGATTGAAGCCATTAGTCTTGCATCTCCCCTATGATGTAATCGGCAATGGCGACAACAAGCGCCAAGGTGCCCGCTATGCCGATCACCGCCATGGTGTCCTTGAAGGTATCGTCATAAAAGGGAGAGGCACCCAAGGACAAGGCTGCCGCATACGAAAGGCTGGTCATCCCCAGCGTTATCGGGAGGGCTCCGAACAGCAAGGTCTCGGCCCTTCGCAACTTGATGCTCCACTGGGGAAATTCGTCTGCAGAATAGGGAACGTAATCGGCGACGAGAGGAGAGGTGCACAGGATCAGCAACATCACGATCGCCACAATCCTTCTCACCGGTAGTCCCTCCCGCCGAAAATCGCGGTGCCGATGCGCACCATGGTGGAACCTTCCTTGATTGCCCAGAGGAAATCCTGGCTCATTCCCATGGACAAGGTGTCGAATGAAAGTGCGGGATACCGTTCGGAGCAGGTTCGAGCGAGATTGCGCAAATTGGCAAAGGCCGTTCTGACCATCGTCTCATTGTCGGTCAAAGGACCGATCGTCATAAGTCCGCGGATCTCCACTCCCTGCAACTGTGGTGCCTCATCCAGGACGGAAAAGAACTCCTTATCGTTCGTGAATCCCGATTTTGCCGCCTCCCCGGAGGTGTTCCATTCCAGAAGAATGGGGATCCTCTTTTCGAGTTTCAACGCCTCGGCATTGATCAACCGCACCAACTTAAGCGAATCCACCGAATCTATCGCATCGACCAATCCCACGGCTTTGCGCACCTTGTTCGACTGCAGGTGTCCGATCAGGTGGACTTGGTAGGCGTTCCTGGTCTCCGGAAATTTCGTTTGGATCTCCTGGACCCTGTTTTCACCGAACAGCAGTTGTCCGCAATCGACTGCAGCAAGCACAGCTTCCAGCGGATGGGTCTTCGACACGGCCATGAGTTCGACTGTATCCACCCTGCCACACGACAGCATGGCTTGATGCATCTGTTCGAGAATAGTTCCTATCCGATCCGCCATTTCCGTGTCCACGACCTACTCCTCTGTTAATGGTATCCACCGCTATGGTAAGAAGCATACCGGAAGCACCGACTGTCCGCAACTGCCAGGACCCTAGAACGTGTCGCTGCATGCGACATACATCAAGACATCCTGGTATCCCAGCGCATCGGAACGGTAATAATGGTGCAACGGTCCCGCTTCGAAGCGCATACCAGCCTTCTCCATGACTTTTCCCGAAGCGGGATTCGCTACGGAATGGCAGGCTTCGATCCTATGGAATCCGGCGATCTGCAAGCCAAAGTCAAGAACGGCCCGCAACGATTCGGTCGCATATCCCCGGTTCCAAACATGTTTGGCAAGGCAATAGCCTACCTCACCACGGTTGTCGTGGGGGCTTTCAACATCGATTCCAATCGATCCCACCACTTCGTTGGTTTCCCGGATAGTGATCGCCCAGTGGAAAAAGGGAGGTTTCATGGCTTCGGATATCCACCGTTCGATAACCCTCCTCGAATCGCCGATATCCTCATGTGAGGGAAAGCGGAGATACTTGGTGACCTCGGGATCACACGCCCAGGCGAACAACGCCGGGGCATCATCCAAGACAAAAGGTCTCAGGACAAGTCGTCCGGTTGTCAAGATTGGTGAAGCGATCCGTTTTATCGTAGTGTCTGGCATACGAATTCCCCTTTTCCTGTACTCCCCAATAATGGGAAAGTGGTGGGTTCCTGTCAACAGATATGGTCGCATGGGGAAGAGCCGAAAACAAAACGAGAGAGTGCGGTGACACCCTCTCGGACATATGATATTTGGGGGGTGAGGGATTTGAACCCACGACAGCCTGCTTGTAAGGCAGGAGCTCTCCCACTGAGCTAACCCCCCGTTTGCCTTGCGTAACGAAAGAGAACCTACCATGGACACAAACCTTTGTCAACATCCTCTTCTGTCGACATTTCCCTTTTTGTGTTATCATGGAGGCCTGTTAACTGTCGTCGAATCGCAGGAGGAACGTATGGACATATCACTCCAACACCCGGCCGACCAACTGGTCATGATCATGGATAGGATCTACCGTCGGGGCATGACCACGACTAGTGGCGGCAACCTCTCGATCCGGGACGATTCGGGTATCGTATGGATAACTCCTGCCGGAATTGACAAGGGAACACTTACCCGGGGGGACATCATCCGTGTCAATCCGGACGGTACGACGGTTGGGGCACACAACCCGTCCTCGGAATTGCCGTTCCATCTGGCCGTATACCGGGCACGTCCCGACCTGCATGCGGTGCTCCATGCGCATCCGAACGCATTGGTAGCGTTCTCGATAGTTCGGAAGTTGCCCTCGCTGGCGCTGTTCCCCTCTGTCGGACGCACCTGCAAAGGGGTACGCCTTGCTCCATACGACTTACCTGGAAGCAAGAAGCTTGGCGACAAGATTGCAGCAGAATTCGCCGAAGGCTCCGATATCGTACTATTGGAGAACCATGGTGTCGTTATCGGTGGGGAGAGCCTGTTCAGGGCGTTCATGACCTTCGAAACACTGGAATCCAGTGCCCGCTTGGAAACCATCGCGCGTCGGATGGGAAAGGTCCGTGAACTCGAACCGGCGCAATTGGCGCTCGCGGAGACCCGGCATCACCTGGTCATGGCTGAAATCGAATTCAACATGCACACCACCGAAGAGCTTGCCGCCAGACGTGACATGGTCACACTTATCCAACGTTCCTATACGCAGGGACTGTTCAACGCTACCAACGGCACCTACTCGGTGAAGCTCTCCGACGGCTCCATGCTCATAACCCCGTACAACAAGGACCGTGCCTATGTACAGGTCGAGGATATCGTCCGTGTGAAGGATGGCATGAAGGAACGGGGAAAGACGCCCTCGCGGGCCGTGTTGCTCCACGAACGGATATACCAAAAGCATCCCGGGATCACCGCCATACTGGTCGCACACCCGCTGCATCTCATGGCATTCGCCATTACCGATGCGGTATTCGACCCGAGAACCATACCGGAGAGCTATATCCTGTTGCGTGAAATCGAGAAGTTACCGTTCGAATCGATCTACCGCGACGTCGAGGCGATCGCCGATGCCATCTCCGAAAGGACTCCCGCGGTCCTGGTGGAGAACGACAGCATAATCACCACCGGGGAATCGCTGCTCAAGGCCTTCGACCGACTCGAAGTCGCCGAAGCCACCGCAACCAGCCTCTACCTCTCGCAGTCCGTCGGCAAGGTCGTCCATATCGGGAAATCGGACATCGAGGAACTGCACGAAGCCTTCAACCTGCGTTGAATTATTGTCGGTTCGAGAAGTTCCGGTCGTCCTTCAGCACGACATCGTGGGCTCCTCCTTCCACAATGCTGGTGGAGGAGACTATGGTGAGTTTGGCCTTGTCCTTCAATTCGGCGATAGCCATGGCACCACAATTGCACATGGTTGATTTTACCTTTGCCAACGACAGCTGCACATTGTCCCGCAGTGGCCCCGCATACGGGACATAAGAGTCGACACCTTCCTCAAACGAGAGCTGTTTCGAACCACCCATGTCGTACCGCTGCCAGTTCCGGGCACGATTCGATCCTTCTCCCCAGTATTCCTTCATGTAGGTTCCGTTGATGAACACCTTGTTCGAGGGACTTTCGTCGAACCGGGCGAAATATCTGCCGAGCATGATGAAATCGGCTCCCATGGCGAGTGCCAACGTCAGATGGTGGTCGTGCACGATGCCTCCATCGGAACAGATCGGAACGTAGATACCGGTCTCGGCATAATAGGTGTCGCGTTCCTGCGCAACTTCGATCAAGGCCGAGGCTTGTCCACGACCGATGCCCTTGGTTTCCCGGGTGATACAGATGGAACCGCCACCGATACCGACCTTGACGAAATCGGCGCCATGGCCGACCAGGAACCTGAATCCCTCGGCGTCGACCACGTTTCCCGCCCCTACCTTCACTTGAGCTCCGTAGGTACTCTTGATATGGGCCAACGTTTGGCTCTGCCATTCGGAGAAGCCTTCCGAGGAGTCGATACAGAGGATATCGGCTCCCGCCTCGATGAGTGCGGGAACCCGCTCGGCGTAATCGCGGGTATTGATTCCTGCGCCGACCATGTAGCGCTTGTCGGCATCGAGCAATTCAAGCGGGTGTTCCTTGTGGGTATCGTAGTCCTTTCTGAACACCAGGGAGCACAGACGGCCCTCGGAATCGATGATCGGCAAGGTGTTGAGCTTGTGGTCCCAGATCATGTCGTTGGCTTCGGAGAGGGTCAATGTGTCGGAACCATACACCATTTGCTGCAACGGGGTCATGAACGTCGAGACCAGCGTATCGGCACTCATCCGGTGCTCCCGGTAATCCCGGCTGGTCACTATTCCCAACAGTTTGCCGTTCGGTTGGCCGTCTTCGGTGACGGCTATGGTGGAGTGGCCGGTCCGGTCGCGTATTTCCACCAACTCCGCCAACGTCTGGTCGCCCTTGATGTTCGAATCGCTGGGAACGAATCCCGCTTTATGGTTCTTGACCCGTCTGACCATGGCCGCCTGGTTTCCGATGCTTTGTGAACTGTAGATGAAGGAGATGCCCCCCTCCTTGGCAAGAGCGACAGCCAGCTTGTCATCGCTCACGGCCTGCATGATCGCCGATACCAACGGAATGTTCGCTGTGAGCGAAGGCTCCTCGTCCTTGCCGAACTTGACCAGGGGCGTTCGCAGGGATACTCCCGAGGGAATGCAAGTAGTCGAGGAATATCCTGGGATCAGCAGGTATTCGTTGAATGTCCTTGATGGTTCGGTGACATACATGGCCATAGGCTCCTCCGTGTGGCCATAATGCAGTAGGATGCAATAAATTTCAACACGTTGAAGTATACAGCAGGAGCTTGCTCTCCTTCGCCTCCAACTCCAATACGATGGTGTCCGATCGCATGGGGATCAGTTCGCCACGTTCCCAATCGGTCGCCTTGCGCAATCCGAGGTGTCCCAGATCGAGCTGCAGTTCCTTTTCCTCTGTTGCTCGATTCAAGACCATAAGCAATCCGCTCCCGTAGGAAGTGCGCGAGAATACCACGGTCTGTTCATCGGCATATTCGGTTCGCCAATTCCCATAAGCCAGCGACGGCTCCTGCTTGCGCAACTCGCCAAGGCGCTTGTACAGGTCGAAGAACCGTGGATCCCATGCCTCGGAGTCCCATTGCATGGGATATCGTGCCCCTTCATTGCTTTCGATGGTCCCGGCCAACCCGACTTCATCCCCGTAATAGATGCTGGGAACTCCGGGCATCACATACAGCATCATGACAATGCCCCGGTACAAGTCCCAATCGAACAAGCTGCGGTGATTGTGCAATCGCATGGTATCGTGCGAATCGATCAGATTGAACTGTCTGGGGACCAGTTGGTCGGGAATCGAATACAGGTGCTGCGAAATCGCATCCGACAGCTCCTTTCCAGTCAATGGCCTGCCGCTTTCATCCGAATGGCCCCAATTCGTCATAAGATAGGTATCCTGTTGACCGTACCACCGGCGCAACAACCGTCCACATCCGAAGTAGTTCATCGCCGAATCCCACTGGTCGCCCTGCACGTAGGCGGAGGCATCCTCCCAGGCTTCCCCGATGATGTAGGCGTTGGGATTCGCCGCCTTCACCGATTGCCTCACCTCGCGCCAAATCCCATGGCTCATCTGGTCGGCTCCATATCGCCCGGTATCCACACCGACATCGAAACGCCACGCATCGATGGAGAATGGGGGCTTGAGGAATTTTTGGATTACGGAATCCTCTCCCAGATACATGGTCTCCCGCAATTTCCGATTCCCATAGTTCAATTGCGGGAGGGTGTTGACATCCTCCCAAAACGCGAAGCTACCGTCAGGTTTCGCATAGTAGAACGCACCCTCATCCGATTCGGGATCGGAAAGCGCCTGCTCGTACCACGGGTGACCGATACCGCTGTGGTTGATCGATATGTCGAGCATCAAGGCGATCCCTTCGGTGTGCAAGGCCTCGCACAGGTGTGCCAATGCGGCATCTCCACCCAGATGCTCGTCCACATGGAAAAAATCGATGCAATCGTAGCGGTGGTTCGTACGTGCCTGGAAAATCGGATTCAGATACACCGCCCCTATTCCCAGTTCCTTCAAGTGCGGTATCGCATCCACAATCCCCTGAAGGTCCCCATTGTAGAAATCAAGGCAATGCCCTTCGTCGTAGGCTAGTGGTATTCGGTCGAACGGCAGCACACCGACCGAGTGCCCGTCGAAAGTGTATTCGTTCGGCCGGACCCCTACGGACGGGTCGCCCTTTCTGAACCTGTCGGGAAATATCTGGTAGAAGGTCGTGGAGGGAACCCAGTCGTCAAGTCGCAGGGAGGTATCCACCACATGCATATCGACTTCGAGGGGATGGAATGCCTGTACACCCTTTCGTGTGGCGAAGAACCACCCGTCGTCGGCAAGTATCTGGAATGAAAATCGCCAGACATGTTCATGTGATGCCTCAACGATCGCCTCCCACCGGTCGAACACGCCGTCCCGACACCGTCGCATCGGAATATATCGTGATTTGCCATCCAATACCGCATGGCAGACAATCTTGTGGACCGGAGCTTCGGCCAACACCTTCAACGCTACCGTGCTCGGTACGCCGGCTTCAGGGGGAAACGGTGACAGGAATTCAGGTGCGACTGCCGATACGATGCTTTTTTTCCAATTTTCCATTTGATATCCTTATATCATGTCTTGAAGAAAGATACTATTTTTGTTGACCGGTTTAGAAAACCGGTTTACCATGAGTATGGAAGAGTTGTTCCCGTCCGTCAAGTCATCCTTCCGTCTATTCGTTTGGAGGGGGTCCGTTGGAATCCCCGAACATGATTTCTAAAGGAGAATCATATGAGAAAACGTATCGTGGTATTGCTAATCGTCCTTATCACCGTTTCCCTGTCGGCCTTTGCCGGCGCGCAGGCGGAGGCGGACAAGGGGTACGACCTGTACATCTACAATTCGAAGGGAGAGAATGCCGCCCAATTCGCCGAGATGGCGAAGGCATATGAGGCGGAGACCGGAGTCCGGGTCCGCACCTTCTCCATAGGCAGTGGCCAAGACCACATGGAGACCCTGCGGGCAGAGATGAATTCACGCAACAAGCCTTCCATATTCTCTATCCAGGGCGTCAAGGAACTCATCGAATGGTACCAGGGTGGATTTGTCGTTGACTTCAACTCCATTACAGATGCTTCATTCAAGGCCCTTGCCAACAACATCTCGCCGTCCCTACGGCTGACAAACGATGGCAAGACCAGCTTCGGAGTCCCCTACAATGTCGAGGGCTACGGGTACATAGTCGATCGCCAGATGATCGCCGACCTGTTTGGTGGGGCCTCGGTCGATGCCTTCATCGCGGATGCGAAGATCGCGACCTATGCGGAATGGGAAGCGCTGGTAAAGGCACTCGATGCCTATATCAAGCGAAACGTCCAGGCAACGGTAAAACTCAATGGCAAGGCCTATGTGTTGGCGACAGCGAAGACTGGACTCGCCAAGAACCTCAATGGCGTATTCGCGGTCATGGGTGCCGAGAAATGGACGTATGGAGACCATTTCATCAATGTCGCGGTCAACGCCGTGTTTGCCAACCCCAACGCAGCGGCGAACGCCACGGATGCCGATGTCGAGCAATTGCGTGGTGCATTCCTCGCCTACGCGAAGGCTCTCGACCTGAAGACCTCGTATCTTGCGGGATTGCGCGGTGCGGCGACCCGTGGTCAGGATTTCGTATCCTCGGCCAATTTCGGGTACGACCAGGCCGTCCAGATATTTGCCGACAACAAGGCGGTCTTCTTCAAGCAGGGGAACTGGGCCTATGGAAATATCGCAGGGGTGAATGCGGCACAAGCCGAACGGTTGGAATTTCTTCCGGTGAAGATGCCCTTCGAGAGCGCCGATATCAAGGTTGCCGGTCTTACGGTTGCGAAACTGAACAGCTCCATTCCGGTATTCGTCCCCAACTACTATGCGATCAACAACCAAGTCCCCGCAGCCGAGCAGAAGCTGGCCATGGATTTCCTCGTTTGGTTGAACACGAGTGCCACCGGCAAGAAGTATATTGTCGAGGAGTTCAACTTCATTCCGTACAATGCGGACCCAGCGACCACCACCTTGCCCAACAGCCTCGGAAACTCGATCCTCGATTATATCAAGGCCGGAACCATCATCGCCGCCCCATACCATGGCGCTCCAGCCACGTGGTCCGGAGATGTGGTCGGTTTGAGACTCATGGAACGGTATCTCACCAAGCCCAATTGGACTGCCCAGGATTACAAGGATATCGTTGACTACGCAGTACAGAACTGGCAGAGTTTAAACTAGTGATCTTTATTGTCCATCCCGTAGCCGGAAACGTATCCGGCTACGGTTCATATCCTTATTGACCATACCGGCAAGGAGGGACGAACTATCATGGATTTCTACAAGAAATGGTTCTGGCCGTTGTTGTTGCCATCGATACTGCTGTTCGGGTTCGTGATATTGTTTCCGTTTGTCGTAGGAGTCCTGAACTCCTTCCTCGCATGGAGAGGTACCTACTATTTCGATCCGGAAACCGGGATTCGGGCAACGAACCTGTTCGCATCGTTCATCGGTTTCGACAACTATGCGAACGCGTTCACCGACGAACGTTTCATCCGGGCCCTTGTGTATACTGTCCAATACACCCTTGTCGCTGTGGTCGTCGTGAACCTCGTGGGATTGGGACTCGCCTTGCTTGTCACACGGGCACGAAGAGGTGCAGGACTTTTCAGGACGGTTTTTTTTCTCCCGAACATGCTTGGAGGATTGGCCCTGGGGTTCATCTGGCAATTTATTTTCCAAATAGTATTCACCGACATACTGTTCAGTCCCGAAGGACTCATGCACATCCCGTTCCTGCGGTATATGACCCAGGATTCGACCAAAGCCCTGTTCGCCCTGGTGATCCTGAATGCATGGCAGTATAGCGGGTATATGATGATCATCTATATCGCCGGACTGAACAATATCTCGCGTGACTATTATGAGGCTGCCAGTATCGACGGAGCAACTCCACTGAGGACGTTCCGTTCGATAACCGTTCCCATGCTCATGCCGTCCTTCACCGTAGTATTCTTCCTCACCCTCTCCAATTCATTCAAGTTGCTGGACCAGAACATTGCGTTGACCGACGGTGAATTCAACACCCGGTTGCTGGCCATGCAGATACTCCGTACGGTAAAGGATACCGCCCCACCCGATTATGGCAAGGCCCAGGCGCAAGCGGTGATATTCTTTATCCTCGTCGCATCCATCACCCTCACGCAGGTGTACGTAACCAAAAAGCGTGAATTGGAGTTGTAGCATGGCAGTCAAACCACGTGAAAGTGTTGCGTTACGGGGCGATACGAATTATTTCTTGAAAAAGAGGATCGGATATGTGGCGACCTATGTGGTGTTGGGCATAATCGCCCTGTATACCGTCGCCCCCCTCTGGTTCCTGGTGACAAACTCCCTCAAGGGTCAGGCCGAGATAATCCGCGATCCGTTGGGCGTCCCCCGAGCAGCCTCGTTCCAGTATATCATCAAGGCAACACAAGAGATCCATTTCTTCCGTTCCTTGGGAATAACCTTTTCGATCACGTTCGTCTCCGTTGGACTGATCGTGATAATATCCTCGATCGGAGCATGGATGCTGGTTCGGAACCATACGAAATGGTCGCAAGTGATCTTCATGGCTTTTGTCGCCGCCATGCTCATCCCGTTCCAGGCAATCATGTATCCGCTGATCCAATTCTTCGATACCTTGGGATTGAAGAATGTCACGGGACTGGTATTCATGTATGGAGGGTTCGGGCTCAGCATGTCCGTGTTCCTGTACCATGGCTTTGTGAAGGGAGTACCCAAAGGTATCGAGGAAGCCGGAATCATCGATGGATGCAATATTTTCCAACTGTTCTTCACAATCGTGCTTCCCCTGCTCTCGTCCATCACGGTGACCGTGATAGTATTGAATTCCATGTGGATATGGAACGACTATCTGCTTCCATTTCTGGTGATCGGGAACTCCACGACCAAAACCCTCGTGCTCGAACTCTATTTTGCCCGGATCCTGGCAGGACAGTTCGGCAATCCATGGGAACTCATCTTCCCGGCGGTGTTGATTACTATCATACCTATTGTCATTATCTTCCTTTTCCTGCAAAAATATATTGTCCAGGGAATTACCGATGGGGCAATCAAATCTTAATGGAGTCGCGACGCATGGAAGCCGAAACCACGCAGAAAAAGGAATTTCTCGATCGTATGCTTGCATTCGGTCCGGAGCTGCACACCCTGTACCGTTCACTATACGGCGAGAAGGGTTACAAGCGGCTTGAGGACATGTTGCGTCTCAGATGGTCGGCACGGCCTGACAACATGGTTGAACTGGACGATGCGCGACTCGACGATCCCCTCTGGTACCAGAATTCCTCGATGATCGGCATGATGCTGTATGTAGACAATTTTTCCGGCACCTTCGCGAGTATGCCCGCTCGGCTCGACTACCTGTGCGAACTGGGCGTGACCTACCTGCACATCATGCCGGTATTCGACATGCCCACCTCGTTGAACGACGGGGGATACGCGGTGAGCGACTTCACGTCGATCGACAGCCGGTTTGGCACCAACGGGGAGTTCGATGCATTCACCCGCGCTTGCCATGCCCGTGGAATCAGTGTATGTCTCGATTTCGTCCTGAACCATACCTCGGATGAACATGCGTGGGCAATCGCTGCGAAGGATGGGGATGCCGCAGGCAAGGCGAAGTATTTTATCTTCGACGACCGAACCATGCCGGATGCCTATGAAAAGCATGTGAACGAAGTGTTCCCCGTATTGGCTCCCGGCAATTTCACCTACAATGCCAAAATGGAAAGTTGGGTCCTCACAACCTTCAACCACTTCCAGTGGGACCTGGACTACAGCAACCACGAGGTGTTTGTCGAAATGGCCTCGGCGTTGCTGCTTATGGCAAACCGGGGTGTGGATATCTTCCGTTTCGATGCGATTCCCTATATCTGGAAAGAATGGGGCACCAACTGCCGCAACCTTCCCCAAGTGCATACGCTGGTGCGCATGTTCCGCATTATCCTCGAGATAGCGGCTCCAGGGGCTATAATCAAAGGTGAGGTTGTGATGGCACCTCAGGAGGTTGCCCCCTATTTCGGTACCGAAAAGGCTCCCGAATGCCATCTGTTGTACAACGTGACCTTCATGGTCGAACTATGGAACAGCTTGGCCACACGGGATACGAGGATGCTCGCAGCGTTGATACAAGGAATTCCCGACAATATCCCGTCGGGGGCGTGCTGGGTCAACTATGCCCGTTGCCACGATGACATCGGCTGGGGATTCAACGAAGAAGTGGCACGGTCCCTCGGGTTCGATCCGTTTCTCCACAAGCGTTTCCTCATCTCCTTCTACCTCGGGGCGTTTCCCGGCAGTTTCAGTCGTGGCGAGTTGTACGAATCGGATCCCAAGACGATGGATGCCCGCAATTGCGGTACCTGCGCATCCTTGTGCGGATTGGAAAAGGGATTGCACGAGCGTGACGAATACCAGCAGGAACTTGCCGTAAAGCGGATTGTCCTGTTGCACGGATTCTGCATGGCTGCGAATGGGATTCCCGTGATCTACAGCGGCGATGAAGTTGGGCAATTGAACGACTACTCCTATATCTACGATATGCACAAGGCTCGGGACAGCCGCTTTTTGCACCGGCAATCCTTCGATTGGGCAGCGGCAAGCAAACGTTCCGACCTGAGCCTTCCCGGTTCACAGGTATTCAGGAGACTGCACAGGTTCATCATGATCAGGAAAGGTCAGGATATGATGGGGTCTGCCAACAAGCTCAATATTGCCAGAACCGATGATCCCGGGACCATATGCATGCTGGTCGAACCCAGGGATGTCTATGGACAGGACCTGATGATGGTGGTTCTTGCGAATTTCACCGAATTCCAAAAGAACGTGATGGTGGAGACGACCTCCTCGCCATTGTTGAGGGAAGACGATTGGACCGATCTCGCCCAGGGAAAAACTGTTCGTCTCGCTGGTGATCCAGTTGTTCTGGGGCCATACGAAATACTGCTGTTGACAAGGAACACAAGGAATGGATGAAAAAAACGAACAGAAGAAGCGGATAACGATAAACGATATCGCCCGAATCTCGGGATATTCGAAGACTGCGGTATCTTTCGCTTTCAACGACCCTTCTCGGATTTCGGTCAAGGCTTGCCAGACAATACGGAAAGTGGCCGAGGACCTCGGGTATTATCCCGATCCGCTCGCACGCAACTTTTCCCTCCAGCGTCACGGGAGCATCGGATTCCTACTGCCTCAGGATATCCATTATTCGTTCCAGAACCCGTATATCATGCAGGTGGTGGAAGGTATCGGATCGGTTTGCCAGAAATACGGCAACACATTGACTCTGATACCTCCCTTGAACGAGAGCGTGGTGGATGCTGTGAGAAGTGCGGCTGTGGACGGATTGATCACCCAGGGCATGGGTGTTGAAATGGAAATCGTTGACTCCATCCGCAAACGCAAGATACCGTTTGTCACCATCGATGGCATACCCTCACCCGATATGCCTTCGGTGAATATCGATGACCGTCAGGCCGCATTCGAAATCATGGATCTGGTACTTGCGACCGGACACCGCTCGATCGCTATCGTGGGTTTGTCGAAGGTTTCCTATGAAAAGAATACTACCGACAGCATCCAGAACAAACGTCTGGAAGGGTATCTTGCTGCAATGGAACCCTACGGCTTGGACTTTTCCTGCTCGGGTATCGATACCTATACGTGCGAATGCACCATCGATGAGGGAAGACAGATCGCGCGACTGCTAATCGGTTCGGGAAACCTCCCGACGTGCGTGGTAACGATGAGCGATATCGTAGCCATAGGGTGCATGCTCGAATTCTCCGACCAGGGTCTGCGGATTCCGCAGGATATTTCTGTGGTCGGATTCGACAATATCCAGGAAGCTTCATTCATTATCCCTGCATTGACAACCATCGACCAACCGGCATCGGAAAAGGGGCGCCGCGCGGCGGAAATGCTGTTCAGCATGATAAAGGGAACCTATGCAGCGGAAAAGCATCTGTTTATCCCCTATCGTCTGGTGAAGAGAGAATCGCTGGGAGTTCCCAAGGAAACACCATGAGGTCGAAACTACCACGTCACAGCGGTGTCCTCCTCCATATCAGTTCTCTTCCCACTCCTTTTGGAATCGGTGATTTGGGAACCGAGGCCTACGCATTTGCCGACAAGCTCGCCTCCAGTGGTTTCGACCACTGGCAAATCCTACCGCTTGGTCCTACCGGGTACGGGAACAGTCCGTATGCAAGCCGGTCCACTTTCGCCGGCAATGAACTGTTCATCGATGTGCGGACATTGGTCCAATCGGGGTTGCTGGCCGATGCCGACATTGCCTCCCCTCCTCCATTTCCCACCGATCGCGTCGACTATGATGCTGTACTGGCATGGAAGCTTCCCTTGGTGAAACGGGCCGCGCTCCGATTCTTGGAACAAACGGACCACACGGATACAACCTACGGCTTCCGGTTGTTCTGCGATTCGGAACGCTACTGGTTGGATGACTACGCGCTCTTCATGACCTTGTACGAGCACTATCAAGATGCCCGTTGGTTTTCCCACTGGCAACCGGACCATGGCCACCGAACACATGCACAGGGCTCGGCATATGTGGCTGCACATGCACAGGAAGTCGAAGTCTGGAAAGTCATGCAATTCTTTTTCCACCAGCAGTGGCTGGACTTTCGGCGGCATGTGAACCATCTGGGTATCAAACTGATCGGAGACCTGCCGATATTCGTCGCTGCGGATAGTGTCGATACGTGGAGCAATCTCGAATTGTTCAAGACCGATGCGGAGGGCAATTTCGCCGCGCAATCGGGTGTGCCTCCGGATTTTTTCAGTGCGACCGGACAACTGTGGGGAAATCCGGTGTATGATTGGAATGCCTGTGCGCGTACAGGATACCGTTGGTGGATACAACGTATCTCACGTGCCCTACACTATACCGATATCCTCCGGATCGACCACTTCAGGGGATTCGACGCCTATTGGGAAGTACCTGCGGGCCAAACGACCGCAGAACACGGCACCTGGATCCAAGCTCCCGGACAAGATTTTTTCGCAACCCTTCGACGAGTCCTGGGCGAAGTACCGATAATCGCGGAAGACCTTGGCGTCATGACTCCCGCAGTGGAACTGCTCCGCGATACGAACGGGTTTCCCGGCATGAAGATCTGCCAGTTCGGGTTCTCCTTGGATCCGCTTGGGGATTTGGATTCCCATGACGAGTTTCTTCCGCACAATTATGGGTACGGATGTGTCGCGTATACGGGAACACACGACAACGACACTACCTTGGGATGGTTCAAGTCTATCGATCCGCAACTCCAATCCGAAACATGCCGGTACCTCCACTGCCAGCCTTCGGAAATCGTCGTTTCCATGATTCGTGCGGTAATCGCTTCACACGCCCAATATGTGGTTATCCCGGTACAGGATATCTTCAACCTGGACAGCAAGGCACGGATGAACACCCCCTCGACCTGTGGTCCGGAAAATTGGATTTGGCGTCTGACGGACACACAGTTCCGTCTGTTTCCATCTGAAGAGCTGCATGTGCTCCTGAAAACCTATGGCAGGATACCTCCGGTAGTTTTGCCGGTCCATGTATAAAAAATCATCTTTAGGAACTTGACACGGAAAGACGATGCGCATATTCTTTATATGAATATTCAATCATATATGAATATTTAAAGGGGAAAGCATGTCCGTGCAACAAAAATACAGGATCAACGGTGTCGATTGCTCGGTTTGTGCCGTTCGGATCCAAGATGCGATAGCAGCACTCGATGGAGTCGGATCGGCACAGATAGACCTGTTGAACAACAAGATGGAAATCGTTACCGATCATGCGATCGACAGGGACTTGGATGAACTGATAGCCGATACGGTCCGGAAGGCCGAACCGGGGGCAACGCTCCATAGCCTTGATGCATCGATATCGACCGGCTCCGAGTCGTTGGAGAAGAAGAACCGGCTTCAAGCGCTCATTGTTCCTTCACGCATCGTATTGTCGCTTGCTTCCCTCTTGTCAGCGCTCTCCACTTCAAATCCTTTTGCCCTTGGGTTCTTCCTGCTGTCCTATCTGTTCGCCGGATACGACGTCGTGTATCGGGCAATCCGCAATATGGTGCGTGGCAACCTGTTCGATGAGAACTTCCTCATGACTATCGCGACGGTCGGGGCATTTGCCATAGGTGAATATGCCGAAGCAGTCGCAGTCATGGCTTTTTACCAAGTGGGTGAATACTTTCAGGATCTTGCGGTCTCACGTTCGCGTGCTTCCATCTCAAAACTGATGGATATCAAACCTGTTTCAGCAACAGTGATTCGAAATGGTGCGCAATTCACCCTTGCACCGGAGGAACTAGTTGTCGGAGACACATTGTTGGTCCGTCCAGGGGAAAAGATTCCTGTAGATGCGATCGTGCTGTCGGGGTCATCGAGTCTCGATACGAAAGCGCTTACCGGAGAATCGCTTCCGCGGAATGTCGGGCCGGGCGATGCCTTGATCAGCGGCTGTGTAAACGGTTCTGGGGTTCTGCATGCCCGGGCCACCAACAGATACATCGATTCCACTGTCGCAACCATCCTCCGTCTCGTCGAGGAATCCGGATTGCGGAAAGCAAAGACAGAACGGTTCATAACACGATTCGCCAAGTACTATACGCCGATCGTCGTACTGCTTGCCGCAATGATAGCGATACTGCCTCCCCTTTTCGGTCCCGATCCCTTCTCGATGTGGTTGTACCGGGCTCTGGTATTCCTGGTGATCTCATGTCCGTGTGCGTTGGTCATTTCTGTGCCGCTTGGATTCTTTGGTGGTATCGGTGGGCTGGCCAAAATGGGAGTATTGGTGAAAGGCGGCAACTATATCCAGGCTCTGGCACGTACCGGAACCATCGTATTCGACAAGACCGGCACTCTCACGCATGGTCGCTTCTCGGTTACGCATGTCGATATCCGCCCAGGGACGTCGTACGATGCACAAGAAATCCTCATGCTTGCATCTGCGGTGGAAACCCATTCGACCCATCCGATCGCAAAGGCGATTTCTGAAGCGTGTACGGACACTGTCACGGCCGCCGAGAATATCCAGGAGGTTCCCGGTAGGGGAATCAGCGGAAGCAGGCAAGGCAAGACCATACGTGTCGGTACCGAAGTCTACCTGCGTGATGTTGTGGCAGATCCGTTCGATTTCCCCACCTCCAGTGCCGGTCCTTCGGTAGTGGTCGCGGTGGATGATACGGTGGTCGGGCGCATCCGGTTGGCCGATACGACAAAGCGGGAAGCGATACCTATGGTGGGATCCCTGAAAAAGCTGGGGATTGTAGATCTGGTGATGCTTTCCGGTGACACCGACAGTTCTGTCTCGCATACTGCCAACGAGCTGGGAATCGGTGAATTCTACGGCCAGTTGTTGCCACAGGACAAGATAGCCCGCATGGAACAGCTCCTAGAAAAAAAGCAATCCAACTCCACGGTAGTGTTTGTTGGCGATGGAGTCAACGATGCTCCGGTACTTGCGCGTGCCGATGTCGGCATCTCCATGGGGGCTATGGGCAGCGATGCTGCTGTAGAAGCTTCCGATATCGTGATAATGACGGATGACCTCTCCCGCATTCCCGCTGCTATCGGCCATGCGAGGAAGACGGTTACGATTGTTACGCAAAACATTGTATTCGCCCTAGCGGTAAAAGGTGTGGTGATGGCCCTGGGTGCTGCGGGAATCGCCACCATGTGGCTAGCGGTTTTCGCCGATACAGGGGTTGCCCTGCTTGCGGTCCTCAACTCCTTGCGTGCATTGAAACACGATTGATCGACATCCGTCTTTATTCAATACCTCTTTTATGTTACTATTTTTACTAGGAAACTGATATTTTGACTCTGAATGAACAAACAAGGATAATTAGTAATGGACGACACGCTCATACGAAACATAGGAATCATGGCCCATATCGATGCTGGAAAGACGACAACCACCGAAAGGATCCTGTTCTATACAGGCGAGAACCATCGGATCGGTGAGGTCGACGATGGCGAAGCCTCGATGGATTTCATGGAACAGGAGCAGGATCGTGGAATTACCATATCCTCCGCTGCGACCACCTGTTTTTGGAAAGAGCACAAGATCAATATCATCGATACCCCGGGCCATGTCGACTTTACGGCGGAAGTGGAACGATCGCTACGGGTACTCGATGGTGCGGTTGCCGTTTTGTGTGGAGTCAGTGGTGTTGAGCCGCAAACCGAAACGGTGTGGCGCCAAGCGGACCATTATAAGGTTCCGCGAATCATATTCGTGAACAAGATGGACAGGCTCGGTGCAGATTTCTATCAGGTCCTTGAAGAGGTCGAGAAAAAATTCGCAATCCAGACAGTACCGCTGTTCCTTCCTATCGGTGCCGAATCCGATTTTAATGGTATTATCGATATCCTTGGAAACCGACGTATAGATTTCGAGGTGAACGACAGCGGAAGCAGCATGCTCTTCAGTCCAGTCCCCGCTGAATACGTTGACTTGACCGCCATTTGGTATGAGAAGGTTATCGACGCGGTGGCTTCCTATTCCGATGAGATCACCGAGAAGTATTTTTCTGGAGAAGTGATTCCACGTGACATGATCATCAAGACACTTCGGAAAGCGACGATCCAACGGAAACTGATACCGGTATTTGTTGGAGCTTCCCTGAAGAATATCGGAGTGCAGACATTGCTCGATGGGATTGTTGAATTGCTTCCGTCCCCACTGGATATCCCACCCTTGAAAGGAATCTCGGTCAAACATGGAAATGAAGTGCTGGTGAACCATGATCCCCATGGACAACCGCTGGCTTTGATCTTCAAGATCCAACATGATCGCGAGGCAGGACCACTTTGTTTTATCCGGGTCTATTCCGGTGTCATCAAGAAAGGCACGGCGATCCTCAATATCACCAAGAAGAAACGGGAACGTATCAACAGGTTGGTTCGCATGCATGCCAATAGGCCAGAACCGCTCGACCAGCTGGAAGCCGGTGATATTGGAGTGGTAATTGGATTCAAGAATGCCCAAACCGGAGATACCATCGGTAGTGAGGGTGCTCAGATACTCCTTGAGAACATGGTATTCCCAGAACCTGTCATTTCGGTTGCGATTGAACCGAAAACCATGAGCGACCAGGACAAGCTGAAGGCAGCTCTGGGGATATTGACCCAGGAGGACCCGACGTTCACCTGGAAGGAGAATGCGGATACCGGACAATTGGTGATTTCGGGGATGGGTGAATTGCATCTCGATGTATTGGTCACCAGATTGACCAAGGAGATGAAGGTTGAAGCCAGGGTCGGGCACCCGCAGGTGACGTACCGTGAATCCATCGTACAGGAAGTCACCAAGACCGAAGTGTTCAACAAGATACTGGCAGGGAAGGAACATGCGGCAACCGTAACGTTGACCATTCGCCCACTGTCCACCGGCAGCGGAGTAAAGTTCACTTCCAAGGTTTCTCCTAAGAATCTTCCCACCGAGATGTTCGAAGCAATCCAACGTGGTATCGAGAATTCCATCAAATCGGGTATCCGGTTCGGGTATGAGGTTGTCGATGTTGAAACGGTGCTCGAGTCCGTCACATACAATATCTTGACCGCCTCCACCTTTGCGTTCGAGGCCGCCGCGGCGCTTTGTTTCGAGTCTGCGGGACGCGACGCTGAACCGGTGTTGTTGGAACCGATCATGCGTGTCGATATCGTGGTACCTTCCCAGTATGTTGGGGAAGTCATGGGCAGTCTTACAGCCAGGGGAGGCTTGATCAACAGTATGGAAAGCCGATCGACGGCAGACCATATCATTGCCAAAGCCCCGTTGTCGCAACTGTTCGGTTACTCGACTGTCTTGCGCAGCTCAACCCAGGGAAGAGGAACCTTCACCATGGAATTCTCCCATTTCGCCAGAAAATCGTAATCTGGGACAAATCGCAACCGTATTGACAGATGATCCACACCACTTCGTCCGCGGCCGGAATTCCGGCCGTCGGTTATGTTCCCCGTATCAACCACTTCGATATTCCACACACCAAGAATCCCGACAATCACTGCCGAAAAGCCACTACTGTCCACAAATTGTTTGACAGATGACCAGTATGGATTTACCATGTTCTTTGAGTATCTACTGATGCTCTCCATAGGAGGAAATATGAGCGTATCCAGTACTGACGTAAGGAACATTGCCATCGTAGGCCACAACGGTACCGGGAAAACCTCATTATTGGAACAGATGCTGTTTCATAGTGGTGTGATTTCCCGGTCAGAAACAATCGAGTCAGGTAAAACCACGAGCGACTACACCGAGGAAGAGGTTTCCCGACAAATGTCTGTCCACACCGCAATGGCGAACATTCCGTTTGAAGGCAAGTCGTTGACCTTCCTTGATACCCCTGGGACCGCAGACTTCATCGGAGAAGTCATCAGCGCATTCCGTTCTTGCGAATCGGCTCTCGTAACCGTAGACGCTCGTGACGGTGCACAGATCGAAACCATAAAGCTGTGGAAGCGGTTGAATGACCGCAACAAGCCACGTGCTGTATTCATCAATAAAATAGATCGTGAACGGGCAGACTTCTTTACCACATTCAATAATTTGAAAGAGCAACTTTCCGCTACCTATGTACCTATCACCATTCCTATGGGAAGTGGCGAGGACTTCAAGGGAGTGATCAACCTTATAGAGAAAAAGGCATATTTCCATGCGGCGAACAGCAAGGAGACCGTCGGCGAAATTCCGGAAGAATATTCGTCACTGATGGATGAATACGAATTGCTATTGATCGAGGCGGCGGCAGAAGGAGCCGACGACCTCATTGAAAAATATTTCGATGTCGGAACATTGGAACCTGACGAAATCCGTCGGGGACTTCGGGAAGGGCTCAACGACAATCGGGTCGTCCCGGTTTTTGCCGGCAGTTCACTGCTTGGTTCGGGTATTTCCAGTCTTCTGACCTTTATCAAAAACAATTTCCCCAAACCTGTTGGAAAATTGGACTTTATTGTGAAAGCCGACGAGGAATCAACCATTGCGATCAGCAACGAAGGCTCGGCATCCGCGTATGTATTCAAGACCACCATCGACCAGTTTTCTGGAAAATTGGGGTATATCAAAGTCGTACAGGGCACAATAGCCGGAGATACCGATCTCACAAACCCAGAATTGGGGAAAAAGGAACGACCGGGAAAGATCTACCGCATGGTTGGCAAGAAACTCGTCGAAGTGGATGCCCTCCAGGCTGGAGATATCGGTGTCATCGCAAAGAGCAGCATTACCTATACGAATGCAACGTTGGTCGGCACCGATTCAGGATATCGTTTCCTACCATTGAGGTTTCCCCACCCCATCTATTCATTGGCAATCCATGCGGGTGACAAGAAATCCGAAGACAAGATGAACGAATCCTTGCATCGCATCACGGAAGAAGACCTCACATTCCGCATCGCTTTCAATGAAGAGACGAAGGAATCGACCGTAAGCGGTATGGGTGAACTGCACTTGAACATGATATTGGACAAGGTGAAGGAAAAACAGAAGATAACGATCCTGACCAAATTGCCTAGGATCGCGTACCGTGAGACCATAACCAAGAAATCGGGAATCGTTGAATATGCGCACAAGAAGCAATCCGGTGGTCATGGGCAATACGGAAAGGTCCTCATAGAGATCGAACCGCTCGAACGAGGACAGTACTATTCATTCACCAATGCGATCAAGGGCGGATCGGTCTCCAAAGGATACATGCCGGGTATTGAAAAAGGATTGCAGGATGCGATGCACGAAGGCTTTTTGGCCGATTACCCTTTGGTTGACATTGGAATCACCATTGTCGATGGTAAGGAACATCCGGTCGACTCGTCGGAAATGGCATTTAGACTTGCTGCCAAGGGAGCAATGCGCTCTGCAATCGAGAAAGCCGGGCCCCTCCTTCTCGAACCGTTCATGAAATTGTCCGTATATGTCGAGGACAAGTACCTTGGCGATATCCTCAGCGATTTGAGTGGAAAGCGCGGTCGTGTATTGGGCCAGGACGATATGGGAAGTGGTATCCAGATGGTGAAGGCGGAAGTCCCGCAGGCTGAGATGCTCAACTACGCCATCGATCTCAAGTCGATGACCAGTGGTACCGGTTCCTTCGAAATTGAATTCGACCACTATGAAACGGTCAGCGGCAAGATCGCCGACGATGTCATCAAGGCATCCAAGGCTGCCCGTGAGGAAGAAAGCAAATGAGAGGTATCAATACCCCCCAGGGCAAACCCTGCCAAGCGGGGGATTGAATCAGAGAAGCCGAGGTCACCCTCGGCTTTTCTCTACCCATATCTCATTGATCACGTGGCTCTTCCGCAAGCCCTTCTCCTCAAATCCTGTGGTCGGTCTCCACGAGTGCGGTGGCGAGAACCCTCCATGGGGGTTGAACAGCGATTCTACGGAGTTGAACACCTCGATCATTTGGTAGGCATACTCTTCCCAATCGGTTACACAATAGATGTATCCTCCTGGAGCGAGTTTCTTTGCCAACAGCTCGGCGAACGGCAACTGGACAAGTCTACGTTTATGATGCTTCTTCTTAGGCCAGGGATCGGGAAAGAATATGTGGAATCCGGAGATACTTCCATCCGGTATCATGGTCTTCAACACTTCGACAGCGTCGAAACGCATCAATTTCAGGTTGGAAATCTGCTGCTTTCCAACCGCCGACAACAATTTGGAGAACCCGTTGAGAAAAACTTCTATCGCAAGAAAATTCGACAAGGGCATTTGCGTGGCGATGCGTTCTGTTGTATGACCCATACCGAACCCAATTTCAAGGATCACCGGATTGGAGTTCCCGAATACCTCGGAAAAATCAAGTTGTCGATCCTGGAATGGAACAACATACTGTTCCGAATAGGTTTCCAGAGCTTCCTTTTGATACGGGGCGAGTCTTGATCCACGCAAGACAAAACTCTTGATACTCCGTTTTCCATCCTCCGACGGGCTCTCTACCCGTCCAGTCCCAACTTCCATGCAATCCTCCGAATCATGCCAATCTTTGTAGAGTTTCCAATATGAACAACGACTTGTCCTTCAACGAGACAGCATCGGTACGCAACGTAAGCACATTCATTCTCCGTTGGTCAATCCCTACTTTTCCGTTACCCAATCGTAGGAGTTCCATGACTTTATCGATAGCGATATCCTTCACCTTCGCAAATTCCACAGTGACCACTCCATTTCGTTCCTTCAGGTGGTGTATCGACAATTTGCGGCAGATGATCTTCAATTCTGCGATATACAGAAGGTTGACCACCACTTCAGGCATCGTACCGAACCGATCTTCCATCTCGGCAGTCAATGCCTGCAACTGTACATCACTGGAGATCGAGGCGATCTTTTTGTAGATATCGAATTTGATCGAGGGCTCGCTGATGTACGTATCGGGAATAAATCCGGAATAATCGAGCTCAAGGAACACTTCCTTGCTCTCTTCGGCCGATCCGTCCTTCAACAATTCGGCGATCGCCTCATCGAGGATGCGCAAGTACATATCCAATCCGACCGAAGCCAGCTGTCCGCTTTGCTCACGTCCCAACAGATTTCCTGTCCCACGTATCTCCATATCCTTCATGGCTATCTTGAAACCACTTCCCAGTTCGGTATGTTCCGAAATGACCTTCAGACGCTTGACCGCGATTTCACTGATAGCACTCAATTCGGGGTAGAACAGATAGGCGTAGGCCTCCTGGTCACTCCGACCTACCCGCCCGCGCAACTGGTACAATTGAGACACCCCATAGCGGTCGGCCCGGTCGATTATGATGGTATTCACATTCGGAATATCGATCCCGTTCTCTATTAACGTTGTGGATACCAACACCTGGATTCCCTGATGGATGAACCGTCGCATGATATCCTCGATCTCCTCGGGGTCCATCTGGCCATGGATCGCTTCAATCACAACTTCAGGCATATGCTTGGAAAGCATATGAACAACTTCCACGAGTGTATTGATGCGGTTGTGCAAGAAGAACACCTGACCGCCACGGTTCAATTCGTACCTGATCGCATTGACAATGGTAGGAATATCGAATTCCTTGATGACGGTCTTGATCGGCCGCCGTTGGATCGGGGGTGTAGTCAAAAGGGACATGTCCCGGATTTTCAACAGTGACATGTAGAGAGTCCTCGGAATCGGTGTGGCCGACAGTGCGATCGAATCGATATTCGCCTTCAGCTCCTTCACCTTCTCCTTGTCCTTGACTCCAAACCGCTGTTCCTCATCGATGATAAGCAATCCCAGGTCCTTGAAGACCACATCCTTTTGGAGCAACCGATGTGTTCCCACCAGGATATCCACTTGCCCTTCCTTCAGCCTGTTCAAGATCTCCTTCTGGTGCTTTTTCACGATAATTCTGGAAATAACTTCAGCTTTGACTGGGAACTGGCCCAACCGCTGCAGCAATGTCTCGTAATGTTGTTCAGCTAGAATGGTCGTCGGGGCTAGGATCGCAACCTGCTTGCCCGCCATGACCGCCTTGAATGCGGCCCGAAGCGCTATTTCAGTCTTGCCGTATCCGACATCTCCACAAATGAGCCTGTCCATTACAATTGGACTTTCCATATCGTGCTTGATATCCTCGATACAGGTGAGCTGGTCCTCGGTTTCCTCGAATGGGAAGGAAGCTTCGAATTCGAGCTGCCAATCGGTGTCCTTGGGGTATGGATATCCCTTGCTGCTTTTCCTTCTCGCATACAGTTGGATCAATCTTCCGGCCAATTCCTCTGCGGACTTCCTGGCCTTGGCCTTTTTGTTTTCCCAACCTTGGCCGCCCAATTTGTCGAGCCTGGGTGTCCCACCCTCGCTTCCGATGTACCGTTGGATCAAGTTGGCCTGTTCAATGGGGACAAAAAGCGTTTCGTTGTCCGCATAGGCAATCTTGATATAATCCCGCTCTTTTCCCGACATGGTGATCCGATCGATCTTAAGGAATTTTCCGACACCATAGTTCATATGCACGACATGGTCGCCTTCGTTGAGGTCGACAAACGAATCGAGTGGAGAGGATTGTACCTTGTGCAGTGTCTTCACAACCTGCTTGCGCCTTCCGAATATCTCATGGTCGCAAATTGCCACCAATTTCTGGCTGCTGATCGAAAATCCGCCACTGATCTCAAGGTCCAACACCTGCAGAGAGGCAAATTGACTGAGCATGTTGTTCAAACGTTTGCGCTGAAGGTCGGATCCTGCGAATATCACAACCTTGTACCCATTCCCCATCAATTGGGACAACTCTTCCTTCAACATCACAAAATTGCCGAAGAATGACCGGGGTCCATCGACATCGAAAGCAAAGACGCCCTTTTGTTGCCCCCTCACCTCGATCAGTACTGTGGAACGCAGCCAAGTTTCGAAGAATTTCGGGTAATCGAACAGCAATTCGGCCGGCTTTGGCGACATGCGGTCAATAAGGAACGCATCCCGATACAACGCCTTGGCTTCGACCATGAGGGAATGGAAAGAAGTCTCCAGACGTTCCATCCCAAGAAAGAACACATAATCCTTTTCATGCAGGTAGGAGGAAATGGTGGAGGTCTCGATCTTCTGCTGTTCCTTCAGTATCGTTACATTGATATGCCCGAGTGTTTTGATCGTGTCCTGTGTCAATGGATCGAAGGAGGTTATCCTCTCGATGCGGTCCCAATCGGCATATATCCTTACCGGGTATGGGCTGTCATAGGGAAAAAAATCGACGACCTCACCGTGTATGGAGAATTCTCCCGGAACCGCGGTACTTGGGCTGCGGTAATATCCTCCGGCAGACAACGTGTTTGCGATTTTTGTCGAATCGAAGGTATCGCTTACCCGCAAATGCATCTCGGATGCTTGCAGGGACTCGAGGGAAACCACCGGCGAGACGAAAGCCCGCAGATGGGTCACGACCATGCGTGTCGGATGCTCGATACAGGCTGCAAATGCCTTCAATTGCGAATATTCCCTGTCTGTTCCTTCCCAAGGACTATACAACAGCTTTCCATTGGAAGGAAGATAGATATGGGGAACTCCCGCAGTCTGCAAATCCTTGCACAATTGCATCGCAGAGACTTCGGTCGGGCAGAGGGCCCAAATACGTCGATCCAGCGAACGGGCATAAACCGACAGGGCCTCGGCAAGGGGATACCCCTCCAGACCTTCGATGAACTGACGAATGGAGCAATCCTGTTTGAACGACTTGTACGCGTCGGTACTTTTGATATAGGATTGCACGAGCGGACCGATATGTTGTTGCATAACCGCACATACCCTAGCACAGAGAGGAAAGGTATTCAATGGATGCGTATGATCATATAGCCCAGTTGTTGACTGAAATGGGAGACTATGCTTGTATCGCTCAAGCTGACATATCACGGGATTACAAGGATGACGGATCCGTTCTTACAAAGACAGACACAACGATAAACGAGCGGGTCGGCAATGCGCTTGCCGAACTTTTCCCCGAAGCCAATGTCGTTACGGAAGAAGCGGTACGGCCGTTCGACCCCAATGCTCCGCTGACATTCATTCTGGATCCGATAGACGGTACCGACGTATATAGCCAGGGCCTCCCCGGCTGGTGCATATCGCTGGGCATACTCGACGTGAACCGCCGGTGCATAGGCGGCATGGTGTACGCACCACGTTGGGGGTTGAGTCGGGATGAGGACATGTTCCTCCGATTGGATCCCGGAAAGGAATTGTTGCTGAATGGAAAACCCTTGAAGCCCCGTCTCACACACACCGCACTGGAACAAATCGCAATGGCTTCACATGCCCCAAGATATATTTCGATCAAGCGGTTCGACGGAAAGATCAGGTGTTATGGCTCGAATATCCTGCACATGATATCACCGTTGATCCATCCACATATCCAGGGAGCTGTCTCGGTACCTTGTTTCGCTTGGGATATCGCAGGTGCCCACGCATTGCTCGAGTCGCAGGGAATGACAGTGCAATATGCCGACGGCTCCCCTTTCCTCTATACCGACGCCTTGTTGTTCGAACGGAAGGCTTTTGAGGGAATAGTCCTCTCTGGAACAGCCGAAGCGGTATCGACCATGGCTACTCTCTTTAGTTGAAGACAGGTCAATTCGCTATGATTCCCCTCTCGTGCCATCGTCGGGCCAGGTACATGAAGGGAGTATCCAACGCGGAGACCAACCATTTCAACAGGTAGGTGGTCACCATGATCTGCCAGAGGATATCCCACCCATAGACACCATAGAAGGCGATCACTGTGAACAACAGCGTGTCGATCAATTGACTTACCATCGTGCTTGCATTGTTTCTCAGCCAGAGCCATTTTGCCTCTGGCTTTTTTCTTTTCCAATAATCGAAGGCATTGATATCGTGAAGTTGCGACACCAGGTAGGCGACCAGACTTCCCAATGCGATTCGCGGCATCAGGCCGAATATCGTCACCATGCTTTCCTGTACGAAATCGGAGGCCGCCGGGTGGAACAACAATGCGACATTCATGAACAAAGTCATCACAACCAACGAAAAGAATCCGATACCGACGGCTTTTGCGGCATCCTTCTTCCCGAAGCACTCGCTCAAGATATCGGTAGCCAGGAAACTGGTGGCATAGACGATGTTTCCCAGTGTAGCTTCAAGCCCAAAGAGTACGACAGTCTTGGTTACCTGGATATTTGCGAGTATCACAGAGACAGGTATCCAAATAAACAATCCTGTTCGACCCCACAATCGGAATGCAATCATGATTGCGATGAAATTCAACACCAGCATGAGGACCCAAAATAATTCATTCACTTTACAATCTTCTCCAACTGTACTTCCCAAGGTTTGTCGGCATGCAATATAACCACATTGTCCCCGGATATTCCATACGTTTCCATCACACGTTCGAGCAACGGCTTGCGGACCACCGCTATGACCGTACCGCCATATGATTCCAAAACGGACTTGAAAGTTGCGTGCAAGGCCTTCCCTTCCAGCTCCATGGGCCCGATTTCGTCGAACGTCATATAGTCGGTACTGTCGTGCATTGCCATGACTCGTTCATGCGCCCAGGTGAAAGTCTGCGTATCGACCCAAAAACGACCATATCGTTCCCACCCGGAGTGTTCTTCCGTCGACAACAACAAACGGAGATCGCCGCTTCCCTGATCACTCCACACCCAATCCTTCTTCTGTTGGTTCGGTAGCGGTGCAACTTGGATAACACCTCCAAACCTATATCCGGCCGAATCGAGTCTTGAACAAAGCGTATACAACAAGGTGGTTTTCCCACTATTGACCGGACCTGTAACCACTATCGGGGTATGTTGCATCAAGCGCCTCCGAGAAAGCTTTGCAAAACGGTAAAGGCATCCATGGAATCCTCACGTCGAATGACGAATGTCAGTTCGTTCATGGTGGAGATTATCTCATTCACATTGATTTCCTCCCATGCAAGTTTCCGTACCGCTTCGTATACTATCCCTGGGGTAGACATGAAATCACCGGAGAAAACCAATGAGAGCGCCACAAGGTCTCCCATCCTATGCAAGACAGTCTCGCCGGTGGTCAGTGCGGTAACGGTATCAAGATATTTTTCGCTGAACGAGAGACTGACTTCGTGGCTACCCATGGTTACATTCAGGAAGTCTCCCGACGATGGTGTAACCAGATTGTACAACTCCCCCAGTTTCGCCATTATGGTTTCGCTTCGTACCAGGTTGATGTCGTATATATTGGTCTTCATCATGATTTCATAGCGCAAATCGTAATGCTTCTGTTCAGTGTCCTTCTTTCGCAATTCCTCTGCGTAGCGCCGGATTGCCATGACAATCGCAGAATTCTTCACTTCCTTCCCATGCAATTCCTCTACGGTCGGTTGGATCGAAGATGCATAATTGCTGTAACTCAAGATACCTTGGATGAGCATTTCATACAGAAATGGCGTTCGATCGATAATTCGTTTTACAGATGTACTGACAGATTCCATAGTCACCTCGATTGTTCCCGATTGCTTGTGTTATTATTATCACAAGCAACTCCCACTTTCAATATATAAATAACATTTTGCAGAATATATTTACAAATAGACTCGTTTCACTGGTGGATACAACCAAGTATCCAATTTTCAGAAAATCGTTGGAAGACAATTTGCACAATTTCAATTGTATGCTATAGTGTGATTTATCTTTTCAAAAGGAGCTATCCATCATGTTATGCCCTCATTGCGGTCATATGGATGACAAAGTGCTTGAATCGCGGCAAAACAGTAGTGGTTCCACCATTCGTCGAAGAAGGGAATGCCTTGCGTGTGGGTACCGTTTTACTTCCTACGAACGCATTGAGGAAAAACCATTGATGGTTGTGAAGCGTGATGGCCGCCGTGAACCGTTCGATATCAAGAAAGTCGAGCGGGGCCTCAGGATAACTACCGAGAAACGCCATATTGGACAAGAAACGATCGAGCAGGTATTGCAGGACATCGAGGACGAGGTTGTGCTCAAGGCAGGAGCCAAGCGCGAGATATCCTCGAGAAGTATTGGTGAAGTGGCTTTGAAAAAATTATACACCATAGACACCGTGGCCTATATCCGGTTTGCTTCGGTGTATAGGGCTTTCGACAATGTCGACCAGTTCATTGAGGAAATCGAAAGTATTACACACAAACTGAAATAGATCCGTTTACTTTACATCAAACCATTTTCCAGTAATCGATTGCTCGATCCTTTCGTTCAAATGGTCGGGCTTCAGTATTTCATTCGCACAGTCTAGACAAAAATTGTCGCTCATCCCAGCGACATAATCGAAGATCAACCTGTCTATGGAACCATCATGCTGCAGATATGGCTGGTGCATCTCCTTCAGATGCAATGCGAATCCACCAGCCAGCATGTTCTTTTCCTCCATATAGGACTTTTCATCAAATCCATACATATCGAACAAGCCCTGCAGATAATCCACTATCAATGTCAGCAGTCTTGAGAAATACTTGCTGTACCCTTCCAACATGGGAGACAGGTATATCGAACGATAATTGAAATCCTTCATCGCCAGTACGGCCTCGAAGATCGAATCCGAGAACGATATGCCCGTTTCGGGTCGTGAGGTGTCGATGATATCATTCACCAGGGTATTGATGATACTGGCATTGGTTGTCCCCAACCTGGCGACAACTATCTCGGGTATCGAAGCGGGATCAATAATCGACAATCGGCAGGCATCCTCGTAATCCCTGCCAAGGTATGCGATCTGGTCGGAGAACCGAACTACCGCAGCTTCCCAGGTCGCCGGAATTGCCTCGGCACGACTGGTCATTGACGAAAGGTCCTTCTCGATGAACCGGGGCATAACCGATTGTTCGAATCGTTCTCCATTATGGCATGCGATTCCATCGCGCACGGCATAGGTAAGATTCATTCCCTTGCCATGTTCCGCAAGAAAATCGACAATCCTCAAGGAATTCAATTCGTGCTCGAAACCACTGAAACCTTTGCTTTTCATCAGGGAAGCCAATATCCGCTCACCGACATGACCGAATGGGGTATGGCCCAAGTCGTGTCCCATTCCGATTGCCCACGCCAATTCGGTATCCAGCCCCAAGCCCCTGCAGATAGCCGAGGCTATAGAAGCCACATGCAGCACATGCTCCATGCGGGTGCAAATATGGTCGTTGCTTGGTGCGAAGAACACTTGGGTCTTATGCTTCAGTCTCCTGAAAGGCGAGCTGTGGATAATAGCGGTGGTATCCCGGTAGAATTCGCCGCGCACATCGGTTGTCCTGCTATGTAGGCGATGCTGGAGGACTTCCGCTGACAATCCATTCTCGAATACTCGTTTTCTATCCATTTCATCCCCTCCAAACCAACGGCAATACTTCCCTATCGGCACCCTCCATGGTATCATGTTCCATATGCTGATGCTACTGGTAGCTGTTTTCACCACATTGCTCTGCTTCCTCTCCGCTGTCGCTTGTCTTCGGTTCATCGTGTCGAGACAGGGGTGGTTCTGGGTCATTCCCTTGGTGATATCCCTGACTTTCCTCTATATCAGTATTAATCCCCTCTATCAGATAGCTACAGGTATGGTTTCGGGGACCTATCAAGTGGAGATAAGTCCAGACCGCAATATACGCGAGATCGTCCCACTCGTGATCGTACTGTTATGGTACACCATGATCATCACATTTCGGTATGCCCTGAAAATGGTTGTCCCCGACAACAAGCACCTTATCGACACCATGAAGAACCTGAAGGAATCCGAATATATGCAACGCATTGAATTGAGGAAATTCCATAAGGCCTCGCGACGTCAAAGAAGACGTGAGATCAAAATAAAGCGTGAGCATGCAGGCACCCGATATCCACAGAAATGGGTAGCATTGTTTGACGAAAACAGTTGAGGAACTGCATGGATATCTTGTTTTTGACAGGAATAAAACATTCGGGTAAAAGCAATGTAGGCCGCTCGGCCGTCGATTTGCTCAAAAGCTCGTTTGAAATAGATTTCACCGATGCCGATGATCTTGTCCAGGCATTGCTACCTTCGCAAACAGGCACACTTCGCGAATTCTATGCCCGTTGTGGGAAGACCGCCTTTATGGATCTTGAATTCCAGGCTGTTGAAAGATTCACGAGCAACTGTTCGGATACTTGGCATGTCTTGGCTACCGGTGGAGGAGTCTGTGACAACGAACCGGTTGTACAACTCATGAAAACAGCGGGAAAAATCATATATCTCG
Source organism: Spirochaetae bacterium HGW-Spirochaetae-2 (assembly GCA_002839355.1). Taxonomy (GTDB): domain Bacteria; phylum Spirochaetota; class Spirochaetia; order Sphaerochaetales; family Sphaerochaetaceae; genus UBA8525. Next base: position 161,596 of record PGXW01000001.1, read on the forward strand.
CGGTAGATGAACATGTCTTGTTCCGAAGGATCATGCGTGGAGGAATCCCTCCTTTCCTCTCTTCCGAGAACCCCGAACAATCCTTTCACACGCTGTTTGTTGAAAGGAATGCGCGATATAGGCAGGTTGCCGATTTTATGGTATCATTGTCCGATTGCCGATCTATTCAAGAAAATGCAGAAATCACCACGTTCGGCGAATCTCATGGAGATGCGCTTGGTGTAGTAATCGATGGTCTCGAAAGCGGCTTCCCTATAGATATGGATCATCTTTCCCGACAAATGCAGCGGCGCCGTCCTGGGGGAAATCCCTTGGGCACCAAGCGTCAGGAACCTGATGCGATCGAGATAGTGTCAGGAATCTTTCAAGGCAAGACTACCGGTACCCCTATCGCGATTTTAATTCGAAACACCAACCAACGCTCGGGGGATTACGACGATATCTCGCGGTTGTATCGACCGGGACATGCGGACCATACATGGCAACAGAAATTCGGAATCCGGGATTGGCGAGGTGGTGGACGTTCCAGTGGCAGGGAGACCGCGGCACGACTGGCAGCCGGGGCTATTGCGATGCAAGTCCTTTCACAGAAGGGAATCCATATCCAGGCATACACTATCCAAATCGGTACTGTGGTGGCCGAGGCAAGGGACTACTCCCTCATCGGCACAAACCGAGTGAGTGCACCCGATGCCGCTGCCGCGGTACGGATGGAAGAGCTGATAGAGAAGGTCCGCGAGGACAACGATAGTGTCGGTGGTATCATCGAATGTAGGATAACCGGGTTACCGGCAGGATTGGGTGAGCCTGTATTCGATAAAGTCGAGGCTCTTCTTGGTCATGCGATACTCTCCATCGGCGCGACAAAGGGTATTGAATTCGGCGATGGATTCTCCGTCGCCTCCCGTCTGGGTTCCGAAAACAACGACCAAATGGATTCCAATGGGTTTCTCTCCAACCATGCAGGTGGCATGAATGGAGGAATAACCAACGGAGACACCCTGCTTTTCCGGACTGCCGTCAAACCGACGGCCTCGATCGGCAAACCACAAAAGACCGTCGATATTGGAGGCGATGAGCGGACAATTGTCGTCGAAGGACGTCATGATCCCTGTATCTGTGTCCGCGTTATTCCTGTGGTCGAGGCAATGGCTGCAATTACACTGTTGTCCTTATGGTATGAACAATATGGACGATAAGCCCCTTATTATCCAAAGCGATCTCAGCATGATGCTTGACGTCCACTCTCCTGCGGCAGAAGATGCCCGCAACGACCTCATAGCCTTTGCCGAACTGGTCAAGTCCCCCGAACACGTGCACACCTATGCCATCTCGGCAATCAGTCTTTGGAATGCAGCTTCTGCCGGAATCAGTGTCGAGGAAGTACTCGGCCGTTTGGAAAAATGGTCGCGGTACGCTTTGCCGGAGCCGGTGGTATTCCATATACGGGAAATCGGTGGCCGTTTCGGTTGTATCCAACTTTTACCGTATCCCGAAAATGACGATGTCTACCTGTTGAAGATTTTCCATGATCGCTTTGTGCGGGAAATCATGGCTCGGAAGCAAATTGCAGCCATGCTTACACCCGTTCAAGAGGGATTTCTCATCCCGCGGTACCAACGGGGCGAGTTGAAATTGCAGCTGATAAAGCTTAGGTTCCCTGTTGATGATCGGATTCCCTTGGAACACGGGGAGCCGGTTCCTGTAGCATTCCGCGAGACCTCTTCCAGAGGCGTTGACTTCGTGCTGCGGGATTATCAGAAGTTTGCCGCGGATTCGGTTCTCGGAAACGGAGGACCAGGTACCGGTTACGGAACCATTGTCCTTCCTTGCGGCTCTGGCAAGACAATTGTAGGTATGGAAATCCTTACCCGTCTGTCAACGCGGACTTTGATTCTTACCACCAATGTCGCCGCAGTCCACCAATGGATCGCGGAAATCTCCGACAAATTGGATATCGATGCCTCGCAGATTGGAGAATACTCGGGTGTACGAAAGGAGATCAGACCGATCACTGTCTGCACGTACCAAGTTTTGACTTGGCGTCCGGACAAGGATGCCGACTTCCCCCATATGCGTGTGCTCAAGGAAGGTAATTGGGGTCTTATCATCTATGATGAAGTACATATGTTGCCTGCTCCCGTTTTCAAGATAACCGCCGAACTCCAGGCGGTCCACCGTGTTGGGCTCACTGCCACTCTCATACGGGAAGACCACAGGGAAGATGAAGTCTTCTCACTGGTCGGTCCGAAGCGCTACGATGTTCCATGGAGCGAACTGGAGAGCCAAGGGTGGATAGCGGAGGCGGAATGCACTGAGATCCGCGTACCGTTGCCACGAAATCTGGAGATCTCATATGCTATTGGTAGCAAACGGGAAAAGTACCGTATTGCGAGTGAAAATCCAGAGAAGATGCAAATTGTCAAGGATCTCATCGACAACCATCCCGAGGACTTCATCCTGGTCATTGGACAATACCTGGACCAATTGAAGATCATATCCAAGGAGTTGGGTGCACCGCTTATCACCGGTGCGACGGGAAATGCGCGCCGTGATGAACTATATCGACTGTTCAGGGAAGGTAAGGAACGGATTCTGGTTGTATCGAAGGTAGCGAACTTCGCAATCGATCTTCCAGACGCTTCTGTTGCGATCCAGGTGTCGGGCACCTTCGGATCCAGACAGGAGGAAGCCCAAAGGCTTGGTCGTATCCTTAGACCCAAAAAGCAAAGTTCACATTTCTATTCGTTGGTTACACGTTATTCTTCCGAAGAGGAGTTCAGTGCAAATCGTCAAAAATTCTTGACCGAACAAGGATACAATTATCATGTGGAGGTTTGGGAATGAAAGACATGCGCTCACAGGTGTATATATGGGAACGCTCGTTGGCAATCTTGCCCGACACGATATTCCTGGACATCGTAAGGAATTTTATCGGTAAGGTTCCTACACCCTTCCACAAGCCGTTGCTCACCAAAAAGTTGACTACGCTCTTCTCGACCGACGAATTCCTTGCCCGAGTCGAAGCAAGCCTTTCTCCAACCGACAGACAGTTGTTGAGCGGCGCCTATGTATTGGGCTCACCTACCCAAGACGAACTATGTTCCATCTTCAGCGATTCGATATCCTATGCTACATTGCAGCAGAGTGTGGTGAATCTTGAGGAACGACTGTTGCTGGTTCCGAATCCGGATACATTCGAACACTCTGCCGGATTGATGATCAATCCCCTTGTTGTCGACAGGCTCCTTGCATCCTCGTTGTCGCTGGAAGATATATTTGTCCCCTCATCGGATGTGGATACACCGCACTACCGGTTCCTGGGGGGTGATCCCCGAATCGTACGGGCATTGCTGAGTCTCCATATCCATACGATGCTCGGGTCGAGGGAAAAAAGCGAAAAGGCTCTGACCACCAAACACATCCAGAATGTATTCGGTCAGGACGATACTCCATTCATTGAACGGGTGCTGTTGTACAACCGCATGCTTTTTGGAGAAAAGGTACTCATAGAGCAAGGCCGGTCAACCCGTATCGATATCAATCGGGCACAACTAGTGCTATCCAAGGATCCTCAGGAATTGCAGTTGTTGCTGTTCCAGACCGCATTCGCTTCCATGCAACCCCAAACTCCCAAGATTGCCAAAGACCTACCCTTTCGCGCATTCTTCACCATATTGTCAACGTTGCTCGATACCGTACCGGTCCATCATCACAAAGGGTTGAAAACAGCCTGTCTGATGGCGTCCTATAGGAGCAGGCTTCCCATTGCCGACATGGAGGAATTCCTTGCCCTCCTTTCTACCGTAGGGCTCGCACCGATGCAGAAACCCAAAGGCAATCACACGAACCAGACCCATCTGCAACCTACAATCGATAGCGACCTCACCATTTCTTTCACCGAAGATGTCCCGGTGATCGAAAACAAGGATTTGCTGCATTGTCTTGCGTTTGTGCGAAAAGTGGATGTCGTCACTTCATACGAAGTCAATAAAGCCACGATCATGCGTGCTTTTGACCTTGGACTCACTGTCGAGGAGATACTCGAATATCTTGAAGGTCTTACCCAATCGATTCCTCAAGGACTTCAAAACCTTATTGGACATTGGAAAGATGAATTCTCATCGATCGTCATCTATGATGGTATCCTGGTGAAGGCAAATGAACGTCTCAGCCGAATAATCGAGGCTCTTCCCACCTTGCAACCTTTCCTGATTTCAAGGATTGCCGATGGCATGTATCTGTTTTCCAGGAGTTCGGAAGCGCAATGGCGAGAAATCCTATCGGCTACTGGAATCGGACTGTTGCCGAGAAGTATCACCGATGCGGCGCACCACTCGACCTCCTCCATCGAATCGTCGACTGTACATACCGATATGGAAATGCTTCGTCCAATACAGGAACCGATTCGGCTGTTGGCGGTAAGACGCCCCGGGAAAGACAATCCCACAGCGTTGGAATTCCAAAAGGAATTGAAGAAAGCCATCCTAGCCAAAGCCTCCAACAAGGGGGAACAAGAGGAAATGCTGGCCCGATTGGAACGAAAATTGATCCTGGTACCCTCACAAATCAGCGCGGTCCAAGGACGGACCCAGACGATGCAAGCGAGCGGTTTCGATTTTCAGGGAAAAATCAATTTATGCAAGGCGGCAGTGAATTCGACCGTAGAGCTTCTGGAACTGCACATTTTGGATAATGACGGCAACTCACAGATTTTACTTACAGAAGCCAAGGAGTTGATCAACTCGACCAAAGATGCATCGATACGTGTTCTGGTTCTTCCCGATGGCGAGGAAAAAGTCCTCCCAATCGAGAAGATATTCAAGGTCAGAAAGCTCCGTCGTTCAATCTTCTTCCAAATGTAGGGTCTGTTCCAACCGTTTGGGATAATGGTATCCGGTGAACGATTCGAATTGGAGCTTGCCTTGACGGATAAGCATATCGATGCCAAACAGTAGCTTGCACCCCGATTCCCGGGCCCGTGCCAGCATTTTCGTATACTTGGGCCGATACACCAGTTCGTACACTGTCTGTTGCTTGTTGAACTTAAAATCGGGAATCGGATCGTTATCGGAATCTGGAACCATTCCCACCGAGGTCGTCTGTACGATCAAGTCCACATGCTCATATTTCGTCGCATTGTCCAGACTATCGAAAGCCGCCATGGTCTCGAGGGCAAGGTTCCTCGCCCGATCGAGATTCCTGTTGATTATCGTTACTTTACAACCGTGGTTGCGCAGTGCCCATACGACCGAGCGGGCTGCACCTCCGGCCCCGATAACCAGGGCACTTTGAATATTCTTGTTGTCGATTTCCACCAACAAGGGATCCACAAACCCATAATAATCGGTATTCGTACCCATCCAGAGGTTTTTAGCCCTTACAACCGTATTGCAGCTGCCTATCTGCTTCACCTCGCGGGTGATCTTGCCAAGATATGGAAGGACATTCTGCTTGTGGGGTACGGTAACCGAAACACCTGAAATCTTGATCATTTCAGCCAGGATAAAAAAGGAACGTACCGAATCCACGTGGAACGGCACATAGATGGCATTGAAATTTATCCCCTTGAAACCAGGGTTCTGGATTTCAGGGGAGAAGGAATGCAATACCGGATTCCCAATGACACCGAAGATATGGGTCCGGTCGTCAACCGTATCGGCACGGTACAGTTCCTTCATTTTCTGTGCTGAGATTTGACCGGGTGCAACCGGGGTGTCGGCACAGTAGGTGAGCATGGACCCTACCCTTTTGTAAAGAATGCGTGACGGAAAACCGAAATCACCCATACCAAGCACAATCTTTTCCCCAACAGCAGCCAGTTCGGTCTTCACCCGGAACAACGTGATCAAATCGAGCACGGATTGTGGAGTGACCGCCATTTTCGGAATATCACCCTTGGCTGCGATCTTGGAAATCCTATGGAAAATATCGGAGGGCATACCAGTAAAATCATGCCTCGAACGTATGATCCTGACCTTACGTTCCCGAGCCTTCAGTTCCGCTGCGGAACGTTTGACATCGTCCTCTATATCCACATACGCGAAATTGCCGTCCAAGCAGGATTCCAGAAGCGCTCCCCGTGATTTTTCCGAACCGACGTACTTCCCACCATCGGATTGCCTTCTACAGGTGAGAATTACGGGCAGATCAACCATGTCGGGAAATTTGGACGCAAGACTCCGGGAGGATTCATGCAACAGGTCGATACGCAATTCAACCAAATCCACATATTCACGATTGCGCTTGAACTGGGATATATTCTCTTCGATTGTACTACCAGAAAGAACCAAACAAATCACCGGAGAGCCTCCATACCCCATTCAAAGTATTGACGCCAAGAAGGACTCCTTGCATCCCGATGCGCCGTTATGGTAACTTTCATAATACTCGTAACAACACGAATCTGCAACACCTTACGATTATATGGGGAGTACATGGGCACACTTCAAGTACAAAATATCAATCTTGCTTTCGGTGACAGGGATTTGCTCAAGGATGTATCCTTCACACTCTCCGACAATGCGCGCGCCGCATTGACCGGTGGCAACGGTTCGGGCAAATCGACCCTTCTACGCATAATCAGCGGACAGGTCGGAAGCGACCACGGGACGACCGCCATGGGCCGGAACATGCGTGTATCCTACCTGCCCCAGTCGGATATCGTACACGAAGCGAATACAGTATACGTGGAGGTGGAAAAGGGATACCACCGTTTCAAGACATACCTCGAACGTCAACGCGAAATAGAGGCGAAACTCTCCACCTGTACCGAAGACCGCGACTCCATTCCCTACTTGGAGGAGTTGCACGACTTGCAGGAGTTTTTGCTCCACAGCTCATACTATCGTCGACAGGCAGTCATCGAGCAGATTCTCAAAGGCCTTGGGTTTACCCGGGAGGATACCCTGAGACAATGCGACGAGTTCAGTGGCGGTTGGCAGATGCGTATAGCTTTGGCAAAAGTCCTAGTCGAGGATCCGGATGTGATGTTGCTCGACGAACCGACGAACTATCTCGATATCGAGGCCAGGATATGGCTTCGGAATTACCTGAGACAATATCGGGGAGCTGTCATGATCGTCTCGCACGACCAGGACTTTCTCGATGATACGGTGAACGAGGTATATGAATTGTTCAATGGAAAGCTGACCCGGTACAGCGGCAATTACTCTTCCTATCAGATCCAACGTGAACAGGAATTGGCCCAAATGGAGAAAGCCTTCAAGAACCAACGCAAGGAGTTGGAGAAGACCGAACAATTCATCGAACGGTTCCGCTACAAGGCCTCGAAGGCACGGCAGGTGCAAAGTCGTGAGAAACAACTCGAGAAAGTGGATATCATACAAATTCCACAACATCTTCGAAAGCTTTCTTTCTCGTTTCCACTTCCACCCCATTGTGGAAACGATATCGTCACTGTGGACGATTTGTCCAAGAGCTATGGCAGCCTGCAGATATTCAAAGACTTGTCCCTCATGGTGAACAGAGGGGACCGTTTGGCTGTTACCGGCCGAAATGGCGCAGGCAAATCGACTTTGTTGCGTATGCTGGCACAGATCGACAGTGAATACTCCGGGACGATCAGCCTGGGTTCGGGGGTGCAGGTCGGATATTTTGCACAGGATACCGAACATACCCTCAATTATGGCAATACGATCCTTGAAGAGGTTGAGACGATTTCCGATACATCGGATATTCCCCGACTCAGATCGTTGCTTGGGTCGTTTCTCTTCAGTGACGACGATGTGGACAAGAAGGTTTCGGTACTCAGCGGCGGGGAACGCAGCAGGCTGGCACTTCTGAAGATCCTGTTGCACCCTGCCAACCTGCTTATTCTCGACGAACCCACAAACCATCTCGACATCAATGCGAAACAGATGCTCCTGCAGGCACTCCGCCAATACAAGGGGACCGTGGTGTTCGTTTCGCATGATACGCATTTCATCAAGAATATCGCCAACCGCATACTTTATTTGAGTGAGGATGCCCCCGAATTCTTTGAAGGCGACTACGATTACTTCTCATGGAAACTCGAACAGAAGGAAGCCATCGAACAACTGTCCTCCGATGATCGGACCGCCGGGGAGACAGTGAAATCCCAAGCTAAGGAAACGGCCTCGCTTTCTTGGAAAGAAACCAACCGTATGAAGAACCGGTTGAGGAACATGCATGTCGAGGCCGAGGAACTGTTGGGAGCCATAGCCGATAAGGAACGGGATAAGAACAAGATACTCGAGGACATGTCTTTGGAAAAGAATTATTCCGACAGCGAATCCATAACCAAGCTCTTGCGACAAAAGGAGACGCTTGAAGTCGAACATGGGCACATGGAGGAACAATGGTTGATGTTGCATCAACAGATAGACGAAATGGAGGCACTCCTTGGCATTCATGATTCCGGACATTGATAGCGATTTCTCCACATTGCTCCCCTCGGTAGTCCTGGCATCGCAGTCCCCGGGTCGCAAAGCATTGTTGGAACGACTTGGTTGCAAGGTACTGGTGATTCCGACAGACAGCGACGAATACCATGGAGGGACAGTTGGCAAAGAGGTGGTAGAGCACCTGGCCATACGAAAAATGGATAATTTCAAGCGCATGCATGGAAGCCAATCCATCCCTGTACTCACCGCGGATACCCTTGTGGGTTGCAATGGCCTGCTTATCGGGAAAGCACAAGATCGCGAGGAAGCGAAATACCACATGGAACTGTTTTCCGGAAAAACCCATTCGGTATATTCGGGCTTCTCCTTGTGGTTGCCCGCCGAATACGATAGCCCCCCAAAGGTTGTCAATGGCAGCGACGAGGCCTTGGTGACTTTCAGATCCATAGGGCAAGATGAACTGGATTCCTATCTCGCCTCCGATGATTGGAGGGGAGCCGCCGGGTCTTACCGCATCCAAGGTTTGGCAAATATGTTCATCGCCTCGGTTTTGGGCGATTATGCTACCGTCGTGGGCTTGCCAATAAAGGCGATTTCTGCCATATTGTCTTAACCGAGCTGTCTTTGACGGAGCGGAATATCCGGGACGGGATTTTTTTATGCCCTAAGGGTATTCAACAAAACCCGTCACAGGAGGAACTGTGTCCGTAGTCACCATGAAAAGCCTGCTTGAATCAGGCGTACATTTTGGTCACCAGACCAAAAGATGGAATCCAAAAATGGCCCGCTTCATTTTTTCCGAGAGAAACGGGATCCATATCATTGACCTGCAGAAGACAAGCACTTGTATCGTTGATGCCTATGAGGCAGTACGCTCACAAGTCAAGCAGGGCAAATCAATTCTGTTCATCGGAACGAAGAAACAAGCCCAACAAACTATCGAAAGTGAAGCGAAACGTTGTGGCATGCCCTATGTAAACAACCGCTGGCTCGGTGGTATGCTTACAAACTTCACCACAATCAAGAAGTCCATCAACCGTCTCAAGAAGCTTGAGAAGGAAGAAGTCGATGGTACCTTCGCGAGTTATACAAAAAAAGAAATTGCCCTTCACCTCAAGGAGAAGGCCAAACTGGAGAAGAACCTTGGTGGAATCAAGGAAATGAAGGACCTGCCCGGTGCGATCTTCATTATTGATACCAAAAAGGAAGCTATTGCTGTATCGGAGGCAAAACGTCTCGGAATCCCAGTAATTGCTGTTGTAGATACCAACTGTGACCCTACCAACATCGATTACCCGATTCCGGGCAATGATGATGCTATCCGCGCGATTTCACTGTTCGTCGAGATCATCGCGAATGCAGTGCTTGATGCAGATAAGGAAGTTGGAATCGAAATTATCGAAACCCTGCCTGAAATCGAATCCACGGAATCCGAAGTAGAGAAAGAGGAAGTGGTTGAAGATGAGGAAGAGGTGGTCTTTGCCACAGATGATGAGGATACCGATTTCACCAAATTCGAAGTTGTGGAAGAAAAGTCCAAGGATGCCGACGAAGAAGTCCCCAAAGTAAAGAGTGTAAAAGTTACCGAGGGTGGCATTGAAGTCGATGAAGAAATTCTGTACAAGGACTAATACCTGCAAGTAAGGAGAAAAACGTGGAAATTACCGCTGAGATTGTAAAAAAATTACGCGACGCCACTGGCGCCGGAATGATGGATTGTAAGAAGGCTTTGGTACAGGCTGAAGGTGATTTTGCCAAAGCAGAAAAGATCCTCAAGGAAATGGGATTGGCTGCCGTTGCCAAACGAGCCGGTCGTGCGACCAACAATGGCCGTACGTTCACATTGGTTCAAGATGGCAAGGCTGTCATACTGGAAATGGCTTGTGAGACCGACTTCGTTGCACGCAATACAGATTTTGTCGCACTTGGTGAGGAACTCTGCAAGGATGTTGTCGCCAACGGCTATACCACCATTGTCCCTGAGATGGAAGCCAAGGTTCAGGAACTGATCACCAAAATCAAGGAGAACATGTCTCTCAAGAGATTTGAACTCACCGATGTTGCTGAAAACCAGTTCGTTTCGCAGTATGTGCATGGCGAGGGTTCGTTGGCCGTACTCGTGAAGTTCGAATCGGATAAAAGTGAAGCATTTGCACAGGATTCGGTCAAAGAATTCGCATTCGATTGCGCTTTGCATGTCGCGGCATTCTCACCCCGTTTCCTTGATAGCTCGGAGGCCGATGAAGCCTACATGAAGGAACAGACAGAGATTTTCACGAATCAGACCCTTGCCTTGGGCAAGCCCGAGAAAGTGGTCGCTGGTATCGTACAGGGCAAGTTGAACAAACACTTCAGTGAAGTCTGTTTCTTGCAACAGCCGTTTGTCAAAGACGACAGCCAATCTGTCGAGAAGGTTCTCGCCGCTCTTTCAAAAGAAGTCGGGGCTAAACTTTCGATTACCGGATTCACGTATTATCGTGTTGGGGTCGAAGAGTAGTTTGTGTATTACGACCGCTCGGAATTCATTTCCGAGCGGCCTGTTTTTGGAGGTTGTATATGCAATCGGTATTGGAAACGTGTGAAGCGAAAATGAAGAAAAGTGTAGCCGCACTCGCACAAGAGTATAGTGCACTCCGAACAGGGCGTGCCACGGCTGCTTTGTTCGACAAAATCAAAGTCGATTATTATGGTCAGGAAACTCCGCTGTCTCAAGTGGCGAGCGTATCCATTCCTGAAGCACGGCTTGTGGTTATCCAACCCTGGGACAAGACACTGTTGGCTCCGATCGAACGTGCCATCTTGAAATCCGAACTCTCTTTGAACCCGAACAATGACGGAAAATTGTTACGCATCAATTTCCCTCCCTTGACTGAGGATCGTCGCAAGGAACTCGCCAAGAGCTCGAAGAATACAGCCGAACAAAGCAGGGTTGCTATCCGCAATATCCGACGCGAGGCGATCGACGAGATAAAGAAATTGCAGAAGTCCGGCGAAATATCTGAAGATGAGCAGAAGGACCTTGAAAATAAGACCCAGAAAATGACCGACTCCTATATCGCCCAGATCAACGACCTGGCAACCGATAAGGAGAAAGAGATATTGGAAATCTGAACGTGGGCAACCTCGAATTGGATGTACTCCCCGACATGTACCCCAAGCATGTTGGGGTGATCATGGACGGCAATGGGCGTTGGGCTACAAAACGGGGCTTGCCTCGCACAGCCGGCCACTACGAGGGAGTAAAAGCCGCAAAACGGGTCACTACAGAAGCGTCTCGTCTCGGCATCCCCTATATCACCTATTATGTTTTTTCCACGGAAAACTGGAGTAGACCGAAAAAAGAGGTTGCATACCTCATGGATCTTCTCGCCAGCCGACTGTACAGTGAGATCGACTTCTACAAACGCGTTGGCGCACGCGTCTTGATCCGTGGAGATATTTCGGCTTTGACCGATGCTGCCCGTGATGCGGTGATTGCTACACAAGAAGCCACCGCACATCTGGATCACCTAACCGTTTCGTTGGCTATCAACCATGGCGGGCATGATGAAATCGTACGTTCCGTTAACCGATGGTTGGAAAAGCGATCAGACAATTCTCCCATTACGACAACAGACATCCGTTCGAATATTGACTTGGCCTTCATACCTCCTGTCGACCTGATAATCCGATCCGGCGGTGAAAAGCGATTGAGCAACTTCATGCTCTGGGATGCCGCCTATGCCGAATTTGCATTTTATGATACACTCTGGCCCGATTGGGGAGCTAAAGAATTGCAATCGGCATGTGACGACTTCGCGCACCGTGCCAGAAGGTTTGGAGGGGTTCCGACATGACCAGTCTCGGCAAGCGATTGATACTTACGTTTACCAGCGTCCCTGCCCTCTTCAGCCTCATCTATTTCCTACCCCAACACCACCATTTGGGATTTGCGATTCTCACTGTCCTGGCAGTATTCAGCGGTAGTTATGAAATGCGGGGCATGTTGTTCAGTTCCGATGAAAAGCCACTGGTACCCTATTGGACACCGATCCTTCTTCCAGCTATGCAATTTGTCGAGTCGGTGTATATGCCCACTATTCCAATCCTGGATATCACCTTCGTATTGTTGCTGATCGCCGGTTTTTCCAAGGAAATCTTCGTTGGAGCCAAAGACGACTTCTCCACTACAATCGATCGTGTCGGTCGAACCGTATTCCTTCTGATCTATCCTGGTTATTTCTCCATTTTCCTTATCCGTATCCTGCTGCATCAACAAAGTACCAATCTGCTGCTTATGTTGTTCCTACTGGTGTTCGGCAACGATACCTTCGCCTATATTTTCGGCATGTGGTTAGGGAAAAAGAATCGGAATATTGTCGCCGTCAGTCCAAACAAGAGTATTGCCGGTTTTGTTGGCGGTATCCTCTCCACCATGCTCTTGAGTCTCCTTTGGGTTCGCTTCATTCCTTCGATGCGTTCCATGTTTTCGCTGGGCGAGGCCTTGTTGATCGGATTCCTTTTGGCCATTGTCAGCGATATCGGTGATCTGGTCGAATCCGCATTCAAACGGGGAGCCAAAGTGAAGGACTCCGGTACCATAATTTTTGGAAGGGGTGGAATATTGGATTCCATCGACTCGCTCCTTGCGAGTGCTCCATTCTTTATCGTACTGGTTGCCCTTTTGTCCTGATTGGAAGGCGAAATGCAAAATCGAACCAAGCGATCCGTCATCATTCTCGGTTGTACCGGCAGTATCGGGACAACCGCATTGCGGGCTCTCGAATCGTTGACCGACTCCTTTGACGTGGTTGGACTCAGTGCCCATTCGGCGGTAGGTGAACTCAATCGAATCGCTCAGACCTGGAAATGTAGGAATGTATGTATCTCCGGTTCTCCAAGAAAGCTCCCGGAACATGATGAATTTGCCAAAGGCACTTCGTTGTATTTCGGCGACCAAGGTATACTGGAACTTATTCGAAATACCGAGGCGGATATTGTCCTCAATGCCATAGCAGGTTCCAGTGGGCTTCCGGCAACGTTCGCTGCCATTGAGAACCATATGGATGTCGCACTCTCCAACAAGGAGAGTATTGTCATGGCCGGCAACTTGTTGTTCGAATACGCAGAAAGCAAGGGAGTCAGGATTATTCCGGTCGATAGTGAACATAGTACCTTATATGCACTCTTGGAGGCCTTTGGATCTTCGGCGGTGCATTCATTGGTACTCACTGCTTCCGGCGGTCCATTTCGGAATTATCCTCTGGACAAGATGTCTGGAATCACTGTTGGCATGGCAATGGCCCATCCGACATGGAAAATGGGAGCGAAGATCTCGATCGACTCGGCAACATTGGCAAACAAGGGATTGGAAGTTATCGAGGCTTCCTTCCTATTTGGATTCAGCCATGAATCCATCGAGGTTGTGATTCACCCGCAAAGCGTGGTCCATTCATTGATCAGAATGCACAATGGTGCCTTGTATGCACAACTTTCACCACCTGATATGGCATTGCCCATCATTTCGGCACTCTCCGACAAACAGGTCGAGCTGCATGATATTGTACACCCCTTGGATTTCACCGACCTGAACCTGGGATTCCAAAAGCCGGATTATGCCCGTTTCCCCTTATTGCCCCTCGCTTTCGATTGTGCCAGGGAACAGATGGGATACCCAATCGCCTATAATGCGGCAAATGAAATCGCAGTCCAGGCATTTGTCAAAGGTGAACTACCCTTCGACAGGATCAATCGGATAGTAGGCGATACGCTCGCACACGATTGGCATATCGGGTTCTCCTCGATGGAAGACATCTTGGGAATCGATTCGCAAGCCCGTTCACTCGCTGCACAGGCTGTAGGAAGTATGGTCTGATGGATGGATTGGTCTCATTCCTTATCGGTTTTCTCAGCATTGCACTGATGGTCACAATCCATGAGACCGGCCATTTCGTGTTCGCCCGGCTCTCTGGGATTACCGTCGAAGTGTTTGCGATCGGTTGGGGAAAAGCGATCAAACGTTGGACAGTCCGGGGTGTCGAATATAGGATCAATATATTTCCATTGGGTGGATACTGCAAATTGAAAGGTACCGACGACCTGCAACGGTCACTGCATTCTGGTGGCAAGTCCTTTACTTCCATGGAAGAAGGGTCGCTATTCGCCGTTTCTCCGATTCGCAGGATCATGACTTATCTGGGTGGACCACTTTTCAATCTCCTGTTTGCGATCGTCATTTTCATTCCATTCTTTTCCATTGGATACGATGCGATCAGCAATCCGAATAGGATTGTGGTTACCAGCGACTATCCAAAGACTTTTGCGATAGAAGCAGGAAGTCCCCACGCGGCCGAATTCGCAGGATTGGAGACTGGAGATGTGGTTATAGGAATCGAAAACGAATCCATTGGGAATTTTTCCAGTCTGCAAGCGGTGTTGGCCCGCCAAAAGGCCGGAAACCCAACAACGTTTACCATAGACAGGGCTGGAGATATCCTCACCATCGACGTCACTGGAACAGTCGATGAAAAGACCGATAGGCTCCTATTCGGGATAAGCACCTTCATAGAACCGAAGATTGATTCGATTTCCCCCCTGTCACCCGAATCCATGACAGCGCTTGCCGAAGGAGACGTGATCATACGTGCACAGGGACACGAAGTCAAGAACACATTCGATTTGCTGGAAATTTTATCCGACAATCCATCCTGGGTCGAATTGCAGGTCCAACATGCCGATGGTTCTTATGACACCATCCAGTATAGTCCTACGCGAACCATCGAAGGTAAGATTTCCTTCGGGTTCAACTTCGAGAGGACTCTCGAACATGTTTCGGGTCAGCCTGTCGGTGAGGCGCTCTGGTCGGCAATCTCCCAGACCGGCACATCGATGATCGACACGTTTCTTCTGATCCCAAAATTGTTCAGTGGAGCTTTTGCCATGGATGAGGTCGTTGCCGGACCGCTGAGGATATCCTACGTGATTGGAGAAATGCGGAATGCAGGAATCAGGGCGATCCTCCACCTGTTGGCAATGGTCAGCATTTCATTGGCTGCAGCGAACCTGCTCCCTATTCCCGGGTTGGATGGTGGATCGATCCTACTGAGCTTGGTTGAAATACTCAGGAGAAAAGCCGTATCGCCCCGCATGTATGTGCGGTTCCAATCTGTGGGACTTCTGTTTCTGTTCCTATTGATGTTGTTTGTGGTGGCCGGTGATTTGCGGTTCTTCTTCCTAGGATCCTGAGGACCGTTCCAATTCCACGAATCTTACCAGCTGATTCTGGAATCCCATGGTGATGATACCGGTTTCTCCGTTCCTCTGCTTCGCCAAGATAACTTTCGTCTCCTGTACCGGATACCCGTGGATAATCTGGGGAGAGGGTTCGTTACCGTTTTTCCCTTCCCTGGTATTGCTGAGGTCCGCAAGCCTATCGCGATGCAACAGGATAACAACGTCCGCATCTTGCTCGACCGAACCTGAGTCCCGAAGATTCGCCAGGTTCGGTTCCTTTCCTTCGGCATCACGCGAAACCTGTGAGAGGGCGACAATCGGAATCTGCAATTCCCTTGACAAGGCTTTCAGCGACCGGGAGATTTCCGCAACCTGCTCATGCCGGGGAACATTCGGATTCGCCTCGGGATTGATCAAACCGATATAGTCGATGAACAGGATCTTGATATCACGTTCCCGCTTCATGCGTCTTGCCTGGCTGCGCAAATCGAGCAATTTGATGTTTGGTGTATCTTGGATATAGAGTTTTCCCTCATATATCCGTCCCGCAGCATCGACAATGCTCACCATGTCCTGGCTTCGCAGGATAGCCGAACGGATCCTCTTCGAATCGACACGTGCTTCGGCCGACAGGATACGTTCCATAATCGCCATGCTGGTCATTTCCGCTGAAAAGAATCCTACGGGGACTTTCCGGTGGATCGCCATATCCATGGCCATGGATATGGCGAATGCCGTCTTGCCAACCGATGGTCGTGCACCGATTACGATGAATTCTGAAGGCTGGAATCCTCCGGTCATTTCATCGAGTTGCTGGAATCCGGACTTCACGCCATCCTTGTTGCCATGTTTGGCCCGCTCCATCAACCGGTCTACGGTCTTGTTGACAAGAATCGAACTTTCCTGGTACTTGTCGGTGAATGTCCCGCTGGAAGATTGGAGTTCACTCATCTTCCTTTCGCTTTCATCCAAGACGCTCGCGATATCCTGGGATTCGTCGAACACATCCTCACGGATCTTCCCGCTCAGTTCAAGCAGAACCCTGCGTAGGCTATGTGAACGCACAATATTGGCATAATAGATGGCATTTGCGGTAGTAGGGACATCGCTGGTCAAAGACACCACATATGCCATACCACCACACAAGTCAAGCTGGTTCTTCGAACGCAAGTATTCGGTGATGGTGATCAGGTCTATGGTTTGGGAACTATGTTCCTGATGGAAAGAGAGGATGGCATCGAACAATGCCTGATGACCGGGTTTGTAGAAATCCTCCTTACGAAGGACTTCCGTCACCTCGCTGAAGGCAGTACTGCTGAGCATCACTGCTCCCAGCACCGCACGTTCAGCATCATCATTATGTGGGGGAATACGTCCAGCCGACAGGTTCGATGCCATTATAGCCACTATTCCTCGTCGTCTTCAGTTTCTTCCTCATCGACACCTTCGGCGCCGTAGGCTTCTTCCTCGACTTCTTCTACGATCTCTTCCTCAGCCTCAACCGCTTGCTTCTTTGCTTCGGCGGCAGCTGCCTTCGCCGCAGCCTTGGCCACCGCAGCCTTTTCAGCCTCTTCCTTCTTCACGATAGATTCACTGATGACTTCTATCTTGACCTGTGCACTCTCGCCTTCGTACAAGCGAACCTTCACAGAATAGGAACCGACCATCTTGATCGAATGGGTAGCAACTTCAATACGTTTCCGTTCGACTTCAATACCGTTTTTCGCAAGCGCTTCCTGTACCATCGCATTGGTGACGGAACCGAACAATTTGCCGGATTCGCCTGCGGATACAACGAGCGTCAAATTCATCGAATCCAACTGGTCCTTGACACTTGCGGCGGCCTTGCGTTTCTCTTCCTTGCGTTTTTCAATAGCTGCAGTCCTGCTGGCAAACAACGATTGGTTCGCCTTGTTGAACAAAACAGCATACCCTTTGGGAAGCAGGAAGTTACGTGCGTATCCGTCCTTGACGACTACCACGTCCCCTTCTTCACCGAGATTGTGAACATCCTGGTTCAATATGATTTTCATAGAATGTATCTCCTTATGCTTTCTTTCTATACCCGATCCACGTCTCCGACACACCCAATAGCGGCAATGCCAACAACGGAATCACATTCACACCTGGCAACAGGACCAATAGGAACGAGAGGACGAATATCCTCGTTGCGGTCGCTCCAGGATTTCTCCTGCGGACCAGAGCCGCCAAAATCGAGATACCTTGCACCATATAGAGCAACGTACACGACAGGGCTATGTTCCAAGCAACACTTTCCACAATCGTCATGTCAACCAACAAGGTCACCAATACTATAGTCCAACTTCCCAAGAAAACCCAAACGGAATTTTCAGGGAGAGTCCATTGTGTCATCCGGTCCTGGAATGACCATTCGGCCCGATGTATCAGCAATTCGCTTATCATAACCGATAAACCGAATTGGCCGATAAAAATCGGAAGGAATCCCAATTTCAGAACAGTAACCACCGTCTCGAATAGCATTGTTTCGTCCATTCCCAACGGAAGTTGTCCTTCCAGCAACGACGGAACCATCACACGTACCATCTGTCGATACAAATCTTCAGTGGCAAGAGCCGATTGCGATCCACCTGACAACCACAGTACCAGACCCATTCCAAACAGAGCCGCGAACAAGGAGCCGGCAAGCAATTTTACCAACATCCCCCTACCCTGCAGCCCGATCCAGATTCCAGCTCCGGCAAGCAATGAAATCGGCATAAATAATCCGACCGTCAAAGCTCCGATAACCGAACCATCTATCAGTACTCCTCCGAATCCGATCATCTGGTAACCCGTCAAGAGCAAGGCTACAGCACCGACAGGCAACAAAGCCCATCTGGTAGATTGGAAACGGGGGGCGAAGAACAGCAACGGGACAATGAACAGTGTCGAGGAAGCGGCTATCCAATACATGATAAAGGAGAGTCCGACAGCCAAAACACCTGAACGTACCATTATCATGGTTTGCCGTTCCATACAATCTCCGACTATTTTCGATCGAACGGAAGGTAAGCCAATACTCTTGCCCGCTTGATCTCGGTTGTGAGCGCACGCTGGTGCTTTGCACAGTTGCCGGTGATACGGCTTGGCAAGATTTTTCCACGTTCAGTCACATATCTTCTGAGCAAATCGGGGTTCTTATAGTCGGCGACCAAATTCTGGGTACAGAACTTGCAGACCTTCTTCTTGAAAGGTCCTCTTTTGCCACCTCCAAAACGACGGTCCCTGAAGTTTCCTCCACGACTGTCGTTGGAGTCGTTGTTATTCATAGAATCTTTATCATCACGCATGTTTCTTTACTCCTATCCATCACCTAGAATGGAATGTCATCATCGAACTGTTCAGGTCCTGGAAATCCGTTCGGTGCCGACGGCATCCGAGAATTTCCCTTTGGTTCAAAGCCACCCGTTCTCCGGTTTCCCTGATCGTTGGAAGAGGAATAATCGGCAGTGGAACTAGTGGAATTGTTACCTGAGGAGCCCCCCAGCAACTGAATGTTGTTGGCAACGACCTCTATCCGACTTCTGCTCTGTCCATCCTGCTCCCAGCGGTTTTGACGCAACTCTCCATTGATACAGACCTGACGTCCTTTGGTTAGATATGGGTTCAGTACTTCGGCTTGTTTGCCCCACACGACGATATCGAAGAAACTCACCTCTTCTTCCCGCTGTTCCCCAGACCTCTTCATGCGGTTCACAGCAAGGGAAAACCTACCGACGGCAGTGCCGTTGTTGGTGAATTTCAATTCGCTCTCACGAGTGAGACGACCGACGAGCACTACGATATTGGTGTCATTAGCCATAATTTCGCGCTCCAGTCGTTAGACTTGGGTGTCTTTGTTAACGAACAAGAATTTCAATAGGGGTGTCATGAGCTTGAAAGTATTGTTGAACCCATTGATTACAGAGGGATCGGCCTTCAGCTCAAAGAAATAATAATGGCCCTTGTCCTGTTTTTTGATAGGATACGCGAGGTTTTTCACTCCCATATCTTCCTGCTTGGTGATCTCGACTTGTGCGGTGGTGAACTCCGCGAGAACAAGTTCAAGACCCTTGGCCGTCTGATCTTCATTTGCGTCGAAGATGACGGTGAATTCGTAATTTCTCATAGTTCCTCCTTACGGACTATATGATCCACTTTCTGTGGATAAAGAGGTCAAAGTACCCTAACACAAGTAATTCCCGCATGTCAAGGAGACCGGGGAAACCAAATGGAAAAACCGCCGGAGCGACCGGCGGTTTTGTTTGAAGATTGCGAGACACGACTACTTCTTGTTCTTGTGTCTGTTCTTTCTGAGTTTCTTCTTCCTCTTATGAGTAGCAATCTTATGCTTCTTTCTTTTTCTTCCACAAGGCACGATAGAGCTCCTTATCCGTTAAGATATCCAATTGGAATTTGTAATTACCGTGCCATTATGCGATGTTACACAAATAACGTCAAGAGGCATAACCACAAGAGGTGGCAAGTGCCTGTTTTACGGTATCCGCTTGGCAACCACCACCGATAGCGACTGATCGCTATGGTACGATGATTTGAACGCATAGATGGGACAGTCGGGATGAAATCACTTGTCGTTATCAAACCAGATGATTACAATGCATATATCATGCGGATTTTGATTTTCGGTCTAGGGATTTTGGGTGGGGGATTTGCATCGGCGAATTATTTTCTCGATCGCGGACACGAGGTACGGATCACCGATCTGAGAAGTGAAGAAGCCTTGGGTGGCTCCTTGGAGCTTCTGAAGAAACGGGGAGCAACCGTGGTCTGCACGGAACATCGGGTAGAGGATTTCGTTTGGGCGGATATCGTCATCAAGAATCCTGCGGTTTCTCCAGATAGTCCATTCCTCACATACGCCAAGCGGATAGAATCCGATATCTCTTTCGTGTTCGCATCCCCAATCACCAATTCGATCAAGATCATCGCAGTCACCGGGACGAAGGGAAAGACCACAACGGTAGCTGCCACCACCCATATATTGAATACATTGGGACATGAAGCCATTCAATTCGGCAACATGGGCATAAGTGGATTCTCCATCCTCGCGAATCTGGAATCCCGCCTCCATAAAGGCAAGGCTCTTCCCGAATACCTCGTCTGCGAGCTCTCTTCATGGCAGATACGTGATCTCTACGCAATACTTGGGAAAGCCGTTCCCAGGTTCAAGATTGCGGCGCTCACCTCGATATTCCATGACCATCTGAACCGATATCCTGACTTCCAATCGTATAAGGATGACAAATGGCTATTGTTCGGAGCGCAGAATACACGGTTGCTCGTGCCGCAATCGGTCTATGAGGAAATATCAAGCGTAGCCGGAATCCGCCAAAGGAATATCACCATAATCGAGAATATTGCCGGGGCAACCCAGCAGGACGTTCGCACCAGGGTAGCATGGTCGATCTGCCGCAGCCTCCGGTTCGGAACAAAACAGATCGGAAAGGCCTTGGAAACTTTTCGCGGAGTACCGCATCGCCAGGAACAGGTGGGAATCAAGAACCATGTGGTCTTCATAAACGACTCGTCCGCGACCATACCCGAAGCAGTTGCATTCTCCTGTGCCTCCTGCCCATGGAACTACCAACTCATTTGCGGTGGAACCGATAAGAACCTGCAGGCAGATGGAATGCTGCAAGCGTTGAAAGAGGCAAAGGGAATTCATGTGTTGGCGGGAAGTTTCACTGAGGACAAGTTGCTCCCACTATTGGAAAAGGAGCATCTTGCATTTTCAGGACCATTCGATTCGATGCAAACGGTGTTCGATTCGGCCTATGCTGCGGCACTTGAGGATTTGGCCCTACAAGACAACGTCGCCGTAATCCTCTCTCCCGGGGCAGCCTCCTTCGGAATGTTCCGGCATGAATTCGACAGGGGGGACCAATTCAGGGCCTTGGTCGACAATCTGGAGGAATGAAAGTATCAATACCCGCCCTAAGGGGCGAGGCATGGATCCTTACGTTGCCTGCACTCGCTCGGGAGAGTGGACCATTGCATGGTCCCTTTCCGCTCGCTTCGTTTGGCAATGAAAGGTAGCGGGTCTATTCTTCGGTAGAAATCGAATATTGTTGGGACATGCGCTTGGGGTGACGTTTCCGATGAATCTTGAAACGTATATTTTCAAAATTGGCGTATAGGAATCTGGTAAGGTGCCTGTACACATAATCGAATGATTGGGGGCGATAGCATACATACCCACCGAAAGCCCGCTTGAAAAGCCGCAATCCTTCCAAGTGCGAACCCCGTTGCTGTGGGCCGCTGATACCATAGAGATCGTACACCTTGCACCCATGTGAACAGGCCTCCCGTATCGCATAGTCCTGCAGAAGATACGAAGGGGAACATCCGTCCACCCTAAGCGAGGCTCCATACAGGTATAACGCGACAGCTGGACTTTCCAGGATAATCGCACCTCCCAATATTGCACTTCCATAGCGGGCCACATAGAGAATCGAGCGAACATCACTGGCACCAATATCAAGAAAATTGCGAATATAGGACGCCGACCTGGCGGTAAAACCATCACGTTTCGCAGTATCGACATACACCGAATACCACGCTTCGAATGTCCGCGGATCCCCATTCCATGTTTCGATCCGAATGGATTTGGCCTGTGCCTTGCGGACATTGCGTCTTGCCCGCTCACGATATCGGATTCGTACCGCATCGTAGCCATCGGACAGGTCTATCCGTGCAGTCGCTTCAGGTTGGACCGATTCATTGCAGGTACGGAGATTCTTGCCTAAGACAGGAGCAACCTGTTCGTTATCCGGCTCTCCCCACGGTAAATCGAACCGGATGAAGGCGGTTCCCTTTGGAAGCAAAGGGCGTACCAAACGGGCGAAATCCCTCGTCAAATCAGCCGGATCACACCGATATGCACTATGATCGGGACCAAACGGCACATAGGCTATCCTTAGTCGGAAAACCAATCTTCGAACCAACACCATGACCACG
The DNA here is from genome assembly GCA_002839355.1 of Spirochaetae bacterium HGW-Spirochaetae-2. Taxonomy (GTDB): domain Bacteria; phylum Spirochaetota; class Spirochaetia; order Sphaerochaetales; family Sphaerochaetaceae; genus UBA8525. The sequence continues at coordinate 184,173 of PGXW01000001.1, forward strand.
GTCGATTCCGATTCACTTCCATCATCCGAAGAATAGGTGAAACGAAACGCAAAGGCACGCCAGGATGCAACCCGTTTCGCTTTAGCCCAGAATTGGCTCTGAAACGGATTCCAAGTGGCATCGAGTCGATCAAGACCTACCCGTTCAACGGTGGGGTGCAACATAGGGGTCAGCCGACCTCGCCATCGAGGTATCGGGTGACGGACAGCATAGCGCCTTGCGCTCCAATAGGACGACCATCAATCTTTACCACACCACATTCGGTGTATAGGGGCAATGCAAAGAATTGGTCTGCCTTAACCTGGCTCCTTGGCTCTTGTGGTACGTCGGTACCCTCTGGATTCAATTCGGTTCCAACAGCGAATTGGTCGGCGAATATGACTTCACAGGTGGTATGCGGTTCGGCCTTGGGATCGCTTGCCGCCAAAAGCATGCCGCGGCTTTTCACTCCCCGGAAATTCGCCGGCTTCAGGTTTTGTACCAATACGATATTCCTGTTGAGCAACGCATCCTTTTCGTAATAGGGAACTATACTCGACACAATGGTGGTCGGCTCTTCGCTTCCGGTATCGACTTGGATGATATACAACTTGTCTCCGCCCGGGTGTTGCTGGACATCGACTATCTTGCTTACCTTCAATGTCACCTTTTTGGCAAACAACTCTGAAAGAGCCTCTTGCCGCACCTGCTCAACCGCTTCCTGCTGTTGTGTTTCCATTCGTTGCTTCTCCTCGTTTCTCGAATCCTGATCACCTGCGTATCGAACCCTCAGCGTCTCGATCAAGTCATCCTCCAATTTCGTGAATAGGTAATCCGGCTTTCCAACGGTTTCTACGCCAGAAAAACTACCCAGGTGGCTCCAACGGGCTTCTTGGTTCCCCAGGTAGCCAAGGAGTTGCCGTGAAGCCGATGGCATGTAGGGAGCTATAAGAATTCCAAGATCCCTGATCAGATACACCAGAGTTCGCAACAATGTGGCGGTAGCGGCAGGATTTTCCTTGCGCTGCTTCCAAGGTTCACCATCCTGGAAGGCTTTGTTGCCGACCGAGGAAAGGGCGAATATCCTGCGTAGCGCTTCCCTGAGTTCCGCGTGTTCGAACAGATCGTCTATCTCGGACTCCCTGTCCATGATTTCACGTGCCAATTGGGTGTCGATTACTCCCTCAGGGACTTTTCCGTCATAGAATCTGCTGATAAACGTCAGTGTCCTATGCACCAGATTGGACAAGTTTCCGATCAATTCCCCGTTGACCTTTTCCTGGAAATCCTTCCAGGTAAACAGGACATCGGATTTCTCCGGTCGATTGTAGTACAGGTAGAATCGCCATACATCCGCAGGAATACCTGTCTCCTGAACGTCATTGCCGAACACACCGGTTCCCTTGCTCTTGGAAAACTTGCCGCCTTCATAGTTCAGGTATTCACTTGAGGACATGTGGTGCAACATTGTCCAAGGATCTCCGGAGGCCAGAAGTGTTGTCGGGAATATGACGGTATGGAACGGAATGTTGTCCTTTCCGATGAATTGGTACAACTCGACATTGTCGTCGTCCTGCCACCAGGAACGCCAATCGGTAGTATATGCGGCGGTTATGGAAATGTAACCGATAGGTGCATCGAACCACACGTAGAACACCTTGTCCTCGAATCCTTCCTTGGGTACAGGAATACCCCATCTCAGATCCCGCGTGATCGCCCGCTCCTTCAATCCGTCACGGATCCAGGAACGTGTGGTCATAATCGCATTTTTTGCCCAGAATCCTTCGACCGATGCTGTGTCGAGCCACTTCTCCAGCAAGGGCAAGGCCTTGGGCAGATCAATATACAAATGCTTCGTGCTACGCAGCACCGGGGTGGAACCACAGACTCCACATTTCGGATCGACCAGTTCGGTCGGGTCAAGCAACGAACCGCACGAGTCGCATTGGTCGCCACGGGCACCGGCGGAACCACATTTGGGACAGACACCTTCCACAAAACGATCGGCCAAGAACCTCTGGTCATGTTCACAGAACAGTTGCTCGATCTCTGATTCCCTGATATATCCTGCTGCATCAACCTTCTTGAAGATATCCTGGACGATCGCAGTCTGCATGGGGCTGCTTGTCCTACCGAATGAATCGAAATCAATTTCGAACCATTGGTAGATATCCCTATGGACAATATGGTAGCGGTCGCACAACTCGCGGGGTTCGACTCCTTCCTGCAAGGCACGTGTCTCGCTGGCGGTTCCGTACTCATCCGTTCCGCAGACATACAACGTTTCGTAGCCTTTCGAACGGCAGAACCTGGCGAAACAATCCGCGGACAGGACCTGGATAAGGTTTCCAAGATGGGGAATATTGTTCACATATGGAAGAGCTGAGGTAATCAATCGTTTTTTCATGATGACCACTATACTCTTCACAGCTCCTTTTTTCAATCGGAAACGGCTTATGTCCAACTTGTGGCAAAGGTTTTGCCCAGTTCATTGACGATAGCTGACAACTAGGCTACATTTGTAGATACCGGGTTTGACCCGGAGATAGCAAGGAGGAGATGCAATGAACAGTTCGGGCGCTTCGTCCCGTAATCCTTTCCACCTCAGTCCGAAGTTGATCATAGCCGCGGTAGGGATAGTAATCCTTTTCATCTTGGTTATGAGCAGTTTCTTTGTGGTGGACCAGACAGAACAGGCAGTCGTGCTCAGGTTCGGGAAATACAATAGGATTGTAGGACCCGGCTTGCAGACCAAGCTGCCTCTCGGAATCGATCGCAACTTCAATATTCCGACCAGGGTTGTGCAGACCATGACATTTGGTCAGGCAAGCGTAAGTCAGAATTACAGCAGCATGTTCATGAACACACCTTCCGGCTCCTCGGCGGGCGAGTCGATCATGCTTACAGGTGACCTGAATATTGTCGATGTGCAATGGATCATCCAGTACCGTATCGAGGATCCTGCAAAATGGTTGTTCAACGTGCAGGAACGAGATAAGACCATACGGGATATCAGCCAAAGCGTCATAAACCAACTGGTAGGCGACTTGCCCATCCTTGCGATCATGTCGAGTGAACGGACCTCGATTGAGATCGAGTCCCAGGAACGGATGCAAAAGGCTTTCGATTCCTACAATCTCGGTGTTCGGGTAGTGACCGTAAAGCTACAGAACATTGTCCCACCGGTCGGTGAAGTTCAGGATGCCTTCGAGGATGTCAACAAATCGATCCAGGATATGAACCGTCTTATCAATGAAGGTAAGGAACAGTACAACCGGGAAATCCCACGCGCACAAGGCGAAGCCTCGCAGATGATCCAAGTTGCACAAGGATATGCTGCGGAACGTGTCAACAATGCACAAGGTGATGTCGCAAGATTCTCCTCGGTCCTCGAAGCCTATTCATTGAGCAAGGATATCACCGCGAGACGGTTGTATATCGAAACCATGGAAGAGATTCTCAACAAGGCCGATGCGGGAACACTGACATTGATCGATAGGGAATTGGACAATTTCCTGCCGATCAGCAACTTGACCGGTAGCCAGGGAGGTGTGAAATGAAGAAATTGATAACCACTCTGGTCATTGTATTCGTCCTGTTGATAATCTTCCTTCTTCTCGGACCGTTCTTTGTGGTACAGGAAGGTGAGGTTGCCGTTATCACCAGATTCGGAAAAATCGAGAATACCCATGTGGAGGCAGGTCTTAAGATCAAAGTCCCCTTGGTGGATACGGTAGTCAAATATCCCAAGAAGATCATGAGCTGGGACGGCGATGCCCAACGTATTCCCACGAAAGAGAACCAATTCATTTGGGTTGACACGACCGCTCGTTGGAGAATCGTTGACCCTGCCCTGTTCTACCAGTCGGTCAATACATTACCGAATGCGATCCTGAGACTCAACGATGTCATTGATTCGACCATCAGAACTGTAATCAGTGAGAACTTCTTGAATGAAGCGGTTCGGAACTCGAACAAGATCAACAACATGAGGGTCGATGAACAGGTCCAGAATATCGATAGCCTGGAGGATGCCGAACAGTTGCGTAATCTTACCCGTACCGAGACCCAGCAGGAATCGATACAGATAGGTCGTGAAGTCCTGAGCCAACGCATGCTGACCATGGCACATCCTTTTACCAGTGAATTCGGTATTGAAGTGATAGATATCGTCATTCGTCAGATCCGGTACAGCGACGACCTGACGCAGAGTGTCTACCAGCGCATGATCAAGGAAAGGAACCAGATTGCCGAAGCTTACAGGTCCTATGGCCAAGGCCAACAGGCCCGGTGGGTTGGTAAGACCGATAATGACAAAAGGAGTATCTTGAGCCAAGCATATGCGCAAGCTGAAAAGATCAAGGGTGTGGCAGATGCCAGGGCAACCCAGATCTATGCCCAGGCGTATGAAAAGGATACCGATTTCTTCACCCTGTGGAGGACCCTCGAGTCATACAAGAAGACTATTCCGAACTTGAATAAGATATTCTCTACAGAGATGGATTATTTCAATGTCCTGTACGGACCGGAGAATATCTTCTAGGTATTGATTGGCAAACGAAGCAAGTGGAAAGGGACCATGGAATGGTCCAGCTTTCCCGAGCGAGTGCAGGCAACGTAAGGATCCATACCTCGCCCCTTGGGGCGGGAAAGGAGGCGAAGCCTTCACTTTCCAGCTCTTGCCCTGGGGTAGGGATACCTTTCATTTCCGCTACAAACGTATAAGGCCATCGACATTCCCAAAAGGAAGAATCGGTGGCCTTTTCTTATACGAACAGTATTGACCGGTTCTGTTAGGCGATTGCGTCACATGCGGGACAATTTCCGCTGATATTCACCTGTACCTCGTGCATGGTGAAACCGTCGGGAATGCTCACCTCGGGAAACGAAACGGTATGCAGGTCGTAGACTTTGCCGCAATCGATACACTTGAAATGCATGTGGTTGGAAATATTCGCGTCGTATCGCATCTCATTCTTTTCAATCGCGATCCTCTTGACCACCCCCTGATCACAGAGAAGATTCAAGACATTGTAGACGGTAGTACGGGAAATCGAAGCCATATGCTTCTTCAGATCTCCATAGATATCATCTGCAGTCGGATGAATGGGATTCTCCAGTAGATATTTGTATACTGCCACCCTATGGTTGAGAGGTCGTACCCCATGCTCAACCAGATAACGTTTTTCATCCCCAGGTTTCAAGAAAGGCATTTGCATCATGGTCACACAATCTCCTGTTATATAATTGTATGTAAGGCATAATCAACAAAGTGTCAACCTTTACATTCCCCTTCGATATGATATTTATATAGCAATATGTTTTTATTGCGACTGCTTATATTTGCCTTTGTATTGTAGTATACTGGTAAGGAGGTGATATTCATGCGCACGCTTCACACATGCCTGCTCTACATCTGTATCCTCTCCATTTCCCTTTTTGTGTTCTCCTGTACAACCGATCCATCCCGTCTAGCATCCTCCAAGAGTGAACAACTACCCTACAAGGTCATCTCGGGAACGGTCATGTATCCCAACAACCTCTATTTCCCAGCACGGGTACGCATGGAAATCAAGTTGATTGCCCGAAATATCTCTACACAACAAGAGCTCCCAATCGTAAGCCAGAGCATCCGGAACCCCCAGCGGTTTCCTGTGAATTTCATCCTACGGTATGATGCTCAGGATATCGTTCGTTCCAACGAATATGCCATAACCGTGGAGCTATATCGGGAAATCGAAACCACACCCTACCTTATCAGCCCGTCCCTGGTCTTACCAACCCTGCAAGGCGACGAAAGTATTGTTGTCGAGTTGCAGCCTCCCCCTCGCTGACCGGAATGCTATTGGGCTTGGTACAGCCTCCGAGCTCCCGATACAGCCAGTTTCCACGAAAGCCACCAGATGCACGCACTTGGAGCTACCAGCAACAGACCACTGGACAATGCCGACAAACCTATCGGTTCGGCCAGCAGGTAGCCGAGGCCTGCCAAGACAGCAATGTTTGCGAAGGATATCCCCATCGCAGCGAGACCATTGAGATTCTGCTTTACCGCCTGTTGGGGTAATTTCCAATCCAGACGGGGATTGCGGCCATCGATTGCCAACCCGAAACAGGCAGAACTTCCTACTGCGAAGAAGCCCAATGGCATCATCCAAACGGCGTGGACCAGCTCCAATCTGAATATCGCCAATGCGGCCAGACTAAATATTAGATAGGTACTGTAAAACAGCATAAGGTGGGCAGCCATTTTCCCCCTGACGAACGACGCTCCCTCCAACGGCATGGTTCGTGACAACGCAAGAAGCTTCCCCTCTCGTGAATAGCTGGTCCCGCTCATCATGGAAAGGCTTGATGTCAACAATAGAGCGCCGGTAACAATCATTGGAAATGTATCCAGTCTAAAAACCGGTTCCAGCATCACCTTGAATTCCCCTATAACCCCACTGATCGCATAGACAACCACAAGTATCAGGGGAATGACCGCTTCTCCATACAGTTCCATCTTGAATGCCGAGTGTTCATTGATAATTGCGTATTCACGACGAACGAGGGACCATTCCAGGGCATAGTGGCCTGTATAGGATCTACTCGATTTTCCATTGTTCTTTCGGACCGTGGTGGATGTCTCCCACAAACGGGTGACGGTCTCTCCATATGCGGTGGCAACCAGATATATTGCTCCGATGGTTATGGCAGCCACGGCCAACAGGAAATACAAACCGTTGACAAAGGAATGGGGCCCCAAAGCCATTGACATTTGCCATTTCGGGAACAAGAGGATCCGCTGCAGTCCTTGCAGAACGATTCCGAAGCTATTGGCAAAATTTTCCAAGTTGCTCGAATCCATTCCGGATTGCATCCACCGGCTCGCCAGTCCCTGCATGACCACCAACAGTGTCAGCATGAATATGATTGCCCATGATTCACGACTCTTCCGGGTATGTTTCTTACCCTTGACAAACAGATGAAGGACTATCAATGACAAAGACAGCGGGATGAAGGGAGCAATGGTTATCTGAACCAGCGCGGCAACAATGATCGGAAATGATATTCCGTGCACATGAATCGCAACCGCTACCGCTGGCAGGAACAGAATCGTGTGCATGAAAAAATTAGCCTTGTAGTGCAGGATCAACCGAGAAATCAGCAATTCCCGTTGTGTGAGGGGCAAGACTAGCAACAAGGGAAGGTCCTTGCCATGATAGAGCACGGATCCACCGGAGAACATGCCGAACATGAATGTAATGAGAGCTGCGGTGACCGCTCCCATAAACCAGGAGAACCCGTCGATTCCAACTATCGATCCAAGGATTTCCATTTGGTAGTAGTTGACTCCCAACATGAAGGCCATGGACCCTGCCGCGAGCAGAATCGACAGAGCTATCACAACTTGAATAACCAATCGCGATTTCTTGCGCGAATTCGATTTCTTGCTTTCAAGGGAAATCGTTACGAATTGTTCCCAACGGCTGTCACCTTTTCCAGCCGCCCTTAGCAACAAGCGGATATTATTCAGTTTCATCGGTCATCTCCAGGAACAACTGTTCCAACGATAAATCGCCGGACCCCGATCTTTCCTGCAAGGCATGGAACGTGTCGCACGCAATGAGCGAACCGTTCATTATTATGCCGACTCTTGTACACAACCGTTCGGCGACCTCCATCACATGGGTCGAGAAGAATACCGATCGGCCACCTTCGCAGAACTCGTGCATGACTTCCTTCAGGATGAACGCCGATTTCGGATCAAGCCCAACCATGGGTTCGTCAAGTATGAGAAGACGCGGTTCATGCACCAATGCGGTGACAATTCCCAGTTTCTGCTTCATTCCCCTCGAGTATGAAGATATCTGGTCATCGAGGACACCATGCAAAGAGAATCTTTTTGCCCAACGGACAATCCGTTCTTGCCTGGCCTCATTGGGAACACGATAGATTTCACAAATGAATTGCAGATATTCGTTCGCAGTCATCTTTTCATAGAACAAGGGCTCGTCTGGTACATATCCAATCCGTTGTTTCACCAGGACGGTCTCGTTCAACGTATCGTGTCCATCGACGGTGATGGTTCCCGTATCTTGGGACAGCAAACCCACAATCATTTTTATCGTGGTGCTTTTTCCTGCTCCGTTCGGTCCGAGGAATCCGAAGATTTCGCCGGGAACCAAAGCCAAGGAGAGGTTCTCAACCGCAGCTTTGGCAGAATTCCCGTACTTTTTCGTTACCGATTGTATTGTGACCATATGGTATACTCCAATGTATTGTTGATATCATATTGATATCATCTAGATATTGTTCTGTCCAGCCCTTTACAATATGTTTCTATCGATTTTTTTTCATTTATTTTTCAAGTCGGGAAAACGACACGTTCCCAGCATCTTCAGCATTTCGTTTATGCATATTTATACAATAATCACTTGCTTTTATTTTATTTTTATGCAATATTCCGATCAATACATACGTGTATATTCGTTGATATGAATGAGGTACCATTATGAATAAAGAGAAAGTAGTCTTGGCGTATAGCGGCGGTCTCGATACATCCGTCATCTTGAAATGGCTGGTAAACAAAGGATTCGACGTCATCGCATATGTCGCGAATGTCGGACAAGCCGAGGATTTTGTTGCGATCGAGAAAAAAGCGTATGCGACAGGAGCGTCAAAGGTGTATGTGGAAGACCTTCGCAGGGAGTTGGTCACCGACTATATCTTCCATGCGGTGAAGGCAAATGCTATGTACGAGGGCAAGTATCTTCTCGGTACTTCGATCGCTCGGCCGATAATCGCAAAACGCCATATCGAGATAGCAAAGAAGGAAGACACCAAATATGTCGCGCATGGTGCGACCGGCAAGGGTAACGATCAGGTTCGTTTCGAACTCGGATATTTCGCACTCATGCCGGATGTGAAGATCATCGCTCCCTGGAAGGACCCCGAATGGTTGAGTCAATTCGAGGGGCGTTCCCATATGATCGCCTATGCTGAAAAATATGGAATTCCCATCAAGGCATCGACAAAGAAACCCTATAGTGAAGATGAGAACATACTGCATATCAGTCATGAGGCCGGTATCCTCGAGGACCCGGCACTACGTTGCCCTGCCGAAGTATTTTCCCACACCGTATCCCCAAAGGATGCGCCGGATCAGGAAACCGTACTTGCCATCGAATTTGAAGATGGTATCCCGATAAAGGTTACCAATGAAAACGACGGGACTGTCATGACCGACCCGCTGGAGTTGTTCCTCTATTTGAATACGATTGGCCATGACAACGCGGTCGGACGTATCGACATGGTAGAGAACCGCTATGTCGGCATAAAGAGTCGTGGTGTATACGAGACTCCCGGAGGCACGATCCTATGGTTTGCCCACCGTGATCTGGAGGGAATTTGCATGGACAAGGAAGTCATGCACCTACGGGATATGCTCATGCCGAAGTTTGCCGAACTCATCTATAACGGCTATTGGTTCAGTCCGGAATTCGATTTCCTTTCAGCGGCTTTCAACAAGAGCCAGGAATTGATAACAGGGACAGCCAAAGTCGCAATCTACAAGGGTAATCTGATCAGCGCCGGAGTCAGCAGCCCCTACTCGCTGTACAACGAGGAACTGGGAAGCATGGAAGTTTCCGGTGGTTACCAACCGGTAGACTGCAAAGGATTCATCAATATCAACGGAATTCGATTGCAAGCACACCATTATTGGCTGAAGGCAAAGGAATTGGACGAAAAGTCCTGACACTCCGACAAGTTGCCCCCGCTCCCCTTCGACAGGTTGTGTGGGGGCACAGTATCACCCGAGGGTCTCCTCGTAGTGTTCAACACCCATGGAGAGAATCCGGGCGATATGGTCATCGTTCAGGCTATAGTGGATACTCCGTCCATCTTTCCTATGCCGGACAAGACGGGAGGCCCGCAACAATTTCAATTGCTGGCTAATAGTTGATTGTTGCATTCCCAATGTCTCGGCAATAGTGTGGACAGGCAATTCTCCCTGTTCAAGGAGAAACAATATTTTCAGACGGGTGGAATCCCCAAACACCTTGAAGAAGTCGGCTATATCCGATACTTCCTCATCCAAGGGGATGGTCGATTCCATATCGATACTATCAATGATATCCATATGGTGAATCTACCACAGCGGGAGCCTGGCGGCAATGATGTTCCAACTATTTTCAATTGGAACATTTTGATATACCATGCCAACACAACACGATATGGATCAGGGAGGACGCAATGGAAACCGAACATGACAAACCGATCGTCGGGTGGGTAGGAACAGGAGTAATGGGACGATGGATGTGTCACCATATCTTGCCGCTGGCATCCCAGATGTATGTATACAACCGAACCAAGACCAAAACGGGACCGTTGGTGGCCGAAGGTGCGATAGCAGTCGATTCCCCCGCCCAGGTGGTGGACAAGGCTTCCATTGTATTTACGATTGTCGGTCATCCGTCCGATGTTGAACAAGTATATTTCGGATCGAATGGATTGTTGAAAAATGCCAGGAAAGGTACGATATTCGTTGATATGACGACAACAAAACCTTCGCTTGCGAAACGTATCCATGAAGAAGCTATCGCGATCGGATGCGAGAGCATCGATGCCCCGGTCTCAGGTGGCGATATCGGAGCCCGTGAAGCCAGGCTATCCATCATGGCGGGAGGGAATGAATCGGCCTATCGGCAGATCGTTCCTTTCTTCGAACATATGGGAAAGTCGTTTGCATTGCAAGGTGGACCGGGTTCTGGACAACATACGAAGATGTGCAATCAGATTGTGATCGCCGGTACTATGATTGGAGTATGCGAATCATTGGTCTATGCGAGAAAAGCCGGCTTGGATGGTGAAAAACTGGTTTCTACCATTTCCCAAGGTGCGGCAGGGTGTTGGACTCTGGACAATCTGGCACCTCGTGTGCTACAAGACAATTTCAACCCGGGATTCATGATCGACCATTTCGTAAAGGATATGGGAATAGCTCTGGAAGAATCGAGGAACATGGGGATAGCCCTCCCCGGCCTCGCTCTTGTGGAGCAACTCTACATATCTCTTCAAGGGACCGGTAAAGGAACCCTGGGAACCCAAGCCTTGGTGATCGCTCTCGACAACCTCAACGGCTTGGGAAATTACATCAATATCGAAAATCGATAGCAAGGAGGCGCTATGGAAATCAACAAAGAGTTCGCTACACTGATTCTTCCCGAGAAGGAACCTATCCAGATTCCGGTGATCACTGACAACATGGGAGCGAAATCGATAGATATTCACTCCTTGCGCAAGGAAACCGGTTATATCACGTACGACCCGGGATTCGTCAATACCGGAAGCTGTACCAGTTCGATCTGTTATGTGAATGGTGAACAAGGTATTCTGCGGTATCGTGGCTATGACATCGAGGACCTGGTGGAGAATTGCGACTTCGTCGAGGTTGCATACCTACTGATCAAAGGTGAATTGCCGAATGCCTCGGAGCGGAAACGGTATGCCGAACTGCTGAATCAGGAATCGTTGCTCAACCATGACATGCAAAGCCTGTTCCGGGGGTATCCTTTCAAGGCCCATCCCATGTCTGTCTTGGCGGCCATGTCCGTGTCCCTTTCGGCATTTTATCCCGAAATGGATGATATCGATCCCGAACTGCAGGTTGACTTCGCCGTGACACGTCTTGTATCCAAAATCAGAACCATAGTCGCCTTCACCTACCGGCATATGCGTGGAGAGGACTTTGTGAACCCTTCGTACAAGTACAGCTATTGCGAAAACTTTTTGAACATGATGTTCAAGTCCCCGGTAATCGACTACCAAATCAACCCGTTGCATGTGAAGGCACTCAACCAGTTGTTGATCCTCCACGCAGACCATGAACAGAATTGCTCCACCACTGCGGTACGGCTCATCGCCAGCAGCGAAGCAAACCTCTACGCATCGATTTCAGCCGGAATTTGCGCGTTGTGGGGATTCAAGCATGGGGGCGCCAACCAGGCGGTGATCGAAATGCTTGAAGCGGCACATGCCAACGGATGGACAGCCCAAGATATTGTGAACAAGGCCAAGAACAAGGAGTCCGGCTTCCTACTCATGGGATTCGGTCACCGGGTCTACAAGACCTTCGACCCACGGGCGAAAATCGCCAAGAGGCTCTGCAAGGAAGTCATGGCCGAGGATGGGAAACCCGATCCGTTGTTGGAGCTGGCCCTTGAGCTTGAGGAAGTCGCGACGAACGACGATTATTTCAAGCAACGAAGCCTGTATCCGAATATCGACTTCTATACCGGTCTCATCTTCCGCCGGATGGGTATTCCCACGAACATGTACACGAGCATGTTTGCGATCGGGCGTCTTCCCGGGTGGATATCCCACTGGCTTGAATGGAAGAAGGATCCGTATGGCAAGATCGGTCGTCCCCGGCAGGTGTACAGCGGTCCATATGTCCGGAAAGTCCAGAACTTGAACGACAGGTGATTGGTGGCGATGCCAACCACACAACGAATCGAAAGCCGGCGCAAGCCGGCTTTCATTGTTGTTGGATACTTCGAATAGTGCGGTTACTTCGTTTGACGGGTGAAATTCAACAATCCACCGGCAAGGAGAAGCGATGCCTGTCTTTCGGTAATCCGAGCAACCACAGGAATCCTCTCGCCATTCGTCAGGTTCGCCACAACAAGGGATGCCTGAGAATTCTTGCAATTTTCCAGTGCTGAGTGCACGTGCAGGAGTTCCAGCTCGTCCCCCTCTCCGATCTTGTCATAATCCGCTTCGTCGACAAATTCCACTGGCAATATACCGAAATTGCAGAGATTCGCCTGGTGTATCCGTTCGAATGATTTTGCGAGCAACACGGCAACACCCAAGTACATCGGACAGATCGCAGCATGTTCCCTACTCGACCCTTGCCCGTAGGAGACGCCCGCCACAACAATATTGGCCATGTTCTTCCGCTTGTTTTCCATCGCCCGGTCATGGAATGTCGGATCTACTCCCTCGAAGGTATATCTGGCGTACGCAGGAATGTTCGAACGGTACTTCAACCGGGATCCGGCGGGCATGATATGGTCGGTAGTGATCTTGTCGCCGGCTTTGAGCGTGCAAAGTCCCACGATCGAATCCGACAGCGGCATGCTTGCCGGTGGATCGCCGATATTCGGCCCGCGGACGACCTCGATGGAGGAACCGTCTTCGGGTGGAAATACCAACATGTTGTCATCGACAAGGAAGGAATCGATCTGAATCGATTGTGGAAAGCTGATCCCGTGTGTCGAAAGTGGATTTGCAAACTCTCCAAGGATAGCACTCAAGGCTGCGGTCTCGGGACTCACCAGATACACTTGTGCACTTTTCGTACCGCTTCTTCCCTCGAAGTTCCTGTTGTTTGTCCGCAGTGACACGGCATCGGTTCCCGGGCTTTGATGGTTACCGATACAGAACCCGCAGGCACTTTCCAGAATCCGAGCCCCCGATGCAACCATTTTCGCAAGGGAACCATCTTTAGCCAGCATCAGCATCACTTCACGGGATCCCGGAGCGATTCCAAGACTTACGTGCGGTGCAACCACATGTCCATCCAATAGTTCAGCTACCCGGTGCAATTCGGCATAGGAACTGTTTGTACACGAACCGATCAGTACCTGATCCACACGCATTCCCTGCAATTGTTCGACATCAACGATATTTCCCGGTGAATGCGGAGCTGCGGCCTTGGGAACCACCGCTCCCAAATCGATCTCGAACACATCGTCATATTTGGCATCGGCGTCGGCGGAGAGTGCCCTGAAGGATGCGCCCCGACCTTGAGCCTCAAGGAATTGCCTGGTTACCGAGTCGGAAGGGAACAGCGATGTGGTCACACCGCATTCCGCACCCATGTTGCATATCGTCGCCCGTTCGGGAACACTCAACGAATCCAAGCCCTCGCCGGTATACTCGAAAATGCAATTCACATTCCCTTTCACGCCAAAACGCTCGAGAACCGTAAGAATGACATCCTTTGCCGAAACCCAGGGTCGCAAGACACCTTTCAAACGAATCTCCACAACTTTTGGCGCGACCAGATGGAAAGCTCCTCCACCCATGGCGACAGCGATATCCAATCCCCCGGCACCGATTGCGATCATACCCAAGCCTCCACCGGTCGGCGTATGGGAATCCGAGCCAAGCAACGTCTTGCCGGGAACCCCGAACCGTTCCAGGTGCACCTGGTGACATATCCCGTTTCCGGGGCGGGAAAATACAATACCATACCTGGCGGCAACACTCTGCAGGTACCTATGGTCATCTGCATTCTCAAACCCGACCTGGATAGTATTGTGGTCGACATAACTGACTGCCAACTCATTCTGGACGCGGTCCAATCCCATAGCTTCGAATTGCAGGTACGCCATCGTTCCCGTCGCATCTTGTGTGAGTGTCTGGTCGATACGGATCGCGATGCTGGAACCGGCAGAAAGTGTTCCTTCCATCAAGTGTTCCTGCAATATCTTGTAAGTCAGTGAAGAACCCATGCGTTTGCTCCTGAAAGTTTGTTTATCCTTATCATGCCGGAAAGTAAAAATTTAGTACAGTCTACACGTTTTGCCGATACGTCAGCTTCCTGACCGAATTGAAAATCGCACCTACGGCCGGGATAGCGACCAGGGTTGCACAAAAGAACAGCACCCGTCGGAAATCGAGATATTGGTAGATGGTCCCCCCCATGATGGAACCGACTACCGTTCCGATCGTCAGCAGTATCTCGTGGATCAACATGCGTTTCGAACGGTTGATGCTTCCCGAAGCCCCATGGAATATGCTGAAGGAGTAGACCGCCGCAAACAACATGCCGAACAGCAGGAAAAAGACCGAGTACATTCCAAAGGAATGAATCCTCGTTCCCAATATGCAGACCACTCCAAAAAGGATCTGGGTACCGACCACAATCGCACGATTGAAGTGCCACCAGCTTGTTTTGCCCATGATGACGAACATGGCAACCGTCGCGGCCCCCCGAATGAGCAGCAACATCCCGACCTTGCTTTCCGAATAGGGAAGATTGTCCATCGCATGGAGTGGAAAAATCGTCAGGATCACCGCTAGGGAGACATACACGGTGAGAACTCCCGCCCAGGAGAGGAACCGTAGCGGAGTACTCTGGTCCTGCATGGTGCTATCTTCGATATTCTTGCGTTCCGACACCACAGCCTTGATTCCCGGCACTAGCATGGTTGCCATGGCGATAAGCAGGAATACCAGGCCGAACAGGCCCACGCCAGTCAACAGTGGAGTATCGGTCGATATCTCCACCAGGATTCCAGTTAAGAATGGGGAGAGGGCCGACCCGAGACTCCAGGCTACATTGAATGAACTGGTGGCCCGGTTCAATGCCCTCCCCTCTTTGCCCCGTGCGATCCAGCTTTCTATCTGGGGCCACAAGAAAGACATGGCACAGCCGTACAGTACCAACGAAAGAAAGGCCAAACCCACCTGGGTTGTCTGTAGAAGGATAAGGATTGAAATACCCATGCCGACCATGGAAATCTCGACACTATGCCGAGGTCTCAGGTGCGCGACCAAAGGTCCCAGTACCAGACAGCACAGGAAATAGGTCGAGGTGTATACCGCGGCGGAGAGGCCGACCATCTGGGCCGACAGCGAAAATTGAATCCGCATGTGGTAGACCAAGGAAAGATTCACCATGGAAATGGCGAATTGGGCCAAGAATGATGCCGAGTTGAGTACCCGGGATTGTATATGCAGGGATGCGTTCTTTTCCATATGCAATAGTTGTATAAAGGAAATGGTGTCCGATACAAGAGGGGAAAGGAGGTGTAAACGATATATTGCCGAAATTGTCGATTATACGGTAGAGTATTCGTATGGACATCCTACTTACCAATAGACCGCTGATCGCCGCCTTTGCAGCTGCTTTCGTAGCGCAATTCCTTAAACCCTTCCTGCTGTGGCCTTTTGAACGGAAATTCCATGCTGACCTGTTTATCAGCACAGGGGGAATGCCCTCCTCTCACACCGCCATGGTAGTGGCCTTGAGCACCAGTATCTATATGACGGAGGGTGTCGCAAGTCTTGCATTCGCCATTGCAATCACTTTCAGCCTTATCATCATGCACGATGCCATGGGAATACGCCGGGCAGCCGGCAAACAAGCGGCGGTGATCAATGAATGGAGCCGACTTCTGGCACAGATCCATGAGGATGGCCAATTCACCCCGGAAAACCTCAAGACCATGCTGGGACATAGTTTCGTACAGGTTGTGGGAGGAATGGTGGTGGGTTTCATTTCCGGCGTGTTATTTACCAGCATATTGTGAATATTTATGCAAATCTCGTTGACAACCACTGTATAATTATGTAAATTCTAGCAATCTGTTCCGTTATTGGAGGTTGCTATGAAAAAATCTGTATTGTTGGGCGTCATGCTCATCGTTTTGGTATCCGTTCTCTTCGCCGGTGGTGCAAAAGAGAAGGAAGGGTATGTATTCGGTTCCGATTGCACTTGGCCCCCGTTGGAGTTCGTTGATGAAAACGGTGAAATCGTTGGATTTGAAATCGATTTGATCGCTGCGATGAGCAAAAGGTCCGGCGTTTCCATGACAGTTCGCAACGTTGCGTGGGATGGGATTTTCGCTGGTCTCAACAATGGTGCTTACGATGCGGTCGCCTCCGGTGTCACAGTTCTTGAAGAACGGAAGGCAACCATGGATTTCACTACCCCGATTCTTGAAGTGACCCAGTCCATCATTGTCAACAAGAGCAGTGCCAGTTTGGCCAATGAAAAGGCTCTCGCAGGAAAAACTGTCGGTGTCCAGATTGGAACCACAGGACATTTTGCTGTCGAGAAGATAGCTGGAGTTACCGTCAAAGCCTATGATGAAATCGGATTGGCCGTTGAAGATCTTCTCAACAAGAATCTTGATGCGGTTGTCGCGGATTCGATCATCGCCGCGGATTTCGTACTTGCAAACGACAACTATTCCGACAAGCTGACCGTAAGTGGTTCTGTCGCAGGAGATATCGAACAAATCGCAATGGCCGTCAAGAAAGGCAATTCCGAATTGTTGAACCTCTTGAATGAGAATATCGCTGCCTTGAAAGCCGATGGAACCATCGCAGCTCTCAAAGACAAGTGGAATATCCTGTAGACATTCGATAATTGATAGCCGGCCGGAGTCGAATGTGCGACTTCGGCCTGCCTTCACATAGAGGATACATGGAAAATAAGACAAAAAAAGATACCGATTATCAGGTGCGCCCTTCTTTGGCGGCCAAAGTCGTCTCGAAAGCTAGGGATGACAACAATCGCAAGCCGGCAACCCAGATCCAAATGACCGATGGTGTGCTCATACCCAATAAGAATGACAACCATGTCTTCAATTCATGGCGTGTGACATTCTTTATGGCGATTCTGTTGCTCGGCTCGCTGGTACTGTTCGCACCCGATCCCTATCGAAGCATATTCCTTGTTGTGATCAAGGGTGCTCCCATGACTTTCCAAGTTACTATCATGGCAATTATAGGAGCAATCTTCATCGGATTGTTCTGTGGACTCGGGGCTGTATCGAAAAGCCGCATCGTCAATATGATAAGCGGTGTTTACGTTGAATTCATCCGCGGGATTCCCCTACTCGTTCAACTGATATTCATCTATTATGCCATGGGACGCCTGTTCCGGATCGAAGGCTTGATTGCGGCGGTCGCGGCACTCTCCATTTGTTTCGGTGCATATATGGGTGAGATAGTCCGAGCTGGGATCCAGGCGATTCCCAAAGGCCAGATGGAAGCTGCTATCGCCCTCGGACTTTCCCGTGGACAAGCTTTCAGATACGTAATTTTACCCCAAACCATTAAAGTCGTACTTCCCGCCATTGGAAATGAGTTCATTTCCATGTTGAAGGATTCGTCGCTCGTATCGACCATCGCGTTGAGCGATATCCTGAGAAAAGGACGCGAGTACATATCCCGTACGTTCCTTTCTTTGGAGACCATGCTGATTGTCGCCCTCGTGTACCTGGTGATTACGCTCATGCTCTCGAGATTGGTCGGCATGCTGGAAGAGAGGTTGCATAGACATGGCTAGAATTCGGATCGAAAACCTGTGTAAGGATTATATCACCCCGTCGAAAGAAATCTTGCATGCGGTCAAGGACGCCAATCTGTCGGTGGAGCTTGGTGAAGTGGTGTTGATTATCGGACCGTCCGGAAGCGGAAAAAGTACCTTGCTCCGGAGCGTGAACAAGTTGGAGATTCCCACCTCGGGACGCATTTTCATCGACGATGATGAAGTCACCGGCAACGCGGATATCAGGAAGATCAGGGAAGAGGTGGGCATGGTGTTCCAAAGCTTCAATCTGTTCCCCCACCTGTCTGTAATGGAAAACATTACCTTGGCGCCCATTAAAGTGAAGAACATGTCCACGGAAGAAGCCGAGAAATTGGGAAAGCAATTGTTGGCCCGGGTCGGCCTCTCCGAAAAGGCGGACAGCCACCCCAACCAGCTCTCCGGAGGACAACAACAACGTGTTGCGATCGCACGAGCCTTGGCCATGAATCCAAAAGTCATGTTGTTTGACGAACCGACGAGCGCCTTGGACCCCGAAATGATCAAGGAAGTATTGGATGTCATGCTCTCCTTGGCGAAATCCGGTATGACAATGCTCATCGTAAGCCATGAGATGGGATTCGCATCGGCCGCCGCTGATCGGGTCGTGTTCATGGATGATGGTGAAATCATAGAAATCGATACTCCTCAGAACTTGTTCAAGAATCCCAAATCGGAGCGGACCAAACAATTTCTGGAACATATCCTTTAGGATACCGGTCTATGGAACATACACAGACATGGGTATCCCGACATATCACCTTGCATGACTACGCCGATCCCAAGGCCGAACGGGAGAACGCCTTTTCACATCTATTGGGAGCGATAGCCTCGGTCTTGTTCCTAGCCATCACCATTACAAAAAAAGATGCATTCGGAAGCTCAAGTACGTTCATGGGAATGGTCATCTACGCAGCTTCCCTGTTGTTGCTGTACGGATCCTCAACCCTCTACCACCACCTGCCAAAGGGAGATCTGAAAAGGATTTTCCGGTTCCTAGACCATGCAAATATCTATTTGTTGATCGCCGGAACCTACACACCGATCCTCATGTCGATGCAAAATGCTTCTGCGTACAGACTCCTTGCGATCGTCTGGTCGGTTGCCATTACCGGTATCCTCTTCAGTCTCATATGTTGGGGCAAACTGAAAGTCCTGCATGTGCTGTTCTATCTGGCAATGGGATGGATGATTGTATTCTTTTGGAAGGATATTGTCCCTTTCATACCGTCTGGACTCCTGATATACATCATAGCCGCCGGACTTACCTACACGGTAGGTGTCGCCTTTTATGCAGCGAAGGGCATGCCGCATAGCCATATGATTTGGCATGTGTTCTGTATTGTTGCAAGCACGATATTCTGCGTTGGATTCCTTGTGCATTTGATCTAATTGCCAAACGTAGCGAGAGGAAAGGGACCATACAATGCTCCCCCTCCCGAACGGTGAGGTTAGCTGGCAGGGATATTGGTGCCATTCATTGTAGACAGAAACGGGCACTACCTGTAGAGTGTTCCCATGGTATCCACAGAACCATCCAACCATAGATTCGACCAATTCTATTCCTCCCTATACTTGGATCGGTGGGAAACGTTGAAGCGTTCGCTTCTCATGCCATCGACTCCCGTTGCATACTCCGAAGGACTTGTGAAGACCTATTTCCTCGACGAGGCCTCGATTATTGCTGCGAATATATTGCCCATATCGGAGCGCGACCACGTACTCGACATGTGTGCGGCTCCGGGAGGGAAGAGTCTGGTATTGGCCAACAAGCTGCATGACACCGGCAGCTTGACATGCAATGACCGATCGAGCCAGCGGAGGCTGAGGCTCAGGAAAGTACTTGATGAGCATCTTCCCGAAACTTGGAGGGCAACAGTTTCGATCACTAGCCACGATGCGAGCAAATGGGGATTGTATGAGCAATCCGCCTACGATTCCATACTTCTCGATGCTCCATGTTCCTCCGAACGTCATGTGCTGCAGGATCCGAAAGCACTCGCCATATGGGGACCTGCCAGGACCAAACATTTGGCGGTACAACAATTTGCCATGTTGGCGGCAGCCTTGGAAGCGGTGAAACCCGGTGGGTATATACTATACAGCACCTGCAGCATTTCTACCTTGGAAAATGAAGCTGTGGTAGAACGGTTGGCGAAAAAACGTTCGGGACGATACGAGGAAGTTCCCGTCGAAGCACCGTTATCGGAAAAACTCTCCCATGGTCGGATTATCCTTCCCGATACCGCCCAAGGAAAAGGCCCGTTGTATTTTTGTCTGATCAGGAGACTTTCATGACACATCGACCTACAGTCGCAATTACCCGTTGCAGCACCTATTCAGAAACCGATCTCGACAAGAGTTTGAAGGAAATCTGCGAAGCAGCTTCGATGCCGGATGTGGCAGGAAAAAAGGTATTGCTCAAACCCAATATATTGAGCGACAGTGCACCCGAGAAGGCAATCACCACACGACCTGAAGTGCTGCGTTCCTTGATCAGGATGCTGTATGCCAAAGGAGCTACTCAAGTCCTTGTCGGAGATTCGCCAGGTATACACAGTCCGAACTTTGTACCAAAGACGTCGGGAATCGGACAAGTCTGTTCCGAAGAGGGAGCACAGTGGTGCGAATTCGCCAAGGATCCGAAAATGCATCACATACCGGGAACCTATGGCCTCAAACTGCCGCTACCCAAGGTAATGGACACTGTCGATCTGATATTCTCTGTGGCGAAAATGAAGACACACCAACTCATGTATGCGACTGGAAGCGTAAAGAACCTGTTCGGTATGGTGGCGGGGTTGCATAAGAGCTCCTGCCACATGCTCTACCCTACCCGAGAATCGTTCGCACGTATGCTGGCTGGACTCTATGCGGTGGTCAAACCACATTTTGCGATTATGGACGCAGTGGTATCCATGGAAGGACCGGGCCCAGCCGGCGGTTCTCCACGACATACAGGACTCTTGCTGGCGTCGAGCGATTGCACCGCATTGGACGCTGCCCAAGCGATTATTATGGGCTACGACCCCTTCTCACTTCCGCTGGTAAAGGAATTGTATGACCGGCGATTAACGCAATGGAGAAGCCTGGAGGAAATATCTTATCCACTCCTCGCGGCATCCGAATTGGTGCTTTCCGATTTCAAACGTATCAAACAACAGGAACGGACAAGTCTGTTCAACTCCCTGATCGGGCCCTTGTTCACCAGATATTTCAAGTTCAGGCACCAACGGCATGAACCGAAGCCCCTGTTCGATCCCGAGAAATGTATCGGTTGCGGCCGTTGTGTCAAGATATGTCCGGGAAAAGCACTTGCCCTTGACACGAAGCAGAAGATTGTGGCCGACTATAGCGCGTGCATCAGGTGCTATTGTTGCCACGAGGTTTGCCCTGCCGATGCCATTACCATAGAACATGGTATGGGAGAGTGATTCATGGATTTGCAAACAATTGTCGGTACCATCATATTGGGTATTGCTCCCATCAGTGAACTGCGTGGTGCGATCCCGTTCGCCTATCTGCGTGGCTACCCCTTGTGGGAAGCAATACTTCTGGGAGCGGGTGCCAATCTGCTCGTGTCTCCGCTTGTTTATATTTTCCTGACTTATTTCCATGGATTCTTCTACAGCCGGTGGAATTTCTATGCGAAGGTTTTCGACAAGACGGTGGTCCGGACACGAATGAAACTGGGACCGAAGATCCGCAAGTTCGGCTTGTGGGGAATCATGTTGTTTGTCGGAATACCATTGCCGATCACCGGGGCTTGGACCGGGACGCTCGGTGCTTGGGTCCTGGGTCTCGACAGGAAACGCAGCATGCTTGCCGCCAGCGGTGGAGTGGTCATGTCTGCCACCATTGTCAGCCTCATTCTCGTTCTCGGCAAAGGTGTCGGATCGGTTTTCGTTAAAATAATCTGAGTTTGGAGTCTACCTCATGCTTATCAACCTCGCGTCCTCTCTCAATACGGAGCAATGTAAAGCCGCGTCCATTATCGAAGGTCCTGTCCTGATCATCGCTGGTGCAGGTTCTGGGAAAACCCGTATGATCTGTTACCGGATTGCCCATATGCTGCAATCGGGTATAGATCAAAAACAAATCCTTGCACTGACCTTCACAAACAAGGCCGCTGCGGAAATGGCCGGACGTGTCCGGGAACTCACCGGTCGGCAGTTGCCGGATCTAGTGACTTCCACGTTCCATGCATTCGGTATGCGAGTGCTGAAAAAGCATTGCCAGATGCTTGGATTCCGTCAGAATTTCACTATCTACGATTCCGCGGATCGCGCATCGTTGCTACGCGAAGTCATGCTGGAGGAGGAATTGGATCCCCAGGCATATGATCTCGATGGCATGTTGCAGCTTTTCAGCGACATCAAGACGGAACGGTCTCCCTGGCCATCCGACAGTCCCAGCCACGCTCGCATGCTGTACGATGCCTACCGCGAACACATGCGTTTATACAATGCCTTCGATTTCGATGACCTGCTCATGCTGCCGTTGGACCTGTTTACCCGATACCCGACTATCTTGGATGAATACCGCAAGCAATACTCGCATATCATGGTCGATGAATTCCAAGACACCTCCTTGGAACAATATCGTCTGGTGAAGTTGTTGGCCCAAGAAAGCAGGAATCTTTGTGTTGTCGGTGACGACGACCAATCGATCTATTCCTGGAGAGGAGCCAACTACCAGAACATCATGTTGTTCGAACAGGATTTTCCCGAGCGGGTCGAGATCAAACTCGAGCGCAACTACCGGTCCACGGGAACCATTCTCGAAGCTGCGAACAAGCTTATTCTCAACAATACGCAGAGAAAGGAAAAATCCTTGTGGACAGAGAGCGGTTCGGGGGGAAGGATCATCATGCTCAACCCTCAGGACGAGGAGGATGAAGTCGATACGGTTATCCGGCTGATGCGGCAACTTTCGTTCGAGCATCAGATCGGGTGGGATTCGTTCGGCATTCTGGTACGAACCAACCATTTGATTCCATTGGTTGAAAACAAGTTCATGCTTGAGAATATCCCCTGTGCAGTCAGCGGTGGGCAAAGCTTCTTCGAACGCAAGGAGGTCAAGGACACTGTCGCGTACCTGCGGGTACTTGCCAATCCAGATGACGATATAGCATTCCTACGGATAGTGAACACTCCACGAAGAGGAATCGGAAGGACGACCCTGCAGAGCTTGCGTTCTGTGGCGGAAAAGCACCATTGTTCGCTCTACTCGGCATTGGGAATCATAATCGCACCCGATTCGAAGCATTCGCCGAAGCAGATCCAGACACTGAATATCCTCTACGAGTTGCTGCAAACATATCGGGAAGCCCTCTTTTCCGCCGGCCGACGGAAGAGTGCCGTGCTCAAATCACTTATGGAGGAAATCGGGTATCGGCATCACATAGCCCAGGAACACATTGGAAATGAACAAGCGGCTATGTGGCGGTATAAAAGTGTCGAGACCTTCCTTACCCTATTCTCCCGTTGGGAACGGGACGAGGACAATCGGAGCAACTCTGTGTTCGATTACCTGCAACGGCTTTCCCTGACTTCACGTGACCGCCAGGATGATGATGCGGAGGAAAAAAAAGTTTCCCTCATGACCATGCATGCTTCCAAAGGTTTGGAATTCAATACGGTGTTTTTGATTGGAATCGAAGACCATATCGTACCCCACGCACGCACCTTGGAGGAAAATCCAGAAGCCCTGGAGGAAGAACGCCGTCTGTTTTATGTGGCTATCACGAGGGCAAGGAAATTATTGCATATATCCAGTTGTTCCCACCGGAAGCGGAACCGTGAATTGGTCGCCTCGATACCATCTCGGTTCCTTTCTGAGATTCCAACAGATTTGTTCGAGGAATCCAAGGAAGACAGGGTGTTGGAGGCAAGCGAGACGTTTGCCGCATTTGAAGCCCTACGTGAAAAATTGGCGCAAAAGGAATCATCGTAACAAAATGCGGGTACTGTTGACAGCATTTCCCATAGGCAATATAGTACGCCCATGTGTGGAATAGTAGGATATGTCGGAAAACGGCCAGCTGCGGAATTGCTCCTTGAGAGTCTACGGAAGCTGGAATATCGGGGCTATGACTCTGCCGGATTGGCCATCCACACCGGCACAGGCCTTACCATCGCAAAGGAAGCAGGAAGAATCGCTGTCTTGAGCCAACTGATCGATACCCAAAAGCACGAAGGCTCTGTCGGTATCGCCCATACGAGATGGGCAACCCATGGCGCTCCGACACGTATGAACGCACACCCCCATACCGACTCATCCAATACCCTTGCGTTGGTCCACAATGGTATCATTGAAAATTATTTGACACTCAAGACCTGGTTGCTCGGGCAAGGAATATCTTGTGTTTCCGACACCGACACCGAAGTGGTCTCTCAACTTGCCGGGTTGCTCTGGGATGGTGACATGCTTTCCACCATGCGCAAGGTGATCTCCAAGTTGCAAGGGTCGTTCGCATTGGCGATGCTCCATGAGGACAAGCCCGATGAGATAATCGTAGCACGCAAGGATAGCCCGTTGGTTATCGGAGTTGGATTGGAGGAAATGTTCATTGCAAGTGACATCACCGCCCTACTTTCCCAAACAAGGACATTCAAGCTTCTTGAAGACAATCAGATTGCCCGGGTAACCAGCAACTCGGTCGAAATCTTCTCCAGCGATGGAATTCCTGCAACTGTCGATCCAATGGTGATAGATTGGAATGCCGAAGCAGCGGAAAAAGGTGGATTCGACCACTTCATGCTCAAGGAAATGATGGAGCAACCGAAGGTAGTCCGCGATACCATCCGCCCCAGGATAGCCGGGGACAAAGGTTCCATAGTCCTCGATGGATTGATCCTTGACAAGACGATCCTGCAAGGTATGAACAAGATATTCATAACAGCCTGCGGTACCGCCTACCATGCCGGAATGGTTGCGAAGTATCTGTTCGAGCACCTTGCCGGTATCCCCGTCGAAGTTGAATTCGCCTCGGAATTCCGATACCGCAACCCGTTGGTCGACTCGCATACGTTGGTGATTGTAATTAGCCAATCCGGTGAAACAGCCGATACCCTGGCGGCATTGCGTGAAGCAAAAAGGCTTGGGGCACACGTCCTTGGAATCGTCAACACAGTCGGTAGTTCGATCGCCAGGGAGGCCGACGATGTAATCTATACATGGGCTGGTCCTGAAATTGCTGTCGCATCCACAAAAGCCTATATCGCGCAACTTTCGGTGATACATCTGTTGGCAGTCCATCTCGCAACATTGCGGGGTACCATGGAGAAACAAGAAATCAGACAGTACCTTGGTGAACTTGAAAAGATACCTGCCAAAATCGATACAATACTCGAACAGCGGCATGTCGTCCAACAATTGGCCATCCGTTTCGCCCATGGTTCCGACATCTTCTTCATAGGTCGCGGTTTCGATTACAATATCGCGTTGGAAGGCTCGCTGAAATTGAAGGAGATTTCCTATATTCACTCGGAAGCCTACGCGGCAGGTGAATTGAAGCATGGAACAATCGCCTTGATTGAAGAAGGAACCTTCGTAGCCGCACTCTGCACCCAATCGGCGATGATCGACAAAATGATTTCGAACATCAAGGAGGTGAAGGCCAGAGGAGCCCAGGTGCTCGGAATAACCTGTGAACGATTCCCCCAAATATCGCAAGTAGCGGATATGACACTCTATCTGCCGGATACACCAGACGCGCTTGTTCCAATCCTTGCCGTTGTACCATTGCAGCTGTTCGCCTACTATTGTGCGATTGAACGTGGCTGTGATGTGGACAAACCTAGGAATCTGGCAAAATCGGTCACAGTCGAGTAAGATAGCACTTATGAGGAGCCTAAAATGACAGTTCAGTATGATTTCGCCAATCATCCGGTTTCGGAGATTTTCGCAAGCAACTGTTTCAACGAAACAGCTATGAAAAAGTTGCTTCCGATAGATATCTACAATGAACTGCAGGATATCCAGCATGGGGATAAGGACTTGACTCCAGCCGTTGCGGAAGCTGTAGCTTCGGCGATGAAGCAATGGGCCTTGGAGAAGGGAGCTACCCATTACACACATTGGTTCCAGCCATTGACCGGTTCGACAGCAGAAAAACACGACTCGTTCCTCAGCATCGGCAAGAATGGGAAAGTGGTTATGGATTTCTCCGGCAAGGAATTGTTGCAAGGGGAACCGGATGCATCGTCCTTTCCAAATGGAGGACTACGTGCAACCTTCGAGGCGAGGGGATACACCGCTTGGGACACCTCCTCTCCTGCCTTCATCAAAGAGACGGAGGGGGTCAAGACCCTCTATATTCCCACCGCCTTCTTTTCCTACAACGGGCAGGCTCTCGACAAGAAGGTACCCCTTCTGCGCTCTTGTGATGCTATCGAACGACAGGCGCTTCGGGTATTGCGGGCTTTGGGGCACACTACTACCAGGCACATCACGGTCTCGGTCGGCCCCGAGCAGGAATATTTCCTGGTAGACCGCGAATATTACGAAAAACGGATCGACCTGAGACTGACCGGACGAACAGTGTTTGGAAATCTTGCGGCCAAAGGGCAGGAGCTTGACGACCACTATTTCGGTTCCATAAGCGACAGGGTCACCGTATTCATGAACGAGTTGAATTATGAGTTGTGGAAAGTCGGTATCCCTTCAAAGACACAGCACAAGGAAGTTGCTCCCGGCCAATTTGAAGTCGCTGCGATATTCGACGTGGCCAATGTCTCCACAGACCAAAACCAACTGCTCATGCGAATACTCAAGTCTGTGGCACGCAGACATGATATGAAAGCCCTATTGCATGAGAAGCCCTTTGCAGGGGTGAATGGGTCGGGCAAGCACAACAACTGGTCGATCGCTACGGATGATGGACAAAACCTTCTCTCACCAGGTGATAGTCCCGAGGACAACCTGTTGTTCCTTCTGGTGCTCACCTGTCTCATCAAGGCCGTGGATATATATGCTCCGCTGATCAGGGCCAGTGCCGCGACTGCGGGCAACGACCATCGTCTTGGCCAAAACGAAGCACCTCCAGCGATAATCTCCATGTACTTGGGTGAACAACTCACAGAAATCCTAGAGCATCTCACCACAAACACGCCCTACAAGAAGCGTAATGGAGAGATTCTCAAAGTTGGTGTGAATGCCTTGCCAGGATTGCCCAAGGACATGACAGACAGGAACCGAACTTCTCCGTTTGCTTTCACAGGCAACAAATTTGAATTCAGGATGGTGGGATCGTCACAATCCCTAGCCGGCCCCAATACCATGTTGAATGCAGCTGTTGCAGATATTTTTGCAGAAGTTGCCGATCGACTCGAAAGCGCTACCGATCCGAAAGCTGAGTCGATCACCCTGATCAAGGAATTCTATCGAAACCACAAGCGGATCGTGTTCAACGGGAACGGCTATTCAAAGCAATGGGTCGATGAGGCACAACGAAGGGGCCTGCCGAATATCCCAAATACGGTTGCGGCGTTGCAACAACTGGTAGTCCCCGAACACGTGGAGATGTTGGAACGTCATTGTATCTTCTCCAAGGAGGAGCTTGAGTCGCGTTTGGAAGTGTATCTGGAAATCTACAGCAAACAAGTGAATATCGAAGCCGGTGTCATGGTTGAGATGGCGCGCAGGAGCATAGTACCAGCAGTAACCAGATACCTGTCGGAATTGTGCGACGATATGAAGGTCCAGAAGCAAGTCGGTTTCGCCACCGAAGAATTGGAAAAGATCGCAGGCTTGTTGTCCCGTGAATTGAATGAGACAATCAAGACTGGAGAATTGTTGCACATTACGTTGGCACAGGCACTTGCCATGACAGACGATACACTTTCCCAAGCCAAGTTCTACCACGAGGAAGTTACCGAAAGGATGGCTGATCTGCGTAGTCATGTCGATATGCTGGAAACGTATACAGACAAACAAGCCTGGCCTTTCCCAGGATATGAGGAATTGTTGTTCAGGTTGTAGAACGAAAGAGGCTACTCTCCCCGGCAAACCAAGCCCTGATACGGTTGGAGGCTCAGTATTTGTGGAGAATCGTCTGCGCTGAAGTCTCCCGCGACTGTTGAGAATATTACTCTGATCGATTCGCTCCCCATAGCCTTTTGTAACGGAAGTGCCTCAAAGGTGCGGGTCTTACCAGAAAAATTTGCCAGTACCAATCGTCTTGAGGTACCTTCTTCACGGATATAGGCCAATACATCGGCAGCGTCATCAAGTTCAACCCAACGAATCGTACCGAGACGAAGGGCAAGATCATGGTTTCTCATTTGGATAAGATCATGGTAAAGATAGAGTAACGAATCGCGAGCTTCCTTTTGTTTCGCCACAGCGGAAACCAAACTTGCATCGGTTGGAAGCCATGTGTGTTCGTCAGAAAATCCGTTGTTATCCGAATCATCCCATTTCATCGGTCTCCTGGACCCGTCACGTCCCTTATGGAATGGCCAATATTTCTTTCCCACAGGATCCTGCAATTCTCTTTTGGATACAGGGATATCCTGCATTCCGAGTTCTTCCCCATAATACATGAAAGGAGTCCCCCTTTGAGTAAACATGAAGAATGCTGCGATGCGAGCCCGCCCAGGTGAATTTTTCCATCGGGAGATGGCCCTCTTCACATCATGGTTCGAGAAGACCCAACTCGGCCAGCCTCCATCTGGAATCGAGGAGTACCATCTGATCGCTGCAGCTTTCCAGACCTGGGCGTTCCAAGGCAACCAGGTGAACGAAAAATCGAAGGCCAAGTGAAGCTCATCGTCTCCATTTCCCAGATACGAGGCAGCAAGTTCAGGCTCTCCGGGTTTTTCGACCATAATTTCGCCTACAAGCATCCTCTCCGGGTAGGAATCTATCCATTTCCGGAATTTCCTCAACTTCTCATGGGATTCGATTTGATTGCGGTCATACACATGGTGCTGCATGTCATACGGACGGGGCCGTCCTCCCCACCCATAGGGGTTGTTGCGATAATCCTTGTCCTTGACTATCAGGTTGATCACATCAAGACGAAATCCATCTACACCCTTGTCCAACCAGTACGCCATTTCACCAAACAATGCGGTAACCATTTCATCGTTTCGCCAATTAAGGTCGGGTTGCTGTTTCAGGAACGAATGTAGATAATATTGGCCGGTAACTCTATCAAAACTCCATGCCCTACCCCCAAAAGCCGCATACCAGTTGTTTGGGCATCTGCGCCCACGTCCATCACGCCAAATGTAGAAGTCTCTTTTTGTATTTTGCAGGGAGGATGAACTTTCCTTGAACCAGGCGTGTTCGGATGAAGTATGGTTCAGGACCATATCGAACATGACCTTGATATTCCTACCGTGTGCACACTCCAACAAGGCACACACATCTTCTTCTGAACCGAAAATCGGATCAATCATCCTATAGTCACTGATATCGTAACCGAAATCATACATGGGAGACGCATAGATGGGGCTTATCCACAATCCGGAAATTCCCAGCCATGCAAGATAATCCATCCTACCGATTATTCCCTGCAGATCTCCAACACCGTCACCATTGCTATCTTGGAAACTTCGTGGGTATATTTGGTATATCACACCTTCTTTCCACCAATTCCCCAATTTGACCATGATTACCCTCCGGTCCAATCGCACCATAGGTTTTAATAAGAATGTTTATATAATAGTATTCGTATGATATTGTCATCATATATTAATTATATATTAATTATATATTAGTTATATACTTATTAGATAATTTTTGTATATTTCTATCATAATAATTATTTTTTTACATATATATTTTGTACGATATTTATATATTATTTATACTATTTCCCTATATTTTTATAGTAAATCCAACTGATTTGATGCAATACCGATGGAGAAGTTGATGCTATTCAGAGTACTTTTTACTGAATTCCTTAAGTGCAAACCGAATCCCTGCAGCCCAACCTAAGCCCATACCTGAAAACATTTCTTCAAGTTCACGTTTGAATGAAGGCTCGATGGAGAAGGTCGTCAAGACTTTATTCTCCTTTTTTGGACGTGAATCATGTTTGAACAATTGCTTCGCTTTCAGGGCGCTGATAGAATCTTCACTCTCAGCTACAGTAGAATTCTTTTTCAATGCCATACATCATCTCCATATTTTTGCATCAATCTTTTTAATCGCTTCCAAAGTTATCGGCTTCAAACCCTTTCCACGTTGCTTGAAAAGTTGTGGTGCAATATTACGTTCCTGGGATTTCCTAAACACCGGATCAACAGGAATCTTGAAGACTTCAAAGGAACCCACCATCGCCGCTTCGTAAATATCTTTATGCTGACGTATACGTTCATCGAAAGAGTTGATGATAATCTTCTCATGTCGAACAGGGCTTCTCAGATTCTTCTTTATCTTTTCCAATTCATCTATAAATATTTCAAGTCCATCCAGACTAAAAACTTCCGGAGTCATAGGAGTGATTATTTCGTCACTAGCAATCAATGCGGAACGCTCCAATTTCCCTAGTCCAGGCGACAGATCCAAAATGATTCGTTCGAAGGATCCCGATAATTCGTGTACCAAGTCTTGGAGTACATACGGCTCATCTGCAATTTTGGTCTCGGCGTACTGTTTCAGTCCACCACCGATACCAAAAGTAGGCAACAAGAACAAATTGGGTATGGTAGGAATCTCTACAATCGCCTCTGTGATAAAACATTTTCCCTGCAATACATCGGAAAGCTCAAATTGCAATTCCCCATCATAAAACCATGAAGAAGCATTCCCCTGGGGATCCACATCAACCAAAAGGGTTGTATACCCATTCATGGCCGATTGGCACGCAAGAGTTCCAGAAATAGTAGTTTTTCCAACACCACCTTTTTGCAAATGGAAGGAAATTGTCTTACTCATACCTTTTACCTTGTCATGTGACAGTATATATCCGACATAGCAATCGTACAAGTCATATAATTAATAATTTAGAATTGATGGTAACTTATAATCGTTTCAGTAATTAATTAACATATTTTTGATATAGGAAGCAGTTACAACTATATAACAAATATATGTTACTATATATGTATCATATATTATTTATATATTTTTTATATAATTCGACGATGTATGCCAATAGTATACAATCGTATTCTACTTCACCAATCAACTGAGGGTAGCATATATCGAGTCACTCTCCACATATGACCAACACCGGGTGAAGTGCGTTTCGCGAATCCTCTCCACCCCGTGCTCATGTCATATCATAAGTAGGCAATACTATGTAATTCCCATACATCTATGATATCTATATTATATTTTTTTCATTTAGTATTCTAAGTAATTCGATATTACATCACGTAAAAAGTAGCCACTATCTTTAATAATTCTTGTTTGGGTATCATAGTCACAATATACAATTCCGAAACGCTTCCCATATCCCCAGGCCCATTCGAAATTGTCGATGAACGACCAGTAAAAATAGCCTTTCAATGGAATTCCCGCTTCCAAGGCTTTCTTGCAAACTTCCAAATGCCTGACCACATATCTGATTCTTTCAACATCATGGACACGCCCATCCGATGAAACCTCGTCATCGAACGCACACCCGTTTTCCGTAATATACAATGGGATATGAGGAGCTTCATGTGAAATCCAGGTCAATACCCTATACAGACCGTCAGGATTGATAGGCCAATCTTGACTTGTTGTCGTCTGCCATGTCGGTACCTGGGCATACCCACGTTCATGCGTATCGGAAGCTTCGACTACTGTCTCCTGGTAATAATTTATTCCAATAAAGTCAATTTCCTGTCGTATCAGCTCCAGGTCACCCTTCTGTATGGGAAATGCCCATCGGGGATCGTTTTCCAATTCCTTTGGGTACAGGCCATGAAGAATAGGATCGGTAAACACACGAGTTTCATATACCAGGGATTTCTTCGCTGCTTCGATATCCTCGTCCCGATTTGTGGCATTCCGATGAACGAACACGTTCCATGATGGCCCTATGGGAGTATTCGAACCCACCTGTCTCAGAGCACGCACAGCCAAACCATGGGCAAGATTGATATGGTGGATCACACGGATAGTCTCGGCATGACTTTTTCTTCCAGGAGCGTGTTCGCCGGTCAAGTGTCCAAGATACGCAATGCACCAGGGTTCATTGATGGAAATCCACTGGTCTACAAGATCGTCAAAACGTTCATAACAAATTTTGGCATACCGCTCGAAGGCAAAAGCGGTATCCCGTGATCGCCATCCGCCCTTCTCCTCCAATGCCTGAGGCAAATCCCAATGGTACAGCGTAGCGACAACCTTGATACCCGCATTACGCAATTCGGTCATAAGGGCTCGATAATAGGTAATTCCGGACTCGCTCACGAGTCCTTCCCCCGATGGAAGTATCCGTGGCCAGGCAAGCGAAAACCGGTATGCCTGCAGTCCCAACTTCCTCATTATCCCAATGTCCTGTCCATACCGATGATACTGGTCAGCAGCGATAGACCCATCCTGATTGTCGATGATATTCCCTTCGACAGCACAAAACGAGTCCCAAATACTATGTTTGCGTCCATCTTCGGCTACAGCACCTTCAACTTGATAACTCGCTGTGGCGGAACCCCACAAGAAATCCTTCGGAAATTCAATTTTCACCGTAAACACCTCTTTCTTTGAAAGGGAGCCCTACCCCAAGGCAAGAGCCGGACACAGGAGGCATCGCCTCCTTTGCCGCGCCCCAAGGGGCTCACGTATGCCACTTTACGTTGCGACACGAACCACGTACTACCAATTCTGCTGGAATTCGCACTATATCTATACTTTGTTCACCGTCCATAGCCGCAAGCAATCTATTTGCGGCAACAGTTCCCAATTGTTCCTTATTTTGCCTGAAGGTAGTAAAACCGGGTTCCACGAACGCTGTCCATTGTACATCGTCGAATCCGATGACAGAAATATCCGCAGGAATCCGTATACCCTTGTCCCTGCAGACCTGCAACATACCCATCACATAAAAATCCGCGGCACAATAGACCGCTGTGATATCGGGATGTGTTTGCATCAACTTTACGAATGCGTCTCGTCCATGATTCGGAGTCCAACCTTCTGCCCTTACCACATACTGGTTCGCGTCCAACAAACCCAACTCATGCATTCCCTGGACGAATCCTTCAAGCCGTTCGTCTCCACCGACTGTCACCGGATTGGCAGGTCCTGCGATATGCCCGATATTTCTATGTCCAAGACCATACAGATAACCGACTGCTTCCTTCGAAGCCATGATATTGTCTGTGATAACGGATGATAAGGACGGGACGATCGCATCGCAGGCGACCATTGGAATAGCGTTCGACGCGGTTACAAACGATCTGGTAGCATGCTCCGCCACATTCATGAGAAGCAATCCGTCCACTTGGCGACTGAAGGCATGGGACAACAGGCTATCACCGATAAATTTTGAATGTTGCGAAAGAAAGAGCAATTCGTAGCCAAAGTGTTCCATTTGACGCTTGAAGGCATTCATTATCGGCAAAAACAACGGATGTTCGAGTGAATCGCTTTCATCCTCCCCATACACCATACCGACCAGCCAGGACTTTTTCATCTTCAAACCGCGCGCATGGACATTCGGACGGTAGCCCATGGAAGCGGCCGTTTCGATTATTCTTTCCCGCAATGTGTCGCCGACGTCATGCCGTCCATTCAACGCTTTCGAAATAGTTCCTGGAGAAGTCCCAACCACTTTTGCGATATCATAGATAGTTACAGTATCGGACATGCACACCTCTATAGCGAAACCGTTTTCGTTACCGTATCAATAATACAATGTTATGCTGGATTGATAAAGGAAAAAAAGAAAATCATACAAATAATTGTATAAATATCCATTCTGTAATTGACATTGACCCATGCAACCCGGTAGTTTTCTCCTATTATACATCTGATATCCATCATGTGATGGAAAAGTACTATGAGAGGAGGAAGAGCATGTGCGGATTCGTTGGTGCATTCAACATTGCGCAAGACATGGACGCAGTACGTGAACAAGTATTGCAAATGTCGAAAAAGATCAGACATCGCGGACCAGATTGGTCAGGGGTACACTGTGCGAATAATAATATCCTCGCACATGAGCGACTCGCGATCGTAGACCCGTTTTCTGGAAAACAACCGTTGCTGAGCAAGGACGGCAAGCTCTCGCTGGCTGTGAATGGAGAAATCTACAATCACATGGAGATCCGCAAACGATTCGCCGGATCCTATGATTTCCTTACCCAGAGCGATTGTGAAGTCATCCTTGCCTTGTATCGGGAAAAAGGTCCCGATTTCTTCGAGGAATTGAACGGAATCTATGCTTTTGCCCTGTATGACAGTGAGAAGGAGTTGTTCCTGATCGGCAGGGACCATATTGGAATCATCCCCTTGTATCAAGGCTGGGATGCCGAGGGACAGTATTATGTCGCGTCGGAATTGAAAGCGTTGGAGGGTGTCTGCACCCATTTCGAAGAGTTCCCCCCCGGATCCTATTTCATCAGCAGCGATGCTGAACCCAAGACTTGGTACACCAGGACCTGGACGGATTACGATGTGGTGAAGGACATGAAGACCGATATACAAAAGGTCCGCCATGACCTGGAATCTGCAGTCAAACGACAACTCATGACCGACGTTCCCTACGGCGTGTTGCTCAGTGGAGGACTCGATTCCTCGATCATCGCCGCAATTACCATGAAATATGCCAAGAAACGAGTCGAGACTGAAGATACCGCGGAAGCGTGGTGGCCGCGGCTCCATAGTTTTGCGATAGGACTGGAAGGATCTCCCGATCTGATCGCAGCCCGCACGGCGGCCGAATATATCGGAACAGTACACCACGAGGTACACTTCACCTTGCAGGAGGCTCTGGATGCATTGCCCGATGTCGTGTATCATCTGGAAACCTACGATATAACCACTATCCGAGCATCTACCCCGATGTATCTTATCGCACGTTTCATCAAATCCATGGGTATCAAGATGGTGCTCAGCGGGGAAGGATCGGATGAACTGTTCGGTGGATACCTCTATTTCCACAAAGCACCGAATGCACGGGAATTTCATGAGGAGACGGTCAGAAAACTGAGCAAGCTCCACCTGTACGATTGTTTGAGAGCCAACAAGTCGTTGGCCTCATGGGGAGTCGAAGGACGGGTCCCCTTCCTCGATTTCGAGTTCATCGATACCGCCATGACTCAAAATCCGACCGACAAGATGTCGAGCAAGGTTCCGGGCAAGGCACGTATAGAAAAGTGGATACTCCGTGAAGCATTCAAGGACATGCTCCCTCCCGAAATCACCTGGAGACAGAAAGAACAATTTTCCGATGGAGTGGGATACGGTTGGATCGACACCTTGCGGTCTATGACCAATGAAAAGGTCTCCGACCAACAATTCGCCAATGCCCAACACCGATTCCCGATCAATACTCCCATGAATAAAGAAGAGTATTATTACCGGTCCCTGTATGCAGAGGCCTTTCCATCGGAATCCGCAGCACGTTGCGTCCCGCATGAGGCATCGGTAGCCTGTTCAACCCAAACGGCGCTCGATTGGGATGAAGCGTTCAAGAAAATGAATGAACCCTCGGGCCGCGCGATCGCTGGTGTTCACGACCAAGCTTATGTCTAAGGAGAGGAAACCCATGTACAAAGCACAATTTCCAACCGATTACACGCCACTTATGGATCAGAAACATACTGAGAAAGCCATTAAATTTGTGAAAGATACGTTTGAACGCGAACTTTCCGGTGAATTGTACCTCTCGCGTGTCACCAGCCCACTTTTTGTCCCCAAAGGCTCCGGTATCAACGATGATCTGAACGGTATCGAACGTCCGGTTTCCTTTCCTGTCATGAATATGGACAATGTCATTATGGAAATTGTCCATTCGTTGGCAAAATGGAAACGCATGGCCCTTGCCGACTATGGATTCTCGCCAAATACCGGACTTTATACCGATATGAACGCAATAAGACCGGATGACGATATCGACGCGATACACTCCATCTATGTCGACCAGTGGGACTGGGAGCTGGTGATGCCCGACCAAAGCCGTACCCTGCAGTACTTGAAATACGTCGTAGAGAAAATCTATGGAGCAATCAAACGGACCGAGTTCCTTGTGGGTGAAATGTTTCCGGTTTGTCGTCCGTCATTGCCTGAGAATATCGTATTCATCCATGCGGAGGAAGCATTCGAACAATACCCCGATCTCACTCCAGTAGAGAGGGAGAAGGTGTTGGCGCAGAAGTATGGTGCGATTTTCATGATCGGCATCGGCCATCCGTTGCCCGATGGGGTGCTGCATGGCGGCCGTGCTCCCGACTATGACGACTGGTCCACACCGACCGGAAACAACCGCTATGGTCTCAACGGGGATATCATTGTCTGGGACACAGTCAGACAGGACTCCCTCGAGCTTTCCTCGATGGGCATTCGTGTCGACCACGAATCATTGGAACGGCAATTGGACATGCGCAAGAATCCTGAACGCAAAGAGCTCTATTGGCACAAACGATTGCTTAACGGTGAATTTCCCCAGACGATCGGTGGAGGTATCGGACAATCCCGTATATGCATGTTGCTTCTGAAAAAGGCACATATTGGAGAAGTACAGGCCTCGATTTGGCCCGAACAGATCCATGCCGAAGCAGAAAAGCACCAGTTGCATCTTCTCTAGTTCACCAATCGGTAATTTCCCATTGACCAAAGACATTCCAGCTTCTACAATTTCTTCCAAAACAGAAGATAATCGAGGCTGGAATGCGAATTGTTAATTTTGGATCGACTAATATTGATATCGTGTTTGCTGTAGACCATATCGTTTTGCCTGGCGAGACCATCAGCAGCAGCAACCTGACCCGATCAACCGGAGGAAAGGGTGCAAACCAATCGGTTGCGGTCGCCAAAGCCGGACAGCATCAAATCTTTCATGCCGGAAGGATTGGACCCGATGGCCTTTGGATAAAGGACAAGTTGCAAAGTATGGGTGTCGATACATCGTTCCTGGCTGAAGGCGAGACTCCTACAGGCCAGGCATTGATACAAGTGGCATCTGATGGGCAGAATTCGATAGTCCTCTATGGGGGAGCCAATAAGGAATTCACCACTACCGAAATCGATACCATATTCTCCCATTTTTCCGCTGGCGATTGGGTCATGCTTCAAAACGAGATAAACCAATTGCCCCATATAATCAGGAAAGCCCACTCCTTGCATATGCCTATTTGCTTCAATCCCGCCCCTTTCGACAAATCGGTCCTCGATCTTCCCCTGGAACTCATCGACCTGCTGGTAGTCAATGAAGTGGAAGCCGAAGGGATTTCCGGAAAGAAAGACCCTCTTGAGGCAATGGAAACCCTTACCAGGACCTTCCCAAATACTGGCATCATGATCACCTTGGGTGGCCAGGGCGTACGCTTTGGACAAGGATCCGATATCCGCCATAGCTTCGGCACATGGAATGTGCCTGTTGTCGATACGACGGCGGCTGGAGATACATTCATTGGTTGTTATCTGGCGAATATCGCCAAAGGAAGAACTGTGGAGCAAGCACTTGAGGCGGCGAGCGCAGCCTCAAGTGTAACGGTGATGCGTCCGGGAGCAATGGACTCGATCCCTACCCCCGACGAGTTTTCGATTCTCGAAAACTATTCCATTACCCGTTAGTGCTATAGAGGTATTCGGGTATATAGCCCCTGCTTTCAAAAATCTTTCGCTGTTGGCTACTCAGAATCTTCTTGCAGAGACGAACCGATTTGGGTGTCACCTCGACCAGTTCGTCATCCTTGATGAATCTGATCGCCTGTTCGAGACTCATGTTCGAAATCGGTGTCAGTGTGACCGCATCATCTTTACCTGAAGCCCGCAAGTTCGTCAATTTCTTGGTCCGTGTGGGATTACAGGTGAGATCGGTATCACGATTGTGCTCACCGATAATCATTCCCTCGTAAATTGGATCACCGGGAACAACGAACAACCGGCCTCGGGGTTCAAGCCCAAACAGGCCATAGGCGACAGCCGTCCCGGAACGATCCGATATCAACGAACCGGTGAACCGATCCGGAAAATCACCACGATAAGCCTCATAGCCTTTCAAGATAGCATGCATGATACCATTTCCCTTCGTATCGGTTAAAAATTCGTCCCGGTATCCAATCAGTGCCCGAGAGGGAATCTCGAAACGCATGGTCACCCGGCCATCGCTATCGTAGGTGATATCCATGAGCTGCCCTTTCCGTTTGGCAAGTTTCTCCATGATTATCCCGCTGTATATTTCCGGACAGTCGACACGTAGGAATTCGATTGGTTCGAGTCGGTTCCCCTGGGCATCTTCCTTGAAGATGATCATCGGACGACCAACACACAATTCAAACCCTTCACGACGCATAGATTCGACGATAATGGCAAGCTGGAATTCGCCCCGGCCCTTGACTGTAACGGTATCGTCACCGGCATTCCGTTCCACTTTTATGGAAACGTTCTGCAGCGCCTCTTTACGCAACCGTTCATAGATTTTTGTCGATTGGACGTGCTTTCCTTCCTGTCCAGCCAACGGCGAGATATTTTTGCTGAAGCGCATCGCTACAGTCGGTTCGTCGATCGTTATCCTCGGCAATGCCTTGGGCGAGTCCTTGGTACAGATCGTGTCTCCGATCGAAACCTTCTCCACACCGGACAGGACAACGATATCTCCAGGACCGATACTTTCGGCTTCATGGAAAGTCGGACCATCGTAACATTGAAGACGGGTTACCCGCAGAGGGACCTTGATGTTGTCCTCTCCGACGCAAATGAGCGCATCGTTGGTGGTCGCACTGCCGTTGACAACTTTACCGATCGCCAATCGCCCCAAGAAATCGCTATATCCCAAATCCGACACCAACATCTGGAACGGTTCAGAATCATCATATTGTGGAGCAGGTACTTCACGTACCATGATGTCCAGCAACGCGTGCAGGTCCCCGTCCAATGCATCCGGTTCCAACCCACACGAGCCGTCACGTCCGATACAATACAATACGGGTACTTCCAGCATGGATTCATCGGGGTGCAACTCGAGAAGCAGATCGTAGACTTCTTCCAATACTTCCTGAGGTCTCGCATCCTGCCTATCGACCTTATTGATTACAATAATGACGGAAAGGTGCAACGTCAGGGCCTTCTGCAACACAAACCGGGTCTGCGGCAAAGGACCTTCCGCTGCATCGACCAACAGCACGACACCATTGACCATAGACAATCCGCGTTCGACTTCCCCGCCGAAGTCGGCGTGTCCGGGAGTGTCGATGATATTGATCTTCACACCCTTCCAATTGACCGCACAGTTCTTCGCACTGATTGTGATACCCCGTTCCCGTTCAAGAGCCCCGGAGTCCATTATCCTATCTTGTATATCCCTATTCGCAAACAAACCGCTCTGACGAAACAATCCGTCGACAAGCGTGGTCTTACCATGGTCTACATGCGCGATTATTGCGATATTTCTAATATGTTCGTTGGTTTTTATCATGACTGCGCAACTATAACACAATGCACCGAATTGCTATAGTACTCGGAAAGCGTTATCGGACAACTTTATGTAACTTCCAGCTATATAATCCTGTACAGTCAAATAGGCACATGATAGAGTACGGTTTGGATATACCGCCAAAACAATTGAATTCCACTAGGAGGGGTCATTTGCAATTTACCCGTAAAATGCAGACGATCGTATTCAGTTTCTCTTTGATTCCAGCCATAGTGGTCATGGTCATAAGCCTTTTGGCTTTCTCCGCCCGATTCGAGCCTTTCGCACGCCAAATGTTGGCATACGATGCCGACTTGTATGCCAATAGGATACAAACATACC
This sequence comes from Spirochaetae bacterium HGW-Spirochaetae-2, assembly GCA_002839355.1. Lineage (GTDB taxonomy): Bacteria > Spirochaetota > Spirochaetia > Sphaerochaetales > Sphaerochaetaceae > UBA8525. The sequence continues at coordinate 224,114 of PGXW01000001.1, forward strand.
TGAATTACCAGTTCATTGAACTGAATAGAATCCGCGACAATATGGATACGCGCAGGCAGCTGTCCATGGACCCGACCCTTGGAACGAACCAGACCCGCGCAGCTTATCTTGCAAGCATCCGCAACCAGATATCCGCACATCTTGCGCGGCATCCGGAAACACAGGCCTTGTATGTGGAAGACAAGCATAGAAATATCATAGCATACCATGACCCATTGTTTCCCGGCCGCAGCTCACATTCCGTCCCGTTGACAGATTCTGAAGGTATGGAACGCTCACGCATTGTTTCTCCGGTTATAACTGCCCCAGCAACATCGGCAAACGATGTATATGTTTTTCTTGGACTCCCGGTAGTCGGTGATTCAGGATATAAGGGAAGCGTATTCTCAGTCATGGAACTGTCATATCTGAGGAGGCTGGCCCAGGATGACGGCATGTTCCGGTCTACCTTCCGCCTGGTCTACGATTCCCATGGTTCAGTAGTCGCCATGTCCGGCAACGGCAAATCCTACTGGTCCGTACAGGACTTGGACAACCGTTCCAACCTTTCATCCAAGTTGGCGACCGTCGACATGCAGGAACATCCGGTCGGCACATTCTCATTCTCACTTGACGGAGAACGATCGATAGGCCAATACATCCATATTCCAGAGCTCGGTTGGACAGTCTTCACCAGCATCTCGAGCAAGGACATCATGAGCCCGATACTGGACACCATACCGGTCTTCATCCTATTCACCATTCTTTTCATGGTTGCATTGATACTCGCCCTGAACCATATTTCGACACTGTTCGGCACTCCGATCCAGGCGCTGATCGATGGTATGGAGCATGTGCGAAGGCATGACTACAGGTACCACATAGAGATCGAGAGCAAATATGAATTCAATACAATCGTGCAAGCCTTCAATTCACTCATGGACCATGTCGCCCAGGATACCCAGGAGTTGAGACGACTCAACACGGAACTCGACACGCTTACCGCAAATCTTCCGGGGGGGTTGTTCAAATGCTCCCTTGCCGATGGTATGCCTTTCCTCCTTGTAAGCGAACCATTTGTCACCCTTGCCGGATATCCCGATAAAAGGACCTTGATAAACGAATCGGGCAACAGCTTCTTGCATACGATCCATCCGGATGACCGGAACTCTGTGGAAATGGTTATCCGGACAGCAACAAGCGGCACCCTGCTCGGGACATTCGAATACAGAAGCACCAATACATCGGCAAAACAATGGATATCCTGTTCATTCAGGATACCTGAGGTGGAATCCAGGGATATCGGATTAATCCTGTTCGGAATGGCGGTGGACACGACTGCGATGCATGAAGCGTTCGAACAGTTGCGCACCAGTGATGAGCGGTATCGCATAATCCTGGAACAGACGGACGAAGTGATCTTCGAGTGGAGCATGGTACAGAAAAGATTCCTATTCATCTCCAGGGAGAAGAACTGGATACGCATGTTTGGGCAGCCCTTTCCTCCACAAGCGAACCTATTGACTGGAGACCTGTACGAGATGCATCCTGCGGATCGGGTACGTTTCGAGGCAACGTTGAAGGAATTGATCGAATTGTCCTTGAGAAGCACGCGGATAGAAGTCAGGCTCACCAAGGTGGAGGCTAAAGGCGACAAATATATCTGGACACGATTTCTGCTGACCTCGCTATTCGACAACCAAGGTGGAGTCGAACGGGTAGCTGGTCGGATACAGGATATCCATGACGAAAAGGTTGAATCGTTACGCTTGATCGGATTGTCCCAAACCGATTCCCTCACCGCGCTTATGAATAGAAGGGGATTCCAGGCAAGTGTCACCAGGATTCTCGAAGTTGCCGACGGGAACCAGAACCATCATGTGCTGATCATGATCGATGCGGATGATTTCAAGGTAATCAACGATACGCATGGCCATTTGTACGGGGACACCGTGCTGACAAAGTTGGCACTCCACTTGAAGACCACCTTCCGCGCAACCGATCTGTTCGGGCGTCTGGGGGGGGATGAGTTTGCGGTTTTCCTTGTCAACTTCCCCGACCGGGAAATCCTGATACGAAAAATCACCGAGCTGCTCGCCAACTTGCGGCAAGACAACCTTTCATGCAGCATCGGCATCGCCATGTACCCTGAGGATGGACTTTCTTTCACCGAACTGTATACCAGCGCCGACCGGAATCTCTACACTGTCAAGAACCAGGGCAAGGATGGCTACGCCTTTTCAAATTCCGGCCGTATCGGTTGAGCTCGATCAAATCGAATAGGCTATCTCGGATCGTCTTGGTGGATTCGCACCTTTGCGTGACGTGGTTACAGCTGCCGCTGCCGCTGCGAACTCAAGGGCTTCCGTTGCCTGCTCCCTGGTGACAGTATCCCCAATGCCAATATCATGTTCCTCCAAGTAGGTCAAAAGCGCCCCACTGACGGTATCGCCTGCACCCACGGTGTCCACAATCGGATTGTCTATGGCAGGAACCCGGATATCCAAACCGGATTTCGATATCCATTGCAATCCGTCCTTTCCCTTGGTAAGCACCACATGGCTTGCCCCCAGCTCCAACAGACACGAAATTCCATCCTTGACGCTGCTATCGGGGAACAACAGCTCCAGGTCTTCATGCGACAATTTGATCAAGGACGCGAGTCTGGCCACCTCGACAACCCGTTTCCGATAGGTCTCGAAGTTTCCGATAACAGAAGGTCTGACATTGGGATCGAAAAAGACAAAGGGTCTTGCCTTCAACCGTTTCAGGGCTGAGAGGATCTGTTCACCAGAACTATCCAACGCGATCGATACGGACCCAACATGGAGATATCGCAAGGTGGCAAGCGGTTCGATCGCTTCAACTATCTCGTCGGCCGTCAATACGGTTACTGTCGTGCCATCGATATAGAAGCTGTATGTGGCGGCTCCTTTCGCATCCAGCTTGGCGAAACCGATCATCGAATTCTCACGCACATCCTGGAATTTCGGAACCATCTTCACATTGTTTGCTGAAAAATACTCCTGCATTTGTTTCCCGAACATATCGGAAGATAACTTTCCTATGTACAGGACATCGGAATCGAGACGTGCGGCGGCAGTAGCGGCATTGAGGGCACATCCTCCCGAATAGTAATAGAAGCACGGTTGCCCTTCCGAGTTGGAACTTCCAATGAGATCAATCAAAGCTTCGCCCATGAATGCGATCATACAGTTGTCCTCCGTCTACAAATAATGTTTATTGATCTGTCCTGTAACACCGGCAAGCAATTCCACGAAGGGCTTGACGGGACTCGAGTTCACCTTTGGCAACAGAACCTCTTCAATTTGGAAGAATCCGACTTCGGCAGACATCTCGACTTCTATCCGTATCGGTTTCTCCTCCCCTTTTCGTATGGTGACCTTCTCGATCGAATTTGCCGAATACTTGTGGATATCACCTATCTTGGGTTCGGTGTTCAATGCTATGGGAATTCTTGCCCGACCCTTCTCCATATCACAACCATCCGCCAAAAGGATAACCCCGGCCTCGATACTATGGATACGACGATTGGCCATGTGACCGACAATCCCTTCCAATGCCAGGGAACGGATGATGACCCGTTTCCGAATATCGTCGGGATACGCGACTTCCAGGATCCGGGTGATGATCGGAGCCGAGAGCGTCGCGCTAAGCAGCTCGTGGTCCTGCCGGCCAATCGCCATACCAAGATCGTGGAGAAAACTCGCCAGGACGACAGCAGAGAGGGAATCCTCGAAGGTTCCGACCCTATCGTGCTCAAGACTACCCTGTATTCCGGCATCTTTCAGAAGATGCATCATCTTGACCGCATTCCGTGCCACTTGCCTCATATGCACTGGCCCGTGGTCGTTGAATCCCAACCTGACTATGGAAACACTATTGGCATAGTCCTGCATCATCTGCACTTCTTCATCTTCCATCAGCAAGGAAGCTATGAAGCCCGGACGGGTATTGGGGTCCAAGGCCGCAAGCAATTTTCTCTCCAAGGTCAACTCTTTGGGTGACTTCATCGCAGTACCTCTATGTTCAGTCTACCGAGAGAAGTCGAGAAAGGCAACAACGAAAAGGGACTGCCACACACATGACAGTCCCCAATGTACCAAAGTTATCGAATTCAGTTGGAAGCGCCGACTCCCATGATGTTTTCCATGAAAGTGATGAGGAAGTTGTCCTTCAGCTTCTCGGATGTGAATATCGACTGGATCAGATCCTGCTGGCTTTGCGATTGCGCCATGTACGGGTAGACAAGCTTGAGGTAATCGCTCATATCCGTATCCATGGCGGATTCTCCCGTGACTTTTGCCACGATAAATGCATTGTTGGCAGCAAGCGGCGCTGCAACTTCACCGACCGGTGTGGTATAGAGCGTCTTCATCGCTTCGGTATCGTTTGCAACCGCATTGAGATATCCACCCATGTCGGTATACGCGAACCCGGCAAGGTAATTCGAGCCACCGACATTGACCGGGGTTGCTTCGACCGAGACGGTCTGGACGCCAGCCTCCTCAGCTGCAGCTGCAAAATCCATGGCGAGGGCAGCAATCACTGCAAACTCCTGGGCTTTTCCCTCAAGATAGGCGGTCACGACTTGTGCATCACGGGTTCCGATATAGGCCTTCACGTCGGCAAGCACCTCGGCATCCTCGAAATCGGCAAGGAAGGGAGCTTGTTCAACCCGATACAATACGTATCCGTTGGGCGCGGCGAATACCTGTGAAATTTGTCCGACAGCGGTAGAATACAGGATATTGACTTCCTCGGGAACCGAGAAGTTGCCCTGCAGCTCATAGAGGTACCAGGTTCCGGCCCGACCGCCTTCAGCGGCGAAGCTATCGCGTGAATTTGCTTTCGCGGCATCCTCGAAAGTCGTTGACCCAGATTCTATCGATGCACGCACCGACTGTGCGGTCGCTTCATCGGCAAGGGAAATGACCGAGACATCGATCAGGGTGAACAGTGCCATATTGGCTTGCGCATATTGGCGGGCAAGATCGTCCGGATAGACCGACGAGTCGAAGATTGCGTATTCGAAGGAGCGGGCGGTATCACCCATCTGAACAATATAATCGAGCTCGGCAGGTGCGGAGAGGACACTTGTGACATCATCCATGACCATCTGGACAGGAAGACTCTCCTCATACTGGACCTTCACCTGGTTCTTGCTCTCCATGCTGGCCTTTTCATAGGTGGCAATATCGAACTTTCCGTCCTTGTTGTACACACCGCTGTCGATGATCGCCTTGTTGAGCGTCTCACCGACCACTCGGATTCCCGCATCCCCAGCTTTCTTGGACATGGCTGTCTGGAACACGGTGCTTTCAAAAGCGCCCCGCCATATCTGGTACGCGGCCGTATCCCCGGTGGCCTTGTTCTGTTGGGCCTGCCGTTGGTATTGGCGATAGAAATAGTTGCCGTAGGAGAATTCGATGGGAGTGCCATCATACGAACCGAACTCTATGTTCGAGGAGGAGCCTCTCGACCCGAATGAGGGGAAAACACCAAAAACCATCACGATGGCAAGCAAAGCCAATATGACATAGGTTACTATCTTCGAGACAGTGATTCCTGGCCTGTTCTTTACCTTGACAGCTTGTTTTTCATCTTTTGCATTGAACTTGACGACATTGGCGTCATCTTTTCCTGGAGTTTTCGAATCCTTGGAAGGCATGTACGACCTCTTTCTTGCACAAATTAGGAGTGCCCCCATTGGAGGACATCCCCAGAAAAATAGCACGGTAGCAGTACGAGTGTCAATGTTGCTCATTGACACAATAATGCCCATTGTATATAGTTTGCACCGTTGTGGTCGTTTGATCGCACAGAATTCGGGTAGTAGCGCAGGGGCTAGCGCACTTGGTTCGGGACCAAGGGGTCGGAGGTTCAAATCCTCTCTGCCCGATGCATCCGTCGGAAACTGGTTTTCCGACGGTTTTTCTTTATAGTGCCACCACCTGCACAACCTGGGACCGCAAGTACCGTATCGCCTCAACCGCAGCCGCCGCGGCACTTGTCGTTGTGGTATAGGGAATCTTCTGATGCATCGCGGCCGAACGCAGGTTCTCATCGCCTCGACGTGCCCGTTTTCCCATCGGTGTGTTGACCAGCAGATCGATACGACCACTGTTCATGTGGTCGATAATATTCGGGTGCCCCTCGTCGGTTTTCAGGACAGTTTCGCAAACGATACCCGAATCGAACAGGTCCCGTGCCGTTCCCCTGGTAGCAGCGACCTCGAATCCCAACTCCTGCAGTTGCCTGACAATCGGAGCAATCGTTTTCCGATCCTTCTTGTTTACCGACACACAGACCCTTCCCCGAATCGGCAACTGGTTTCCTCCCGCGATCTGGGATTTCGCATATGCCTCGCCGAACGTTGCGCCGATTCCCACGACTTCTCCTGTGGAACGCATCTCGGGACCGAGCTGGGGATCGATATCGACAAACCTGTCGAAGGAGAAGACCGCCTCCTTCACTGCCCAACCGTACTTGCAGGAGCCTTCCCCCAAAGCACCGGGATGCACGACCAATCCCTGCTCGAACAAACTGGTTCCTTCCCAAATCCGCACAGCGGCTCCTACAAGATCGACCTGAGACATCTTGGAGATGAATGGGATTGTCCTAGAGGCACGCGGATTCACCTCGATGATATAGAGCGTATCATTCTGCACAGCGAATTGGATATTCATAAAACCTTTGATCTGTAGCGCCATCGCAATGGAGAAGGCAGCTTTGCGCATCTGCTCCAGTATTTCCGGCTTGGAGGCATAGGGAGGGAACACAGCTGCCGAATCTCCGGAATGGATTCCCGCAGCTTCGATATGTTGCAGGATGCCGCCGATATAGATCGATTCGCCGTCGCTGAGCGCATCCAAGTCATATTCGAACGCATCCTCGAGGAAATGGTCCACCAACAGCGGGCTGTCGTCCGATACAAGTACTGTGCCATCCAAGTAGGTCGCGAGCTGCACCTCGTCGTATACAATCTCCATATTCCGGCCGCCCAATACATGCGATGGACGCAAGAGCACGGGGAACCCGATCTCCTTGGCTAGGGCAAGGACCTCGGTCCGGGCAAACGCGGTCCTGTTGGCACTTTGAGCCAAACCCAATTCTTCCATGAGACGGGAAAAGCTTCCCCGGTCATCGGCAATCTTCATCGATTCGTACGAAGTTCCCACCATGGACACTCCCGCATCGTGGAGGGCATCCAGCATGGACAGGGGCGTTTGTCCACCGAGTTGGAGCACAACCGCCGAAGCTTTCTCACGTTCCACAATCTGCCGGATGTGTTCGGAAGTCAATGGCTCGAGATACAACCTGTCCGATATAGTGAAATCGGTGGATACCGTCTCGGGATTCGAATTGACCATGATGGTGGTCCTTCCGATCGAACGGTAGGCCAGCGATGCCAAGGTACAACAGGTATCGAATTCCAATCCCTGACCTACCCTGTTCGGTCCGCTGGCAACAATCACCACCGAGTCGCCCGATACAGGATTGGCTTCATCGGCCTCACCATAGGTCATGTAACAATATGGAGTGCGTGCATCGAATTCGCCGGCACAGGTGTCCACATGATGGACAACGGGTCGAATCTCAGATTTTTCGCAAGCATCCTCGATCATTTTGGTGGGGAGCGCAACCAGTTCCCCTATCCTTACATTGCTCATACCGAACCGTTTGGCCTTGAGAAGGAGTTCGGTACCGGGTACCTGTCCGTGTGGATGGGCGCACAGCTGCTTTTCAAGCTCCACCTGGCGATAGAGCTGATGGACAAACCAACGGTCGTAGTGCGTAATGTCGCAAATACGACCGATTGCTTCAGATCCTTCACGATACAGCACCGAAAAGGCGGCGCAGATCCTCAATGGATGCGCACTCGCAAGGATTTCCTCGATATCGGATTCCGTATAGCCCTTCACCTGCTCCAAGGGCACGAGTCCCTCCATGCTCCGTTCATTCGAACGGAAGGCTTTGTTCAATGCCTCGATAAAGGTTCTTCCCAATGCCAGAGCCTCTCCCACGCTACGCATCTGCGTTCCCAACGCCTTGGAGGGCATGGGAAACTTCTCCATCTCGAAACGGGGAACCTTGACTGCACAATAATCGAGCACAGGTTCGAAACTACTGGCTGTTGCACCGGTGATTTCGTTGAGCACTTCGTCGAGCGTATACCCGATCGCGAGCTTGGCGGAACACCGGGCTATGGGAAAGCCAGTGGCCTTGCTCGCCAGTGCGGATGAGCGGGAAACCCGGGGATTCATTTCGATCACCACCATCCTCCCATCGTCCGGATGCAAGGCAAACTGCACGTTGGAACCCCCACAATCGACCCCTACGGCCCGAAGTATTCCTATCGCGGCCATACGCATCCGCTGGTACTCCGTATCGGTGAGGGTTTGGATCGGAGCAACAGTGATGCTGTCGCCTGTATGGACACCCATCGGGTCCACATTCTCGATCGAGCATACGATGATCGCGTTGTCATGCCGATCGCGCATTACCTCCAGTTCCAACTCCTTCCACCCCAACAGGGATTCCTCGACCAACACTTCCCGCTCGGGACTCGCGGCGAGAGCAGCACGCATCATCGGTTCAAAATCGGACTCTTCGAACACCAGACCACCACCGAATCCACCCAATGTATAACTCGGGCGCAGGACCAGTGGAAGGCCGACCAACCGCTTGAAGGCCTGGGCTTCTTGAATCGACTTGACAGTAACCGATTTCGCCGAATCCAATCCAAGAGAAGTGACCAACTCCTTGAAACGCCTGCGGTCCTCAGCCAATTCTATCGAAGCGATACTTGCTCCAATGACTTCCACGCCATGACGTTGGAGAATACCCGCACGCTGCAATGCAATGGTTACATTCAGTCCCGTTTGCCCGCCCATGGTGGTGAGGATCGCATCTGGGTGTTCCTGTACGATTATCTGCTCGACATATTGGACTGTAAGCGGCTCCATGTAGATGGCATCGGCGATACCGGGAGTCGTCATGACCGTCGCAGGATTGGGATTTACCAGGATCACCCGGTATCCCTCCTCCTTCAGCGCTTGGACAGCCTGGGTACCCGAGTAGTCGAATTCGCACGCTTGTCCGATAACGATCGGTCCGCTTCCGATAATCAATACGGAAGAAATGTCACTTCTTGCTGGCATCGCTGGCCTCCATGGCTGCTGCGGGTAAGGACTGCTCAAGAGCGAAATCGATGAAGACATCGAATAGTTTGCGTGCCTCCCAAGGTCCGGGAGCCGCCTCCGGATGGAATTGTACCGTCATGACCTTTCGTTCGGCGTCATAGAAACCTTCGACCGATTGGTCGTTGTCGTTCACCAACCAGAGCGTGGAAGAAGCTGGCAAGGTGGCGGCGTCGACACAATAGCCATGGTTTTGTGCGGTAACATACACATTTTGGGTATGCAAGTCACGAACCGGATGATTCGGTCCATGATGCCCGTACAACATTTTTTCCGTGGTGCCGCCCAACGCCCGTGCCGCCAACTGGTGTCCCAGACAGATTCCCAAAATCGGAAGGAAATCGAGAACACCTTGCAGTTGATGGACTATGGTATCGAGTGAGGCCGGATCTCCCGGGCCATTGGAAAGGAACAAGGCATCGTAGGAACCTGTTCCAGTGAGAAAATCCCGGATTTGCCGGTTTGCCGGCACCACCGTGACCTCGATGCCACGGGCAAGCAACTCCTTTACAATCGAATGCTTCGTACCGAAATCCCAAAGCAGGAACCGTGCCTTCTGTTCAACGGCTGGAGAAAAGACCACCGGTTCCACCACTGAGCATCCGCTGATAAAATCGCGCTCCAACATGGTGGGACACCGTGCGATCCATGCAATGACCCGAGCAATATCCGGTTCCGACAGACTCACTTCCCCAACCGCCACGGCGTACTGTGATCCGAAAGAACGTATGTGTAGGGTAATGGCTCGCGTATCCACATCGGTCAATCCACATATGTTCCATTCCACACACGCATCGCCAAGAGTGCGACGTCCGTTCGGTACCGGACCTTCATACAGGTCCCGAAGAATCAACGCTGTGCAGAACGGATGCTCCCCGAGCATCTCGTTCCAATCCGGGTCGACCCCGTAGTTGCCGACTTGCGATGCGGTCATGACGATCGATTGGCCCGCATAGGAGGGGTCCGTGATGATCTCGTGGTACGCTCCCATGGTCGTATTGAATACAATCTCGCCGAGTGGCATCTGGGCGAACCCACCGGCAAGAAGCTGTTCCAAGGTGGGCGCCTTGCGACCAAATCCGATCCCCTTGTAACAGGTTCCGTCCGCAAAAACCAACGTAGTGTCGTACACCCTGCACCCTCCTGAAACCTTCTGCAACATTTTGTTGCATTCGGCATGGAAATTTTGTTGCATCCTATCAGATAACCACATATTTATGCAACACTCCTTACATATTTATGCACCTATTTATGGTTTTTTCCGATTTTCAGCTATTTATTGCAACAAAATACAAAACCTGATTCTCTCTATGGAGAATCAGGTCATGGTGTGATACGACGATTGTGCCAACAGATCAAGCAGGGTCGAACTGTTTCACCTTCTGATGTCCGATTATCAGGTCCCTTCCCCTCTGGAGCGACCCTATACCCTTGGTCGCCACACCTTGGACCAGCATATTGCCGAGTGCCGTGGCCTCAACAGGTCCCGCATAGACAGTCAAGCCGGTTTCATCCGCAGCCCACTGGTCCAAGATCTCGTTCTTGCAGCCACCCCCAATGATATGCAGCGAGGAGTAGGTCTTGCCAGTTATCGTTCCCAAATGATCGATGGCCTTGGCATAGGCCTTTGCCAACCCCCGGTAAATGGCAACCATATACTCGCCATGGGAAGTCGGAACGGGCAAACCGAGGTCACGACAGTTCTGTGCCACCCGATCGACCATAAGCGATTGCGGGCTGTTTGGTTTCAAAAAGCGCTGGTCGTCGGGATCGATGTACCCGGAATAGGAACTGCAGGCGATAGTCTGTTCGTCCAGGTCCTTCCAGTCGATATGTTCACCCTTCGATTCCCAATGGCGTACACATTCCTGTTGGATCCACATACCCATGATGTTCTTGAGAAAACGGATATTCCCGTTGACGGCAACCTCGTTCGTAAATCCACTCTCCAAGGCAGCCGGAGTCAAGATCGGCTGTTCAGATTCCACTCCGAGCAATGACCAGGTACCACTCGAGATGTACAGGAAATCCTCGCCGGCCTTGGCGGGAACCGCCGCTACCGCGGATGCGGTATCATGCGTCCCACCGGCAACCACCACGACATCGGGGTCCGCATGCAGTTCCTGGGCTACTTGAGGATGCAACCGCCCGACAATTGTCCCGCTTTCAACGAGTGTACCGAACATGCCACGGGAAAAGTGCATGCCGTCGATTGTCTCCCAATCCCAGTCTTTGGTCTTTGGGTTGAACAATTGGGTGGTCGATGCATGGGAAATCTCATTCACCATGACCCCTGTCAGCCAATAGTTGATCAGATCGGGAATCGACAGATACTGGCGTGCGACAGCAAGTGTCGACGGGCGATACTTCTGCATCGCGGCCAATTGGTAGAGCGTGTTGAACGGTTGGAAAGCCAGGCCGGTACGTTCGAAGAGCGCCTGCTGCCCAAGTTTTGCACACACGGTTTCCACCATGCCGTCGGTCCGGGAATCTCGATAGTGGTAGGGAAGCGTAATCAACGACCCGTGCTCGTCAAGCAGGCCATAATCCACACCCCACGAATCGACACCAATGGAAACTATTTCCCCACCGTACCGGTGGAAGGCTTCCTTGATTCCTTTCTTGATTTCGGCGAATATGAAGGTAATGTCCCAATGGGATTCCCGCAACAGCATCTCGTTGCGGGTAACAAACCGGTTCATCACCTCGAATCCCGACAGGTCCCCTACAATAACCCTACCGTTCGAGGCTCCCAAATCGACTGCAATGTATTTGGCCATGGAATCCTCCCCTGTTATACAGAATGTTTCGGTGCGTGCTCCAGGAGATACTTCTCCGCTTCCACATTCCACAATCCACCGTGTCGTCCGACAATTTCCGCCAGTTTGGCAAAGAACGGGTCTGTCTTGCCTACTTCGGCAAAATCCGCAATCGCGGTCAATGGCAATGAATAGTGCGTGTACATGAGTTTTTTACCACCAGGAATGGAAGGCAACTTGATCACAGTCTCGGGAACAGCATCAAGTCCACCGATATGGGTGATCATGGCAGACGGATCGATCGATCCCTTTTCCATCATCTGCAAGGATTCACGCATGTCTTCGGTATTTCCACCGCTGGTACCGACGATATGTGTCGACGCGTAGTGGACATTGTAGAAGTTCATCATCGCACTGAAGTCGGTCCGGTTGGGACCGGCGAAGAAGTTCAGGCATCCGTCTTTCGCCAGAATCGCATCGGCTTGTTCCACCAGGGCCCGGACCGGAGCCATGACAAAGATATCGTCATATCCGTTGCCACCGGAAATCTCCTTCATCGTCGCGACTGGATCGTCAAGTTCCTTCGTGTTGAGGTACACGAGCCGGATTCCCTGTCTTGCGGCTTCCTCGACCGAATAGAGGCTCGCGGCCCTTGCCAAACGGTCGTCATCGATATCGGTGACCACAATGAGGCCCGGCTTGCGGTCACAATGCAAGCCGTAGTCTATGGCACCAAGTCCCATAGGACCCACACCAGCGATGATGGCGACGTTTCCGCCCTCCTTGATACCCATCTGGTGCACATACGACCCTCCGGTCGTGTGGTACATGGCATGATAGGTGCCGACGATACAGGATACGGGCTCGGCGAGTGATCCGAGGAAATATGCATCGCCCTCGTATTTCAGCAGGCAATCCATTTCCATGACCTCGTTGGGTATCACGATATAGGTGGCATCGCCTCCGATATATTGGTATGAATATCCCGGGGCATCCAATGTCCCCTTGTAGTTGAGTGCCGGTTGGATGGAAAAGCGATCGCCGGCTGCGAAGGAAGAGGCCCAGACGCTTCCGACCTCAACAATCTCACCACAGAATTCATGGCCGAGCATCACAGGATTCTTGGCGACATCGTCGGGAACACGCTTATGGTCCGCGCCCTGCTGTGCAGCCTTGTGGTCCGACATGCAGACACTGTTCGTTACTATCCGGGCCAAGATCTCGTTATCCTTGATTGCAGGAAGTTCGAATTCCTCGATCCTCAAATCATTCTTGCCATATAATCTTACTGCTCTTGTCTTCATAGCCTACTCCTTCTAGTTCAACATCACTTGGCCGCCTGTTACGGGAACAGCCTGGCCTGTCTCATATTTCTGTTCAACAATATAACATATCGCCCGAACAACATCCTCTGTCCTGCATCCCCTGTCGAGGGGGACCTTTGATTCATAGAAACGTCTCACATCCTCCAAAGTCTTGGCCCCGGGTACCTTGCCTGTCTGCAGATACTGTACGAACAGTCCCCGGTCGGGATCGGACCACAACGGACCGTCCAGGAAATTCCCTGGACACACGGCGTTGACCTTGATATTGTCCGACACCAGTTCCAATGCGAAACTCTGGGTCAATCCAATCGTACCGAATTTGGCACCGGCATATGCACCGTTCTTGTTCGAACCCTCCAGACCGCTCTTGCTGCTGATAGCCACGATATCTGTCAAGTACTTTCCACCCGATCCCACATTTTGCAAAGCCAACTGCCTTGCGGCGAATTTGGTGCAAATGAAGAACCCGGTGTAATCTACCGAGGTGACGAACTGGAAATCCTTCAATCCCATCTCCTTCACGCTTCCGGCTTTTAGGACACCGGCATTGCTGACGAAGAGATCGAGCGATCCGGTGCATGAGGCAACCTCGTCCATCATCTGTGCGACCGAATCCTCGTCGGTCACATTCACATACAGGCCTTTCGCAACGGTCTTGCCCGCACCATCGTTCAACGCTTGTGCAAGCGACCGGGCTCCAGCGATGTTCATGTCGGCGATATAGACGAAACCACCCTCGTCTACAAGACCCTTGACTATACCCTCGCCAAACCCCTGGGCACCGCCGGTAACCAGTGAAATCTTCCGTTTCATGATATCGGCACGACGGGAGGATCCTGCAACGGTGGGGTCCTTGGCGACGCCCGAAGCTTGTTTGGCCTCATCCAGATCTACACCGAGTCCCAACAACCAGGACTCCCCGGCTATTCCGATAGAATTCGGATATCGATTCCGCTCGGAGCAGAAGACCTGGTACGTATAGCTCCAAGCATCAACCGTCTCCTTCAAATCCCAATCCACGTCGGGTACCGGTAAAACCAATTCGGGTTTTCCCTCCTCGACAGTCGAAACAACCAGGGCCGTCTCGCCGTCGAAGGTCATACCCCGTATGGTTGGGGGAACCCAGAGTTTCAAACTCGCAGTCGATATATCCATGTATTTATGCTCCTTGCATCATTTCGTGCTTGGCGTGGTCGATAATTGACTCCGGCGCAAATGGATCCATGTTCCTTCCCAGCCGGGCATACACGGCAATCCGCTGCGCAAGCGAACGGGTTGCCAAGGGATTGTCCCTACTGAACAATCCCCAAGCGGGATTGTGGTCGACCAACTTCTCGTGGGCAACCAAGGCCCATGCCGAATCCACCAGATGGACACAGCCTACAGCCTGGAGCAAGCAATTCGGGACAGTTGAACGATTGTCTCGACGAATTGATATCCACCCCGCTGATCTCCATGAGATTGTGTTTGCGACACAATTTTTGCAGACGGTCCATTTGTCCGGCGCTGTTTCTCGGTGGCATGTAGGTGATAGCCGGAAACCCGATTCCAGCCAGGAAGGCAACCAAATCGTCAAGATAGGCATCCTCAAAACGCTCAGCCTTCTTATCCCCGGTCACACTCTCCTCAATGTCCCCAAGATAGGCATAGGCAGGGATCGCTCCAATCGAAAGACCGAAGTCCACCACGTCACGGACATCTATGGTTTCCTCTTGCGTTGGTTGGATAAAGAACCGGGGAAGATAATTGCCTTTCAACAACCCCAACAGATCGTATTGGTAGTGGGGATTTTCCGCATCGAGCAGAATCTGTCGTATCTTTCCGGAAACGGAGACCTTCAAATTGTTCTCCAGGAAAGTGACCACGGGCGTGCCCGCCGGCATCATCTTGAGAATCTTGCCTGCGAAAGCATGCAGGATATGCCGCTCGGTGATACTACCACCATCGGAAAACCTGGAGAGCGGCACAACGTCGCGTTCGAAATCGATCGAA
>PGXW01000002.1 GCA_002839355.1 Spirochaetae bacterium HGW-Spirochaetae-2
GCTCGGGCGCGGATATGCGAATGCTTCGGGAGTCGGGAATGCGATCATCAGGACAGCAGAAGAGAAGTTCGGTATAACGGACATCAGCTTCGAAAAAGCCGACACCCTCTCCGATTGTCTTGAGATGCTGAAACATATCGACAAAGGTAGTACCTGTCCGGATCTTGTGGAAGGAATGGCATGTCCCGGGGGCTGCGTAGGTGGTCCCGGTACATTGGCTTCACCTCCCACGGCGGCACGGCACGTGGCAAGGTTTGTTTCATCGGCACCCTTCGAGTTTCCCGTGTGCGATAAAATCGAGAGCTAAATGAAAGGTACCATTGGTCTCCTCACGTTGCCCGCACTCGCTCGGGAGCGTGACCATTATGGCGACAGGAAAATCCGGCTGACCTGAAGGCAAATATCCTTGTCCAGTTCGCCGGCTTCCACCATCACCTTAAGAATTTCCAGGGCTTGTTTTTGCGAGAATCCCGGCCTGTAGGGCCTGTCCTCGGTGAGCGCCTGATAGACATCCAAAGCTGCAAGAGCCCGGCTTTCATAATCCAGGCTATCGGACCGAAGCCCCTTTGGATACCCGCTTCCGTTTAGCTTTTCGTGGTGATTGCTCGCCCATCGGATAATCTGGGAGTCGACACCCATAATCTCAAGTGTCTTTTCCGTATAGTAGGGATGTTCGTGGATGATTTCCCGTTCTTCAGGAGAAAGGGAGGTCTCCTTGTTGAGGATTGAAGTGGGTACAACCAACTTGCCTATGTCATGCAGCAAGGCTGCCAATCGGAACATCTCGGTCTTTTCATCTGAAAAGCCACAAGAAACGGCAAATGCGAGTGCCTTCTCTTCAAGACCTTTGCAGTGGTGGTTGGTGAATGGCGACTTTGCATCTACGATGGCAGAAATTGTTTGCGCCATGGTGTGGAAGGTTTTCTCATCAATGGGGATATCCATGACAGGAAGGTGTTTTACCAGTGCAAAATCGATGTTTTGTGGTTCGATATCCATCCAGAAGGTCTTTTCTTGGGCAATTTTCTGCAATTTCAAAGTAAGGACGGGATTGAACAGGGTTCCTGAATTTTGGATAACATCCTGAAGGATCGCTGTATGATGGTATCCGCTTGTCCTTGAGAAATGTTGCCGTTCAAGATTGTCCGCTAAGGAGATGATTTGTGACATCATGGGGATTTCGTTGCCGACCTTCCTGAAAAAACCGGAGCCATCGTAATTTTCGTGGTGATAGAGGATGATATCCTTTCGGCTGGAGAACCTCGACGTATTGTCCAGGATCTTTTGTCCGAAAATGCAATGATCCCTAAATTTTTCAAGATCATCCCGTTTGGTTGTGGCAAAAATCTGGTTCGATATGCTTTGTGTGGCACCTACATCATGCAGCAGTGCAAGGGCGCCAAGATCGAACAGGTCCTCCCTTGCATACCCCATCAGTTCTCCGATACGCAGTGAAATATAGGCGACACGCCTCCCGTGGTTGGAAATGTTCTCCAAGATATCCATCTCCGTATAATCGAGCAGTGATGTCATCGATAGGAGGATAGTGTTGTAGGTAACCGTGCTGTGCATTTGATCCATTCCCTTCTGCAGATATTCCCGCTTGTCGTCGGGGGAAATCGTACGTGGCGCCCTGTGCCGGCAGAACCGTAACTCACGGTCGAACAAGCAAATCACTTGACTGTACCACCGATATCGGCTCCATTGCAAGCCAAGTAGAAGAGGGGACTCTCATGTACTTCGTAATTGATAGCAATCCTCGTGACCATGAGGCACTCAGCAATTAAAGTCAACATATTGTGGATGAACATCGTCAGCAGGCAATACATTCCAAAACCCACATTTCTGGAAGAGAATAAAGAACTCATCCGTACTAGCCAAGAGGATTGGAAAATCAAACCAAATGAATATCAATATTACAATCCTGAACCAGCAAAAGCCGATACCTAGGACAAAGAATTCCAATAAGGTCTAGGCATCCATTGGGGATGAAGTATACTGGATACTAAAATTCGTGAGGAATACATGACACTTCGATCAGCCTCAGGACCCCCACGGGAAATTCCTGCAGAGAAATAGATTACTCGGGTAGGTGAATGCTGCTTGAGATTCGTCAGGTATTCCCCAATCTATGGATACTGAGGAGTTTTTATGCATTATCTTGAAGCAACCTTGCTCTCGATGGTACTCATGTTAGCCATCCTGGTAGATGTCCTGAGATTCCCACTGATAAAAAAAGATCGGGGAAGCCGTTTTTTCGCTGAATTGACGATAGCCTATTCAATATTCCTTGTCATTACAATATCGACATGTCTCGGAAGAGAAGGAATCGTCTCCTATCCCTTGCAATTAGGTAGAATTCTTTGGACATTGCATTTTCTTTCATTTCCTGTACTCTTGGGAATGTGGATGCATTTCAATGCAATCAATGTCATTGACGACGTCAAATTCGTCAATATGCTAACTCTTGTCCATGCGATTCCCCTTCTGGTACTTGTAGTGGTTGCCCTCATCGACATACCGCGCCAACGTTTTTACCCATTCAATGGAACCTATGAACACCTGTTGCCAGTCAGCGGAACCTATTTCATGATGATCCTCTCCCTATTCTTTTGTCTTGCCATGATTCTTCCCACCTTGGGCCATCGGAAAGAGCTTCAAGGATCCTTCCTGTTCATATCCGTTCTCATGCCCATTACCTTTACAATATCGCTGGTAACCTTCTGGATGACACATACCCACATCATGTTCATCATGGTGAATTCCTTCATGATGCTGCTCTACTATTTGATCGGTCAACGGGATTCTGTCAGGACCGATTCCTTGACAGGTTTACCATCGTATTCCCTACTCAAGCGCAAACTGATCCGAATATTCCGCTTCCAGTCCTCCTATGCCGTTATTCTTCTGGATATCGAGAATTTCAGGTATTTCAACTCCAGATACGGTCAATTGTTGGGTGATCGAATGTTGGTGAATCTAGCAAAGTTTCTCAGTACATTGGGTAGTACAAATGAAGTGTTCAGAATCTCCGACGACCAGTTCTGCCTGTGCTTACCTTCCAAGGACGAGAAAACCGCTGAAATTGTTGCTGACCAGATCAAGAATCGAATGAATCAGCCTTGGGAATTTGATGGGAGATCGGTATATATCCAAGTCAATCTGGCTGTAGTCAACATCCCCCAGCAAGCGGGAACGGTGGAAGAATTCAAGCGGGCTGCCAACCATTTGTTGCTGGAGATCAAGATGGTGCGAAATAGGTCCATGATAGTATATACACGTGAAAGCACAATCGACCAAGAACGAAAACTGAACATCATCTCTGCATTACGGGAATCCATCAAGTATCCCGAACAGGTTTTAGCATATTACCAACCCATCTATGATGTTAAAACCGAACGACTTGTATCTGCTGAAGCATTGATGAGGATCGAGGACAGCCACTTGGGATTCTTACAGCCCAGAGAGTTCATTCCTCCCGCAGAACAGACTGGCCTGATCAAGCAACTCACCCAAATTTTGTTAACCAAGGTTTGTAGATTCATAAAACAACTTCCAGAGGATAATTGTCCGTTGAAACATATTTCCATAAATCTCTCTGGCGAAGATTTTGAGTCAAAGGCAATTGGAAAGACACTGCTGAATATCATTGAACATGAAGGGATAAAACCCAAACGAATTGGATTTGAGATAACCGAATCGGTGGTCTTGCAATCGTATGAAACGGTCTCCGATGTAATGATCGAATTATCATTGAAAAAAATCACTTTCGCCTTGGACGATTTCGGAACAGGATATTCGAACCTTCGAGCATTGATGGACCTACCGTACGATTATGTGAAATTTGACAAGAGCGTCATTCAAAGTGCCATGACAAATCCTTCCATGCTTACATTGTTGACAGAGATGCTGCATAAGATGGGGAAAGTCATCGTCGCGGAGGGAGTAGAAACTGCGGATCAACTGGCACTGATCCGTAAAGTTGGAATAGAAAGGGTTCAGGGATTTTACTTCTCAAAACCCCTACCGGAAAAAGCATTTCGGGAATTGGTTGTGAGACTGCAGGCGCAGCCTGTGGATTTCACAGATTATTGAGGCTGTCGCTTTTTTCAACTTCCCTTTTCCTTTCCTATCGGTATAGGCCCCTGCCTTTATGGAAAATTGGATTCCCCATCTGGTTTCAAGTTTGCTTATTCGGCCTTTTTACTTGTAGGAGCACCGCGGATTCTGTACAATTCCAGTATCTTCGGATGGATACGGATCCGCAGATACGCCGAAGCTCCGTGTTGCGAAAGCACAATAACTGTTCACCTGCCAAGGAGTGCTTCCGATGAACGACCTGATCGAAAATATCCTTCGGGGTAGTGTTTCGTCTGTCATGTATGTGATACTCCTGTTTACCTTGACAAAGGCCAGGTTCGGCCGCAAGGTTACCATCATTGTCGCCACCTTCGCGTTTGTCGTCAACATAAGCAGTACCCTCTGGTTCTATGTGTACGGAGACCTTACCGGACTATCCCGTTTCACCATACTATTGTTTATTGTAGTCGGACTCGCACTCAAACCCCTGACACGGCAAACGTTCATGCAATGGTGCTTTACATTTCTCACCACCGTCAATATCGCAATGATGATCATCATCCTCAGCTTTCATCTGGGCAGACTGTTTCCCAAGCCTCAATATGCCAACACTGTCTTTAGGCTCTTGCTCTACATACTCGTGATTTTCCTTTTCGAGCGGTACTTGCTCACCTTCTACCAATCGATCGTCAACAACTGGCCGATGTTCTCGGTTCTTATGATCGCTATCTTCCTCAACCTGTCCTATTTCTTCTACGCAACCGACGATATCAAGAACACCCTGGCAATGTATCGAACGCCCCTGCTCCTTCTGGTCTCGCTTTCGGTAGCCGCCTATGGCACCTTGTTCTATTCCCTGAAGAAAATAATAACGATGTACGATTTGGAAATGGAGAACCTGAAAATCCAGAAGGAATCGGGACGTCTACAGAAAGCGAAAGCGCAATTGGAGCAGTATGCGAATTACGACACGTTGACAGGCCTACCCAATAGACGGTTCTTTTTCGATACATTGGAACGGATCGTAGCGGAGAGTGAAAAGGCTGCAGGAAGGTTTGTACTCCTGTACATCGATCTGGACGGATTCAAGGATATCAACGACAACTATGGACATGAGGTTGGCGATACCGTCCTCATTGAAGTGGGGAACCGTCTGGTGAAGCATGTTCGGGAAACAGACTTTGTCGCCCGGTTGGGTGGAGATGAATTTGCGATAATCTTTCGTGATATCGAAGATATGAAAAGTGCCGTGGATATTACCGAAAATATCCATACAATACTCCAGGAACCCATGCATATCGGAACATTGGACTGCAGCATAAATTCTTCCATCGGTCTTGCCGCATACCCCGACACCGCCAAAGAGAGCGAAACATTGGTGAGGGATGCCGATTCGGCGATGTACGGGATAAAAAGGAACGGCAAAGGCGGATACGGGATCTTTATGAATTAGTCGACTCAACAACTTCCTAGGGATTGAAGAATCGGATGCACACGGGGGAGCCTGTCTGCATCTGGCTTGTCATGGCCAGATGACCGCTTGGTTCAATGGCGAACACACTGATCGTATCGCTGTCCTGATTGCCGACGAGCAGGTGGTTCCCGGTGGGGTCAATGGCGAAATTCCTCGGCGTCCGGCCACCACAGGGTTGCCGTTCCAGGAAAGAAAGACTGCCGTCCTTCTGTACAAGGTAGCAAACGATACTGTCGTGACCACGGTTGGAGGCATAGAGCCTACTACCATCGGGAGTCAGGTGCAAGTCGGAACAGATATTGTCACCTGTGAAATCTTCCGGCAGGGTCTCGACCGTTTGCCGGTGCCGCAATCGTCCGTTCTCGTTAATGAAATGCACCACTTGGGAACTTATCTCATCGATAAGATAGAAATGCCTGCCATCCTTGCTGAATTCGCCATACCGCGGACCACTTCCGGCGGGAACGGCAACGCTCAGCGATCGATTCTCAGAAATCCCGTCCCCAACGTAGTCATAGGCGACAACCTGGTCCAAGCCCAGATCGGGGACATAGAGCAATTCGGGCTTTTCGGTAAAGATGCAACTGTGCGCATGCGGACCTCTTTGGCGTACCGGGTGCACACTGCTACCCTCGTGTTGGAATACTCTCCGGCCCTCGCCAACAACAGCTCCCGTCGAGTCCAGCGGGAAGGTTGTCACAGATCCGCTCGCAAAATTCGAGATAGCCAGAAACCGCGAGTTTGGTGCCAGTGCCAGATGGCAAGGATCCTTACCACCGGCATTCCATGTACCCTCGACGGACAGGGACAGGTCGTCGTCATACGACAATTGTGTCAATCCGCCCCCTTCTGCACCAAGATATTCCTTCATCTCATTGACCGCATACATCTTGTGTCGCACTTCATCGATACAGAGGAACGACGGATTCCGAACCGAAATTTCACGTATGACTTCAATCCGCCCATTTTCAAGGGAACAGATGGAAATGCCCTTCCCCTTTCCCTGGAACACCTCGCCGGTACCGAACAGGATCGGCTCGGTATAGGAACCCAATGCAAAATACAGTTTCAAGTGCCTACCCTCCGTTTCTACTGCTGGTCCAGTTTGCTGGTGATCTTCACCGCCTCGATTATGAACTGGTCACGCTTCTTCATATCCGCCTCGATGCTCCGTTGGCTCCAATCGTAGAAGCCCTTGCCGGACTTGGCTCCAAGACTTCCTTGGCTAACCAAATCCCGGATATATCCGTTGGCGTGCTTTTGTGCGCATATATCGGGAAGCACCGTCTCCTGCACGGCAAGTCCAAGTTCCAGGCCGACGGCATCCAGGTGTTTCAACGGACCCCATACGGGAAATCTCATGGCCATTCCACAACTTATCGCGGTATCCACATCCTCGGCAGTGGCCAGCCCGGAGGCGACGATATCTATCGATTCACGGATAATCGCTTGGAATACTCGGTTTGCCAACTGACCTGGAAGATCCTTTTTCACAAGAACAGGGGATTTCTTCCATCTCTTCAGCTCCGCCAACACTTTCTGGGCGACCGCCAAATCCGTTTTGTCTCCCATCACCACTTCCACAAGGGGAACAAGATGTGCAGGGAGCCAGAAATGTGTAGTTACCGTACGCTGCGGATGCTTGCACCGTTTGCTTATGTCGGTAATTTTCAATCCGCTGGTATTGCTGCAGATGGGAATCTCGGGTGGGAGTATCGCGTCCAGCTGGGCGAAGAGCTCCTGCTTGGCCTCAACCTTCTCGATTATGGCTTCCACCACCAGAAAGGCCCTGTCCGCCACCTCCGTCATGCTTGTACTGGTTTCCAACAGCTTCAAAGCCAGTTGGGCCTCTTCATGGGAGTTCAGTCCATTTTCTTCCCGCAGACGTATGCATGCATAGGCCTTTTCCAAACCAGCCTTGACTCGCGCTTCATCGATATCCACCAGCACCGTCTTGTTCCCGGCCAGAGCGC
This sequence comes from Spirochaetae bacterium HGW-Spirochaetae-2, assembly GCA_002839355.1. GTDB lineage: Bacteria > Spirochaetota > Spirochaetia > Sphaerochaetales > Sphaerochaetaceae > UBA8525. The sequence continues at coordinate 7,528 of PGXW01000002.1, forward strand.
TCATTGCACCGATACCGCTTCCCATCATGCCACTGCCAACCACCATCACATACTCTCTCATCATTCTTCTCCCTACTGTTGGTCCATCATGAGTACGACACGTCCCTTGGCCTCTCCAGTCCTGAGCATGTTCAAACCTTCATTGATTCGATCGAACGGGATGGTTTTGTAAATGAAGGGAACAATCTTTCCCGTCTCGATAAAACCGATCACCTCGACAAGATCCTGCTTGGTCATACCTCGGATTCCCAGGATTTCCTTCTCGAACTTCATGATATCCTGGTATTCCGCCTCGAAGGTCGGATCATTGTACCCGGCCACAATCACTCGTCCACCCGGACACATAAGCCGGAGGGAATCGTTTATGGAGGACTTGATTCCAATATTGTCTATGACCACATCGCACATCTCACCATCGGTCAGTCGAACGATCTCGTCGTACAGGTTCTGTTCTTTCGTATTGATGGCTGCATCCGCGCCCATCTCCAACGAAATGTCCAACTTCTCTTTCTGACGGCTGGTCGCATACACTGTTGCACCAAAAATCTTGGCGATCTGAATGGCGTTCATGCCAAGACCCCCGGTCCCCAGGATCAACACGCGCTGTCCCGGCTGGACCTTGGCCCGGTTCTTTATCGCGTTGTACATGCACCCGACGGCATCGGTGATACTGGTCATCTGGTCAAACGGCACCCATTTCGCAACCTTGAAGGCATTGGCTGCGGGAATCACGCAGTACTCTTCATGGGAGCCATCGCGCTCAAAACCCACACGCACCAGGTTCCTACACAAGTTGGTACGTCCGCTGAGACAATACTTGCAGGTACCACAGGTGATATCTATGGCGCCTACCACATGGTCCCCGATAGCCACTGCCGTGACTCCCTCTCCGACTTGGGCAACAACCCCGGCCATTTCATGGCCAGGGGTATATGGTAGTCTCACCGTCCCTATCATGCCATCCTGAATGTGGAGATCCGATACGCATAATCCGCTGGCGCAGACCTTGACCAGGACCTCTCCGGAACCGGGTACGGGAATCGGCTTTTCCTCGATTGTCAGGGGTTGTCCGAATTGCCTGAGGACCGCTGATTTCATTGTCTTGCTATTCATAGCTTCTCCTCTATATTCCGGTTAGGGATGAATCACAACTTTCAAGGAACCGTCCTTCTTGTTCTCGAATACATCGACTGCCTGCTCATACTCCTCAAGAGGAAATGTGTGGGTGATAAGCTTTTCACCTTGGATCGCACCCGTCGAGAGGAAGTGGAGCACCTGCTCCGACACATTCGGATTGGCTTTCGATCCTACGATACGGATTTCATTGAAATTGACCGTATTCGCCGGAATCAGCACTTCATTGTTATGATACGTGGCAATAATAGCGACAGTTCCTGTCTTGCGCACCATCTGGCATGCCTTCATTGGAGAATCCATGGCTCCTGAACATTCCATGACCTCGTCTGCGCCAACACCGTTAGTCAACTCGAGTACACGCTGTACAGGATCTTCCTTTTCGAAATCGATGCAGACGTCCGCACCCAGTTCCCTGGCTTTCTCCAACTTCGAACCACGACCAATCATGATCACACGGCCCGAGCCGAGCGCCTTGCACTCCATCATGGCACACAAACCGATCGCTCCCGGCCCCATGACCACACTGGTTCCACCGGGGGAGACCCCTGCCAGCTGCACACCATGGAAAGCCACTCCCGCACAGTCGTTCATGGCTGCGACATCGTAGTCCACGTTGTCGGGTATCCAGTGGAGTGCACTCACTTTGTATACGTTGTACTCCGCGTTGGCTCCCTGCCAGTAGAACCCGTAGTGACGGTGTCCCGTGTCGAGTGCACCGTCCCGTCCATCCTTCCCGTAGTTCAGGCACACCGTATAGTGTCCATGCTTGCAGTTGTCACATGTACCACAGCCCGCATGCGCTTCACCGGCAACCCTGTCACCCGGCACAAAATCCTTGACACCTTCTCCGACCGCAACAATTTGGCCTGCCCACTCGTGTCCCATGATAAAGGGAAAGTACGGCGGCCAATTGGCGAACTTGTACCCACCGTGGATCATCTTGGGATCGGATCCGCAGATTGCGACAGACTTGATGCGGCAAAGCACTTCACCCGGGCCAGGCTTCGGTACAGGGATTTGTGCAAGTTCCAACTTGTCATAGGCGACAAGCGTCATCGCCTTCATTGTTTCCGGTATGTTGTATGTATCCATTTTTCCCCTCTACATGTATTTGCTTTATCCTATTACAGATACTACTGCTCCATCTTAAAGACATTCTTCACATACTTTTGTTCTTTCAAGGCCTCAATCTCTTCCGGAGTATGGGTCTTGGTATACTCGATATAGTCCTTGACACGCAGAACAAGATTCTTGATATGGGAATCCATCATATAGGCAGCCTCATCCGGTTTTTTTTGCTTGATACACCGGAACACCATATAGTGGTAGAAACTGGAATCCTCGACATTCGGTTTGTAGTAGAGAAAATTCTCCATTTTCGATGTCATGATCCAACCTACCAGCTCAAGGAGCCTGACGAACAGTTCGTTCTTCGAGGCAATGGCAATCTTTACATGGAAATCACTCGTCAACTGAGCAAAGTCATGACTGCTGGTACCTTCCTTGTTGATCTCCTCGAAATAGTGTTCCATATCCCGGATATCTTCTTCTGTCGCATTAATAGCGGCGAGACGTGCCGAAGCCATCTCGACACCACGCCTGAATTCAACCAAGCCGATAAGGTCGTCCTCGTTCAACAGGATGGACGGGACGAAACTGTTCACATATATCTGGGTCCCAATACCTTTGAGAAAGCTACCTTCGCCCCTTCGTGTCTCGACAATACCCATGACGACAAGCTTGTTCAGTACCGCACGGATCGTATTCCTGCTTACCCCGAACATATCCTTCAGCTCATTCTCTGGGGGCAGCTTGTCACCGGGCGCGTACTTTCCGCTCAACAGCAAACCCATTACCTCGGTATACGCCTTTTCGGTTACATTCTGCTTTGTCGTCTCCATACCCCGGTACCTCCAGAACCCTTTTGGAATATTAATGCCACAAACCGTGTCCTACCAGGACACTTGGCCTTTTACCGTTTCTTGATATACTTTTGTGTATCGACGGCAATCGCAAACACAATAATCAAACCCTTGATGATGAATTGGATATACGGATTGATGTCCATATACACCAGACAGTAGCTGAGTACTTGAAAAATCAGAACACCAATCACAACACCACTAATCTTTCCCACTCCACCGCGTAGGGAGACGCCACCCACGACACACGAGGCGATCGCATCCAATTCATACCCTTCACCAAGGGCATTGGTCGCACTTCCTGTTCTGCCGGCATCCAGGAACCCTGCCAATGCATAGGCAAGACCGGCAATCAGATAGACATACATGATAACCCGCTTGGTGTTCACGCCGGAAACGACAGCCGCTTCCTTGTTTCCCCCGACGGCATACATGTTCCTCCCGAGTGTGGTACGATACCACAACACCCAGAAAAGTATTGTAATTACCACCGCATATATGACAATCCATGGCAACCGGAACGTACCTATCTGTATGGCCCCTTGTGCAATCTTGGTGAATCTGGTGTCGAATCCTCCGATCGGAGAGGAATTGTTCACACCGTCGAAATAGAGCGACATGGCTCCATAGACGATCATCTGCATACCGAGCGAAGCAATGAACGGTGCGATCTGCAAAACGGAGATCAACAGCGAATGCACCAGGGCGAAGAGTAGGCAGACAGCAATGGCAATCAATAGCGGCACGATGATCGGCAACGGCTTCATGTTGGAAAATATCCGGAGCGCGTAATCGGGCTTCTGCAACAGGGAAGCACAGATGATGCCGGCGATTCCAACCATTCTCCCCGCCGAAAGATCTGTTCCTCCCAAGAGGATCAACCCGGCGAGACCAAGTGCGATGATAAGTTTCGGAGCTGCCTGCTGGAGAATGAATGTAGCATTCCTTACACTGAGGATAGACGGTTCCAATATGACGATCGTCATAATGACCGCCAATAGCACAAGGTAAATGGCATATTGCATGAGCCAATGCTTGGTATTCTTTACTAACTCGGGATTCATTCCTCTCATGTTCAATTCCATATATCTATACCTCTTCGTTTTCTGGGCTCAGTTGCCTACAAGTCCGGTTTCCACGCAGAGGTACACCAAAGGTGTATTTCCTGTATTGCGGATACCATGGGAACCTCCGGAGCGGATGAGGGCAATGGACCACGGCTTGACCGGGAAGAGTTTCCCCGATAGGGTCACTTCCCCTTCTCCCTCCACAATCAGATAGAACTGCTCGTTTCCTTCATGCGGATGTTCACCTACCGATCCGCCAACAGGGAGCGTTGTCTTGTGGACATAATGGAAATTGTTGTTTTCCTCCGGGTTGCGGGGTCCCACCACAGGCATCTTGGGTTCATCACCAAACAGCGTTATGTTGGCGATTGTACCGGCGCCATTCTCGCAGTTTGCGACATCATAAGCGGGGGCATCCTCGATATTCCTAAACACGAACTTGTCCATACTTCATCTCCTTCCTAAATTGCTACAAATATTTGGCAGCCAATGTCATAATTTTTTCCTGACTACAATCCTGCGAATCCATGATTCCGGCATTCCTTCCGTTGCTCATGACAAGAATCCTGTCGGCGACACCAAGAAGTTCCGGCATCTCCGAAGATACGAAAACCACCGCCTTGCCCTCTTTTGCCAACGCGATCATCAGTTGGTAGATCTCATATTTGGCTCCAACATCAATGCCGCGTGTAGGTTCGTCAAGCAATAGGATGCGCGGTTGGTTGAGCAGACATCTGCCGAGCAGAACCTTCTGTTGATTTCCACCCGAGAGCGAACTTATCAGCGTTTTCAATGTCGGCGTCTTGATCCTCATGGCATCAACCGCCCATTGGGTGTTCTTCTCCACCTTCTTCAGGGAAATGAATCCCGCCTTGGTACGATTCTTTTCCATGCTGGAGGATACGGTATTCCACCGGATATCCATCATGGGAAAGATTCCCGTTTCACGACGCTCCTCGGTCACCATCGCAATCCCCGAATACTTTGCGTTCCTGTTTGATTTCAGAACATCTTTTCCGTGCACGAAAACGGCACCTTCGGCAACGGTACGGAGACCGAATATGCATTCGAGCAACTCGGTCCGCCCTGCTCCCACCAGTCCGCCGATTCCCAGGATTTCACCCGCTCGAACTTCGAAGGAAATATCTTGGAGTCTGGGACTGTACACCGAACTGAGATTCTCGACCTTGAGGATCGTCTCGCCGATCACCTTGTTCTTGGGAGGAAACCTGTTGCCCAATTCGCGATTCACCATGAGCTTGATGAGTTGGTTCGAATCGATATCCTTTGTGTTCTCCGTAGCAACCCATAGCCCATCCCTAAGCACGGTGACCCTGTCCGAGATATTCATGACTTCTTCGATCTTGTGGGAAATATAGATGATGCCGCAACCTTCCTGTTTCAGTTGTCGTATGATCTTGAACAACCCCACCGTTTCCTTCTCCGTCAAGGAAGAGGTAGGTTCGTCAAGAACGATGATCTTCGCATTATAGGAAACAGCTTTCACGATATCGGCCATCTGCTTGGTGGATACCGACAGATGGTTGACCTGTGCCCGCGGATCAATGTTCATATTGAAGAGCTCGATGATTTGAAGCGTATCCTTATACATCTTCTTGTCATCGATCAGCAAACCCTTGCGGGGATATCTTCCCAGCCAGATGTTGTCCATCACATTTCGGTGCGGAACTTGCTCCAGCTCCTGTTGTACCATCGCAATGCCGATATCGAGTGCTTGCCGGGGATTGTCGATCACGACAGGGTTTCCGTTCATGAATATCTCACCTTGATCCATCTTGTAGATGCCAAAAAGGCATTTCATCAGGGTGGATTTTCCAGCTCCGTTCTCACCCATCAAGGCTAGAACTTCACCAGGCTTCACATTGACCTGTACGTCTTTAAGCGCTTGCACACCCGGGAATCTCTTGGAGACATTTTTCATTTCAAGCAAGTATTCTCCAGCATTCATCATGCGCTCCCCTTCTTACATTTGGAATGTGGCGAGGAAAGCAACCCTCGCCACATACAACTACGTGAGTCTTTACCGATAGTCTACTTTGCCAGCTTGTAGCCTGCAATTGCTTCGTGAACATTCTCAACGGTAATTTTCTTCTCGGGAATCTTGACAATCTTGTTTTTCATGGTCCACTCGAGACCTTCATCGGCTGCCTTGCCGTTCGCAACGTTCATGCTGATTTCGATAACAGCGCGCGCCGTGTCGTAGGTACTGGTGAGGATCGACCCGAGCATGACACCGGATTTGATGAGTTCCGCAGTCTCGGGCAGTGCGTTGACTCCGATTACAGGAACGGCCTTCTTATCGGTGATGAGACCATTTGCCCTCAGGGCCTCAACAGCACCCAGTGCCATGGCATCGTTGCTGCAAACGACCATCTCGATCTTGTCGCCGAACTTGCCGATCCACGAGTTCATGACTTCAACTGCCATCGCCGTGCTCCAGTTGGCCGGCTGTGTAGCCAATTGTTGGGCTGGAATACCAGAAGCCTTGACTCCCGCATAGAACCCATTGGCACGGTCTGTGGCATCGCTGTGTCCAGGTGCACCGGTCATGAGCACGTATTGGAGTACACCATCCTTGTTCGTATCAAACTTGGCCGAATCCTTTTTCCATGCATCTCCAACCATTTCTCCTTCAAGCTGTCCTTGATACAGGGCATCGAGGCCTACATACCAAGCCTTGTCATAGCTGTTGAGTACTTCGAGGGTGGGCATTCTGTTGAAAAATACAATTGGGATACCTGCTGCCTTGGCTTTGGCAACGATAGTTTCACCAGCCGATGTATCGACCGGGTTGACTGCGAGTACATCGACACCCTTGTTGATCATCGTATCGATGCGTTCAGTCTGTGTCGCCTGATCGTTCTCACCGTTGACCATCATGAATTCGAGGCCTGGATACTGTTCCTTCATGTGATAGTTGACACCGTTGCGGATGTAACCCACGAATGTATTGGTATAGTCAAAAATCGTAAAACCAATGTAGGGACCTTCTTTGGCAGCGCCCTTCTCCGCTGAACCAGCCGCCCCTACAAAACTCAGAACCATTACCAATACCAGTAAAAACACCGAGATCCTTTTCATTATCTTCCTCCTGATAAATTGAATTGTTCTACAACTGATGCGATTTCCCCAAATCATGGCAAAAATTTTGCACGATCAACTAGTCGCACTTGTAGAACAATTTACGTCTACCACATTGAAACACACATATATTTAGGTGTCAACAATTATTTTATCACATATATTGCCGTTTTTTCTTGACGGGTTATCCAAATTGACCGTAATATGCTTTTAAGTTGTAGTACAACTAAAGCATCTACAACTTGTAGAACAACCTTGGAGAAAAGAGACAAAATTATGAAAAACATGTGCAAATTTGCTTCCCCAACCTTTCTTTTCCGCGATATATGCCACTCCCAGCTCAGACATATCATGCAGCGGCTTGCGGGTATCGGGTTCGACGGCCTGGAACTGTATGGCATGTTTGGATTGGACAGCGATACAATCCTTGGTTTCTGCAAGGAGAGCAAACTCGAGATCACCTGCGACCATATCCATTACGAAGAGTTCTCACAAGACACGGTGAATGTCATCACCCGTCGTACGGCTTTGGGTGCGAAATACCTGACCATCGACAATATTCCACCACATCTTCTCCCCGGAACGCAGTCCTTTCCAGAGGTGATCACCGAAATTGAACGGATATCCCGCGTATGCAAAGAACATGGCGTGCAACTGCTGTATCACAACCACGGATACGATCTCATGACCAAGGTAAACGACGTGCCTATCCTGGATATCATCCTGGATAGTACGGATCCGGAACTTCTGAAATTCCAACCCGACCTTGGTTGGATTGCCCTTGGTGGCGGAGACGCCTCCCGGTACCTCGACAAATATGCATCCCGGTGCCCGGTCATCCACTTGAAAGATTACTTTGCCATTGCCCCAGTCCTGCTGGAATCGCCATTCCCCCTTGGAAACAAACGTGGTGGACAGGAATATAATTTTTTTGAATTCAGACCTTCAGGTTATGGAATCATGGATTACCCTGCCCTCATGCCCAAGATCCTGGCCTGCAACCCGCAATGGATTACCACAGACCATGACCTGTCCTACGAGCGGGACACCTTTGAGGACATGAAGATGGGATTGGACTACACGAAGTATCTCGTCTCCATTCATTGCGAGCGGGAGCAGTAAACAGATGAAGACAAGTTGCCATCGTTCATGCTGAACGAACAGATTGCAGCCGGATAGACAGGGAATTTTCGATGTATCTATCCGTGATAAGCACTGTCAAGTTCACCCAGCATCTGATAGACAGCTTCATATGTCTCGCAAACATCCTGGGGAACGCGGTAATCGTGAGTGATCTCGCGCAACTTGGCGAAGTCCTCTAGGAGCATGGGTTTTTCCGTACCCGTTTTTCGCATCTTCCCGACCAGCACATCGAAAACCGTACGGACTTCATGGAATTCGGGATGGTTGTCTCCGTGCACACGAGCTACGATAGGAACATATTGCTCCAGGGTTTTGAGATAGCTTTCCTTCACTTGATCGAATGATACCTGTTCCGACATAATTTCTCCTTCCTTACACTTTTTCTGCACGTACTGTAGCATTGGTGGGAAGAATAAAAATTGACCTGCATCAATTTTGGGATATGTTTTGGAAATCTTTTGCACACAGTCCTTATCGCATCATTCGCGGTTGGCGAACTCCCCGAAGTGCTCGGTGAAGACACGCACGATGTTCGGATCGAAATGTGTGCCTGCACACAGGTGCAACTCGTCGACAGCCTCCTCGATATCCATCGGTGGCTTGTACGATCGATTATCCTCGCTTGCAGGGAGATCGATTCACCCGAAATACCCCGCGGATACCCCGTTCCGTCCCACCGTTCATGATGCTCCAGAATCGCAGCGGAGATATCGATGAATTCTTGCGATGCCGCCAAAATGCGGAACCCAGTCTCCGGGTGCCGCAATATCTCCTCCCATTCCCTCTCCGAAAGTCGCCCCGGCTTGTTGAGAATACTCTCGGGAGTCCCGATTTTCCCGATATCATGCATCAGACCCGCAATGCGCATCCGCTGGATCTCCAATGTCGACATCTGCAATTTTCCCGCAATGAACTCACACAGGTCGCTCACCCGCTTGGAATGTTCCGATTCCCGGTCGCTCTTGGCAAACAGCGAATTGATCACCAGTCCGATCGTCTTGTTCTTCGCACTGGAACTTGCATAGAGCTTGTTCCGGTACATCATATCCTCAGCCAATTTGAAGATGGCGGTGAAGTCGTCCTCCATGATGATGCGGGTCTCGTATCCGAAAGACAGTGACAATTCAATGGATGCGATCTCCTCCGTCCGAGCTGTCGCTTCGATCTCCTCCAGTAGTGCTTCCGTCTCGGACCGGGAAGTATTGGGAAGGATCACGATAAACTCGTCACCTCCGTACCGTGCAACAATATCCTCTGGCCTGCAATGGGATTGCAGCAGATCTGCCGCCTTACGCAGCACCTGGTCCCCTTCGGCATGACCAAACGAATCATTGATCAGTTTCAACCCGTTCGTATCGGCGATAATAAGCGATACCGGCAGGAAACGTGGATCATCGAGGCGCTCGAGCTCCTTTTCCAGAAAGCCCCTGTTGTACAATCCGGTGAGGAAATCGTGCGTATGTTGGTATTCAAGGCGTTCCTCGGAAACTTTGCGCTCGGTGAGGTCCTGGGCAAGGATGGCGATATCGCCTGCCATGGGGACTACCACCAACCTGAACCAAGTCGGTCTGACCATACTATCGCCCGAAAAACCCATTTCCAGGGTCTGACTTTTCCCTGATTGGGCGACCTGGTGGTATATCTGGAAGATATTGGTATCACGATGACTGGGAAACAGGTCCAACAACCGCTTGCCGACCACCAGGTCAGGATCGGTTCCGTTCAATCGGGCAATCGCAGTATTCTCGTATACCCAGGTAAAATCAACCACGTCGCCTTGCGTATCCCATATCGGGCGCAGAATCGTAAATCCATCGGGAGACATGTCCTGGGCAATCCGGAACCGTTCCAAGCTTTCCCGCAAGGCAATCTCGCTGAGTCTCAGCGCATCGTTCAACTCGCTCTGTTCGATCCGTTGCAAGGTCATCTCACTGATCAGCTGGGTCATATCCAACAGGAAATCCATCACCGTCCTGACTTTCTCCTGCGAGACAACCGGCACTTCTCGCAATGCGGCGAGGTAGGCATCGGGTTCGAATCCGAAACGTGCCGCCTGTGCCTTGAAGTATTCGACGTCCGGTGTTTCGAAGAAGAATTGTCCGGAAAACAGGTTTGCGACATGGACACTTTGTATGACAATCGGTACCGCAACATCGACCAAACCATTCAAACACGTATAGAAATGGTACTTCTCCCCCTCACTCATCTTTTGGGACAATACGGTATCGCTCTCAATACACTGTCTGTTGGTTTCGCAATTGACCCGATGGAACTTTGTACATATCCGCCGCCATCCCGACTTCGACAGGATATTCCCCTCGAGATCCAAAATGGCCGTCACGAAACCTGTCGATTGGTTGAACCCTTCGAGCAACGCATTCACCCGCTCGAAATCGAGATACTCCAGACCGTTGTGTTTCATAGTCTCATGCCCCACAAATTAATTGTATACCTTCCTTCCACCAAGTCCATATACTCACAATGGCACAGACTGGTAATCTGTGCCAGCATAAAATTGTACCCACGCTTGGCGTGGATTGGCCATAGGGAAAAGAGAAGAAACCTGTGTGTAGAACCTTTCAGTCCCATTGAAGAGTTATACGTTGGGATGGTTCATATCACCAGTACTGCCAAAAGGATCGGTATTTGTTCAAGTTTCTATTATATTCCTTATTATGCTTGTTAATTAACTTAATTGGTATTATTATGGATATAAAGGAGTTTATGGTATGAGCACATTCATTCCAATTCCAGCGCAACGGGCAATGCGAAAACTTGGCCAAGACATCAAGGAAGCACGGCTTCGTCGCCGGATTCCCGCAGCAATCATGGCCGAACGTGCAAACATCTCGCCTAAGACACTCGTAAAGATTGAGAAGGGAGACTCCTCCGTCGCAATCGCATCCTATGTCTCGGTCATCTTCTGTTTGGGAATGATCACTAGAGTAGAAGATCTCATGGATGTCAGCTACGACAAGACAGGTCTCGTGTTGGAATCGGAACGATTGCCAAAACGGATCCGACTTCCACGACTCAATAATGAGAATAGGTACGATTGAGAGGAAGTTTTTCGTATCTATTCAACTCTACAAGACGCCTGTACTAAGAATTTTATACACATGAACTATCCCCATACGAAACTTAGTCAACATGTCGACCAAGTTTCGTTTTTTTATTGCAACTTTGGATACCTTGGGATAATGTTAGGCTGAAAGTGAGTCAACATGTCGACTTACTTTCAAATGAGGCTATATGTATATACAAAGGGATACGTATCTAGAACAACTCAAGGATAGCAGATTCAATGGACAGGTGAAGGTGATCACGGGAATCAGAAGATGTGGAAAAAGCTTCCTCCTTTTTAAAATCTTCCACGACTACCTGATCGAAAATGATGTGAAGGAAAAAAACATAATCGGAATTGTTTTGGATGACGATACATATGCGCAGCTATGTGACCCGAACGAGCTCTCCAAGTATATTCGTTCACGCGTGACTGAAAAGAATACAAAATATTATGTCTTCATTGATGAAGTGCAGTATGCAATTGCCAGAGAAGAAATCAGGAACCCCGATAAGCCAATTCGGCTGTATAGCGTATTGAACGGGTTGCTTCATCTTGGTAATGTCGACATCTATGTGACGGGAAGCAACTCGAAATTCCTCTCAAAGGATGTAATGACAGAATTCCGGGGAAGAGGGGATGTGATCCATGTATATCCATTGTCATTCAAAGAGTACTATAAGCATGTAGGGGGAGAAAAGGCAGAGGCCTACGAACAATATGCAATGTTCGGAGGGATGCCCTATGTGCTATCGAAAAATACGGACGGGAAGAAAATACAGTACCTTTCCAATCTGTTCTCAGAAGTCTATTTCAAAGACATTGTTGAGCGATACAGAGTTGATCTCGAGCATGTATTGGCTCAATTGACAGATGCGCTTTGTTCATCGATAGGTTCTTTGACCAATGCGAACAAACTATCGAATACTTTGACTAGTGTTGGAGGCAGGAAGGTCTCTTCAGAGACTATTGCAACATATATCGGGTATTTGTCAGAGTCCTTCCTTTTCCGTGAAGCCAAACGCTTCGATGTGAAGGGAAAGCGATACTTCCAGTATCCATATAAGTACTATTGTGCAGATATCGGTCTGAGAAACGCACGGCTCAATTTTAGACAACAGGAAGAAAGCCACATCATGGAGAACATCATATTCAATGAGCTAGTTTCAAGAAACTATAATGTAGATGTTGGTGTGGTGGAACTCACAGAAACTTCTGAGGACGGCAAAAGGCATCAAAGACAGTGTGAGATTGATTTCGTGGTAAACAAGGGGTCCACGAAGTATTATATCCAGTCGGCATTGACAATGGATACTGAAACGAAGACGAAGCAGGAACTACGATCTCTTCTCGGTGTCAATGATTCATTCAAGAAGATAGTAGTTACCAAGACCTACGCAAAGCCATGGACTGATGATACTGGAATTCTCCATATTGGGCTCTACCAGTTCCTATTGGAGGAAGATATCATCATGTCTTGATTGCCAAACGAAGCGAGAGGAAAGGGACCATGCAATGGTCCACTCTCCCGAGCGAGTGCAGGCAACGTAAGGATCCATACCCCGCCCCTTGGGGCGGATAAGGAGGTAAAGCCTCCACTTTCCTGGGTTTGCATTGGGGAGAGGTATCGATACCTTTCATTCCATGACATCGCTGATTTTTGCAGGAATACTCTAGCCGATGTATCCACTCGTCCAAAACTGCCCGATCACCAGCCACCCCTAACGGATAGTGACCGGAAATCGGTTTGTTCGTTACCTCAGCGCATAGTCTACTGCGCCCTCGACATCATATCGTGCAGACCGCCGCCATTCTCCACGTTGGTGAACCCTTGTTGTTTAAGAAGCCGCAATCCATAGCTCGAGCGGGCTCCGGAGGCACAATACACTATGATCTTGCGGTCCTTGTCCTCCACCGCCTGTGCCCACTGCACAAGGTTGTCCAAACCCACATTGACGGCACCGGGGAAAGAACCCATGGAAAACTCCATCGGGGTACGCACATCCAGGATAATCGGTCCATCGGATGCCGGGGTATCAGTATCTTCGACAGCTTCGCCAGCTGTTCGTGGTGCACCACTCTCGCCCATATCCTCCACGGACTTGTGCTCAATCGGATACAGTCCCACACTCACGTGTTGGTACCCGATCGCACGGGCATACCGTTCGACACTGATATACCCACCGCTCACATTGTACACCTGGTCGAAACCGGAGCCCTTAAGCATCCTCAGCACCACATGCCCCTTTTGACCGTCATCGCTGATCAGGAGAATCGGATGCCCCGAAGGAATGCGGTCCAGATTGTCCCGAATCACATTCTGGCTCAAGTTGTTGGTTCCCCTCACATTGGCTTTCGCGTAGCTTATCGGGTCGCGCAAGTCTATGACAATAGCTTCATGCTCGAGGATGAAGTTCTCGAAATCTTGAGCCAGGATGGATGGACTGAAGTCGCCGGCATGGTTCACCGCAGTGAAGGCAGCCATATTCACCGGCCCGTTGGGTGAGTTGAATGGCGGAGCGTAGGCAAGATCGAGCTCCTCAAGGTCTTCCAGTGTCAGCCCGCCCGCTATTGCCGTCGCGATCACATCGAGACGCTTGTCGATTCCCACACGACCGGCGGCCTGGGCACCCAAAACCTTACCGGTCGCACGATCCCAAACGAGCATCAGGCTCACTTTCTGGGACCCGGGATAATAGGCGGTATGGCTGCTCTTGTGGACCACAATAGCATCGGCATCGTACCCGGCATCCTTGGCCGCCTTCAGTCCCATGCCTGTGGACCCGGCGACAGCCTCGAACACCTTGACAATCGAGGTCCCCATGACACCCTTGTACGTACGCGAACCACCCAGGGCATTCTCTCCCACGATCCTTCCCTGCCGGTTGGCGGGTCCAGCGAGGGGCATACGCACCTGTTTCCCGTGGACGGAGTGTGCTATTTCGACCATATCGCCGGCAGCCCAGATCGAAGGGTCGCTGGTGCGCATCGAAATATCGACCAGCAATCCACCCGACGAGCCGATCTCCAGACCGGCATCCTTGGCCAACTGCAAGGTGGGGCGTACTCCAACCGAAAGGAGCACGAAATCGGCATCAACCGCGGTCCCGTCACCCAAAAGTACCCGTGTATCCTCGATTGCCTGCAGCAACTTGCCAAGTTTCAACTCCACCCCATAATCCAGCAGTTCCTTGGTGATGAAACCGGCGAACTCACCCTCGAGATTCGGCATCACCTGGGGCGCCATTTCCACAAGCGTAACCGCCATTCCTCGTTTTGCCAAAGCCTCGACCATCTCGAGACCGATGAATCCACCACCTACTACCACCGCATGCTTGGGCTCCCGTTCTTTGATATAGTTGTCAATGGCATCCATATCTTCAAGAGTCCACAATTGGAATACGTGCTTCTTGTCTACTCCGGGAAGCGGGGGGACCACCGGTTTGCCACCTTGGGCCAAGATCAGCGAATCGTAGGAATAGTCCTGCTCTTCGCCACTTTGGGTATTGCGTACCTTTACCTTCTTGTTCTTGCGATCGATTCCGATCGCCTGGGTATGGGTATGGACCTTAACCCGGTACTGGTCGTCGAAGGTCTGCTCGCTTGCCAAGATCAAGGAGGAGCGGTACTCGATATCACCGCCAATGTAGTACGGAAGTCCACAATTGGCGAACGAAACATCCGCCCCTGCCTCCAGCAACGTGATATTCACCTCGTTGTCCAATCGTCGTGCCCTGGCCGCTGCAGTCGCTCCAGCCGCAACGCCACCTATTATCAAAAGATCTTTCATCCTATGCTCCTCTGGTATGTACAACCGAATATATGAACCAAAAATTTTCAGGGTCAAGCAAGCAACGGGGCCATACATCGGCAAAGCCCTTGCCCCTTCCCTGCCAACCTGCAACCAAATGCTGGCAACGGCAGGATTTCAATGTCTCAATAATACCAAAATCATCCTGTTGTGGCTGTGATTAAGTCACACATGTTCCACGTATCTGACTCCAAAAAGAAAATCCGGTTATCCGGTATATACCAATTCCGCCGAAAAGACCTCCGAGAGCTCCAGTTCTTTTGACTTTTTCCAGATAAATCGATAATATGACAGATTATGGATGAAGATTCCTCGCTGCTTGAAATCAATATAGACAAAAAGAATTATCTCAGGTTGTATGCCTATACCTACCACGATGAGCTTCGCCTCACGATTTCGCTGGAGACCGATGATTCTGTCATTTCCAGTGAAAACCTGAAGCCCGCGTTCTGTCCGTTCACAGGAAAGAAGATCTCTTCCGACAGCGATGATATGAATCGGCTGGCAAAAGGAATCTCCCTGAAACAGAGCAATGGCAAGATGCTGGAACATTGTTGTTTTATCGATGGCAAGACTATCCATCTACATACGCCGGACAGGCAGCTACACTATCAGCTGGCCTTCGATCCCTTGACCGGGATCGGCATGAAACAACCGAAGCGCTAACGAATGCGCACCCCAAATTCTGGGGTGCGCAGGAAACATACTAGGAACACATTCTACGGTTGCGTTACAGTGGCTGTATCCAACGTCACCGCAGTCTTTGCGTACAACCGGCCATGGGCAGAAGCTCCTGCGCCAAGCGCGATTGAAGTTCCGGACAACACCACTCCTTCAATATGGGAGTTTGCGCCCAAAAGGACTCCACCTTCGACCTGCCAGAAGATGTTCTCAGCCAGCGCGCCGCCGGAGAGCAGTACCTGGGCATTTGCCGCCTCGGTGAGTGATCCGGTCATCTGGAATATCCAGACACCATTTGCTGGGCCATCAAGCGTCAGGTTGGTGGTGATCGAAACGGCCGAGCTCCACTTGTACAGACCAGGAGCCAACGTCATCCCACCGATTTCCCCGATCAAGGTATCGACAACTTCAAGCTCGACCCTTGATTGGGCCGCTACATATGCATCGTTCGAATCGAGTACCGCTTGGGTAAGGTTTGTTGGAGTCGGTTCGGTATAATCGGATGCGTAGATGGCACCGGTAACGAGTTCCGATGTGGAGAACGTCCCCGATCCATCGAGAATCAGGGCGAACCCTGTTATCGCTGCTGCGGTTACAGGACTTGCACCTATATCTCCGACAACAGTAGTTCCGGCATTACCAGAGATCGCCGACTGTGCAAGGATAACGTAAGTACCCGCAGTCTTGAGGTCCACCGACGAGATAATAATCGGAGCCTCACCTATGAGAAACGTCGCATCCGCCGAGCCGGCAATGTCACCATTCCTCCCAACCACTGTGAGGGTATGGATGGTATTCTCAGCGAGACCTACACCAACGGTTACCGAGGATGTCGTCTGGCCAACCAACTCATCCGCATCCAAGAACCATTTGTAGGATGTCGGTACAGGAGTTCCCGTTGCGGTCACTGTCATATTGGTATCATAGGCAAGTTCCGCGACAGCTCCCGTAAGAACCATCTCTATAGGCGACTTGGTATCGGAATCAAGGACAAGTCCGAGATTCTGGGGAGTAGCTGTGTTCATATCCGTAGAGACGAGGACCCAATTTTCACTTGTGGTCGCGTCTGCAAATATGAGGACCGTCTCGACCTTGGACCACGCGAGGTAGGAGTCGAACGATGCATCGGTGAGTTTCAGGGTCAATTCGTAGTATCCACGTGGGAGTGGCAAAGGCACAATCGAGGCACTGGTACCCGTGATGACAAAATCAAGTGCAATGGCCTCACCCACATCTGGAGTGAGTACCGCGACTATCTCAGGTGTGCCAATCAAATCGACGGGCCACGAAAGATCTAGGCCAAAGGTGCCCGAACCTTCGAGCGGGAGCAGCGAGAGGATAAGGTCGTTGTTCGCACTGTTGAGGTTGATCACCGTTGTTGGTGATTGGACGATAACGATACCATCGATATTCTTCCCTTTCGCAACCAAAGACCATTCGCCCGGTGCCAGGTTTTCCAGCACGTAGGTGTCGGTGGTGATTCCAACAATAGACAATACTTCGCCACGAGGTCCCGTTCCGCTGATGTCATACGTGACGACGGCAAGATTCAGGGAGTCTGGTGTGAGAGTCCTGGCACCGGGATCCGAAGTGAACCGTAGGGTCAAATCCGAATTCAGTGCAGGTGCGTCGTCTAGCTTACAATTGGTGAACGACACAACCAATACGAGGACAAGTAACAGACTGAATACAGTCATTGGTATTTTTTTCATAGTTTTTCCTTAGGTTTCTTCCTCTAGGATCATCCGGCAAATTGTTTTTATCGAGTTGTTGGGTGCCAGATCCAGCCGCTGCTTCGCATTGGAGGATCATCGGCGAGGTTGAAATACATGAATAGTTGGAAGGAATCTTCGATACCGCGCGATTGCCCGATAGAATACAAGCTTCTAAATCCCTCGGGGAACAGATTGCACTTACTGACTTTAAGGTCCTTAAGCTAAAGGAGATAAGGATGCTGCCCGTTGGTTGGCAGGTACTGCCCACTTGAATCCGGACCGAACGACTTTCGCATAGGACATTACCTGGTGAAAGACTTCTTCTTACCTTAATAGTATCGATTTATCCAAGCTTTGTCAATCAATTATTATCATTATCTATCAATTATTAATAATATATGTTATTTACTGTTATTTATTAATAATTTATAGCTTTTTTTATTATTTATTACTTTTAATTATTTATTTCCATCATTTTAATGATCTATTGGTGCTTCTTGCAGTCGTAAGAAGGTTTGGGCCCGACAGATTTGTAGACTTCAAAGCAAAGTCCTTTAATTTTAATGCATCGCTTGTCAGATTCAAAATTGTTCCGTGGAGAAAAATCGGAGCCGATTGTGGGGATTACGTTACCATATCGAAGAGCATGGATACTTCGATTTGAACAATTACAGGTTTATGATTGTTACCCTGGTATCTCCCCTCTGGATACTCCAGGTAAAAGTTTGGAAGAGGAATTTCTAAGACTGAGACAACTACCATCACCTAATAGGGATGACAATGAACCCACCCTACGACTTTCCCAAGAATTACCATGTGTTCGTTGCGCATTTCCACTTTCTCAGTCGAATAATGGGAATTTTCGCTATGGATATAGATCAATTGCTCTACAGCCCGGAATTCGAGTCTCTTGACTTTGACCTCACCAAATAGAAGAATCACATAAATCCCATTTTCACTGATACGTCCATGGACAAAAATGACTAGATCACCTTCGAACAATTGAATTCCAATCATACTGTCACCTTTGACTGATGTCGCAACCAAAGAAGATGTATCAACGTCCTTGGCTATCCTTTTGAGTATCCGAACATAGCCGATAAAGTGATTTTTACGTAGACCGACTTCACCCGGACCGATAGAGATTCGTTGAGGGATAACCGGTACCACGACAGATGTCTCCTCGTCGTATCCAACGTTGATACTGGTGTAAGCCTGGACAACTGGCTTGTATGGCAGGACATAGTCATCGTCGGGAAGCTCCAGTTCTTCTCCCGTAATCAAGTACTCTGTGGTTGTCGAGAAGATTTTGGCGATTTTTACACAGACCAAACCATTTGGAACATACGATCGCTTTTTCCAATCTTCGACTGTCCGATGACTTTTCCCAATCTTCTCTGCCAGCCGTAGTTGTGTCATCCCCTGGATTTCACGTAAAGAATCGACACGATTCCAAAAGTCTTTCATGTGCATATATTACCTCTACCTACAGCTATAGAACGGATTTTCAGTGTTGATTTTATGATTATACAGAATGTTGTTGATTTTACACGAAAACACAGTATATAGTATGGATATGAATAACGTATATACAGTGTATGTTGGTATTAGAATCCCACAAGAGGTAGTTATCAAAGCAAAAAAATATGTTGCCGAGCGACCGGGGTTAACCCTATCCCAATTATACAAGCTGTCTGTTCTAGAATACATGGATAATCACAAGAAGGATTTCGATTCTCAAGACGAATACTATGGCAGATGATTATTCTCTTGCGATTACAACCTTTGCTAACTATTGAATTTTCCATCGCAGTTCCCCCAACTATTCTTATGGGTGGGCAAGCGGTTTCGAGAATCTTGGATTATTGTATAACCTGAACCAAATGGGAGGGAGACCGATTTAGTTCCGCGCTGACTAAAATGTACGGAGGGGCAAGTCGCTGGAAAATCCCTTCTTGACCGCGTACGCATATGATAGATTTCTCCACCAATACGGCAAATACAATAACGCAATTATGTTTGCTCATTTTGCTGCTAAATATTACGGATACTGGAAATATGTGTACAAAGAATTAGATATCTGACTGGTTTGTGGGGATTCATATGCATGACTTGGAGGCTGATGTTCTTTCCATCGTATTGTTGCTTTTTATTTTTTTTGATGTTCGGAGATTTCCTTTACCAAAAAAAGACAAGGGAAGCATTTTTTTTGCCGAATTATCGGTTATCTATTCAATATTCCTTGTAATCTCGTTGTTGGTGTATGCCTGTACCATGAAATTCATGGCATTCCCAATGTATGTCGAGCGGTCGTTGTGGGCACTGCATGTCATATCATTTCCATTCATGCTCCTACTGTGGGCTCACTTCAACGCTATAAATGTTATCGAGGACAGGAGGAAAGTATCAATTCACACCAAGATACTTGTGGCTCCTTTGGTTGCCCTGTCGGCACTCATGATTGCAGATATTCCGCATCAGCATTTTTTCATGTTTGGTCGACATCATGAGCACTTGCCGAAAATCCTTGGTTCATACCTCATAATTACCCTTTCCCTCCTCTATTGTCTGGCAATGATTCTCATTGTGTTAATCAATATCAAAGAACTCCCGGGATCAAGGTTGTTCCTCTTCATGCTTACTCCTTCTACATTATTGATTTCCATAGTCTTTTTCTGGTATATGCACGACCATACCCAATTTACCGTGGTTTCCTCATTTCTACTGATTCTCAATTATCTGATAATCCACCGGGATTCTGTGGTTGTCGATACTCTGACAAATCTTCCGACAAAATCGCTGTTCAATCGTCGATTGCTTAAAATATTCAGATTGCAGTTGGAAAGCACTGTAATCATCTTGGATATTGAGAATTTTAGATTTTTCAACAAACGGTATGGCAGGGTGATTGGGGACAGGATGTTGGCCCAAGTGGCGGAATTCCTGGTTTCATTGGAAGGTCGACACGAGACGTATAGATTTGACAATGATTGTTTCTGCATATGTATCCCAAAGTCAGACAGGCATATGGTTGAGGGGTTGGTGCAACAGATTGAAGAGAGAATGCAAAATTCGTGGCAGTTGGATGTTAATCAAGTGCACATCCAAATCAATTGCGCAATCATCGATATTCCTGAACAAGCTTCAGACTATGATGAATTCAAGAACGCAGTAGACCAGTTGTTCATAGAAATAAAATCCGGCCGCAGGGAAAACATTATCATCTATAATCGTGAGAATTCCATTAACCAACAAAAGAAATTGGACATCGTTTCCGCATTACGGGATTCGATAAGGAACCCGGAACAGGTTAAAGTATACTTTCAACCGATTTATAATGTGAATGATTCGAAAATGGTATCTGCTGAAGCACTTATGAGAATCCAAGACAGCAATCTTGGTTTCCTGACACCCGGAGAATTCATCCCTATCGCCGAACAAACCGGACTGATAATCCACCTCACCGAGATTGTGCTATCAAAGGTGTGCACTGTAATCAACCAATTGTCAAAAGAGAAAAATACCATTGACCATATTTCGGTGAACCTCTCTGGTGAAGATTTTTCTTCTTCTGCCATTAGCAAGAAATTGATGAACATCATATCAAAGGAAGGGGTAAACCCGGAACGAATTGGATTTGAAATCACCGAATCAATGATGTTGCAATCCTACGAGGAGGTAGCTAAGGTAATAATTGAAATGTCTTTGAAGAAAGTTACATTTGCCTTGGATGATTTTGGCAAGGGGTATTCCAACTTGCAGGTATTGATGGAGTTACCGTACAATTATGTCAAGATTGATAGAAGTGTAATCGCCAAGTCAACGATCAATCCAAAAATGCTGACATTGCTTACGGAAATGTTACACAAGATGGAAAAACAAATAGTCGCGGAAGGTGTCGAGACTGAGGAAGAGTTGGCATTGATCAAACGTATTGGCATTGAACGTGTGCAAGGTTATTATTTCTCCAAACCCTTACCTGAAGAAGAATTTCTGGAACTGGTTAAAAGGGCTTCCAACATTGTGGACAGAATATGATAAGACAAATGGTCCGCAACAAATCCATGGGATGGTAATAGGGGTCGGATAGCGAATGAATTGATTGGCTTTTCTTCGCATCAGCACAGGATAGCGGAAGGTGAACAAATATCCTGGGATAGGGGATAAGGTGGAAGAATTTGTCTAAAAAATGTTTTATCAGCTCAGGGAGATTGATAAATTATGGGTGGAGATGACATTAATCTTCTCCATGCCCTGCAACTTCAACAATCTTGGCTATCTGCCCATCAAGTTCAGCGCCAAGTCCCTCGACATCGGTTCCCAAGAATCCACGGATCAGCATGGAAATCGCCTCACGTTCCTCCATACCCTTCGACATCAGATACTGTACCTGCTCCGGGGCAATCTTTCCAATACTGGCCTCGTGGCTCATCCGGGCATCAGGATGCATTGATCGTAAACCCGGTACCGATTCAATATACCCACCCTCGCCACAAAAAAGCAACATGCCCGCACAATCCACATGAGCTTTACAGGAAGCTACTCCCACCAAAAGACCTCCTTGGTTCATGACTCCACCGGTACATACACCCCGGTGTGCCAATTCTGCTGACGTATCCTCGGCATTCAGGTATACGGTACCGCCGGTTTCGATAACCGAACCAGGGGAAGCGAGCACAACTGTCAGATACTTCGCCGAGGCCCCTTTTCCAATTAACCATGATTGTGGATTGCTGACAAAGTGCTTGGCCGGGCGTAATGAAACATAGTTGCTTTCGAACCGCCCCCCCTCCTCAACAACTGTACCCGTATGGGGGTACACGAATTGTTCGGAACCCCAAGCGTGCACCATGGTGCTGACAAGTCTTGCATTCTTACCTATGTATTGTTCTTCTATAGCAATATGGGTGCCCGTTTTTATCTCATGTCCCGCTAAGCAACCGGTGATCAATTGCAGTTCCGAATCTTCCTCCAGAATAATCACATTATGGATTATCTGGACGATATCTTCGTTTTTCATGTACATGGCGGCCTGAACGGGAAAAGCTATTTTAACCCCTTTATCCACGTGTAGAAAAAAGCCCAGGGGATCAACCTCTTTCGCACAACGTGAAACTGTTTCATCCAGGTCGGCTGGGAGGGCTTTGAAAAAGTATTGTTCCCTCAACCAAGAGTACCGTTCCAATGCAGATGAAATCGGCATCAATTCAAAACCACGGGTATTGTTCTCTAGGCAAACCTGTGCAAGGTCGCACACGACGATGGTAGCCGAACGTACGGTACTTCCCAGATATACTCCCGTTACCGTCAAGGCCTCTCGATCAGCATCGTTCAAAACCATGACATATCCTCCTTCCAGTCTATTGAACCCTTACATATTCCCATATGCCCTAGACACTCGATCCGGATCCTATCCGCCAGAACCTGCTTCTCATCTCGCACCCATGCATCGTATACATGAATCGTATCCGAAATTGTTGATATGCTTCATCAGAATGGTTGGATTCCCCGAGCACCCTATCTGCCCATTCACCATCACATACGCCTTATCGATGGGGAAGCTTCGCAGGATGCTTCCACAATGCGTAATGATCAGCCCTGCTTTTCTATGTACGGGATGATCCGGATCGAATGTAAACAGCCGATTGATCAGTTCTCCCATCAAGGAGAGAGCTTCCACATCCACGCCAGAATCAGGTTCGTCCAACATAGAAAAAATGGGTGACAATGCGAGAAGCTGCAACAGTTCAGCTCGTTTGATTTCTCCACCCGACAATCCATGATTAATATCCCGGTCCAATAACGACTCCATACGTGAAGAAACGGCAAGTCCAGAGATCTTCTTTTCGGGGTTGTCTTCATTTCGAAAAAAATAGGCAAGAATATCTCGGAGCGTAACTCCCCTGATCGTAGGCGGACGCTGTTGCGCGAGGGCAATTCCCAATCGAGCGCGTTCACACACATCGGATTCCGTGATATCCTTCCCTTGGAACAGGATAGTACCATGAGTCACTTCATATTCTGAAAACCCCATGATAGCCATCATCAATGAGGTTTTCCCGCTCCCGTTCTGTCCTAAAAGGGCATGCACTTCTCCATCCGGAATTTCAAGATCAATATGGTTGAGTACTTCTTCAGTACCTACACGAACACAAAGATCCTTGATTTCAAGTATATTGCCATTGGATTTGCTCATCGTTACCTCCAACAAAATCCCCGCCCGTCGGTTGCCTATTCTCGGCATGCAACCCTACAATCGAGAACCCAGACTGGACCGGAATATGCCCAGGTATGTCAAAAGCAGACAACGGTACGAAATACAGTAGGGAAAACTCGCCGACTATGATAGGATCTTTTGTCCGCAGTCTTTTCATTCCATGACGTACTCCCTTGCATGGTACTCCTATATGTTCCATCCGGCGCTATCCTGCTGAATCTGCCACATCCTTGCATACGTTCCTTTCTTGGCCAGTAGTTGTTCATGGGAACCTTTTTCAACAAGTGTACCCCCGTCAAGCACCACAATGGTGTCGGCCTTGGCTACGGTTCGCATGCGATGGGCAATGATCAGAACAGTCTTTTCATGGATCAACTCAGCTAAGGCTGCTTGGATTTTCGTCTCGTTCTCAACGTCCAGTGAAGCGGTCGCTTCATCGAGTAGAACGATCGGAGCATCCTTCAACAATGCACGGGCAATGGAAACCCGCTGTCTCTCACCACCGGAGAGAGTCTCGCCATTCTCTCCAATTACCGTATGGTACCCTTGCGGCATATTGCGCACAAACTCATCACATTGGGCAAGTTCAGCCGCCCGCATGACCTCATCGTCGGTCGCATCGCGCCTACCAATACGTATATTGTCCAGTATGGATGTATTGAACAACACGACATCCTGGAACACCACCGAATATTGCTCAAGAAGCGTTTCTGGATCAACTTCCTTGATGTCATATCCTCCCAATCGTATCGTTCCTCCATCACAATCCCAGAATCGTGCTGCAAGCTTCGCACACGTGCTCTTTCCTCCTCCCGACGGTCCTACCAGAGCAGTGATTTCCCCTTGTTTCGCCGTAAAGGACACCTCCTTGACAACCTGTTTCTCCTCTTCATAGGAAAACGAAACATTGTTGAACTCAATGTCGTAGTTCTCCGGATCGAACACCGTAGTACCCTGTTGGATTGCCAGGGCTTCCATCCCATTCATGCGATTGATACGCACATCGAGGAAGAAGAGCGCAGCAAGATTGTTGAAGACCTCTCCCATCGGTGCATAGATGCGCGAGGCAACCAGCAGAAATACCAGATACGTGAACAGATCAATACTCCTGGAGAAGAGGAGATTGGCACCAACGATAATGACACTGACCAAGCCTAGCTTGAGAAAACTTTGGGAGGAATTCACCAAACCACCGACAAGAAGCTCCCCTTTGATCAATTGCTTCTCGTACCGGTCTATCGCCGTGTGCAGCGTACGAAGGTACGAAGCTTCCTGCCGGTACGATTTGATCTCTTGAATGGTTTCCAAACCCTCCTGGATATGTTCGCTTACTTCCCGTTTGATCTGGTAGCCGGTGAAGAATTCCCTATGCTGGATATTCTTCGATACTAGAATGATTGCCGCTGCACAGGGAACGACCCAGAACAGGGCGAGTGACAGTTGCCAGTTATAGATGAACAAACCGACAGCCATGAGCAAAATACTCAGGATGGAAGCGAACAGTTGCGGCACAGCGTGGCTGAATGTATGCTCAAGGTCGGTACAATCCTCCATGATGGTGGACGTGAGGTCGGAAAGGTCCTTCTCCCCGAAAAAAGCCAATGGCAGCCGCCTCAGTTTTTCCGCCAAGGATATTCTGCGGTTGGCACTCTCTTCATATACGGTGGTATAGGTGCTTCTATACTGGAATATCGCAATCATGAACATAAGAAACATGAAGCCGACACCAAGCAGGATATAGTACCGAAGGCCGTTTTTTACTTCTACAAATGGATTGAATACGCTGGATAGATAATCATCCAGAAACGAGAACATATACACGGCAGGAAGCATGAGCGCGAGGTTCTGGACCATAGTCCACAATGTACCGATGACAAAATCCCTTGCTCCCTTATGAGACAAGGCGAACCGCTTTTGTATGAAACTAAGCATGGGGGGTATCCTCCTTCCCGATTTTCCAGTTGACCGATTGCTGGTATTCTCTCCACATATTTGCGTATAGCCCCTGCTTCTGTAATAATTCCTTATGGCTGCCCTGCTCGGCAATCCTGCCTGCGTCCATCACAATAATATTGTCGGCAGAGGTTACGCTCGTCAGGCGATGTGCGATCATGAGTACGGTCTTGCCTTTGGTCAGTTTCTTGAATGCCAGTTGGATCAGGTGTTCATTCTCCGGATCGGTGAAAGCTGTCGCCTCGTCGAGAATCACAATCGGAGCATTCTTCAAAATCGCACGCGCCAACACAATCCGTTGTTGCTCTCCCCCCGAAAGATAGGTGCCTTCCGTGCCGATCTTGGTATAAAGCCCATGGGGAAGCCGATCAATGATTTCGCGACACTGGGCCTGGTCCACGGCTTGATCGATTTCTCCCAGAGTCGCCGAGGGATTGCCGAATCTCAGATTTTCCCAAAGAGAAGTCTTGAACAGGTGCGTGTTCTGAAATACGAAGGAAATGTGCCCCATGAGTTCGGCGGGATCAATGTGTTTCACGTTGGTCTCACCGATAAGTACCGAGCCTTGATCAACATCCCAGAAACGGGGCACAAGACGAGCTATCGTGGTTTTACCGCTCCCGGAGGCTCCTACCAATGCAGTTGTCTTTCCTTCTTGGATTTTTAAGCTGACAGTATCGACAGCCTTGTGCCGGGTTCCCGGATAGCAGAACGATACGTTATCGAACTGTATGCTATGACCTCTGATGGCTTTTGGCTCTACCGGAACAGGCAGGGCGGGAAAATCCATGAGATGCTCGATACGATCGACAGCTTCACGCGCCTGTCCCAACGCCTGATTCAGATACATGCTGCGCATGATGCTCTGTGAAAATACAGGAGTAAGCAACACATACAGAAAGAGATTCAGGATTGTCTGAGCGGTATTTCCCGTATGACTGATGATGATCAAGGCTATCGGCACGAGCAGGAAAACAAAGCTGTTGATGATCACCGTGTATGCCGACATGGGTTTTTCCCACATCCTTGTGTATCCGAATACCATGTGCTTATAGGCTATGATGCACTTGTGGAAATTCTTGAAGGAAAAGACAGTCTGCTGAAATACCTTCACCACCGGGATACCCCGCACATACTCGACAGCTTCGGTATTCATGTTTTCCAGGGAAGTCATATAGCTTTCAAGGAAGTGCTTTCCCCGTTTGTTCATCATGAAACTCATGATGACAAAGGAAAAAAACACAGGAATAAGACATGCAAGCCCAAGTCTCCAGTCGAACACGAATATCAGTAACAGAACGGTAAGCGGCATCAGAATCGTTGCGGCAAGATCAGGCATCTGATGTGCCAAAAAACCGTGCGTGATACCGGCGTTGTCGTCGATGATCTTGCGTATGCGTCCGGTTGTCGTGCTATTGAAGAAACCAAGTGGCAAGGCGATGATCTTCGCCATGGCATACCTTCGCATATTGGTCTCAACCCTGAAAGCCGCCAAGTGTGAGAACGACAAGGCCATGAAATAGAACAGGATACTCGCTATGGCTGATCCAACTGCCCACCATCCGTAGATGGCAATAGTCGTGTTCGATACATGAATTCCATGTGTGAACAATTCCCTGATTATGAACCAAAGCAGTACATACGGAACCATGGCTGCAATCGAACTCAATGCCGATACCACCAATGCCGCAGGAAGAAGAGCTTTTCTCCCCTCCATATATGTTTGCAATTTCCTTAACGTACTCATGAATATCCTTCTCCATCAATGTTGAAATACATGATTCCTCCGATTGCCATCACCATCTGGTGATGCCCTTGTCACTGTCGGACAATGCTACCTCCAAGCACGTCGTACGAAAATACAAACCGGGTTTCTCCGCGGCTTGCTTTCCCACGATCGACCTGGTGCCGATACCAACCGCTTCATCCTATTGTGATCGTCCCAATAGTACCCCTCCCCCTATTAATTGTTAGCTATAGCTAACTTCCATTCTAAAAAAAATACCCCCCCCTTACGGACGATGCTTAAAGATGACTGCATCTGCCAAATACGTTCAACCAGCCTCCAGTGTAGAATGTCACGATAAAATCCAGATTCCCCAGTGCTTCACCATGGCTCATGCCATGGCGGACCGGCTCCAACAGAGCGTTGATGTATCCCTCTGAAATGGTGTGGATTACGGTAGTGTCCAATCGCATGTTATCGTCTCTGCCTATCCCAAGTCTATCCAGATAAGCCAGCGTATGATTCACCTCATGCTTTACAAGCACATGGATGAAGTCGGAATGTGCCGAGCCGCCGGCACCGATCAGCAGGATTCTGAACAAGTCAAAATTCTTATAGATAAAATCATACACAACCGCTAGATCTTCAATGGTTTTTTCATAGGTAATCTCTCGGATGATACTGTCGTTGGAATAATACGATTTGCTCAGCTCTGAGAATACACTCTCCACCTGCCCAGTCACAGGGGCAACAACTTCATCGAACAGAGCTTGCTTATCTTTGAAATACGTATAGATCGCCCCGGTTGTCATCCCGGCAGCCGACGCGATTCGCCGGAGCGACGCATCTTTGAATCCGTATTGAAGGAATTCCTGTCTTGCAGCTTGTATAATCCGATCTTGCACGCTTGGCCCTGTACCCAAGAAACTTGCCTCCCTCCTTACATAACATTGTTATGTATTATCCGAAAGCAATGGTTTTTTGTCAATGCAGTTTGATAAGAATATGTACATTTGTTTTCTAGTGCCTCATTGAAGTAGCCAATTCGGCGCGCCAATGGTGAATCGGACATCGCCTAATTGGAGAAATCGATAAATCATTGCTATTCAAGCGCTTTTCCCCAGTTTCTCCCAAGTGTGCTAAAGTACATGAAAAGAGGATACCCACATATGCAGACAATCCGTATTGGTGTAAAACTCCACACACCAACCTTTATGCATCAACGACGACTTCGAATCGGTGATTTTCTAATACTTCTGAGTTCGCTGTTGATCATCGGCATCATGACATACCAGGTCTATGTTATAGGTTTCACCCCTGCAGCTACCGTACGCATAGAGTCTTGCAACGGAACTTTCCTCTATACACTGGATGAGAATAGAAATCTCCCGGTTGAAGGCCCTTTGGGAATCACTGAAGTAATCATTGAAGATAGGAAAGTACACGTATCTTCTTCCCCTTGCAGGAACCAGATAGCAGTTGCAGCAGATAAGATTTCGAAATCGGGGGAATGGCTGATCAACCTGCCGAACGGAGTATTCATTGTCATCGAAGGTGGAGAACCCTATGGGAATGGGGAGATAGACGATTTGGCATTTTAACCATCCCTGTCGGAAAACGACGGCCTGTAACTTCGCATGAAATTCATGACCACCGAAGGCTCTGGTCCTCAGTACTTGCCACAATGGTAACAGCAATGAAAATAGGATGTGGGCATACAGAGTTGGAGATTACAAAGGCTTGGAGCTTTATGCTGAGATCATCGCATTGTATCTGACGTATCACAGATCCCCCCCCACTGCCAGGAAAGAGAGATTTATTTTATTACCATATAGTTATTTATCTTTGATTTGCAAATGACTTGCATTTTCCTCTCAAAATATTGTATCCTGTACAGAATAATGGCCTTTGAGGCCATGAAGGAGTAATAGTCATGCGTATGTATAGTAATAGATTCTGCTTAGCGATAATTCTATTCGCTATGGGAACACTCGTGTTTTCTGCTGGAACACAAGAATTTCCTGCTGCATCTGTGGAGGAGAAACCCACAGTTGTTGTCAGCATCCTCCCGCAACGATATTTTATAGAGCGTATCGGAGGAGACCTTGTCAACCTTCTGGTACTGGTGGGTGAAGGGCAAAGCCCACATACCTATGAACCTACACCCAGCCAAATGAGTCGATTGGCAAGCGCCGATATCTGGTTTCTATCCGGAACGGATTTTGAAATTGCTTTAGAATCCAAAATCCGCTCATTGTATCCGAATTTATCTATCGTTGATGGCACCGCAGGCGTAGCGTTCCGATTGATGGAGGCTCATGGTCATCATGAGGAAGATGACAATCATGGGCATGGCCACGATCAAACGGAAAACATCGACCGACACACATGGCTTGGTAAACAGCCTGCGTTGATCATGGCGGGCCACATAGCCGAACAACTTGCTCTTGAACTTCCTGCCAAAAGAGCGGTGATCGAGGCAAGACACCAGGAATTGATAATCGAAATCGAAGCGGTCTTCTCACAGCTTTCCGCACAGCTATCCCCGTTACATGGTCGTACCATATTTGTGTATCACCCCGCTTTCGGATACTTCTTCGATGAATTCGGTATCATCCAAGAGGCTGTGGAGACAGGCGGTAAGGAACCGACGGCCAAAGTATTGACCGAACTCATCGAGAATGCCCGTCAAGAAAATGTGGCCGCGATCTTTGTCCAAAAACAATTTCCAGTGAATGCGGCAAGAACCGTTGCGAATGCAGTCGGAGCCGAAGTTGTTGCACTTGATCCGCTCGACCCTGATTGGATTGAAAATGTGAAGAATATCGGAAAGGCTTTGCTGGATTCGACTCATTGATTTTTATCCGGGATGTGGTGGGGTTGGGATGTCGTATCCCAATCCCGTATATCCTGATGGACACTCAAACCGGTTCTTGGCTTAACAGTGGAAATCTCGTTGTACGTATCAGAGTTCATTACAAACTAAAGCCAGCATAGGTTTTCTCGGTCAGTCTTGTTTGTTTTGGGTGGTTGGGGATAGAGCTCCCTCTGCTGTTCCATGGTGAATATCCTGTAGTGGGGATCATATAGCTCTCGATACCGGCTGCTGTGATTCAACGCCCACGATCCCTTCTCCAACGCCATCAGGATAAGTTCAGAATCTTTCCAGAAATCTTGTATAAATTCGCGTTTCATATCGAGGACTTCCAGAATGCAGCACCATGTCTGCTTCCAGATTCCCACATCTGGATTCTTGAACGCTGAAGCACCGGCAAGAAAAGCCGAAAAGTAATTCCCTTCGTCAATGATTCCATCAATCACCAAGTCCATGGGAATTCGGCAGAAACAGATCCCCATCCCGCAGGGTTCCACAGTTCTGCAGCCACGGGTCTTCATGGCTTCCAATTCGTATTTGAAGCTTTCCCGTGCCTTTTCCGGGTCAAACAAGAGGTGCTCCGGTCCGAACGCATCCTGGAAAAAGCTCTTATAAATATCAACAAGAGATAGAAAAGGATACCGTTCCAATTGGTACTTCAGTACCCTGAGAACATCCATTTCAAAATCATTCGGTGCCTGTTCGTTTCTCTGCATCATCGTCCTTCTTCATAGGGGAACGACCAAAGGGTATCCTCCGGCCTCCACCACACTGACTGGCATATCATATACCTCCCGAATATTTTCGGGTGTTATGATACTCCTGTCTCCGGCTGAACAGATGCAGCCGTCTTTAAGGAGAAGGAATTTGTCTGAATATCTTATGGCAAGATTGATGTCATGCATCGTCATGACTGCAGCCCTGGGATGGTTGTGAATTATGTGCCCCAGCTTCTCCATGAGTCGATATTGATTGCGAATATCGAGACTGCCTGTCGGCTCATCCAAGAGAATCACCCTGGGGTCCTGTGCCAGGGCACGAACTATCTGGACCAGTTGGAATTCGCCCCCGCTCAGCTCATCGACATACCGCAGCGAGATATCCCCAATCCCCAGCATGTCGATGGCTTCTTCAACCTTCCTGTAATCATCCTGTGTGGGACTCCACCGGAAGTACGGCTTCCGGCCGAGCAGTATCAGGTCATATACCGTCATCCTGGAAATATCTCCCCGTTGCGGTACCCACCCTATTCTCCGCGCAATGTCTACGGGTCGCATATCTCTGGTATCGATACCGTCTAGCCACACGGCTCCTCCCTGGGGAGACAGGATATGGTTGAGACATTTTAGGAGTGTGGTCTTCCCGGCACCGTTTCTCCCAAGGATGGTAAACACTTCTCCTTCCACAACGGCGAAGGAGACATCCTTGATAACGGATACGCTTTTATAGTGAAAGTCCACTCCCTGTATACGTAGAATCATCTATTACGTCCTACAACAAGAAGATAGATGAACAACGGCCCGCCAAACAAGGAGGTCAGTATGCCGACCGGGAGGATCATCGGAGACAGGATCGTCCTCGCAACCGTATCGGCCGCCAATAGGATGGAGGCTCCTATGAGCGGAGATGCGACCAATAGGAAACGATGGTCTCCTCCGAGGAGCCTTCTCGCTATATGCGGCCCGAGAAGTCCGATGAATGCTATCGTACCGAAGAAAGAGACTATCACAGCAGATAAAACCGACGCCACAGCCATACCGATAATCCGGACCACCCCGGTCCTTACTCCAAGTCCCCTTGCCGAGTCCTCTCCGGTATCCATGGCATTGAAATCCCAACGGTAGAAAGAACAAATCGCAGTCAAAGGAAACAGTACCAATGCTATGATGGAGAGAATATGCCAATTCGCACGGCCAAGATCTCCAAAAGTCCATGAAACGATACTAGCCAGTTGGATGGAATCCGCAAGATACTGCATCAGCGTGAGACCCGCCGAAAAAATCGAACCGATCGCTATTCCCGCAAGCACCATGCTCTCTGCCGATATCTTTGTCAGAACTGTAAGAAACAGTATGGCCATAGTGGAAATCAATGAGAACATGAACGCCGACATGGCAACAGTGAAGAAATCATCTATAATGATGGTGGAGGTGGTTGTGGTCCCGGCACCAAAGAATACTATGGCGAAGGAAGCACCGAACGCAGCGGCACTGGACAACCCCAGCGTGTAGGGGGATGCAAGGGGATTCCGGAGAATAGACTGCATGACGGTACCGGATAGTGATAATCCCGCCCCGACAAGGATGGCGGCCACAACCCTGGGCATCCTCACGTCCCAGACAATCCTTCCGGAACCCATCCGATCAAACCGAAGGATACTTGATACCACTTCGTTGAAGGGTATCCTGATAGTCCCTGTACTGGTTGCAACGACACCAAGGACGAAGAGCAACACCCCTATGACAACTAGGAAGATGACTTTCTTCCTGATATACCCTTTATAGAGTGTGTGCATGGAACCAATAGCGGACCTAGGCGAAGGTCCGCTTCCATTCGCATATTCTATCATTCAGTTGAACCAATCCACTTGTTCAGGGGCCGCTTTCTGTTGGTCACAAACAGTGGCGAAATCAAGCGTAACACCAAAGAACATATCCCATATCTCCTCGGCCTTCTCCGGGATGGTCATGTCGGCATACTGGTCCGGATATAGGACTTTCCCGACAAAATAGACATTGATCAGCTGGTTCTCCCAGTTTGTCCCGTAGTATTTGTATACGAAGGTAGTATACACGTCATGATTCTTGAATGCGGGGACCAGCTCCTCCAGTACCTTCCGATTGTCCATGAATCCGGTCTTGGACAACTTGACATTCGCAGCGTCAATGAAGATGAAATCGGGTGCGGCAGCTATCAAATCCTCCAGAGAGGTCATGTAGGGCTGCATATTCCCGGTTGGATTGGTGGGCATGACATTATCGGACCCTGTCAGATCGAAGGGAAGAAAATCTCCGGTTGTGCGAAGCAGGTCAGCCGGTCCATAGAACATCATTCCCCCAGCATAAACACGTTTTGGAGTCTCTACTTCTCGGGTTCTCCGTTCGATATCCGCCAAGGATGCTTGAATACCACCTACCAACTCCCTGGCCCTCTCTTCTTGCCCCAAGATTCTGCCCAGCTTGATCAGTTGGCCATAGAAAAGGTCTGTTTCATACAATTCAATATCGACATTCACTCCAAAAACAGGAATACCCAAGGTATTCTGTAGCTGGTCGAGCTTATTGATATCCACAGCCGAGGATATGATCAGGTCAGGAGCCGCGGCGATGATTCCCTCATGATTCTCCGCACTCCCGATGCTTGGCAACCCACGCAGATTGGGGAACGCGATCCGATAAGTCGCCAACGGAAAAAAATCATACAAGGTCTTTTCCCTGCCGTGTCCGACGTCCTCAACCGCAATGATCTTGTCCGTAGCGTCAAGGTAGCTTACCAGTCTCAGTGAACCCGCATCCAGAGCAATGACTTTATTGACATTGCTTGGAATCGTAACGCTCCGTCCCCTCATATCGGTGACTGTGTCATATTCCCGTGTTGCTGAAGTTTCCTGTTGGGGTGCAGCGAGAAGCCCTGTCATACTTAATAGAAGCGCAAGAGTGAAAACAAGAGCCTTCGATGAACTTCGGAAATAGCAGCCATAGCCGTTGGTATTAGACATACACCCCTCCAAATTATCAATTGTCGGCACTGCCATGACGAACCACTGGCAGATCGCATTCGAACACTATAGTAACACGTTTCTTTTTATACGTGCCACTGTTGTCAGGATACTATTTCGCCTTGGCCGGGTCAATACCTCATCCCTTTCCATTTCGGAATATTTTTCCTTTCACCAAACTTCTATGGAGTTAATCCGATACAACGAAGGTTACCACATACGGGGAGCAAACCAGAAACATAAAGGAAATGTCATGGTTTGAGGACAACGGGGCATGGACCCTTCAGCATGACAGACCGGCCGAATATTACCATTGAACGCCTTCCTACCAGTAATGATTCAGTAAGTGGTAGCCGCGGAAAAATGAGCGGGTCCAATACTGGGGACGCCCCTATACCTCTTCATTCAATCGAGTTTACGTCTTGTATGATCCTCGGGTGCTTCAAGAGTCTTCATCGGAAAAATCTATCGCATACGTCAGGGATCCCCACTCTTCAAGTTACTATTCCAACAATTGCTTTCAATTACATTCCCACAGATTCGCCGGAGCCTGTGGATCTCCAGAAACCTGATAGGGTGGGCATACAATCTTTAGATACAAGGCCTTCGGCAACTACTTCTTATTGTCGCAGTTCTCTGATATATGGCAGCAAGAGCAGCTTGTGCAGGCACCACCTCTCTTCTTGTTTCGATGGAGATAGAGTAATACCGCCACAATCAGAGCCACAACCACCGAACCTACAAGGAAATCTGCAGCACTCATACTATGCCACCTCCTCGACCGCCGGGTTCAAGACTTTTCCTGCATTTCTATTCATAAGAAAAACCACATAACCCACCATTGCGGTGATGGCAATCAGACCACCAAGGAATCCGGCTCCCACAGTTCCCGTTGTGAAGAGTGTTCCCAGCTGGTATACCAGAAAGGAAAGTACATAACCCATTCCCAACTGGAACCCGATGGCACCCCAGAGCCACTTGGGCGATTCCATTTCCGAATTCATGGAACCGATTGCTGCAAAGCAAGGTGGGGTAAACAAGTTGAATACCAGATACGATAATCCTGCTACGGCGCCGATACCGAATACGGTCATTACATCGGTACTCCCGGCAACCAACGCCAATTCTTCGATGTCAATGAAATTGGTGACAGCAAAGGTTACAGCAAGAGTTCCCACGACATTCTCCTTGGCGATAAACCCTGTGATTGCAGCGGCCGCGAACTGCCATATGCCGAATCCCAAGGGAATGAAGACCCATGCCAAGGGCGTGGCAAGACTTGCCAGAATGCTGGTATCCGGAGCCGACTGGCCCACGACCTGAAACTGCCAGTTGAAGGTTTGAAGAATTTGAACAATGGCATTGCAGATTAATATTATGGTTCCAGCTTTGATAATAAAGGCTTTTGCTCGACTAAGCATTGAAACGATAGCCCGCTTGATACTGGGGAACCGATACTCCGGCAGTTCCATGATAAAATATGAGCTGGAGGTATCTCCGGTAATTTTTCGAATTATCAAACCGCTTAGAACGATCACAACGATAGCTAAAAAGTACATGGAGGTACCCACCCAGGCGTTTTCGCCGAAGAATACGCTGGCAAAGAGTGCGATAATCGGAAGCTTGGCCCCGCATGGCATAAACGGTGCCAGCATGGCGGTAGTCCTTCTCTGCCGCTCGTTTTTAATGGTACGGGTAGCCATGATTCCGGGAATGGCACATCCGGTACTTACAATCATGGGAATGATGGATTTTCCGGAAAGGCCGATCTTTTTGAAAAAGCGGTCCATAACCAGAGCGACCCGTGCCATATATCCACTATCTTCCAGTAGCGCCAGCATAAAGAAAAGCACCATAATCAGTGGCAGGAAACCTACCACGGCTCCCACTCCACCGATAATACCGTCCAACAGGAGCGAAGACAGGACCGGACTAACGGTATCCCCCATAATACCTTCCACGAAACCGTAGAAACTGTCGATCCAACCAACAAGGATATCCGCCAGCCAAGGTCCTACCCATGACTGGGAAAATGAGAACACAAGCCAGATGATGGCGGCAAAAATTGGAATCCCAAGCCATTTGTGGGCAACCACCTTGTCCATTCTATCTTGAAACGTGTGATTGGACGAATCTATCTTACGACGCTCTACACGAGCTACTATATCATTCACTAAGGCAAAGCGGTTTCTATCAATCTGCTCCATCTCTTCCTTGGTTGCATTGGCTTTGGCTCCCTTGACTCGAAGGGGTTGCTGGTTTCTCTTTTTCATGGAGACTTCCTGAACC
Organism: Spirochaetae bacterium HGW-Spirochaetae-2; assembly: GCA_002839355.1. GTDB lineage: Bacteria > Spirochaetota > Spirochaetia > Sphaerochaetales > Sphaerochaetaceae > UBA8525. The sequence goes on from PGXW01000002.1 coordinate 43,948, forward strand.
GCTTCCACCAGGGAACCCAATCCATTGTTGGAGCTTTTGGTAGATACCGTACTGATAACAGGACACCCCAGTTCTTCACTTAGAAGATCGGTATCAACAAGGATCTCTTTTTTTTGAATCAAGTCGCTTTTATTCAACGCCACCACCACTGGAATGCCCAGTTCCATCAACTGGGAAGTAAAAAAGAGGCTGCGACTTAAATTTGTGGCGTCTACAATATTAATGATAACCTCAGGCGATTCCTTCTGTACGAAATCCCTGGTGATCGATTCTTCATTGGTGAAGGGCGACATGGAATAGGCACCGGGCAGATCAACTATGGTCATTTTCCTGCTTCCGGGATTCAAGGTGGCTTTAACCAGACCTTCCTTTTTCTCAACCGTAACGCCGGGCCAGTTCCCAACGTGTTCAATTTTACCGGTAATGGCGTTAAACAGGGTAGTCTTTCCGCTGTTTGGATTACCTGCCAAAGCAATCTTCATTCAATTCCCTCCTTCAATTATAGAAAGTTGCATATAGCTAACTTTTTTTTCTAAAAAAAGAGACGCCGAAAAGGACATCCCTAGTTCTATCACACCACTTTACCCATAAGACCGGTAGAAGGCCTCTCTGTCGGACCTCTCAGGCAAATTGCTTCTGCCAGATCCTTATCAATGCTGTAGCGGGCATTCTTAATATTTATAATATAAATAGAAGCTAATCGTGAAATGAGGATAATCCTTTCCCCTGGATAGCACCCCAAGGTGAAAAGAAATTCTTTCATATCCTCTTCTGAAGCCAAAATGCTGTCAATTAGGTATTCCGTATGTAATTCACATCTTGTAATATTCATGAATAAACCCTCATAAAAATTAGCTATGGCTAACTTTTGATTATTGTAAAGTCACTAGGTTGCTATTGTCAAGAGTTTATATTGATAAAAATATATTCAAAATCTGTTGAATACCTACCACTTCATCGATTCCTTTCTTCTTAATTCATGAAATCTTCGACTTCCATACAATTCGTGTCCAACCATGTTTGCAATTATATCTTAAACGATCATATGAAAATCGCCTGTTACACGTCTTCCACCACCATGAAAAGGCTCATCCAGTCCTATAAACTTCACGCCATTACAGGACGTCCGGGTTTTTACCATCCCGGTGAACCTTGGTTTGCTGAAGAGGAAAATGGAATCGTTTGATTGGCAGGAAAGGAGATGGAGTTCCCCGTTTGGCCTCAGGGAGCAACCTTTTCCAGTCAAATTCGTGTGCACACGATTATAGTCAGGCTTCACGAAAGAAGCAACAATGAAGGTACTGCAAAAATTGCTCGATCCACAGATCCTTTCCTGCTTCGTACAGAAGGGAAAAATCATCTCCCCGTTGGAGGGTAGCGATATAAAACCATAAATGGTTGGACAAGGAATGTATGAATGGATGACCGACAGAGAGAGGACTACCGAAACCCCATCTGAAAAGTTTTATCAACTGTACTTCAATAGGATTCCAAGCGCAACAACTGATGCCCAATTCGCTATTTCGCCGTCGGATCGTTAGAGTTCCTGAAAAACTGCAGGATTGTATCACCAGCCGGGCAGCTACTTGTTTTTATCTCTTTTTGAAATGTATATACCAGCTCCGGCCAGAATAAGCGCTACCACAAATATGGCGGTAGAAAGTGTGCCCTCCCCTATATTGAACCATTTGGCCCCTCCGGCTAGCATTATCAAGACTATTGCCATGATAAGAATCGGTTGTCCGAGATTATTATATGGCATGGTACGTTTATTCTCCCTTCCCATTGTTCATGGTTCAAGGGTAATGGACATTCGTTCGAAAATTGTCAAATTGACCAGAAACCCGCTTTTGCAATAAAATCAGGAAGGTGCGTTTCTTCGACAAACGCTTTTGGATAGATGGTAACATTACCATTTATCCATTCCGAAATATGACAATTATTCTCCTGAAGGCAGTTTGAGTATCCGACGAATATACTTCATCTGTACCTCCCCACAATAGGAAAGTGCTCCAAGAAGATCATCAGGTAGGGATCGGGGAACTCTCTTCCTATCCTTTTCCATCCTCTCCTGATAGTCCAAGTCCGGCATTTCGTAGGTATAGCTGTCATCCAACAATGCAGTTTCGCTACCGGTAATCAGGTATTCGACACTCACATCCAAATGACGAGCAATCGCGAGACAGGAATCGGCCGGGGGAAGACGTTTCTTTGCCCTCCATCCTGCACCAGTGTTGGAAGAAACTCCAATCGCCTTCCAGAGATCCAGATATTTGATCGAAAGTTCCGCCATTTGGTGTTCGACACGGTTCCAGAACGCCACTTCTTTACTCATATTCGATTTATATCATTAGAGTACTACGAATTGTTCATTTGGAATATTTTTTATTGACAAATTGTCCATACGGATTTATCATTACGTATCAAAGTACTTTTAATGCCAAAATGTAAACGTTTACAATTCACAAACAAGGTAGTAATCAAAGGAGATGCAAATGAAGAAGGATACCAGACAAACTTGGTTCAAAGAGGCAAAGTACGGATTGTTCATCCACTGGGGGCTTTATTCGATCCTAGCGGGAAGCTACAACGGGCGACAGGCTCCGAATATATCCGAATGGATTATGAATCATTTGGATATACCGGTAATGGAATATGAAAAATTGGCGGAAAAATTCAACCCGACACACTTCAATGCAGACGAATATGTCAAAAAGGCAAAAGCCTGGGGTATGAAGTATATCGTCTTCACAGCGAAACACCACGATGGCTTTGCGATGTACCACTCCCAGTGCAATCCATACAATGTTGTTGATGCGACTCCATTCAGACGGGATATAGTTCGTGAGTTGCAACTCGCATGTGAAAAACACGACGTGAGGCTGGGTTTATATTATTCCCATGCCCAGGATTGGCATGATCCCGATGGATATGTTGCAGAAAAGGACAATTCCAAAAAGAATTTCAACAATTACCTTGAACACAAGTGCATCCCCCAGCTTCGGGAACTTCTCACTTCGTACGGAACGATTTCACTAATCTGGTTTGACACTCCGCTAATGATGACAAGAAAAGAAAGTGACAAGCTGGTCAGGCTTGTAAAATCCTATCAACCCGATTGTCTGGTGAGTGGTCGAGTCGGTAACAACCGTGGTGATTATCTGACTACAGGAGACAATTTTATCCCACTTCTTCCGTATAAAGGCGATTGGGAAGTTCCCGCAACCTTGAACGATACCTGGGGGTATAAGAAAGGTGATCAAAATTGGAAATCGACTGATGATATCTGGACACTCCTACTAAAGATAAATGGACGCGGAGGTAATTACCTGCTCAACATCGGACCTGATGCAGAAGGTCGAATTCCAGAGGAAACAGATCGGATACTGACTGAGATGGGCAAACGGATACAGGTAAATTCCGATGCTGTCTACGGCACGCATGCATTGGATACCTATCACTACGATTTGGACTGGGCGCTTTTCACAACCAAATCGCACAAAGTCTTTATTCATGTGGTCAAGCCGGTACAACGGTATTCGATCCATAACGTTGCAAATCACATCGAACATGCGTCGATATTGGAATCCGGTGAAGAAGTACGATTCCATCAAAGAAAAACTTGTGAGGGCAACACAGATTGGGAATTTTTTGTGCCAAATACTTATATAGGTAAAAATTACTTTACCATCGCTGTCGATATCAAAGAAGAGGAACCGATCTTTGAACCATTGGAAAACTGGGAATTTGAATTGTAACAAACCATAACCCAAAGGAGGGAGGAAATATGAGAAAATTAATGACAACTGTGTGTATCATGATCATCGCCACAGGGATGATTTTCGCCGGCGGAACGGGAGAGAGTAAATCCGGGACTGCAGAAACGGTCACACTTCGCTGGCTAATGCAGGTTTCAAGTGCGGAGGAAGCCCGACAGTGGCGTGAACTAGCTGCCGGAGTAACAGAAAGATATCCGGATATACTGGTTGAACTGAGTACAACCGATTGGAATGGATACTGGACAAAACTGCCTAGCGAATTGGCTGGAGGCAATCCACCCGACATACTCTACATGCAAAGCATGCGGGCGAAGGATTATTTGGAGGCAGGATTCTTACCTCTATCACAATATGTTGCGGATGACCCCGATATCAATATCGCTGATTTTTACTCTGGGATACTTGAAGGATTGAGTATTGGAGAAGAACTGTACTGTCTGCCATACGATTTCGGTCCCTACGTAATGTTCTATAATCAGGATTTGTTCGATCTGTATGGATTGCCATATCCCGACACAATCGAGACAACAGAAGATTTTGAAAAGCTATGTAGCCAATTCGCAGATCATGGCACATACGGAACAGTGGTTCCAACAGTGATGGACAAACTGTACACCTATTTTCTAGGTTCAGGGGCAAGTCTTTTTGCTGCTGACGGTACAGTCAAGGTGAATGATTCGCGCAAAATCGAAACCATAGAATACCTGCAGGGATTGATAGACCAGGGGTATGCACCCCGGATTTCAGATACCGGCAACAACAATTGGGATCGTGAACAATTCTATGCAGGAAATGTTGCAACGTATCTGGATGGTCCCTGGAATCTGACTAATATCAAGGAAAAATCATCCTTTGCCGTCGGAGTCACCATGGTCCCCCCCGGTAATCTATATCAACGATCACAGGTCGCTGGTTCAGGTTTCGGCATCAGCAAAGATACCGATTATCCTGGAGAAGCCTATCTGGCAATCAAGGAGCTGACCAGCAAGAATTCCCTTTCCAAACTTGCCGGTTGGGGAAGAGCCCTTCCCGCCCGTTCATCGGTCCGTGATGTCTTTTATGAGCTGCATGCAGATGTCAACGGATTGCACGATGCGGTTGAAAAATCAATTACGACAGATATTGGAGTTCCATTCATCACTCCAATAAGATGGCAGCAAGTAACAAATACCATCAGTCAAAACCTCGAAGCAATTTTTATCGGCAATGTATCGGCTCGGAAGGGGTTGGACAACGCTCAGAAAATCATTGACGGAATTCTCGGCCAGTAATGCCCAAAAGTATCTGCCGGTTCCCATGGCAAAGAAAACCGAAGGAACCGGCAACCATGTAGATCTGACATCATACTCGCGAAGGGAGACGAAACATATGCAATTGGGAAAAAATCAAAGAAACATGCTGACTGCCGTCGGCTTCCTCTCCCCCAATATCATCGGATTCATGCTATTCACGGCTATTCCGGTAGTACAGTCACTTATTATCAGTCTGTATGACTGGCCCACATTCGGAGAACGAAAGTTCATCGGATTACAAAATTATATCGATTTGTTCACCAAAGATCCCCTATTTCCCAAGGTTATGGGTAACACCAGCATATATGTATTCTGTTATGTTGCATTGAATATTGTGTTGGCACTTGCAATGGCTTTGTGGCTCACAAATATACAACGAGGAGAAAAACTCTACCGTTCAGTATTCTTCCTACCTCAAGTAACGCCGATTGTTGCAACCGGTATGATCTGGAAGTGGCTATTTCTTCCCAAGTACGGAATCATCAACAATTTCCTTGGCATATTCGGTGTGCCTGATATCAACTGGTTGGGTACCACAGGTACGGCAATGTCTGCGATTATCATAATGAGTGTCTGGCAGGGATTTGGCTACAATATGATCATCTTCATCGCTGGCCTATATGCAATTCCCGAATCTCAGATTGAAGCTGCCCGCATCGATGGTGCCGGGAAATGGCAGGTATTCATTAAAATAAAATTCCCTTTGATATCGCCTTCAATTTTTTTCGCCATTGTCATGACTGTCATCAGTTCGTTCCAGGTTTTCGATCAAACAATGATCATGACGGCCGGGGGACCGGCCAACGCAACGAATACTCTGGTACTTTATCTATACAATAATGCATTCACATACTTGAAAATGGGATATGCCGCAGCCATGGCCTGGGTACTCTTTGCCATCATCATGATCTTCACCCTGTTGCAAATGCGACTACAGAAGGATTTTGTAACCTATGAATGAGATTAAAACGAACAGACAAACATATAAACCAATTATCAAAAAAGCAGCAAATCATATAGTGCTCACAGTGTTGGCATTCATATTTCTCATTCCGTTTCTAGGCATGGTTATTACATCACTCAAACCGGAAACAGAAGTCCTGCTTCTCCCGATCAGGATATTCGGATCACGCCTTGCTATGGAAAATTACCAAAGGGCATGGACATTTTTTCCTTTTGGACAGTTTTTATTCAATTCTGTGTTCATTGCACTATGTACATCGTTGGTTGCCGTAATTACATCAAGCATGTCGGGGTATGCCTTTTCTCGGCTACATTTCCGGGGAAGGGATCTCTTATTCACCATGTATTTGGGGACGCTGATGATTCCCCAACAGGTGACTGTCATTCCACTGTTTATAATCATGAGAAGGTTCGGTTGGTACGATACCTATGCGGCAATGGTTTTTCCTGTTGGCTTCACAGCATTCGGAACATTCCTCATGCGGCAATTTTTATTGACGATACCCTATGAGATTGAAGATGCTGCACGGATAGATGGTTGTGGAGCAGTCGAATCTTTTATTCGAATTATCCTTCCTATGGCAAAATCTAGTATAGCAACTTTGTTGATTTTTACTTTCATCAATTCATGGAAAAGTTTCCTATGGCCTCTGATAATCACTGGATCTGACAGGGTCAAGACACTGCCGTTGGGGATTTACATGTTTAATGGGCAGTATGGCACCGATTGGTCCGGACTGATGTCCGCCGCATCAATCGCTATTATACCAAGTTTCCTGGTATTCATTCTCTTTCAGAAATACCTGGTAAAAGGAATAACCATGACAGGACTCGGTGGTCGTTAATGATTGTCAAATGATTGTCAAAGGAAGAGATTCCATATTTCCAATTTTCTTGGGACCCTTTGATGATGACCAGTATCAAAGATACCAAAATACTGAAGACTCATACCTCATTAAAAAAAACAAAGTTCTTACCATTGCCCCTCCTGGTTGGCGATTTCCTGCAAAAAGGGTACAGTGTCCATCGGAAAAACAGGTGGGAACAAGCAAAGACGTATGGAAAATCTCGTAACCAGGCATTGCGATCACAAGGACCTTGAAACGCTCCGGACGCTCAGCGTGAAGACATTCACCGAGACCTTCCTGGCCGAAAACACTCCCGATGATATCGCCACCTATGTGGCCGAACACTTCAGCGTCCAACAGCTCGGACGAGAATTGGGTGATGCCTTCTCGATGCTCTTCCTGGTCGAGTACCACGGTATTCCGGTTGCATACATGAAACTCAATTTCGAGCAGGCCCAGACAGAACGGGAGTACCCCGGCTCGTTGGAAATCCAGAGAATCTACGTCCTGAAGGAATTCAAGGGGAGGCACATCGGAAAACGCCTCGTCGACACAGCCGTCGAGATAGCAAACCGGGAGCACCTGGACTATCTATGGTTGGGAGTCTGGGAACACAACAGCCGGGCCATTGCCTTCTATGAAAAGCAAGGATTCAAGAAATTCGCCACCCACAGCTTCAAACTGGGCAATGATGTGCAGCAGGACCATATCATGCGGCTGGACCTGTAAGGTATCGTCAACGTCAAGGCACGCCCCTATTCGATCTCTCGGCTTGACCGTTTCACCGTGATATCGAGGTCCTTTTCCAAAGCCAACCGCTGCAAGAGTTCCTTGAGTTGCGCCGCACGCTTCGGACCCGCAAGCGTAACGCGGATACGCAGGGTAAATAGCGGCGAACCGGTGAAGGGAGCCGGAGTCGTATCGGTCTCCAGTTCCTCCACCCCAATACCCTCCCGGGCCAACAAGGATGTCACCGCACGCACAATTCCTGGCGAATCGATGGATACCGTCTCGATCTCATACGGCACCCCTGCACGGATTGCCTGCGGTTCTTTGGTGGGAATCACATCGACGGAGAAATCCTTGAGCGCGCCCCGGGAGAAATCGTGCTCGACCAGCGTCCGGATCGCCGTATCGGTGCCCGATACCAGCATCATCACCGCGAACTCTCCGCCAAGCACAGACATCTTGCTCTCTTCGATATTGCAGGAGGCTTGCTCCACCACTGAGGTGACATCGTCGACCACACCGATCCGATCCGTGCCTATCGCCCGAACGACAGCAAATGAACTCCCCATGCGTAACCTCCCTACAATGTCCACTAGCCATTGTAGGAAAGGTAGAGTGAAAAAGCAACAAAATGTCTTTTCGTCGACTTTTCGTATGCATCATCACCCGATCGGCGCGATAGCCAACCGGGTGATACCGCCATCTGAAGAAAGGTATCAATAGTACCGCAGCGAGACGTATCCATACGCGAGGACCAGGGCAAGCAACGTCAAGGGAACTCCGTATGCCAGATAGCCCTTGAAGCTGAGCGGTATATTGTTCTTACGCGCAAAGCCGAACATGATCACGTTCGCCGACGCTCCCACTAACGTACCATTGCCACCGAGACAGGATCCGAGCGCAAGGCTCCACCAGATTGGCTGGATCGCATCGACCGAAGTGGTCTCCCCGATTATCTTGACAACCGGAATGAACGTGGCGACCAGGGGAATATTGTCGAGAATCCCCGACAGGATTCCCGATCCGAATAGCAGCGCTGTGCTCGTTTTTTGGAGATCTCCCTTGGTCATATCGGTCATCAACGCAGCCAGCTTGTTGATCACCCCCGTGAATTGCAGTACCCCGACCATGATGAATAGACCGACGAAGAACAGAATCGTATCCCATTCGACCTTCTTCAAGACATCCTCAAGTTCCCGCGAGCGCGAACACACTCGGCTCGGTCTCGAGCATGCCGTTGAGCAGAAACCCGATAACCACTGCTCCGATAACAATCAGGGACTTCTTCATGAGCACAGGATTGCTGATCATCATCTTCTCATCCATAGCCATGATACGCTTCCTGTTCAGATCAGACACGACAAGCTGTTTTTTGAACAGGAGAATCAGGATACCCATCGTAATCACCGAGATAACCAGGATAGCCGGAGCCAGGTTCACTAGGAAATCCATGAAGCTCAGGCCAGCGGCCGAACCGATCATGATATTCGGCGGATCTCCGATTAGCGTCGCCGTTCCTCCGATATTCGAGGACAGGATCACGGTGATCACAAAAGGAAGGGCTCCAACCTCCATCTGCGTGGCGAGCAGGAGGGCAATCGGCGAGATCAACAGCACCGTGGTCACGTTGTCCAACATCGCCGAAAAGAACGCCGTGATCACAAACAAGACAGCCAGAAATGCGATCGGATCGGCTTTCACCATCTTCGCGCTCTTGATCGCGATATATTCGAACACGCCGCTTTGCTCCGTGATCTTCACTATCATCATCATCCCGATCAGCAGGAAAATGACGTTCATGTCTATATGCTCGACAGCATTGTCGAATGGGATGAAATGGAACAGCAGGTAGAGACACGCTCCCAGGACAACAGCCACGGCCTTGTTCATCCGTTCCGTGATCAATAGTGCATAGACAACTATGAACACGATTATTGAAATCATCATGATAAGTGTCATTATGGCCTCAACATCTTGTTGATGATCTCGTTGGGATTGATTACCCCGATCATCTCACCGCTCTCGTCCACCACCAGCAAGTGGCGCCGGTTGCCCTTGACCATCATGAAGAAAATCTCCGGATAGGTGATGGACTCCCGAATCACATACGGCCGATAGTCCCTGAGATAGGCACCTATCTTCAAATTGGCTTCGTTCTTCCAAAAATAGTCGACCGGTTGGAAATCCTTCAGCATCGACAGGTTGTTCAATCTGAACACATATTCGGGAAACCCTGCTTTCAGCAGATCGAGCAAGTCCAACACGCCGCAAATCTTGCCGTCTTTCGCACTGTACACCGGTAGGAAGTAGATATTGTGCCGCTTCATCTGATCCACGGCGACCGAAAGCGTGTCCGTATCCTTTGCCCTCGGCCAGTAGCGGGCAAGATCGGCAGCTGTGAGGGGTGCTCCCATGGTGGAGCTCGAATCGCTGAGGATATCGAGCACTTCGGCGGGAGTCTGGCAGTTGTCCAGTTCTCCAGAGCGTTTGTCGATCACCTTACCTATCCCCTGCAGTATCCCGAGATACAAATCCTGGTTCGATCCCGAAGTCAGGATAGAGAATATATAGTTGACCCGGTTGCCGTCCTCGAGCACAAGCGGAGCACCACATCTGATGAAAATCATCGAGATACCCTTTATCTCCGGACTGTGGTTGTGGGGCAACAATGTGTTGTGGCCAATCCATGTCGAACTCAGCTGTTCCCTCTCTTCCCATCTCCTTGGAGAATTCGTCGGACAGGAATTCGTGGACCTCCCTGACGGTCTTGAAATCACGATCCAGGAAGATGCTGTCCTCCGACACGTACTTACGAAACTGCATATTGGTTCTCCCTTCCCCGTCGGGGCAGTCTTTTCAACAACCGGGTGCACGTCACCTCTTCAGCCAGATATTGGCTGCCGTCCAGACGCTGCATGATGTTCGATGGATCCTGGTGCAAGGATACAGCCGGATAGCTTTCCCCCGCAAGTATTTTCAACGGTATGGATTTCGGGGTTCTTCCCCGAGCATCTGTACCCTGTGTGTCAGATCAGACGGGAGGGGCCTTGTTGAAAGGAATAGCATGTCGCAAGTATGTCGATGTACTGGGAATTTCCCGGTAATCGAATCCAAAAGCTTGTAGAAATTCGGGTGATGCCGAGACGATGGTGGCGAGAACTTCCCTTTGTCCACCACTCGTCCGTTCTTCCCGCTTCTCTTCCCGCTTCGAATTCTCCGGGATCTGCAGGTCATAGGTTCCTGCGGACGAATCATCCGAAATCGAGGAGCTGAAGCTCTTTTCACCTGCACCATCGAAATCCCACGGTGATATGCCGGATACCAACTCCAAGGGTCCTGCCAAGAGGAGCGGCAGGGAGAGTAGCAGTACCAACAGGGATTTCTTCATAGCGGGAGTCTAGGACGGAACTTGGAATTATGCAAGATGGTACCTCCCCTGGAATCTTCCCAATCTCCTGGATACCTTCGATGCGTGGAAATACCTGCGACTTGCATACCAATGCTTTTACCCGGTAAACTCTTGTCCAGCAGTTTGTTGAGAAGCAGGAGGAACATATGGGATATTACATGCTGAAAGTTGGTATCTCGGCTAGTGTCATTGTCATGGTGAGTGAAGTGGCAAAACGCAGCTCATTCTTTGGTGCCCTTATCGCTTCCCTACCGCTCACATCCCTTCTTGCCCTTATCTGGATGCATGTTGAGAAAGCCAAGGTAGAAAAGATATCGGACCTCTCACGATCAATCTTCTGGCTTGTATTGCCATCGCTGGCGTTTTTCCTGCTATTCCCTGTCCTACTGAATCGTGGGATGCAGTTCTGGACCAGCTTGAGCCTCGCCGCAGGTGTCACAATACTCGTGTATTCTGTGCTTGTGTGGGTCTTGAGGTTTTTCAGCATCCCTATCCTATGAGTGCCCGGAAGAGTGGACCGTTTCATGGTCCCTCCCCCTCGAACGCCTCTTCCAATGTGCCGATATCCACCTTCTTCATATCAAGAAAGACCTGGGTCACCCGGTCTATCTGCTGCTGTGTACCTTTCCGCATCATCTCTTCCATGGCCACCGGCGATATCTGCCAGGAAACGCCATACGCATCCTTCAACCATCCGCATTGCTCGGCCTCCGGATCTGCAGAAAGCTTCTCCCAGAAATAATCGATCTCATCCTGGTCCTCGCATTGGACCATGAGGGAAATAGCCTCGTTGAATCCGAACTTGTGTGGATACGCGCTGTCCATGGCGGTAAACCACTGGTTTTCAAGCATGAAGTCGGTGAACATCACCGTACCTTCCTTGTCCAGTTCCAGCCCTGCCGGATAGCGTGCCATCAGTCCACGTCGGGAATTCTTGAACACGGATATATAGAAGTCGGATGCCTCCTCAGCTTTTCCATACGAGTCGTGCGTATACATCAACGAAGGCACGATGAATGGGCGATCCTCGCCATCCGGATCGGTCAGGATCAGTTGCCACGACAACCCGTACCTGTCTTGTATCCAACCGTAATGCTTGCTGAACGGATATTCCTGCAGCGGCATGAGCGCCTCTCCGCCTTGGGACAACTGCTCCCAAAGACGATCCAGGTTTTCCCTCGCATGGGCATCCTTCGATGGATCGAAATTCACAAAGAAGGAAATCGAAGGGTTCTTCTTGAAAAAAGGACCTCCGTCTATCGCTATGAATGAATATCCCGAAAGATCGAACTCGACTACATCGAAGTCTCCGGATGGTGTGTTGTTCAATCTGTATACGAATGTGATTTCAGAACCAGGAAATATGGATGTATAGAATTGTGCGGCCTCTTTCGCTTCCTTGTCAAACCACAGATGGGGAACGATTTTCTGCGTACTCATATAAACCACCTCCCAACCGCCTCTCCTGGCAGTTGCCATATGGTTGAATATAATCGCGACGAATCCATTCGGCAATTTGCGGGTTTCCCAAGTACTACCCAGTGGCACAACCAGTCCACAGTACAAATTTCTCTATTTGACCGCACGTGGAAACCCGCGTAGAATCGATGTGGAGCTATGCATGGCGGATCGGATAAGTGTCGAACAAAGAAGCGCATTGATGAGACGGATTCGGGGGAAGAACACAAAACCCGAAATTGTTGTGAGACGCTATTTGCACCGACAGGGCTTCAGGTTCAGAATCCATGATAGGAGACTCCCCGGTTCTCCCGATATAGTCCTGCCTAAATATCGCACGATCGTGTTTATTCATGGGTGCTTCTGGCATGGGCACACCGATTGCGATTTGTATAGGCCGCCAAAGACCAACACCGGATTTTGGGAACAGAAGATCGCAAGCAACAGGATCCGGGACGAGAAGAATCAGCGTCTGCTCGAAGGGCGGGGCTGGCGGGTAATCGCCGTCTGGGAATGCGAGTTGAAGACGCGGAGCATGCGCGAGACAACACTGTCCGGCCTGGTCAACGAGATTTGGGGGATGTAAAATCCGAGTCGCACCTGTTCAATAGGAGGTATGATCATTGACACATGTATCTGAGACTGGAACCTGGAATGTCACAACAGACCGCAGCGACCTGCCATATTCAAAGCGGGTACACATTCCTACCCTTTTACAAGTTTTTTCAAACACCGCATCTTCTTACAAATACCTCTACTTCCTATCTCTCCTAGAGATATTGGCGCAGACAGGATTCAATCAACTGGTAATCGATATCGATGACATCATTCTTGAGATGTTGGTGAATGCATGGTATCCACATACATATTTCAAACTATCATTTGGGCTCAATGATCGCATTGCTGATGAGCTGAATCGTCTGGGAACAGGGAATTTTTCTGTTGTGAAAGGTGCAATGGGTAATGCAAAAAACAACCTGAAAGCACAATTTGCCAGACTGGATGTTAAAAACAATTCATTGTCCACATATGTTCCCTTCCGATTGTTGTCACCATTCTTTTCTGACAGACTTCGAGGTACAAAAGATGCCGACCGCAACAAAACAATTATGGATCTGGCGTGGGAACAGTTCGATAGAATCAGGCCGTTCTACTATGTATCTAAGGACAAACGATCTATTGTCATGCACCCGGAATGGATGCTTTACTTTAATGAGAACTTCAAGCTTGTACAGTCTTTCATCGCGTGGAATTGGCTCGAGTATATGCAGAAGAGGAATCCAGCCGTGCCAAATATCCAGATAAAACTGCTTCCGCCCTCAACCAGAAATCCGCTAACCACACAATCGGGCTTTTGGCGGACCGTGCTTAGACAAGAACAACTGACCTGTATTTACTCTGGAGAACCGTTGACTGTAAACAATTTTTCCCTCGATCATTTCCTCCCCTGGTCCTTCGTTGCCCATGATCAGTTATGGAACCTGATTCCCGTTTCCATAAATATCAATTCATCAAAATCGAACAAACTTCCCTCTTTGGAACGATATTTCAATCGATACGCCGACATCCAATCCAAAGCACTGATTGTCTACCACAACAGTCCTGGAAAAACTCCATGGAAAACGATAGTAGAACCGTATGTTGCTGATCTCAAGATAAAACCGGCGGAATTGTTTGACAGGGATAAGCTTTTCATTGGGTTGAAAACAATGATCGAGCCACTCTATTCCCTAGCCACAAACCAAGGGTTCACTGCGGGATGGGAATGGAAAACCAGGTCCTAAGGGCAGACCAAAAACAGGTTAGCGGAAAGAGAGCAGCCTTCGGGAAACCAAGACCAACCATACCGCCCACGGAACAAGGGAAGCTAGGGAGAAAATCATCCCCAACATGCCCGCCGAAGAAGGAACGACCATCAACACTCCGGCTACCAATGACAGGATCGGAATCGCCTTGCCATAGATTCTTGCCTTGCGCATCACAAAGAAATAGATGAACAGCACCAGCGTATTGAGCACATAGTAGATATCGAACGCAGTCCCCGAATAGGTTTCGAACATCCCGATGGCCGCGGAAACCAATAACGCCTGCTGATCCGGTTGCGTAGAGTGGACATATTGTCGACCGAGGGAAAGCATCTCGAAAGCGGTGTTCGATGAAAAATACGCCCCTACGCCTATGACACCCAAGACTGTCGCAACCAGCATCGCCGAAGGGGATGTATCCTTGAGCGTCATATGGATAGCCAGGTAGATGCAGATCAACAGGACACTATCGACAATATAGAGCAGATCCATGCTCAAGAGTCCGAGGAACCAGTTGTTGCCAAACAACGTAAGCAATCCTACGGGATCGGACGGAGGGGGCCAGATGACAAATACGATGATCTGGACAATCATGAATCCGAACATGGTCAGAGCCCCGACAGCACCCAAGACGTACAATCCGCGCCATGTCGGATCCACCACAGGTTTTCCGTTATGTGGAGAACCACTATGCGTTGCATCCATCCCGAAGACCCCCCTCTTCCATGGTTGAATTTTTCGATAATCAGAAATAGCTACCAGAATACTATCGTGGCAATCGTAGGCATACAAGACGGTATTCATATGCCTTTAGACAATTCCTCCTACTCTTCTGAACTGGATTTTCCGCTATCCCGAAAGGCAACCATCGCATCACACATGAAACGGGCCAGGCCGGCTCCATAGCTGTCGATATTCTGTGTGAAACGCTGGTCCTCCACATACATGCGACCCAAGTTCGCAAACATTTCGGGTGTGTAGGTACCCATGGTATTGAGCAGTTCATACCAGCGTCCGATCGCCTGTTGGGCAAGCATCGAGGTGGGATCCATATGCCGTATCGCGGCAAGTTTGGTGAAAAGCGTCTTCATCGATTCGGACATACCGACCTTTTGCTGTTCATCCATTGAACCGAGTCTTTCATTGGCTGTGTCCACCGCCTCGTCTCCCCACCGCAATCGGGCTTCTTTCTCATGGGGGTTGTGGGAAAAAGCAAATCCTTGGAATCGTTCCGTGTCTTTCATCGTGTATTCTCCTCTCTCTTCAGATAAGGCAAGGGCGATGGTCTCCAGCATCTCATCCATCCTCCGCCGTTTTTCCGTGAGCAGTTCGACCTGCTGTTCCAACGCCTTTCGTCGGTTGAAGCCAGGATCCGTAAGAATCCTCTTGATTTGGGCTAGCGGAAAATCCAGTTCCCGAAGAAAGATCACCTGTTGGAGATCCTTCAGCTGTCCACTCCGATACCGACGGTAATCGGAACGGCTATCCCGTTCGGGGACAACCAATCCCAACTCATCGTACCAGCGCAACGTACGTGAGGTCAGTCCAGTCAACCTCACCACTTCCTGTATGGTCAAACCAGGTTCTTTCGTGCTCATATGGAGAGCTTACACCTTGACGTAACGTCAAGGTCAACACCATTCCCAATTTTTTTCACCACGATACGAAATGATCATGAAAGGGCCGGAACCATCTATGGAAGCGGTGGGTTTGGATGTATCATGCGGCATGGAGGCATAGTATGACGAAAATTGGCACAATTCTTATCATTATCGGGAGTATCCTTCTTGCGATCGGATTTTTCATAATGCCATCTCTTTCACGCGCCATCATGGAACTGAAAAAAATGTCCACTGCGCTCGTCTGGGTCGGGTTGGGTGGAACATGCGCACATGTCGGATTGTTCATGGTATTCATTGGTCCGATACACGAAAGACTCAACAGGATGGAACAAGGGCTCGGTAATCGAACTGCTATAAAATCCGACACCCAAACGCAACCCTCTCACGATCTGTCGGGCCTTATGTGATTGTCAGATCCATCGATTTGCCGTGCATGGCTAACATCAATTATATTGGATGACAGGTACCTGGTACGTGTTTGCATAACTGTATACAAAATGTCCTTAGAAATAGATTTATTGGACACCAAGTCTCATCATCTAGCCATAAAGAGGCGAAACTGTATACAAAATCGAAAAGTGGTACCAGGTACTTACTTAAAACAACTAATCATTGAGAACTGGCGGTGTTGTGGTTACACTGGTCGGTAGACATGACTCCGCCATACCGACAGCAGACCTTTTATATTGGAAGGGAACCATGCTACCAAGGGAAGAAGGGAGAAACGATCGAACAAAACGGACCCGGGAGACATTGGAACAAGTGGATATCACGGCATTCATGTTCGACCTCTCGGGAATGAACAAAGGGTGTCCCCTTGATCATCCCGATGGCCGATATGGATACATCACCCTTCAAGATGCCCTGGCCGAGAATTGGAATATCTTCGATTACAAGACCGATCGGCTGATTGGTTGCTACGAATCGATCGATGACCTGATCGAAAAGGGCTGGAATGTTTGCAAGGTCCCCGAATCTTTATGAATGCTTCTTCTCCGAACAAGGAACGCACATAAGTGCCTCAGGAACGTGCCGCAATCGACCGAGGGGAATTTCCTTTCCACACCGGAGGCATATTCCATAGGTGCCTTTCCGAATCCTTTCCAAAGCGTTCTGCATTCGGACCAGATCGGTTCTGTTCAACGAAAGTACATGTTCATTGACCGCCTTGGTTCCAAGGGCATCCATGCGGGTAAGACGTCCAAGGCTGATACTCGGAGCAATCACTTTTGTTTCGTCCTTCAGGTAACCGAGTGACGAATCCAAAGCAACAATCCGATCGAGTAGCAACTGTTCCATTTCCTGTAATTCCTGTTCTGTCATGGTATATTATCCTATCTTACGTTCACAGGGGAGGCAATCCTTTTCAAGACCCTCAACAAGAGGGTTCTTTTCATCTTCTCCTGGACAAAGTCTCGAATCTTTCGATGGATTGGGGAATTTCACCAGCAGCAACGCCAATAGGAACATCGCAGAGCAAACCAAACCGATAATCCCTGCGCTCCGATACGAATCTGTGAAACGGAAAGCGAGGCTGAACAACCAAGGACCTACAGCGCTTCCAGCAACAAGAATAGACATCGCAAATCCGCTTATCGCCCCCAAATGCTTCTTTCCGTACAGCTTCGGCCACGTTACGATGTTGAGCATCCCAAAAAGCCCCGAGCCTATGCCATATCCAACAATCGCAGTGAAACGGGCGATAGGAGAAGCCAAGGAGGCCAACGAAGCCGATGCAATCATGAGTGCTATTACAAAAGCAAGGTAGATATGTCTGATTGCAATCCGATCGCTCAGGTAACTGCCCAGGAACCGTGCGATTACCGAGATAACGGAAATGGGAAAGAAGATTTTGACTGCGGTGTTGGCATCCATGCCGATTTCATTGAAGATCGAAACGATATGGAACGTGAACGCTGTATTGAACAAGCTCCAATATCCCATGATGATGAGGATTACCCAGTAGACCGTCTCCTTCTTTGCCTCCCCGGCCGTCTTTTCCACATCGGCATCCTTGGCACGTGAAGAGGCCTTTCGCCTTGGTGTGGGCATCCCTTGTTCGACTTCAAGGCCACACGACATAGGCTCCGAACGATAGAACAGGATCACAAGTGGCATAAAGATCAAACCGAGGAATGCAGCGAGAACCACAAGCGCACCACGCCAACCAAATTCTAGTATCAATGCCTGCAAAGGTCGGGGAGCATAGGAAAACCCGAAGGCAGTGGCAAGGCCCAACAAACCGACGACCAATCCACGACGAGGACCAAACCACCTGGCTATCATTCCACGGGAAACAAGTGTCAACACTCCTTGCCCGAAAAACCGGATTCCGAAAAACCCCACGACTGTGATGGCAGTCGCAACAATACCTGGTGGAATTCCAAAAATGGAGACAATCCCTTCCACAAGGGACGGAGAAAAAGCCAAAAGCAATAAGAACAGACTTAGAAATAATGCAGCGAACATACCGGTCAATCTGGCTCCCCACTTGTCGAACAGAATGCCGGCAAAGGGAATGAGAAGGCTGCTCGCCAAAGTACCAATCATGTATGCAGTGGAAATTCCAACGCGCGAGATCTTGAGAGCGTCCATCAGATGGTCGGTAAATACTGACACTCCCATGGTTTGTCCAGGGATACTAGCCAGAATACCAAGAGCTCCAACGATGAGGACGACCCACCCGTAGTAGAACGGCAACTGTGAAATGGAAAAATGAAAACGATCGCCTGCATTGAAGCGGCGTGGATGAAGCATGGGAACTCCTTGAATTGTATATTATGGTTGCATTCTGTCAGGTATTGGATAAAAGTTCAACAAGCGCTCCTTTCGAAAATTAAGGAGTATCCGATTACGTATATCGACGAATCACTCTCTGGAGGTGCCAAATGATGCGAATCCCCTACCGGCTTGGAAACACCCTATCCTTCATCAGCTTCATCCTATTTCCGGTGACGTTGAATTTCTTCTCACCCTATGTGAGTATCGATGGAGCCCTGCAAGGAGTGATAACGGGAAGCTTGGTGCTGTTCTTCCTGCTCTACTTGTCCGGTATCTTTTTGGGTCGCGCATGGTGTTCGCATCTTTGTCCATGGTCGGCTCCTTCCGATTTCCTCATGTCGATCAACAATCGTTGTGTCGACCGCAAACGCCTTCGAATCATACGGTATGCCATTTTCGGCATCTGGATCACGGCTTTGGTGCTAGCATTTGTTGCTGCTGGTGGAATCAGAAGCGTCGATCCACTCCATCTTACCGAAAAGGGAATTTCCACGGACCAACCGGTCAAATACATCACATACTATATGGTTGTCCTGCTGCTGTTCATCACCACTGTCCTGGTTGGGCGCAGAGGTGCCTGCCATGGTCTTTGTTGGATGTCACCTTTCCTGGTATTTGGCATGAAGACGGGTGAACTGTTGCACCTGCCCCGTCTTCGGGTCGTCTCGAAACCGGAAAGCTGTATCTCCTGCAATGCGTGTACCCGGTCATGTCCCATGAGCATCGATGTGCAATCCGAGCTTCGGAAAGGAACCATCGGTTCAAGTGACTGCATCCTGTGCAACCGTTGTGTCGACGTTTGCCCATCACAGGTACTGCATGTTCGCATGGGCAAGGGAAGATCAAAAGAGTACCAGGTACGTAATTGAATATTTGTATATAGAAACATCAATTAATACCAATACTAAGCAATATCAAACAGATAATTGGCATATAGTTTAAATTTTGTATTCAAAACCGATAATTGGTGCCAGGTACGTTACGAAAACCACCTCTTCGTGTTGTTGGCAATCTTTACCAACGTCAGCATGACGGGAACCTCGACCAGTACCCCGACCACCGTTGCGATTGTTGCTCCCGAGCTGAGCCCGAACACCGAGATGGCGACGGCGACAGCAAGTTCGAAAAAGTTTGAAGCACCGATCATACCGGCTGGAGCTGCGACATCATGGGGCAGCTTCCATGCCCTCGCCCACAGGTATGCCACGAAGAAGATGAAGAACGTCTGGATAATCAAAGGAATGGCGATCAACACGATATTCAGCGGATTATCCACGATCGTCTGACCCTGGAACGAGAAGATGATGACAAGGGTGAGCAACAGCCCGGTGATGGTGACATTCCCGAACTTTGGAATGAATGTATTCTCAAAGTAATCCAACCCGCGGTTTTTCGTGATAATGACCCGGGAAAGCCATCCGGCACCGAGCGGAATCACCACGAACAGGATCACCGAAAGGAAGAGCGTCATCCAAGGAATAGCTATGCCGCTTATCCCCAACAACAGTCCTACGATCGGCACGAACGCCGCAAGGATGATCAGGTCGTTGGTCGCGACCTGTACCAACGTATAGGCCGGATTGCCTTTGGTCAGATGGCTCCATACGAAGACCATGGCTGTACAGGGCGCAGCACCCAAAAGAACGGCACCCGCCAGGTATTGTCGCGCCAGGTCCCGTGGAATAATCGATCGGTAGACCACATAGAAGAAGAATATGGCGATACCGTACATGGTGAAGGGCTTGATCAGCCAGTTGGTGACCCAAGTGACAACCAATCCACGGGGATTTTGGCCGACCTTCCTGATACTATGGAAATCGACCTTGAGCATCATGGGATAGATCATCAACCAAATGAGTACTGCTACCGGTATCGAGACGTTGGCATATTCGAATTGTGAGAGAAAGTTGGGAATCCCCGGAAGAAATACGCCGACCAACACACCAACGACCATGCACAGCAAGACCCACACGGTCAAATATTTCTCGAAGAAACCGATTCCAGAAGATGACTTCCCAGTACTTCCCATATATACCTCCCACACCACAATCAAGCGGTAAATTGTTTCATATGGTTTTCAAACAGATTTCAGCAACGTCTGTTTCCACATTTTCCTGAATCCTTCACCAGTATATCATCCCGATTGGTCGAGATAAGGTTCAGATAGTCCAAAAGGTCGGAAAGTTCCCTTGTATCCAGAGTATAGTATGTCCATTTTCCATCCCTTTCCGATGACACGAGACCACTTTCAGTGAGCATTTTCATATGATAGCTGAGCGTCGGTTGGGTTATCTTGAACGAGTCCAATATATCGCATGCACATAATGGTTCCGCCGACAGCAGGTTGATGATGCCGAGCCGCGTCTCATCCGAGAGCGCCTTGAGCTTGAGTAGTTGAGATCCTGGAGTTTCTTGTTTTACCATCACCTGCTCCTCTTATATATCGAACAATATCAATCTAATAGATAAAAATCAATATGTTTATGTGTGAAGATGCGCCTGCATATGCCATTTAGTTGACGTCGTCAACCAATAGTGTTAAAGTTGCGCATGATGCTCGCGCATACTCTGCTTGGAAAAGGGAAAGGAGGCAGAACACCATGAAGTCTGGAATGAATGATGTTGATCGCAAAGTGTTGAGTCGAAGCTTGTTGGACATCGCATGGAGTTTCGGTCCGAAAGGTCTGGACGGTTCGTGTTGCCAAGATCTTGGCATGGCCGAATTTCTTGCTTTGGACGGCATATCCCGTATCGCTGATTGCCCGGTACAACAGGTCGGACATTCCCTCGGATTCACCAAGAGCGGAGCGACACGGATCGTGAGCCGCCTTGTCATGAAAGGATATGTCTCCAAGAGGTCTTCAGGACATGATGCACGGGTATGTTGTCTTGAGGTGACCGAGCATGGGCGGGAAATGCTCTCACAAGCGTATGCACAATACGGGAACCTCTTGAACCGAGTGTTCTCTGGGTTGGATGAGACAGAGAAGGGAGAGTTACAAGAATCCTTGATCAGATTCAGCACCTTGCTCATGCGAGAAAACTATCAGGAGGAAAACCGGTGAACACCTTATGGGCTACCTTTCGCTATTTTGCCATCATCATGCTCGAGCTTACCGTTTTGTTCATCGCCATCAGTGCGCTCGTTGCACTGATGCTGACTTACATCTCAAGGGAGCGTCTCTCTTCTTGGCTGACCCGCCGGGGGTTGGGTGGGAACATCCTCGGGGCACTTGTTGGTTCGCTCACCCCGTTCTGTGCGTGTTCCACTATTCCGATGACCTTGGGGATGCTGCAGGCGGGGGCACCCTTCGGTTCGGTGATGTCGTTCGTCATCGCTTCCCCGCTGCTCAATCCCATCATCATCGTGATGCTGGTCACTCTCATGGGTTGGAATGTGGCGGCGGTGTATTTCATCGTCACATTCGTTGGAGCGGTCCTCTTCGGATCTGCGTTGCAGCGGATGGGCTTCAATAGTCAAGTGAAGTCCGTGCGTATCAAGCCAAAGGCCTCATCTGAAGATGACCGTTACGTTACACCGACGTTCAAGGAAAAACTTGCAGAGTCTTTGCAATCGGCGTGGAGCGATTACCGAGTGGTCTTCCACTATCTGCTCATCGGAGTGGCACTCGGATCGGCGATCTACGGCTACATCCCCGAAGAATTCATCGTCGGGATCGCAGGTGCGGACAAACTGCTGTCGGTACCGATCGCGGCGACGATCGGCGTGCCGCTATACATCCGTGCCGAGACAGCCATTCCCATAGGATTGGGCCTGATGTCGAAGGGGATGGGACTGGGAACGGTGGTTGCCCTCATCATCGGGGGATCAGGAATGGCGATTCCCGAGATGTCGATGCTGGCGGGAATCTTCAAGAGAAAGCTAGTCGGCGCGCTCGTGGCCGGCATCTGGCTCACCGCCGTAGTCGGCGGATATCTATTCAACATTCTGGCATAAGAAGGAAAAAGAATATGGAAGAGAAGAAATCGAGACTCTTGAAATTGTTCGGTGCAAAGAAAACAGGCTGCTGCTCCGTTGAAATCGAGGAAATCCCGGAGGAAGAGAAGCAGGAGGACAGCTGTTGTCCTTGCTGCGGTCCCGTACCGAGTGAGGTAAAGGATTTGGAAAAAGCAAGCGAATAGAGGCTATCTTGCCGATTGAAGTAAAAATGAAGAAAGCCCTGATTTCCACGTGTTGGGGGTATGGTAGATATTCGTTCCATCAACGGTAGAGGGGAGGCTCAACCGAATATTGTCGAGCTTAGAAGCCCAAGTACAGCAGGTAGAACCCCATAATCAACAACACGGCTCCCATCCCATATTTCAGTACTGTACTGAACTTGCCATACTTCCCGCTCGCGCTCAGGTGCTTCACGAATCCGACAGAGGTTCCAGCCACCACCACCAGGACGCTATGCCCCAGAGAATACATGAGCAGCAGGAATACTCCCCATGCGATATTTCCGCTACCAGCCACCAAAGTCAACAGGGCAACCAGCACAGGGGTGGCACAGGGAGACGAGAAGAGCCCTCCGAGCATGCCGGTGACCACCGCCCCCACATAGCCGCGGCGCTTGTTCGCGTTTGTCAGATAGGTTGAAGGGATGAAATTGTACACTTCCCAGGCCTGCAAGGCCATGAGCACCATGATGGTTCCCAGGACGATGAACCACCATGAGCCGGCACCTTGCATCAAGCGGCCAAGCAAGGAGGCTGCAGTGCCAAGGATTGTGAAGGTCACCGCCATACCCACTGCGAATGCAATGGACAACCGGAAGGAACGTCCCGTTTCGCGTTGGCCTGTTCCACCTACGTAGCCGATGACCAGAGGAACGCTACTGAGTGCACAGGGGGTGACCGAGGTGAGCAATCCGGCGACCAAAGCTGCCAGAGGTGCGATCCAGAGGTTCTGTCCTATCATGTAGGATATGTCGTTAAGCAACGAATCAATCATTGTGCAACCCCATCTCTCCCAGTGCCTCCATGATCATCGCCTCGGTCATCCCACCTTCATGGGCAGTGAACAAGTGTTCCTCAGTATCCTTGTGGATATACATGAGCAGTTGGGAATCCGAGGGGTCGGACGGTACATAGGGCTTCCCCTCCATGTCGAAGAACATTTGCGTTGGGATGACCCGGATGGGAAAACCGTTGGCCAGCTCGGGATATTTCCATACATCGATGAACCTGATGATCGCTTTACCTTGGAGCCGTGCATTCAGGTCCTTGAGTATCGGGGCCATCTCCTTGCACGGAGCACAGGAATCGGCCCCGAAGTCCAGGAGAATGGGCAAGCCATAGCTTTTCAAGCGATCCAGATCCAGCGGTTCGGTGACATCCAGGGCGAAATCGGGATTCGTCGGAGCCTTCGCCACAGATCCTTGTCCATCAAGCTCCGCTATATTCTCGGCACCATGATTTTTCACCAACCACAGACCGATGATAACAATGACGATCACAAACGATACCAGTATCCTGACGAGATTCTTCTTGGAGATGTGCATGAAGCTTTCCTTTTACAAAACGAATTCAACCAGTAACGTCAATTCGCGGAGAGCCATTCCTTCACTTTCCGCTGGATGTCGTCACGGATTGGTCGTATTCCAGCAAGCTTTTCCTCGTCGGTCCCCTGTATCGCACTTGGATCGGGGAAACCCCAATGCATGCGCGTATGTTTCCCCGGGAACATGGGACACCGCTCGGCACTGCTTTCATCACAGACGGTGACCACGAAATCAAACACTTCCTTTCGGTCAATGTATTCCTTGGCTGGTTTGGCGTACTGCCCATCCATGGATATACCGATTTCTGCCATGGCCTGCACGACCAGGGGATTCAATTTTCCCGCTTCGATACCGCTGCTATGGACATCGAAACGGTCTGGCGCATAGTGGCGTACAAAAGCCTCGCACATCTGACTACGGGCCGAATTGTGTATGCATACGAACATGATCCTTGTCTTTTCCATTCAGAGTTTCTCCTTCTTTTTGGGGGCACAACTACTTGCATCGCAACAAGCCGGTTTTGCTTCACCCGCATGGGGTCCATCAGCTGATTCTTGTCTTTCTACCAGTTTTTCGAGAAAGGCCATGTCCCGATTGGCACAGTGCAGCATCTCCAGGACACAGGACATCACCAATGTACAGTTCACTTGGGTTCCGTCCCGTTCCATCTCGATCACGCCCACGCTCTTGAGTTGCGACAGGTGCTTGGAGGCAGCCGATTTGTTCAGCCTCAGGCTGGCCGCCAGTTCACAGACGCACCACGGGCGTTCGTTGAGCGCTTCCACCATGGCCAGGCGCATGGGGTGTCCCAGTACTCGCAACAGTCGGGCGGTTTCTTCGAATTGCCGGTCGTCAACCTTGTTCATATACACAATGTTGCAAAAAGTGGAAACTTTGTCAACCTTTTGTATTGACAAGCCCCGAACAGTTTCCAATAATGGAAACATAAGGAGAAATACCATGGTAATACAGATACTCGGGACAGGCTGTCCCAAATGTAAGACACTCGAAGCGAATGCACGTCAGGCAATCGAGGCCGGTGGCATCGATGCCACGATTGAGAAGATTACCGAGATCGACCAGATCATGGACATGGGTGTGATGATGACCCCGGCCTTGGCAATCGACGGAATTGTGAAAAGTGCCGGCAAAGTATTGAACAAGGACCAGATCCTTGCTTTTATAAAGGAAGGGGAATGATGGGTTGCGCATGTGCATGTGGCGACGATTGCAAGGTGAACCTCATCTATGCATGCTCGGGAGCCGCGAATACCGGCCTGCTCGCCGACCAAGTGGCCCGAACATTGGCTTCTGACGGCAAAGGTTCCATGACTTGTCTTGCCGCAGTGGGAGCCGACCTTTCGGGATTCCTCGCATCGGCCAGAAGCGCCGACAAGAATGTGGTTATCGACGGGTGCAAGGTCGCTTGCGGTGCAAGGATCTTCACGGAGAAGGGATTGCCCTTCGAACACTACATCACCACCGATTTCGGCGTGCTCAAGGGACAGACCCCCATAACCGGGGAAGTGATAGAGACTGTGGCGCTACAGATCGGCAGGATGATATAGCCATGGCGAACAAAGAGCTCACGCCCAACAAGAAACTGCTGGTTATCGCAGGCATCTTCCTCACCGTATTCTTTATACCGTTCACCAATGCACGGGTAGCCGGCGCAATCCAGGAAGCCTTCCTGATGCTTGCGGACTATGCTCACGAGCATGTATTGCTTTGCGTGGTTCCCGCGTTGTTCATCGCCGGGGCTATTGTGGTGTTCCTCAACCAACAGGCGGTCATGAAGTATCTCGGACCGAAGGCGAACAAGTTCGTCGCCTATTCGGTGGCTTCGGTATCGGGAGCGATCCTCGCCGTCTGTTCCTGCACGGTGTTGCCGCTGTTCAAAGGCATCTACAAGAAGGGAGCCGGACTTGGTCCCGCCGTATCGTTTCTGTACTCGGGCCCGGCGATCAATATCCTGGCCATCGTGCTCTCCTACAAGGTGTTCGGGTGGAAGCTCGGCCTCACCCGCATGATCGTGTCGATCGTGTTCGCTTTTCTCATCGGCCTGATCATGCAGGCGCTCTTCCGCAAGGAGGATGAGAAGCGGCTTGCCGACGAACGCCTGTTCCAGAACTTGGGTGGTCCCGACGCCCGTTCGCTCGGGCAGATGGTACTGTTCATGCTCTCCATGATCGGCATCCTGGTGTTCCTCAACTGGGCTCCCTCCAGCGGGGCAAGTTCGGGTTGGGACTTTATCCACCGCTCGAAATACTGGATAACCGGAGCATTCGGCCTGTTGCTCGCCTACGCGTTGGTGCGGTGGTTCACCAAGGACGAACTGGTCGAATGGGGAGGAGCGACACGCGATTTCGCGCTGCAAATCCTTCCCTTGCTATTCGGTGGTGTTCTGGTGGCCGGTTTCCTGCTGGGAAGACCCGGACATGAGGCGCTCATTCCCTCGGCATGGGTAGCCTCGCTGGTTGGAGGGAACTCGCTGTTCGCCAACTTCTTCGCTGCGATTAGCGGTGCATTCATGTATTTCGCTACCCTTACCGAGATTCCGATAGTCCAGGGGCTGCTGGGGGCGGGCATGGGACAAGGACCCGCACTCGCACTGCTGCTCGCGGGACCGAGCCTCTCGTTGCCGTCGATGCTGGTGATCGGTGGGGAGTTGGGATTCAAGAAGACCGCGGCGTATGTTGTGTTGGTGGTCGTCTTCTCCACAAGTGCGGGAGTAGTGTACGGGTTGGTGGCTTGACCCGATCTCGTCAAGCGCCACTGGTGCTCACATACAGGTACACCAGATACGCGATATAACTGGCCACCAGCAATAATCCCTCGACACGGTTGATTCGGCCTTTGCCATAGGGGAACCGGTATCCGATCACAAACAGTGAGACGGTCAGGATTCCCATGACGAACATGTCCCGCACAAAGACATCGCGGCCCACATCCATGGGATGGATGGTTCCGGCCAGGCCGACAACGGCCAATGTGTTGAACAGGTTGGATCCCAGGACATTGCCAAGGGCGATATCGTGTTCTCCCTTGCGGGTCGCGGCGATTGCCGAGGCCAGTTCCGGCAGGGACGTGCCGATAGCGACAATCGTCAGACCGATAATCAAATCGCTCACACCCAAGGTGCGGGCGATATCGACCGCCCCCCACACCAATAGGCGCGAACTGATGATCAGCACCGCCAAGCCGACCAGCATCCACCTGACAGCTTTCTTCAAGGGCATGTCCACCGAAGCGAGTTCCAGGTCCATCTCTTTGCCGAACGCATCGGGTCGTTTTTGCATCCCCTGCCACACACTCCACCCCATGAGCAGCACAAACAACACGAGCAACAGGATGGCTTCTGTTCGGGTAATATGGCCATCGGCTACAAACCAGGCTGAAATTCCTGTGATTGCGGTGAGGATCGGCAACTCGTTGCTCAACACCTTCGAATGGACCGTTATGGGACTGATAATCGAAGTAAGCCCCAAAATCAAGGCAATATTGGTGATGTTCGAGCCATAGGCATTGCCCAGGGCGATACCGGGATTTCCCTGCAACGAGGCTTGGGTCGATACGATCAACTCCGGCAACGAGGTTCCGAACCCGACAATCACCATGCCGATAAGCAATGGCGGCATACCGAAATGGCGTGCACTCGAGGAGGCTCCGTCCACAAAACGGTCGGCACTCCAGACCAACAGCAGGACACCGGTTACGAGGGAGAGGATGGGAAGTATCATAATTCACCTACTATAGGAAAAGTACCGGGCTATGTCAAACCGGTGAAGGCTGCTCAGGCACTGTATAAATCTTTTGTGTCGGGTAGGCGAACTCGATCCCCTTCTCGTTGAACGTCTTGTATATCTTTTGGTAAATCTCCTGCTGCACGTTCATGTACACTGTATAGTCGGGGGAGGGAACATAGTACACGGTTTCAAAAACGAGGGAGAAGTTGCCGAAAGCCTGAAAATGGGACCGGTCGAAGGTCACACCTTCGATCACCTCAACCGATTCGACGATCGATTTGATCATTGCCGGGATCTGCTCGACATGTTCCTGCGAAGTTTGGTAGGTGACATCGAGGGTAAAAACCACGCGCCTGCGTTTCATCTGCTTGTAGTTGTGGATCCTTGAGGAGGTGAGGTCCGAGTTGGATATGATCAGCAATTCGCCGCTGAGAACCCGGATCCTGCTGGACTTGATGCCGATCTTCTCCACGACACCCAACTTGTCGCCGAATACTATGAAATCACCCAAGGCAAACGGCTTGTCCAAAAATATCACGAAGTAGCTGAACAGGTCGCCCAAAATACCTTGGGCTGCGATCGCAACGGCAATACCACCTACACCAAGACCGGCAATGGCTGTGGTGACATTGAACCCGAGATTTGCCAACAGGAACACGAACCCGATGATCCACAGTATGAATTTCAAGAGGGAGAGCAACGGTTTGAGGTTCTTCTCCTGCTCGTGGTTCGCATACTCCTTCTCAAAGTGGCGGGAAAAAGCCAGCTCGATGCCCTTGTTGATGGAACGGACGATGATGATGGTCATGAGGATGGCGAAACTCGCCCGGACTGTCGATTGGATGCGCTCGTCGAAAGCGACCATCTCGACACCAATCGACACGAGGCCGAGGAACAACAATGGAAGAGCGATGCGCTGGAAGAACCTGAGCACAGGAAGTGATCGGATAGACCCCTTGGCGTCCATCTCGGCACTCTTCTCCTCGAGGTTCTTGATCTGTTTCTTCAATATCGCATTCGCGATCAACAATACGACAAGTCCAAGGCCCACCACAAGCAAGGCCTGCAAGTACAAGGCCCCGTTTTCGCCAAAAAAATCTCCGATGGTTGTAAGTATTTCCATGTCCATAGGATACTAAAAATATCCACCGATGACAAACGAATTGCCCCGGGCAACGATGTATTATAGAATTGGGGAATGCGATAAGGAGGGTGCACGCGATGGAGACTCGGACACATATCACTTCAGAGGTCGGCAAACTCAACGATGTGCTGTTGCACCGTCCTGGACGCGAGCTGGAATCATTGACACCACAGTATCTGGATTTCATGCTCTTCGAGGATATTCCCTATCTGGCGCAGATGCAGTACGAGCACGACCAGTTCGCCAGACTGCTGGAGGCGCAGGGGTGCCGGGTCCATTATGTCGAGGCTTTGCTCGAAGAGATATTGGGTAGTTCCTTGCTGAGGGATACCGCAGTCGCCCATATCGTCGAATCGTCGAAACTGTTCTCCCAACCTCTCAAGCACGTTATAACAGAATATCTTCTGGAGTCGTCGCCGAAACAGTTGGCAGCCTATTGCGTGGGTGGGTTGTTGAAGTCCGAGGTGGATAGCAAGGTGCAGCACAAGACGCTCTCCTACTTCATACGGGATACGTACCCCTACTATATCTCTCCCCTTCCCAACCTCTATTTCACCCGGGATCCAGCGACGGTGGTGGGAAACGGAGTCTCGATCAATGTCATGAAGACCGAGGCCCGGCGCAGGGAAAACTGGCTGATTTCGTTGCTTGCGGACAACCACCCGCTGTTCGCCTCCAGTCGGACACACCGTGATTACAGTATGGGAAGCAGCATCGAAGGCGGGGATATCCTGGTCCTCAGCGATTCATGCGCGCTTGTCGGCAGCAGTGCCAGGACCGATGTGTGGGCGATCGAGGCCTTTGCCAGACGGATGATGGCGCCACTCGAGTGCGGTGGAGAGGGTTTGCGGGAAATTCTGGTTGTCCAGATTCCCTATACCCGGGCCTACATGCATCTGGATACGGTCTTCACCATGGTCGACCGGGACAAGTTCTGCATCTACGGCGGTATCAAATCATCGCTTCGCGTGTTCAGTATGGTCATGGGACATGGCGACTCGTTGGAGATATCGGAGGAGCGCGGATTGAAGCAGGCCTTGAAACGGGTGCTGGGGTTGCCTGCCCTGGAGTTGATACAAAGCGGTGGAAAGGATCCGATCGCCTCTGCACGTGAACAATGGAACGACAGCACGAATACCCTCGCTGTCGCTCCGGGAACCGTGATCACCTACCGCAGGAATGTGGTTTCAAACGAGACGTTGGAGCGTCATGGAATCACCGTGCTGCCCATCAGCGGTTCCGAACTGGTCCGGGGACGCGGGGGTCCCCGATGTATGAGCATGCCGCTCAATCGTGACGACCTGTAGCTTGGGATTCCGAGAGGAACGAGTCGACCGATCGGGCACATTCCCTGCCGTGGTTGATCGCGCGTACCACCAACGAGGCACCCGTTACGGCATCGCCTGCGGCGAAAATCTTCTCCACAGAGGTCCGGTAGGTCGAATCTACGACAATATTTCCCAGTCGGTCCAACTCCAGGGAGAAGTCTGTCGCCAACGGCGATTCGCGATAGGGTACGAAACCCATGCTCAAGAGCACCAGGTCGGCATCGAATACCGTCTCCGAACCACCTTTTTCGGTAAATTTACGACCTTCCCACGCCAATTCGACGCAGTGCAAGGCGGTGACCCTGCCATCCGTCCCCTCGAATCTTTTCGAAAGCAAGCTCCAACGTCGCTCCACCCCCTCCAGATGTGAACTCGAGGTGCGCAGGATCATCGGCCACTGCGGCCAGGGATTCTGCGCGGTACGTTCCTCCGGAGGTTTGGGCAGCAACTCGATCTGGGTCACCGAGGCGCATCCGCGCCTGATCACCGAACCAACACAGTCGGCACCGGTGTCGCCACCACCGATCACCACCACATGCTTTCCCTTGGGTTCGATCAGTTGGTCGGAGGAAATATCGTCGCCCAGCACCAGACGGGTCTGTTGATGCAGGTACTCCATGGCGAAATGGATGCCCTCCAGGTCTCTTCCCGGGATGTCCAGGTCCCGTGCAAGCGGCGTGCCGGAGGCAATGACCACAGCATCGAATTTGCTCAGGATATAGCGGGCGGACAAGTCGGTACCTATCTCCACCTGGGTTTCGAAAAATACCCCTTCCTGTTGCATCTGGTCGATCCTGCGGGAGAGGATTTCCTTCTCGAGCTTGAAATTCGGAATGCCGTACATCAGCATGCCGCCGACTCGATCCGATTTCTCGAAAACCACCACCTCATGCCCTTTACGGGCCAATTGCTGGGCGGCGGCAAGTCCGGTCGGTCCGGAACCTATGACAGCAACCCGTTTTCCGCTCTTTATCGGAGCCGGCTCCGGTACGATCCACCCCTTCTCCCAACCCATCTCCGCTATCTGCAACTCGATGTGTTGGCAGGACGAGGCTTCGAAATTGACAGCCAACGTACAGGATGCCTCACACAAAGCCGGACAGATGCGTCCGGTGATTTCGGGAAAGTTGTTCGTCGAATGCAGGATATCCAACGCCTCCCTCCATTGTCCCTGCGCAACGGCTTCGGTATAGTCGGGAACCCGGTTGCCCAGCGGGCAGCCATACATGTGGCAGAAAGGCACCCCGCAATCCATGCACCGCAGTGCCTGGCGTGCGATATCGGATGGGGAAAGCATCCCCTTGACCGGGTCGAAATCCTTGATCCGGGACTCCACTGGCCGGTACGTCGGATCATCACGTTCTATGGTAAGGTAATTGTCCTGTTTAGCCATGGTACACCTCTTCAGTTACCGAAAGGGTCTCGTCGTCCCTGTTCTCGTTCAACTTCATCCGTTCCAGTACTTTCCGGTATTCTATAGGAACGACCTTGACGAATTGAGGGTACTTCGCCTCCCAGTCCTCCAAGATGGTCTTGGCGATCCTGCTGCCGGTCAATTCGGCGTGCCGGGTGATATATCCTTTCAAAGTACACTGGTCATCGAGGTCCCACACCCCCTCCAACTCGACCATGTCGAGGTTGCAGCGGGTATCGAACAACTCCGAGGGATCGTAGACATAGGCGATCCCACCACTCATACCGGCGGCGAAGTTCTTTCCGGTGACACCCAATACGACAACAGTCCCGCCGGTCATGTACTCGCACCCATGGTCGCCGATTCCTTCGACAACCGCGGTGGCTCCACTATTGCGGACCGCGAACCGTTCTCCTGCCATACCACTGATGAAGACTTCCCCTGCGGTGGCTCCATACAACACCACATTGCCGCAGATGATATTGCGGTCGGCCCTGAAACGGGCCTGTTCGGGTGGAACAACGACGATGCGACCACCGCTCATACCCTTGCCGAGATAATCGTTGGATTCGCCTTCGAGGCGCATCGATATGCCGGGAGCAAGGAAGGCTCCGAGACTCTGTCCCGCCGATCCGGTGAGATCGATGGCGATCGTCCCATCGGGCAATCCGGCCGGTCCAAACCGTTTCACCAACTCACCGCTGAGGGCGGCTCCGATCGTACGGTCGGTATTCTTCACCGGCAACGAGATCCGCACTGGTTTCCGGTCGCTCCAGAAGTGCTCCAGCGATTCCTGTATCTTCGCATCGAAGGAAGAAGGTGTGACCACCGGCCGCACACCGCCGAAATGTCTGGCTACACCTTCGCCAAGATGGTCCGAGGCGAGCACCCTGTCCATATGCACGTTGTGGGCTTTCACCTTTTCGGTGTTCGGATTGAATTTCAGCAAATCCACACGCCCGACCATCTCCTCGACAGTCCTGAAGCCCAACATGGCCATGTATTCCCGCAGTTCCGTAGCTACGAACCTGAGGAACGTCACGATGAAGTCGGCCTTCCCATGGAACTTCTGCCGAAGCACGGGGTCCTGGGTCGCCACGCCGAAGGGACAGGTGTTCAAGTGACATTTGCGGACCATCATGCACCCGAGCGTAATCAACAGCGATGTCCCGAATCCGAACTCCTCCGCTCCGAGGAGCGCTGCAATCGCCAAGTCCCGGCCGGTCTTCAAGTGCCCATCGACCTGTACCACCACCTGGTCGCGTAGGTTGTTGATGATCAGAGCCTGCTGGGTTTCGGCCAGTCCGAGTTCCCAGGGCAAACCCGCATGGCGGATCGCCGTCAACGGCGACGCACCGGTCCCACCGTTCTGTCCCGAGATCAGCACACGGTCGGCTTTCGCCTTGGCCACTCCCGAGGCTATGGTACCGACACCCGGTTCGGAGACCAGCTTGACCGATACCTCAGCCTTGGGATTCACCCGACGCAGATCATGGATAAGCTGCGCAAGGTCCTCGATCGAGTAGATATCGTGGTGGGGGGGCGGTGAAATCAGTGTCACCCCAGGAACGGTGTGGCGTATCTTGGCGATATATTCGGTGACCTTGTTACCCGGCAACTGGCCGCCCTCGCCCGGTTTGGCACCCTGGGCCATCTTGATCTGCAGTTCGTCGGCACTCATGATATATTCAGTCGTCACCCCGAAACGTCCCGAGGCGACCTGCTTGATGCGCGAACGCATCGAATCGCCATTGGACAACGGATATGAACGTTGGGGGTCCTCCCCGCCTTCGCCACTGTTGCTCTTCGCACCGATTCGGTTCATGGCGATGGCTACCGTCTCATGCGCCTCCTTGCTGATCGATCCGATCGACATGGCCGCCGAAACGAACCGCCGTGTGATCTGCTCGACCGGTTCGACCTCTTCGATCGGGATGGATACTCCTCCATGGAAATCGAGCAACCCGCGCAATTCCCCGTTCTTGCGGTAGGAGGCATCCATGAGTGCGGTGAACTCCTTGAATATCGCATAGTCCTGCGCACGGGTCGCCTGTTGAACCAGGCTGATCGACTCCGGAGACCAGTAATGGGGCTCGCTGCCACGCCGATACCGGTACGAGCCTCCCGGGCTCCTCAGTTTCGGCACCTGCGAGTCAGCCGGATAGGCTTGCCGGTAGCGCTGCCGGATGTCCCAGGCCAACTCCTTGAATCCGATTCCCCCGATGCGGGAAACGGTGCCTCGGAAATAGGGTGCGATGATTTCATCGCCCAACCCCACGGCTTCGAATATCTGAGTGTTGAAGAAACTGTGCAATGTGGAGATTCCCATCCGACTGAAAGTCTTGAGCAATCCCTTCTTAACGGCATTGACGTAATTGTCAGCCGCGGCTTCCGGTGTAAGGTCTCCCAGCTTCCCCTCTTCGGCGAGCTGACGCACGGTGGAGAAGGCGATATAGGGGGAGATCGCATCGCAACCGAAAGCCAGATGCAGGGCATAATGGAACACTTCCCGCACTTCTCCGGTTTCGACGACTATGCCGATACCTCCCCGCATGTGTCGTTCAAGCATGTGCTGATGCAGTCCCGATACGGCAAGCAACGAGGGAATCGGGGCTTTTCCCGGTCCGGCATGCCTGTCGGTGAGGATCATGAGCGAGGCCCCTTGTGCAACGGATGTATCCGCATCGCGCATGATCCGGTCCATCGCCTCGTGCAGGGACTCACCCGTTTCGTCGGGGGTGAAGGTGATATCGATATCGACCGCCAACAAGTCCTTGTGGGTATTGTTGCGGATGCGCACCATGTCGCGCGAGCTGAGTACCGGGTGGCTCAGTTTCAGACTCCGGTATTGCCGCTGGTCTATATTCAGGGGATTGCTTTCGTTTTCGATGAAGCTTTCCAACGACATCATCAGCTGCTCGCGCAACGGATCGATCGGTGGGTTGGTGACTTGTGCGAACATCTGCTTGAAGTAGGAGAAGAGCAGCTCGCTTTGGTCCGACAGCACCGCCAATCCGGTATCGTTGCCCATGGAACCGATAGCCTCCTGTCCCTGGCGTGCCATGGGGGTGATGATGGTCTTCAAATCTTCGTCGGTATAACCGAACAATATCTGCTTCTGCAACAGCTCCTGGGGATCGATGGACGGGACACCCGAGGGATTGAAGAGTCCACGCAACTCTATACGGCTGTCCTTGACCCATCGCCGGTAGGGGAATTGCCGCGAGAGTTTGGCCTTGATCACGTTGTCCGGGACAATGCAGTGCTGGTGGAGATCCACCAGGAACATTTTCCCCGGATGCAACCGCCCCTTGGTCATGATCTGTTCCACCGGAAGGTCCAACACCCCAGTCTCCGATGCCAGGACGATCAAGCCGTCGCGGGTCACCGTGTAGCGGGCGGGACGCAAGCCGTTCCTGTCCAGGGTCGCGCCTATATACCGGCCGTCGGTGAAGACCACGGCAGCCGGACCATCCCATGGCTCCATGACTGGAGAATGGTACTCGTAGAAAGCCCGCTTGTCGGCACTCATCTGAATTTCCGGTGAATAGGCTTCGGGGATCATCATCATCATGACATGGGGGATGCTTCTTCCCGCCATGGTGAACAGTTCCAACACATTGTCGAAGATCGAGGAATCGCTTCCCGTCTCGTCGATGATCGGTGTGATGCTGTTCAGCTCCTCGCCGATTGCCGTGGAGGACATGAATCCTTCGCGGGCATACTGCCTGTTGATATTGCCCCGGATGGTGTTGATCTCACCATTGTGGGCAAGGTACCTGAATGGTTGGGCCAGCCGCCATTGGGGCAACGTGTTCGTACTGAATCGCGAGTGGACGATGCTGAAGGAACTAGTGAAGTCGGGATCGGCCAGATCGAGGAAGTAGTGCGAGACCTGCTCACCGGTCAGCATTCCCTTGTAGACAACCACCGTATGGGAAAGGCTGCACACGTAGAACTGGCTCAGGTCCCCTTCGAGTTGCATCACCGCCTTCTCGATTTTCCTGCGCAGGATATACAATTTTCGCTGTAGCTCGTCGCCAACCAGCGTTTCATGATTCAGGAACAGTTGCTTGATGGCAGGTTCCGTATCTGCCGCAAAGGTGCCGAGTATGGAGCTATCGACCGGCACATCGCGCCAGGCGAGCACCGAGAAGC
This sequence comes from Spirochaetae bacterium HGW-Spirochaetae-2, assembly GCA_002839355.1. Classification (GTDB taxonomy): domain Bacteria; phylum Spirochaetota; class Spirochaetia; order Sphaerochaetales; family Sphaerochaetaceae; genus UBA8525. The sequence continues at coordinate 79,928 of PGXW01000002.1, forward strand.
CGGCGGATGCACACGTCCTCCCTATTTCGCTATGGCACAGTGCCGAGAGCGTTTTGTCGGAGGGAAGGAAAAACATACCGACCACATAGGTGCCGGCCGCGGGGAGGGAAAAACCTGAAAGGTGTTTCTTGAAGAATGCATCGGGAATCCGGATCATGATCCCGGCACCATCACCGGTCTTGGCATCGCCACCGACCGCTCCGCGGTGTTGCATGTTTTCGAGGACTTTAAGGCTATCGGATACGATGCTGTGCCTGGGTTTGCCATCAAGATGCGCGATAAAACCTACTCCACAGGCATCATGTTCGAATTTCGAATCGTACAATCCATAGGTTCCGGTTCGCATCACCTGATTGCGTATTTCCGCAGTCCTTGTATCCAGATAGTCTTTTTGCATATATTCCCCATCCATTTTACTGCATAATATATGTATATTTATACATATATAACCAACATACCCCAAAGTATCCGAATTTCGCTACAATGACAAGTATCCAACAGTAATGTTTAACTTATTATATTTAAAATATTTATATAATTTGATTTATATTTACATCAATTTATAGTATTATAATTTGAGCTTTCATGCATTTACTATGCTATTCCTGCGTTGTTGCCAAACAGAAATTTCGAATTTTCCCATGCTCCCGAGAGAAGACACGGCCGGGACCCCGTCAAGAGGTCCCGCACTCCAGTCGAACCGAAGGTGTATGCCTACAGCCGGAACAACATGTCCTCATACGACGGATATGGCCAGAAGGCCTTGTCCGTCATGGCCTCGAGGGCATCCACATGCTCCCTGAGCAACTTCATAGCCGGAACCACGTCCTCACGATAACAACGGGCCTGCACCAAAGAGTCGCTACCGCATTCCGAAGCCTTCGCGGCAATAGCTTCCAACTGGCGTATCTCTTCCAGTGTATCGTCGAGCTTCTGTGAAATACGTGTTGCCGATTCGGCGAGCCGCACCGGTTTGAGGCCGAGCTTCTTCTGCATGTCGAGCGACGCAAGCAATTCCATGAGATAGCGGTTCACCGCGGGTACCACCATCCGTTCGGCCATTTCGACCATGACTCCCGCCTCAATAGCGATCTGCTTGCTGTACGTCTCCAAATAGATTTCCTGCCGTGAGTGCAGCTCCGCCGGACTGAAAACCTTGTGTTTCCCAAAAATCTCCACATGTGCCGGATCGTTGAGGTGGGACAATGCCTCCACGGTATTTCCCAGGTTCATCAATCCGCGTTTTTCCGCTTCACCCAACCAGGTGTCCGAATATCCGTTGCCGTTGAACACCACGCGCTTGTGCTGTTGGTAGAATTCCCGGACAATGGCCTTCACCTCCTCCATGGTATCTGAAGCGGCTTCCAACCTGTCGGCGACTTCGGACAACACGTCTGCCACAGCCACGTTGAGCATGGTGTTGGGTCCAGCGAGTGACTGTGAGGATCCGACCATGCGGAATTCGAACTTGTTGCCCGTGAACGCGAACGGCGAAGTCCTGTTGCGGTCCGTGTCGTCCATGGGGAAGGAGGGAATGGTTGTCGCTCCGATCTCGACCAATCGTCCGTCACGCTTGACCAAGGGCCTGTTCTCAGTGATGCAATCGAGGATTTCAGTGAGCTTCTCGCCGAGGAACATGGAAATTACTGCAGGAGGGGCTTCGTTGGCTCCAAGCCTGTGGTCGTTTCCCGATGTCGCGGCCGACAGGCGCAGCAAGAGCGCGTGCTTGTCCACAGCCTTTATCACCGAGGTGAGGAACAACAGGAACTGGGCGTTCTCCTCGGGACTATCACCGGGAGTGAGCAGGTTCTGTCCGTCGTCGGTCGCAATCGACCAGTTGTTGTGTTTTCCACTGCCGTTCACTCCGGCGAAGGGTTTTTCATGCAACAACGCGACCATGCCGTGGTGCTGGGCGACATTCTGGATCACTTCCATGAGCAGCTGGTTCGTATCGACCGATATGTTGGCGGTATTGTACACTGTCGCGATCTCGAACTGGTTCGGGGCGACCTCCTTGTGTTGCGTCTTGGCCGAGATTCCGAGTTTCCACAGTTCGCAGTTCAATTCCTTCATGAATACGGCCACACGTTCCTTGATGGTTCCGAAGTAGTGGTCGTCCATCTCCTGTCCCTTGGCGCTCATGGTACCGAATACGGTCCGACCGCACAGCCTGAGGTCGGGCCGCTTGTCGTAAAAGGTCTCGTCTATCAGGAAATACTCCTGCTCCGGCCCAACATTCGTATAGACCTGGTTGCAGGTGGTGTTTCCAAAAGCCCTGAGAACGCGTAGAGCCTCCCTGTTGATGGCTGCCATCGAGCGTAGCAGGGGCACCTTCTTGTCGAGGGCGTCACCCGTGTACGAGACGAAGGCGGTGGGAATGGCGAGTGTCTTCACTCCCCTGAGGTCCTTGATCACAGCCGGTGAGCTGGTGTCCCAGGCAGTGTATCCCCGGGCTTCGAATGTTGCCCGAAGCCCTCCATTCGGGAAGGAGGATGCGTCGGGCTCGCCTTGGATCAATTCCTTGCCTGAAAATTCGAGCAGGATGGAACCGTCGGCACAGGGAGAGATGAATGCATCGTGCTTTTCAGCTGTCAAACCTGTCAACGGTTGGAACCAGTGGGTGAAGTGCGAGGCTCCCTTCGAGATCGCCCAATCCTTCATGGCGCCCGCCACCACTTCGGCGGTCTGCAAGGTAAGGGGATGGTCTCCACGTTGTACGGCCTTGAGCTCCTTGTAGAGCTTGGCGGGCAAACGTTCGCGCATCACCGAATCGCTGAAGCAGTTCTCTCCGTACATGTCTGTAAGCAAGGTTTTTGTAAAATCGATAGAGTCGGACATCTTTGACACTCTCCTGTGTAGGTATGATTTGATACTAGCAATATGCATGCCAAGTTTTCTTTTTATTTCCATGCAATAAATTACAATTATTATAGCGAAATACAGCCCCAGACATTCCCACAATATTGTAGGAATGTTGAGGCAAATACCACATTAATGTAGGAAACTATCCGATTGCGACGGACCCCGTATCCCGATTCCGAATGCGGATGCATTCCTCGATGGGAAGGATGAAAATCTTTCCGTCACCGATGGTATTCGTTCCGGCCCCGACGAGTATCGCGTCCACTGTCGCTTCAGCGAACGAGTCGTTGACTGCGATTTCGATGCGGACCTTCTTGAGCAGGTTCACCTCGATATCGACCCCCCGGTACGACTCCTTGTACCCTTTCTGCTGGCCACAGCCCATTGCGTTCGTAACCGAAATCTTGAATATCTCACGCCGATACAATTCCTGCTTGACGGCATTCAACTTCTCCGGCTGTATATATGCGATTATCAATTTCATATCTCTTCTCCTTATCTACATGTTCGTGAAAATCTGGAAACCGCTATAGGATTCTGCGCTGTGTTCCGAAAGATCCAGTCCGGTCATCTCCTCGTGGGCACTCACCCGCAGTCCTGTTGTCTTCTTGATTATGAAGAACAACACACCCGTCGTAACGACAACCCATGCACACACGGCCAACGCTCCCAGAGCCTGAATACTCAACTGCTGTATACCTCCACCGTAGAAGAGACCCCGTACACTGTCGGTGGCACCGAACAGACCTACTGCGAGCGTGCCCCAGACACCACAAACACCGTGTACACTTATGGCTCCCACCGGATCGTCGATGTGCAACGTCTTGTCGAGAAATTCAACCGAGAAGACCACGAGAAGGCCTGCGACGAGTCCGATGATTATCGCTCCAGTGGGTGTGACCACAGCTGTCGGTGCGGTTATACCCACCAAACCTGCCAAAGCTCCGTTGAGCGACATGCTCACATCGGGTTTTCCGAACTTGATCCAAGAGATGACCATGGCTGCGATCGCACCGGCGGAGGCACCTAAAGTCGTAGTGACCGCGACATTCGCCATGGTGAGGTCGGTACCGCTGAGTGTGGAGCCGGCATTGAAGCCGTACCAGCCGAACCAAAGGATGAATACACCAAGACTTGCCAACGGAAGGTTGTGGCCGAGGATGGCTTTGGAAGCTACCTTCTTGCCGTTCGAAACATACTTTCCGATTCGTGGGCCGAGGGCAAGGGTTCCCATGAGGGCAGCCCAACCACCGACGGAGTGCACGACCGTCGAGCCGGCGAAATCATGGAATCCGAGGGTCGAGAGCCAGCCGCCACCCCATATCCAATGGCCCGAGATGGGATAGATCAGGCCGGAGATGATGACACTGTAGATCAGGTAGGCGGTGAACTTGGTCCGTTCCGCCATGGCTCCGCTGACGATCGTTGCCGCCGTCGCGGCGAACACGACCTGGAACATCCAGTCCCTGAACATGGTCGAATCGGCTCCGAGGATGAAGAACTGGGAGGAACCGAACATGCCCTTCACCGAAGTACCGTACATGAGGGCCCAACCGATGGCCCAAAACACTAGGGATCCGGCACAAAAATCCATGAGGTTCTTCATGATGATGTTGCCGGCATTCTTGGCACGGGTCAGCCCGATCTCGACCATTGCGAATCCAGCCTGCATGAAAAAGACCAGCGCGGCGGCAACGAGCAGCCATATCATGTCGAGAGATTCCTGGTGCAGCGCGACTGCATCGGAAAGCTCATCCGCAAAAAGGGTCCCTGTCGTGCATAAAAGCATCACCAAGCCCATCAAGAAAATCCGGTACTTCATATTCGGCTCCTACATGAGTGTTTGGCGATTGTTGCTTGCATACAGCGTGCCAAGTTATCGAATACAACTGATGGACTATCAATGGGTGATTTTATTATTGTTTGTGATACATGATTATAAATAGGTTCATATTTGGTGGCGAAAGATTGTGTACTGGAAATTCCACCGAGCCGAAAGGGGCGCCAGGCAATTGTAAGAACCTACAATAATGTAACTATCAATCTAATATATTACAAAATTGTAGGTTTTTTACTCTTGTACCGTTTGGGATCCAGGTTGTATTTTTCGACGCGCAAGCCCATGATCCGTTCCGATATGCCCAGATTCTGGGCAGCCTTCGCCTGGTTGCCACGCGCATGCTTAAGGGCGTCGGCAACCAACTCCTTCTCGAGCGCGTCCACTGCCTGCTGCAAGGTTGAGCTGAACTGCGTATTGGAGGATTCGGCCGACTGCAGACTCGGTGGCAAGTGGTACCCGTGGATCACATCGTCACGGCTGAGGATCACCGACCGTTCGATACAGTTCTCCAATTCGCGCACGTTTCCCGGCCAATGGTACATCATAAGCAAATCGATGGCTGTACTGGTGATACGTTTTATTGTGCAATGGTTTTTCCTGTTGTATTTCTCTATGAAGTGGTCACACAACAGCAGGATATCCGATTTGCGTTCACGCAACGGTGGGATATGCAAGGGAAACACGTTCAAGCGGTAATAGAGATCCTCCCGAAAGGTTCCCTTGAGTATCTCTTCCTCGAGGTTCCGGTTGGTGGCCGCAATGATCCGTACATTGATCTTGATGGTCTTCGACCCACCTACCCGCTCGAACTCCTGTTCCTGCACTGCCCGCAGCAACTTCACTTGCATTTGTGGCGAGAGTTCGCCGATCTCATCGAGAAACAGCGTACCTTGGTCCGCAAGTTCGAACCTGCCTTTCCTGAGCACATGGGCTCCTGTGAAAGCGCCCTTCTCATGTCCGAACAACTCGCTCTCGATGATATTCTCGGGAAGGGCTGCACAGTTGACCTTCACAAAGGGCATCCGTGAGCGCATGCTGTTGTCATGTATCTCCTGGGCAACCAACTCCTTACCAGTACCGCTCTCTCCGCGTATCATGACAGTGGCATCGCTCTTGCCCACTTGTACGATAAGATCGAACAGCTGCTGCATGACCTGTGATCGGCCTATGATGCGCTCGGGAGTTTGGCGCTCCTCCAGCTCTTCCTTTAGGCGCTGGTTCTCCGCGACCAGGCGCTCCTTCTCCTCCCTCAATTCCTGTCGTATCTTGACCGCCCGAGCAACCATAGATGCAATGACCGAAAGGAGTTGGAAATAGACGTCCAGGTCGGTATCGGGAATGTCGATGAACGAGACGTTCAGGGTCCCGAGCGTCTCGTTGTCACTTCTGATCGGTACACAAATGAATGATATCCGCTTGTTTTTCTTGATAAGTTCTGTCTCGGCTCCAGTCTTGTTGATATAACGCCGATCCTTGGAGACATCGGGAATAATGACATGGACCCCCGATTGGACCACACTGCCGGTTATCCCCTCTCCCATACGGTAACGACCCCGCTTCTTCTGGGCTTCGGTCAACCCGTAGGCAGACTCGATCATGATCATCCGGGTATCACGGTTCATAAGCGTTATCGCGCCACGGACAATAGGGGTATGCTCGGTCAACGAGCTGAGGATAGGATGCAGAATCTCCTTCAGGTCCTTCGTCTCATCGAGAATCTTGCTGATTTCGTAGAGGACTTGGAGTTCATTGGCATGCTTCATCCGTCAATCCTACAAAAATGTAGGAAACATATCAAGTGCCGTATCCACGGTCCCCGATCATGCCAATTGTGCTTCCAAAGCCCTCAGGAAGAGTCCGACATCGCTCACGATCCCGATAGCCTGGGAACTGCCCCGATCCGCCAATTTCGTCACGACCGCGGGGTTGATGTCGACACAAATCGTCTTGACCCAGGCGGGGCTCATGTTGCCGGTCCCTATGGAATGCAGCATAGTCGAAAGCATGATGATCAGATCGGCCCCTTCGATTATGTGCGCATACTGACGTTGCGCCTCCAACATGTCGTTGACCGTTTCGGGAAGCGGTCCGTCGTCCCTGATCGAGCCTGCGAGGCAGTAGGGGATTCCCGATTTGACTATCTCGTACATCAGACCTTCCCCAAGTACGCCCATATCGATCGCGGCTTGGATGGAACCGCAACCGTAGATCCGGTTGATGGAACGCATATGGTGGCTATGCCCGTGTTCGGAAACTCTTCCGGTAGTCAGGCTGACTCCGAGTGAAGTACCGAAAAACCGGTACTCCAAGTCATGGACTGCCACGGCATTGCCACCGAGGAATCCCTGTATATACCCGTTGCGGACAAGACTTGCCAAGGCATCGACACCTCCGGTATGTACGACCACCGGGCCACACACCACCACAATCTTCCCACCCCGCTTGCGGATGCTCCGCATCAATACGGCAGTCTTCTTCACAGCCGTATCGACACTGCGCTCCGAAGAGACCTCACCAGTCATGAAACCGAAACCACCTGTGCGCAACTCCGATTCCGACCGCTCCACCTCGACGGGAAACACCCTGACCGAATCGCTGGTGCAGACGACATGATCTCCTGTCTTGAGATCACGGATCTTCCGACAGACGAGCCGCCCTGTCTTTGGTTCTCGGACAATCGCCGCATCCATGCGCTGGTCATCCACCGGTACCCATTTTCCATCGACATAGACTTCTGTCCGCTGGTTCGTGCTGGAATAGAATGATTCGGGCGCATGGCTGTCCTTGTCCACCACTTCGAAGAGTGCCGAAGGTACGGCCTTCTCGAACACGCCGAACGGTGTGAGCTTGCGCGAAAGTACTTCCAGGAGTGCTTCATCGGCACCCCTCATCTCTATTTCCACCAGGGAAATCTCATCAGGTGTCTTGCCGACCTTGAACGAGGTAATACGGTAATCCCCTCCATCACCCAATATGGTGTTGAGTATCTTGGAGAGGATTCCCGAGTCGATCAAATGGCCTTCGGCTTGTATCATGCGGGTTTTCATGGCCATATTCTACCCTATCCGTGGGGGCAATGCCACAAGGATTTCCGTCAGCGGCGGATCTTCAGTAGCCGGGCGTTCATCGCGACTATCACAGTCGAAAGGGACATGAGGATAGCTCCGACCTCGGGGGTCAATACGATTCCTACATTGAACAGTACCCCTGCCGCAAGCGGTATCGCCAGCACATTGTACCCGGTTGCCCACAGGAGGTTCTGGATCATCTTGCGGTAGGTGGCTTTGCCGAAGAGGATCACCGAGACAACATCCATAGGATTGGAATTCACCAGGACTATGTCGGCTGTCGATGCGGCGACATCGGTACCGGAACCTATCGCGATGCCGACCTGGGCCTGGGCAAGAGCCGGAGAATCGTTCACTCCATCACCGACCATGGCAACGAAGGCGCCCTTCCCCTGCAACTCCTCGATCTTCTGCTGCTTTTCGTCGGGAAGCACCTCGGCAAAGTAGCCGTCAAGACCCAGTTTGTGGGAAACAGACCGTGCGGTCGCCTCATTGTCCCCGGTGAGCATCCAACAGGTGATTCCCATGGATTGCAAGGTGGAGACCGCTTGGCGTGATTCCTCGCGGATCGTATCGGACAATACGACCGAGCCCGCCAATTGCCTATCGACCAGGACAAACACCCGGGTAAGTTCCTCCTCGTCTTCAGCAGAAGGAACTTCCATTCCCAGTTCCCTGAGGTATCCGGGACTCGTTATAAGTACTTGCGACCCATCGATTATCCCAGAAAACCCTTTCCCTTTGATAGCTTGCGCTTCTTGGACCGCTACCAGTTGCAGGTTTTCCTTCTTGGCATATGCAACGATGCTCTTGCCGATCGGATGCTCGGAGTGGTTTTCGAGCGAAGCTGCCAATTTCAGGATATCCTGTTCGCCATACACATCCATGTACGATTCGATATCGGTCACGGAAAACGATCCTTCGGTGAGCGTGCCGGTCTTGTCGAAAACTACCGTATCGATCTTCCGTGCCTGTTCGAATGCTGTCCTATTCCTGATAAGCAGCCCTTGTTGGGCCGACTTGGATGTCGATACGGCAACCACCAGGGGAATGGCGAGACCAAGGGCATGGGGGCATGTGATGATCATTACCGTTGCCATCCGGGTAATGGAGAACTGTACGCCGAATCCTGCCAACATCCACGCTCCGAACGTAATGAGCCCGACCGAGATGGCGATGAGTGTCAGGTATCGGGCGGCCTTGTCCGAAAGCTTCTGTGTCCGGGACTTTACCATTTGCGCTTGGCGGACCATGGAGATGATCTTGGACAGGTACGCATCCTCACCTATCCCATCGACACGGAGTGTGAGAGACCCATCGCCATTGATCGAGCCACCGATCAGCTTGTCCCCGACACCTCGCCTCACCGGTCTGGATTCTCCAGTGAGCATCGATTCGTCGATATGACTCTCCCCTTCCTCGATATTCCCGTCGGCGGGAATCTTTTCCCCTGGTTTCACCAGGAGCAGATCGCCATTGGCCAGTTGGTCCAACGAAACTTCGACAATGGAGTCGCCCTCTTTCCTATGAGCCTCCGACGGCATGAGACGGGCAAGTTTCTCAAGTGCCGCAGAAGCTCCGACCACAGACGCCATTTCTATCCAATGGCCGGCGAGCATGATTGCGATCAGTGTCGCCAATTCCCAGTAGAAGGGCATACCCGGAAGTCCGAAGGTCACCGCCGTGCTGTACAGGTATGCGATTCCAACGGCCATGCCGATGAGTGTCATCATACCGGGATTCTTTGATTTGAGTTCATCGACCATACCGGTCAAAAACGGCCACCCGCCATAGAAGAAGATCGCGGTCGCAATCAGGAAAACGACATACCCGTCGCCCGGGAAACCCCAGGTGAACCCAAGCAATTCCTGGACCAGAGGAGCCAAAGCGAGTACCGGTACCGATAGCACCAGTGTCACATAGAACCGTTTCTTGAAATCGCGGATCATCATGCGGTGATGGTCGATATGGTCATGTGAATCGTGTGATTCATGCGATACATGTGAATTGTGATTATGCATGTCAGCCATGGGGATCCTCCTTTCTGACGGTAGTATCTGGTTGGGACTCCGGCTGATCCTTTCTGTTGAGGCTGCAACAATCGAGTTTCTGGTCGCCGAAGTTGTGGGCATTCGCCTCACCCAACTTCTTGATATAGTTGTTCCAACGCTGTTTCAGACTCTCCAACATATGCATGTCAATGCCTCCTGGTCATTTGCGGAATCGCGAGATCACTTCCATGACCTCTTCAATCTTAACCTGTTTTTCCTGCGGATCGTCCTGTTGCATCGCATGGGCGACACAGGAATGGAGGTGATGCTCCATGACAATCTCCTCCACACTTTTCAACGCAGAGACCACTGCCGAGGTCTGGGTGAGAATGTCGATGCAGTACCGGTCCATTTCCACCATCTTCCGTAGGCCCTTGACTTGTCCTTCAATCCGGGCAAGTCGCGAGTCCACTATCTTTCGAGTTTTGCTGTCCATATTATAGAATATACCCCACGGGGGTATATTTGACAAGGGTGACTTCACCGGAAGTATCAAAAGACACGAAAGCTTGCGTTATCGGCAGAACCACGCGATACTGTGTAGTGAAGAATCAAATTCAATCCAATATTGGAATTGTTTTATCCAACAGGAGGAGACCATGGCTGAAAAAAAGAAAACCGATAGGGACGGACGGGATTCGACACCGAAGAAACCGTTGAGTTCGATCAGTGGCCGACCGATTGCGAACAACGAGAATATCCAGACAGCGGGTCGCCGTGGAGGTGCCATGCTGCAAGACACCTGGTACCTGGAGAAGATGAGCCATTTCGATAGGGAAGTTATTCCCGAACGGCGTATGCACGCGAAAGGCTCGGGAGCTTTCGGAACTTTCACTGTCACCAAGGATATCACCCGATGGACCAAGGCTTCGATATTTTCCGAGGTCGGCAAACAGACACCCATGTTCATCCGCTTTTCGACCGTCGCGGGAGAACGGGGTGCCGCCGATGCCGAACGGGATATCCGGGGATTCGCCATGAAATTCTACACTGACGAGGGGAATTGGGACCTGGTCGGAAACAACACGCCGGTATTCTTTTTCCGTGACCCTATGTTGTTCCCCGACCTCAACCATGCGGTAAAGCGCGATCCGCGCACCAACATGCGTTCGGCACAGAACAACTGGGACTTCTGGTCGATGCTTCCCGAAGCGCTCCATCAGGTGACCATAACCATGGGTGATCGGGGCATTCCAAAAAGTTTCCGCCATATGAACGGGTACGGCTCCCATACCTATTCCTTCATCAATGCAGAGAACAAACGCGTGTGGGTGAAGTTCACCTGCAAGACGGAACAGGGAATCGAATTCCTCACCGATGCCGAAGCCGAAGAAGTGGTCGCGAAGGATCGTGAATCCAACCAAAGGGACTTGTACGAAACGATCGAGAGAGGTGAGTATCCTCGATGGCGAATGTACGTCCAGATCATGACCGAACAACAAGCCGACAAGCATCCGGACAATCCGTTCGACCTGACGAAAGTCTGGCTCCATTCCGAGTATCCGTTGCACGAGGTGGGATACTTCGAACTGAATCGGAATCCGGACAATTACTTCATGGATGTCGAACAGGCTGCGTTCAATCCCGCGAACAGCGTTCCCGGAATCGGCTACTCTCCCGATCGCATGCTGCAAGGGCGCCTGTTCGCCTATGGCGATGCACAACGCTACCGTCTCGGGGTCAACCATTACCAGATTCCGGTCAACCAGAGCAAGGTCGAAACAAACCACTTCCATCGTGACGGTACGATGCGTGTCGACGGCAACTTCGGAGGGACTGTCCATTACAACCCCAATTCGTACGGCATGTGGAGGGACCAGAATTCGATGCAGGAACCCCCTCTCGACGGTAAAGGCCCGGCCGACCACTACGACTTCAGGGAAGATGACGACCACTACTTCGAGCAGGTCGGGAACCTCTTCAACCTCATGAAGAAGGACGAACAGCAACGGTTGTTTGAAAATACAGCCCGAAACATGCAAGGTACCACCTTGGTTGTCCAAAAACGCCATATCCGACACTGTTATCTGGCAGATCCGACATATGGTGCGGGTGTCGCCAAGGCGCTGGGAGTCGATATCAAGGAAGTGGATATGGCCGATACGTACGGGGCCAGGGGCTGAACCGCAGCGAACGACAGCCAGTAACTCAATCGCGCAGGCACCCTATGGGAACTACAAGCACACCGGAGTGATTTGTGGTAGAGCATCAACTCATGATTTATTAAGAACTGCATAACAGTTTCCTTACACCTCCATGCTGTACTGCAACCATTACAATTCCTTGGAGGAAAATCATGAACATGAACAAGCAAAGAACTGTCCGCCTTTTGGCTCTCAGTTTCCTTCTCCTGATTTCCGTGTCACTTTTTGGGGCCGGAAACATGGAAAGCGCCAGGTATGATGGTCTCTCGGCCACACGTCCCGGACAACCGGCAAAGTACGTCTTCCTGTTTATCGGCGACGGCATGGCTACACCGCAGATCAATGCCGCCGAAGCTTTCGCCAATGCACGCGTTTCCGATGATGTTGCGGTACGGCATCTGCAATTCGCGAAATTTCCGGTTGTCGGATTGACAACGACATATGATGCCGGTTCCCTGATCACCGACAGCGCTTCGGCTGGAACTGCGATAGCAACCGGTAACAAGACACTCAGCGGCGTCATAAACATGGATACGAGCAAGAACAATTCCTTCAAGACCATAGCAGAATATGCCAAGGAAAAAGGGATGAAAGTCGGTGTCGTCTCCTCGGTTTCGTTGGACCATGCGACACCAGCCTGCTTCTATGCAAAGGTTCCATCGCGGGGCAACATGTATGACATAGGAATCCAACTTACCAAAAGTGGGTTCGACTATTTTGGTGGTGGTGGATTTGCCCAACCAAGGGGAAAAGGAAATGACCAGCCCGATATCGTTTCCCTCGCGAAGGCCTCCGGGTATACGTATGTGAATTCGGCGGAGGCTTTCAACAACCTCAAGGCAGGTTCGGGTAACGTACTGGCTGTCAACGAACGGTTGCAGGATTCGGGTGCCATGCCATACGACTTGGACCGGAAACCCAACGAACTTTCACTGGCCGATTACACGGCAAAGGGCATTGAACTGCTCTCGGATGATCCGGACGGCTTTTTCCTCATGGTCGAAAGTGGAAAGATCGACTGGGCTGGGCATGCGAACGATGCGGCAGCGGCAATCCATGACACCTTGATGTTTGATGAGGCTATCTCCAAAGCAGTGGAGTTTGCGAATGAACATCCGCAAGAGACTCTTATCATTGTTACCGGAGACCACGAGACCGGTGGAATGACTATCGGATTCGCAGGAACGAAATATGCAACATTCTTCAATGAAATCGGCAAGCAGAGCATGTCCTTCACCGCGTTCGACCAAGAGGTGCTTGGTCCCTACAAGGCTACGGTGAAGGCTTCGGGAAAACCTGCCTACTTGAGCGATTTGCTTCCCGCCATCAAACAAGCTTTTGGACTCGACTACAATTCATTGTCGGCTGTCCAAAAGGATCAGCTTGGTCTGGCTTTCTCGCGTTCCATGGGCAATAAGACTATCTCTCCACGGGTTGAAGACCACTACCTGCTCTACGGCGGGTATGAACCGTTGACCGTAAAGATAACCCAGATCATCAATCAGCAGGCTGGAATCGGCTGGACATCCTATTCCCATACCGGAGTTCCCGTAGCGACATTTGCGCGTGGGGTTGGTCAGGAGCTTTTCGGCGGATACTACGACAATACCGATATCTTCCACAAGATGATGATCGCAATGGACATGACCCCCGATACCAAATGATTGGTATCGTTACCTCGGGAAAGGATCCCCGTATTTCACCGTGGTCCGGCGGTTCCCACTCGGGAACGAACGGCAACCACAGAACACAGCATTCGGCATGGCGGAGGTCTTTGCACCTCTGCCATGTCTCGTCGAGGAGTTGCATATGTTTAATCTGTCAGGCCAGAAAAGCATCAAGGGACAAGATGTATGGCTGGTCATAGTCTCACTTTTCCTAGGAATCGGATTGCTGCTTGTCCCCTCGGGATATTCCGATGCAGGGGATTCACAAAACTCGATTCGTACCGTGGCAACAATCCTTGAAGTCGACAATTCTCTGGTAAAGATTATCGGACCGGTAGCCGAAGGGGCACAGCAACTGGTGATTGGGATCACCAGAGGACCGTTCGAGGGAGAAATCCTTGAGTCGACAAACATATTGATCGGCAAGAAGGAACTCGACAAGTTCTTCAAACCTGGGGACAGGGCGTTCGTTGTTCTCGATCTTATTCCTGACCAATCACAGATCGCATATGCGAATATCATAGACCACTATCGCACGGACAAGACCATTTTCCTGGTCCTGGTCTTCTTCATCAGCCTTATCTTGGTATCGGGGTGGATAGGTTTGAAAGCGATCGTATCGTTTGTGTTCACCGGCATCATCATTGTAAAAGTCCTTCTCCCTGCATTCCTGTGGGGAATGCATCCCATAGTGATTGCTTTCGGAGTGGTGACCATTTTGACTGCAGTGATCATCTTTCTTGTGGGAGGATTGTCCAGCAAGGGCTTCGTCGCATTCCTCGGATCCTTTGCGGGTGTACTGACCACCATGCTGCTGGCCCTCCTGTTTACCCATTGGTTTCAACTCAATGGCGCGACCAGTCCGTTTCTGGAATCGTTGACGTATTCGGGATTCGGACATCTTGACCTGGTGAATATGTTCATTGCTGGAATCTTTATCGCATCTTCCGGAGCTGTCATGGATTTGGCTATGGATATTGCTGCCGCCATGTATGAGATACGGGAAAAACATCCGTGCATATCGCGCGGAGAGTTGTTCCGTTCCGGACTCACTGTAGGAAGGCACGCGGTCGGCACCATGACCACGACACTGTTGCTTGCCTATTCGGGAGGATACATGGGAATGCTCCTGACCTTCATTGCCCGTGGCATTCCAATGGAAAATGTTCTGAACATGGTGTATGTCTCCTCGGAACTGGTCCATACCTTTGTCGGGAGTTTCGGATTGGTGTTGGTGGCCCCTTTCACCGCAATGGCGGGTAGCCTGGTAATGGTTCCTTTTGCACCACAGGAAGAAGAGATATCGACACCGGTGACCACGCAGACGGCCGATCTTATCCCTTGAACAAAGAACGGCGCTGGTCGGGATTATCCAACCAACGCCGGGTATCAATGCTATCGATGCTATTCAGGTCTACGGCTGCGTGACAGTCGCCTGGTCGAGCGTTATCGCTGTCTGGGCAAACAATCTGCCGTTCATGGTCGCTCCGGTTTCTAGTGCGATCAAAGTCTTGCAGAGCACTATACCTTCAAAGTGAGAAGTTGCACCCATGGTGACAGATCCAGCTACTTGCCAGATAATGTTTTCAGGTAATGCCCCACCAGAGAGAATTACATTCTGAGCACTGGCTATGGTCAAATTTCCCGAAATTTGGAAAATCCATACATCGGTGGAATTACCATTGATTGTTACAGCCGAACTGATCGAAACGTCAGTACCCCACTTGTACAGTCCAGGAGCAAGTGTCTGACCACCAATTTCTCCAGCTCCAAGATTCAATACATCGACACCCACCCTTCCCGCGGCAACATCGTATGCTGTTTCCATATTGGATATGGCAGTAATCAAGTTGCTTGGTGTAGGCGAGGTCATTTCGGCTGCATACAGCCTCCCAATCACCTGAGTTGAAGTCGCATATTCACCCTCGTTTGTCAAAGAAAAACCTGTTAAAGAAGTATTATCTGCGGGGCTTACACCTACGTCCCCAGTAATAGCCGAAGTCGGCTCAGTCGAAATACCCGCCTTGGCCAACAGTACATAATCCCCTGCAGCCCCGAGTGCGACAGGGTCCGAACCGGTCCCTGTGTTTGCGTTTATCCCTGCATCGCAACTTATCAGTGCGATCGACAGTACCAGTATTGCAATAAGTGCAATACCATATCTTTTCACGTGTGTAATCTTGGTCATTGAAATCCTCCCGATTCCTAGTTAATTTTTTTAGAAGCAATTGTGTATGCTCCCAGAATGCCGCGCCCTTGAAGTCTCCAACGGACTTCATGTGCCTCCTTTCTCAAACCAAGAGAATCAGGTGTTTATGCTGAGGTTGATTGTTTTGATTAGTAGATTTGGATTTAGGTGTTGCGAGGGGCACCTCGCAACACCACCACCCAAGGGAACGGATGCCGTCCCCGTTTGTATAACCCGAGAAACCAGAGAGAAGGCTCTGTTGGCGCTGCTGTTTCAGATTAATTCGTCTGTTTAGATGCGACACATCCAAAATACTGGTGATGCTCGAATTACCGATATTTGGAAGGTTCATACATTGGTCGAACGACCACCTGCGGAAATTCTCGTACTGTCGATCGCAGCACAAGCCCACTGGCATCCAGACCGAACATCTTTCCTATAGGAGCTTGCCTAGGGAAAGACTTCTTCTTAATTCTAAGAATACCCTACAAATCCTATGTTGTCAATCATTTTTTATCAATAATTATCAATTAATATTAATAATTATTATTGAAGAACATTTATTATAATAGATATCATAATAAAGGTTATATAATGTTATCTATCATTAATATCAAATACTTACCATTGAAATAGAATGGTTTTAATTAATATTAATTTGTCTATTGATTATTTACAAGTTTTAGCCGATAATAATTACATGACAAACTTAACAAATCAGGTTTTAACATTGCAGGAATGCTCCGAATATTTGAAGATTGCCGAGTCAACCATTTATGTACTCGCACGCAAAGGCAAGATTCCTTGCCAGAAAGTCGGCAGGAATTGGCGATTCCGCAAGGAAGCCCTGGACCGCTGGTTGGAGGGTGAACAAGTCCTTAGATCCAAGTGATTGGAAGAATTGCCCTTCATACACCAACGGCTTCAGCCGTCACATGACAAACCTATCTTTCCCAGATTGTTTTGCTTTGAACAGGGATGTATCCGCAGTTGCCAACAGGGCCTCCCGAGTCGACCCGTGGTCGGGGAACAACGCCACTCCCTGGGATATTGTGCATGGCCCCACGGATTTTCCACCATACCGTATGACCAGCTTCTTCACCGTGGAGCGGAGCGACTCGGCCACATCGGCCAACGACTCGAGTGTAGCCTCGGGAAGAATTATTGCAAACTCGTCACCACCGAAGCGGCAGACGATATCGGCCATCTGCACCTGCTCGAACAGGAAGTTCGCTATCTTTCGCAACACCAGGTCCCCGGCGGCATGCCCAAAACGGTCGTTGTAGCTTTTGAAATTGTCGACATCGATGAGGATAAGTCCAACCGTATATTCCGTGCGGATTCCACGAAGCAGTTTGTTGTCGAGTGTCTCGTCGAAATAGCGGCGATTGAACAATCCGGTAAGATGGTCCCTGATCGAGCTCTCCTGCAACTGCTCCATTTGCCGTTTTTGCACATAGTTGGAAGTGATACCAAGAACCGACACAGCCATGATATATGCGAGGAGACTTGGCCAATTGATAGTGGTTGATGCTGAAACACTCAACAACAACACAACCAGTCCAATAAACTGCGTTCCTGCCAAGACCATGGTAACCGCCATTGGTAAGAGCAGGCTCGAGAGCATCACTGAAATCGTCACATACACCAGGGGAACGAAGTCGCTCATACCGATAGTCGGATCGAGCAGGAACGACCCCGAGCACCGAAACAGCGACCGTTGTCGCCGCGGAAAGGTGATGTCTACCGAGACGATTCAACGCGAACGCAGCCACTACCAGGACAAGTAGACTTACTATCAGACCAAGATATCTGCCACGCGTGGGAGTTCTATCCGAACTGACCACCAGCACAAGCACAAACGCCCCCACCAGTAGAAACAGGATGAAGAGTTGAATCCAAAAGAGAAGATGTTCCTGAAGGCTCCTCCGTCCAATTTTTTTCATGGTTATATTCCACGCGCCCCGTGCGGCAAGATCACAGATGCCAGTATAGCATGCACATAAGGATATCCGCACACTTTTCTCTCCCCCTCCCATTGCCCGAGAATTTCCGTTGTTTTTTCATATTGATAATTTTCTATATATGCAGTACATTCTGCACAAGGAGCTACCAATGGAACATGACCAGGATGAGATTCGCCACTACATTCGGAAAAAGTATGCCGCTATCGCAACATCAGTGAAGACTGAAGGCGGAGGATGCTGCTCCGGCGGATGCGCTTGTGGACAATCCACACCGAGTATCGCAGAGACCTCGGTGGTCTTGGGGTATGCCGATACCGACATGGCAACTATTCCCGAAGGGGCCAATATGGGACTTGGTTGCGGAAATCCCCTCACCTTTGCGTTGGCCAAACCGGGAGAGGTGGTGCTCGACCTGGGTAGTGGAGGTGGAATCGATTGCTTCATTGCGCGAAGGCAGGTTGGGGAAACCGGTTCGGTGATCGGCGTGGACATGTCTGCCGAAATGGTCGAATTGGCCAGGAAAAACCTGAAGAAAACTGGATACTCGAACATTGAATTCAGGTTGGGAGAAATCGAACACCTGCCGGTTGCAGACGGATCGGTCGATGTGGTTATCTCCAATTGTGTAGTAAACCTCTCCTTGGACAAACAACAGGTATTCAACGAGACATACCGCGTCCTGAAAGCGGGTGGCCGTCTGGCAATCTCGGATATCGTCGCGACAGCAGAACTTCCAGTCGAGATGCAGGAGGACTTGAGGATGCATGCCGGATGCGTCGCCGGAGCCGAGCACCACCTCGTCATACGGCACATGTTGGAAGAATCGGGATTTTCCGCTATCCGGTTGTATCCAAAGGATTCCAGCAAGGAGATTTTGAACAACTGGGTCCCCGATGGCAACCTTGAGGATTATGTCGCATCCTATATGATCGAGGCAACCAAGGCCTGACCGGCATCCGGGAATCTACTTCCGTCGCTTTGACAAACGTTTCACAGCCGAATCGGCCGCAAGCTTGCCGGTGAGTACGGAAATCGGCAATCCCGAGGGACTGAATACCCATTGGCCGGCCTGCAACACGTCGGGAATCGGTGTGGATATCGATTTTCCAATCTTCCCCATCGAGTGCATAACCGGCATGGAGTCGTTGGTGAACGCCCAACCGGTAATGGCACCATCGGTATTGCTCGTTATCCGTTCGATTGTGAGCGGCGTCGAGGAGAACCGGTCGGTGATGGACTTGCCCAATTCGGGGAACAACGTCTCGGAAAGGATTGCGATCATTGCGTCTTCGCAATAGGTCTTGAACTCATCGTACCAATGGGCATCCGCAACGTAGCGTACAATATCGTAATCGAATAGCGTGCTTATGATCAGAGCGGTCTTTCCCTGTGGTGCCAAGCTGTCATCCCGCATCGCGGGAATTGAAATCTCATAGGTGGTATAGGTGAAGTATTGGTGCAACCAACGTTGTACCACCAGTTTGCCCTCCCCTTGCAGTTTCCCTGCCGGAGAAGAAATCAACTCCCGCAACTCTTCGGTGGCGATTTGCGACAACCCGGGTTTGGATGGAGTATAGAACAAGTGTGCACTCGAGATGGATGTGAAATAGTCCAACGGCAAATCGACGGATAGGTACAATGTGAAGATGGAATCACCACCCCGCTTCTCCAACAGCTCTGCCCGGCGCATGAGCAGAGTCTCGCGCAGGTGCTGGTCGGGAAGCTCATCGTAATCGATGCTCGCATACAAAGACTTGAGGTCGGCGGCCCATACAAGTTGCCGATATTCGTACACGACTCCGTCCCGGTCGACGGCGGTGTGCCCGATCGGATCAAGTTGTGTTATGGTGGTATCGGTCTTCACCTGCCCGCCATGATTTTGAACGAACTTCGACAAGGCTTGGGGAATCGCCCTGGTTCCTCCCTTGGGATAATTGTAATCGAGATACAAGCTGAAGTAGCTCAGAGCGAAAAAAGTAGGGGTTTCCTTGAAGAAATGCTGTGCGATGATATCGATCAGGGATTGATTGCCGGTAAACCGCTGCAAGTACGTATTCACCGGTTCATGCAACCGGGAGATCTTTGGCATGGAGCCGAGGTACCGGAACAACCAAGGCAGTAGGGTCGATACCATATACGACAAGCTGTACGATTCCAGGAACAGAGGATTCTCTATGCCGTACAGGATGTCCATGTATCCCATGATCTTCCGTATTTCCTGTACAATCCGTGCAATGTCGTCCTTGTTGTCGGGAAACAATCTACAGAGCAACCCTTCATAATCGACGAGGCTTTGTGGTGTATCCACTGCGATCATGTCATCGGCCACTCCAAGGGACACCGCACTGCGCACAAATTCCAATTCGATGCCCAATTGTTTGAGCATGGGAAAAATGATTCCCGAATTCTCAATGGAGCGGATGCCTTGGTCGAACACAAATCCATTGCGCTCGAATGAATTGACGTGGCCTCCCACCGAGGATTGCTGTTCGCACACCAGTACCGAATGCCCGGCTCTCGTACCGTACGCAGCGGCAGTCAATCCAGCCACCCCTCCCCCAACCACAAGAATATCGTAGAGCATGGCCACACCTCTCCTTCTTGTCCCCAATTATCGGCATCCCAGTCGATCAATGTCCCATCCACGTTCCAATTCATGGGTGGAAGACCTTTCACGTATCAATTCTTTAAAAGAATACCATAGAAGCGCATGTCGTGCGATGAAAAATGTGTGGCATTCTACGATTTGCCGAGGAGGCCGCACCGGGTTGCAAAATTGTGTCAGAAGCGTACAATGGAAGTATATTTTTTTATATAAGGAGAATTTATGTCAACGTATGATCAATTGTTGAAGAGTCGGATGAGCAAGGCAAGTTTTGAGAAGCTTGTTGCCTTGGCCAATCCGAAGGTCATGGATTTCATCGGCTCGTTCACCGAGCACTGCGATCCCGACTCGGTGTATATCTGTACCGATAGCGAAGAGGACATCCAATATGTCAGGGACCAGGCTCTTGCCAAGAAGGAAGAGCATACCCTCGAACTGACCAACCAGACCATCCACTGGGATGGGTACGGGGACCAGGCGCGGGACAAGAAGAATACCAGGTTCCTGGTGTACAAGGAAAATCTGGCGAACATGTCCGGATTGAACTCGATTGAGTACGAGGAAGGGTATGCGGAAATCATGGGCATTGCGAAGGGAATCATGACCGGCAAGGAAGCTGTCGTGCAATTCTTCTCCGAAGGTCCGACAGAAAGTCCGTTTACCATTCCCTGCATTCAATTTACCGACAGCTGGTATGTTGCCCACTCGGAATTCATCCTCTACCGGTCGGCATACAGCCATTTCTTGAAGATGAAGGAGTCGGAGAAGGGGGATTTCTTCCGCTTCATCCATTCGGCAGGCAAACTTGACGAGAATGGATGTTCGGTAGACCTCGACAAACGCAGGATATACATGGATACACAAAACAATATCGTCTATTCCATGAACGACCAGTATGCGGGAAATTCGGTTGGGTTGAAGAAACACGCGATGCGTCTGGCGATCAACAAATCGGGAAAGGAAGGCTGGTTGTGCGAACATATGTTTGTAATGGCTGCGGTCGATGCCGACAAGGACCGGAAAACCTATTTTTGTGGAGCCTACCCTTCGGCCTGTGGCAAGACGTCGACGGCTATGATCCCGGGCGAGCAGATTGTCGGCGACGACATCGCCTACTTCAGGAATATCGGCGGTGAGTTCAGGGCCGTGAACGTCGAATTCGGTATGTTCGGCATCATCAAGGATGTGAACGAGAAGGACGATCCTGTCATCTTCAAGAATTTGATGAAGAATCAGGAAATCATCTTTTCGAATGTGCTGAGGGGACCGGACAATATGCCGTACTGGCTTGGTATGGGAGTGGATCCACCAGACAGTGGCCGAAACCATTTCGGCGATTGGAAGAAAGGTATCAAGGATTCCCAGGGAAAAGCTGTGGATGTGGCGCATGGAAACGCCCGCTATACCATGAGACTCGACTATCTGGACAATATCGACAGGGAAGGTTTCGAAGCGAAGCGGGGAGTCAAGGTGGAAGGAATCCTCTATGGTGGCCGTGACAGCGATATCACCGTTCCCGTGGAGGAATCCCCCTCCTGGAAGGACGGTATCCTGTTGAAGGCAGCCACCCTCGAGTCCGAGACTACCAGTGCGACACTCGGTGCGGAGGGTGTTCGCACACCCAGTCCCATGGCGAACATGGACTTCGTCTCCTATCCACTGGGTACCTACACCATGAACAATATCAAGTTCGGTGAAGGGGTGAAAAAGACTCCGCGTATCTTCAGCAACAACTACTTCATGCGAGGACCCGACGGCAAGTTCATGACAAGCAAGCTTGCCAAGAAGGTCTGGCTGCACTGGGCAGAAGGTCGTATCCATGGAGAATACGAAACGTACGATACACCGACAGGGAAGATTCCCCTCTACGAGGATTTGCAGAAGTTGTTCAAGAAATACCTGAACGAAAGCTTTTCTGTTGAGGATTACCGGTATCTCTTTACGTTCCGCTGTACCAAATGGATAGACAAGCTCGAGCGGACAAAAACGTACTACAGGAAAATGGATCCGAACACCCCACAGGAAATCTTCGACTATTGGGATGCAGCGATCGGCAAGATTCGGAAAGCCAAGGAAACCTTCGGCGACTTGATTCTTCCGGGAATGTACAAGGTATAGGAAAAAAACCTATCCGGTACGATTTGGCCACCACCCAAGAGTGGTGGTGGTCCTTGCCGGTTACACCCTACGCTACGGTCAACCAAGCTTTGCGAGACTTTCGGTGATATTGAGACAATGGTCACCGATTTGTTCGACATGCCTGACGATATCGATATAGAGCAATTCACCCCTTACGTTCGAACCGTTTTGCAGCCGTTTGGATGCCGATTGCTTGAGGATATTGCGCATCTTGTTGATCTTGTCTTCCAATTTCACCGCCACAGCCATGTTCTCGCTGGACATGTGCTCGTTCAAGTGGC
The DNA here is from genome assembly GCA_002839355.1 of Spirochaetae bacterium HGW-Spirochaetae-2. GTDB lineage: Bacteria > Spirochaetota > Spirochaetia > Sphaerochaetales > Sphaerochaetaceae > UBA8525. Next base: position 102,740 of record PGXW01000002.1, read on the forward strand.
TTCTGATGAATCGGATGAATTGATTGACCAGATCGACATAGGGCAACAGTTTCTCAACCGCAGTCGCGTCCATCACCAATTCCTGTTTCTTCTTCCGTTCGGCAAGAATCACCAGGTTGTAGCAACTGTCTCCGATGCTCTCCAATTCATTGGTTATACGCATCATGCTGTAGACATTGTTGGTACTCACATGGTTCATGTTGTCCATACTGCATTGGGAAAGGAACTTGGTGATCTCCTCCTGCATCTGGTCGGTGAGGTCCTCCATGTTCTTCTGGGTCTCGACCTCATTTGCCATGGAATTCTCCGGATGGCTGAATATATCCCAGAACCGGGTGAACATGTCGGCGATTATGTCTGCCATTTTCGAAAGCTCGCGTTTGACTGTCAGTAAATACAGTTCGGGGGTGTCCTGCAGTGTGGCCCTGATATACTTCAACTTGTACGGGCCAGGCACCGCAGCTTCATCGGGCACCAGTTTTGTCACCAACATCGCAATGAACTTCACGAAAAAGCTGCATATGAAGGTATTCGTGATATTGAACAGGGTATGGAAGGCTGCCAGATGACCAGGCAAGGCCTTGGCACCGTCGATGGCATAGATATCCCCCGGCACGATCGCATTGACAAGATTCAAGAACAGGTAGAAGACCGGAGTCATCCATAGGACACCGAAGATATTGAACAAGGTGTGTGCCCGGCTTGCCCGCCTGGCGTTCACGCTCGTTCCGATCGAGGCCAGATAAGCGGTTACTGTCGTACCGATGTTCTCGCCGAGAACAATCGCCGCAGCTGTCGGGTAATCGATCCACCCGGCATAGGCCATGGTCAAGGTAATTGCCATGGCGGCGGAAGAGGATTGGACAATGATGGTGAGCAAGGTCCCGATTATCACGAATAGGAAATAGGAAGCCAATCCATGGCCGGTGAATCTTGCCAAAGTCGCAAGCATCTCGGGATGTTGGCTGATATCGGGAACGGAATTCTTCAGGAAATCGAGTCCGAGGAACAGCAGTCCGAAACCAACGAGCGTTTCACCCAAGTTCTCCTTATTCAGTTTCTTAAATAGCATCAGGACAAAACCGATACCAATTGAGGGAAGTGCCGCCGCACTCATACTGATCTTGAACCCGAAGATCGCAACGATCCATCCTGTGACGGTGGTACCGATATTGGCACCCATGATCACGCCGATGGATTGGGTCAATTGGAGCAATCCCGCATTTACGAAGCTGACCACCATGACTGTGGTTGCCGAAGAAGACTGGACTATAGCGGTAATGGCAAATCCGGTGAATATTGCAGCAACACGGTTGCCGGTCATAAAATTCAAGATTGATTGCAGACGTTCCCCGGCGACTTTCTGGATACCGTCGCTCATCGTCCTCATGCCAAACAGGAAAAGCCCCAAACTACCAATAATCAATAATATTTGATACACTATTCAAGCTCCTCTAGAACCACTACAGAATGTATCAGACTCGCTTGTGAATGAAAAGAGGTAGCTATGCAATCTGGGGAATCCAGATGTTTGTTTTTTATAATTGCTTATATTGATTTACTTTATCATTTTACAAGAAAGGGTTTGGCCTTCTCCAGCAGATAGTTGGGCATCCGCAGGTTCTCCAACGATCCGATAGGGCTCGAGCGTCTGTGGGTGATGATCCTGTTGGCCATGGCAGGACCGATCCCGGGAACCTTGAGCAACTCTTCCTTCGTTGCACGTGAGACGGATACCGGATAGCGTTCGGGGTGTCTGAGGGCCCATACCAGTTTGGGATCCGCTCCCAGTTCGAGATTCCCCGTAGTGTCGAATATCAGGTCGTCGTAGGAGAAACCATATTGTCTGTACAGGAAATCGGCCTGGTACAACCTGTGTTCCCTCATAAGGATTGTCGGATCCCCGACCGGTGCGGCCAACTCGGGTATCAGCAGGTTCTCGACCACCGGATTAGGCATCGACTGCCTCCGTATCTCGCCGGGAATCGACGGATCCCCCAACCCCGCCTGGTAGGCACTGTAGTAGAGCCTGTCATACCCGAGGCGACGGTACATGCCCCAGGTATAATTGAGGATCTCCCTATCCGACTCGTCCGATGCCCCGACAATGAATTGGCTGGTCTTGGTGACCCTGGCATACGGGGAACCTTTGGCGGTCTGCTCGCTCAGGTATTTCAAGCCTCCGATAATATCCTGCTCGTACACCTTGGCCTCCGACAGTTTGGCAAAATGGGAAGCCCCGGGAGTCTCGATATTCAATGAAACCGCCGATGCCAACGAAAGGGCCTTGTCCATGGCCGCATGGGAAGCTCCCGGGATGATCTTCAAATGGATATATCCCCGGTAGCGGTATTGTTTGCGCAGGATTTCGGCGGTACCGAGCAGCCGGTCCATGGTAACGTCGGCGGAACCGATCACACCTGAACTGAGGAACAACCCTATCAAATGCCGTTTCGACTGGAATTCCATGAAGAACCTTGCCAGCTCGTCAGGTTGGACCGTTGTCCGTCGCGTATCGTTGTTTTCCCTAAGAGGACAGTACTTGCAGTCATTGGTGCAGGCATTGGACATGAGGGTCTTCAGCATGATACCGGACCCCCCGCTCGCGACAGTCACCGGATACAACCAGGAACCGTCACCCCCCCGCTTGCGGTGTTCCTCGGGTCTTTTGGTCGAGCAGGCGCAGGAGAGATCGTACTGGGCATCCCGAGCCAGGATGTCGAGCTTGTCTGTCGTTTCCATTGCACTATGGTAACATATGTATAGTAGTTTTGGCAACAAAAAATGGTCCCGGAGTTTGTGGGCTCCACGGACCATCGCAGGTTGGACCTGGTGTTGTCAGACTTCCCGGGGATCCACGTCCACCGAATAATCGACAGATGCATAGCCGAAGCCATGGATATGGTCGTACTCCTCCTTGAAACCGTCCAGGTCCCCACCTACCATAGGCGAACCCTCTTTCTGCATAGCCCACCGGCGGTCTACCTCTGCCTGCACATCGGGCCGCATCTCCCAGTCGTCAAGACGAATCCTTCCCTCGACATCGACAGGAACCGACGATCCCCGATACAACCGGTCGGTGAACAACCGATGGATCTGGCGGGTACATTCCTCGTGCAGGCCCATCTCCTTCATGACCTTGTACAATAGGGCGATGTAGAGGGGGACAACCGGAATGACCGCGCTTGCACGGGTCACCAAAGCCTTGTTCACCGAAACATAGGCCTCGCCATCGATGATCGACATGTTCCTTGTCAATTCACCGGCAGTCCTCTCGAGATGTTCCTTGGCTTTTCCTATGGTACCCTCACGATACACCGGAAAGGTGATCTCGGGTCCGATGTACGAGTAGGCTACCGTCTTGAATCCCTTGGCCAGCAAACCTTGCCCGAACAGGAACTCGATCCACAGTTGCCAATCCTCTCCGCCCATGACCTTGACCGTCTCTTCCACTTGCGTGCCTTCGGCAGGTTCGATGACCGCAGTCTCGACAATTCCGGTGGGGACATCCACCGAGAGTGCCGTATAGGTCTTGCCGATCGGTTTGAGCACGGACTTGTACTGTTGTCCGGTGACAGGATCGATGCGCATGGGGGAAGCCAGACTGTAGACGATCAGGTCGACCTGGCCCAGATGCTGCTTTACCAACGCGGCGGTCTGCTCCTTGATCCCGGTAGAGAAGGCATCGCCGAATATACTTTGGGCATACAGACCCATCTTCTTCGCTTCACGTTCAAAGGCGACAGTGTTGTACCAACCGGGAGTCGCGACCTTGTTCTCCGCAGGTTCCCGTTCGAACGAGACATTGATACTCGCCGCACCACCGACAACGGCCGCAACCATCCTGGAAGCAAGCCCATATCCGGTGGAGCCACCGATCACGAGTACCCGCTTTGGGTACGAATCCTTGTTTGCGGGCAACGGTTGCGACTTCAAATAGTCGAGTTGCTCCTGCACATAGGCCGCACATCCTGTCGGGTGGGCTGTAAGCGAAACATTGCGCATTATCTTCTGTTTGATGATCATTGGTATTTCCTTATGCTTCAGGTTTCGAACCGACAACGCACATCCATGTCGCCTCGGCCGCGACAACGCCATTGACGAGAATCTTACCACTCTGCCGTACGACATGGTTGGACACACGGATATTCTGTACTTCGATAATGGCCAAATCGCCCGGACGCACCTGGTTGCGGAATTTCGCCTTCTCGACGGTTCCCAACACGAAGAACGCACCCTGCTCCAACACCCCGGCTTGGAGCAGACCGGCACCTCCGCATTGGGCCATGGTCTCGATCAGGATAACTCCCGGCACCACGGGATAATCGGGAAAGTGGCCTTTGAAAAACGGTTCATCCGGTCCAAACAGGCGTTTCCCCACGATACTCTCAGATGAGACCTCCACCAATTCATCCAGATACAGGAATGGGAATCTGTGGGTCAACAACTCTTCCACCGGCTGATACTTCTCGCTCATCACTTGCTCCTTCACTCGACATATCCCTTGAATACCAAGGCGCCATTATGGCCACCGAATCCCAACGATTCACTGAGCGCATACCGTATGGTTCCCGATTGTCCCTTGTTCGGCACATAATCGAGGTCGCACTCGGGATCGGGATCGGTCATGTTCAGTGTACACGGGAAATAGGAGTCGCGGATAGCAAGTAATGAAACGATAGCCTCGACCGCTCCCGCGGCCGCCACCAGGTGGGAAGTCATCGATTTGGTCGATGAAACCTTCAACTTGTAGGCATGCTCGCCGAATGCGCGTTTGATAGCCCTGGTCTCCATGACATCGTTCGCCTCGGTACTCGTTCCATGTGCGTTGATATAATCGACTTCATCCGGTCTGATCCCGGCTTCCCGCATGGCAGCCGACATGGCCCTCGCAGCTCCATCCCCACCCGGATCTGGGGCAGTTAGATGGAAAGCGTCGCACGTCATGCCATATCCTACGATCTCACCGAGAATCTCCGCCCCCCGGGCTTTGGCATGTTCCAACTCCTCCAAAACCAGGACCCCGGCACCTTCCCCCAACACGAACCCGTCGCGCTTGGCGTCGAATGGACGGCAAGCGAGCTCGGGAGTGTCGTTGTAGGCGGTAGAGAGGGCTTGTATCCGACAGAAACCGGCTACAGCCAACCGTGTGATCGCCCCTTCGGTACCACCGGTGATCGCCAGATCCACTACGCCGAACTTGACAGCCCGGAAGGCTTCTCCGATCGCATCTGTTCCGGAAGCGCATGCTGTCACAGTGGTGTGGCAAGGCCCCTTGATCCCATACTTCATGGCGATATTGCCGGCAGCCTCGTTCGCAATCAGTTTCGGTATGGTAAGCGGAGCAACCGCACGCGGTCCGCGTTCGAACAGTTTCTCGAGGTTCTCCTCGACAATCTCGAAGCCACCGATACCGTTGCCCAGGAATACTCCGGATTGCTGTGGATCATACCCGCCTTCACCGGCGACTCCCAGTTTTGCCTGTTGCATCGCCTGGGCGGCGGCATACACGGCATATTGGGTGAAATCGGCCATCGAGCGGACCTCTTTCCTATCCAACAAATCGGAAGGATCGAAATTCTTGATCTCACCGGCTATCTTCGCCGGATACTCGGTGACATCGAACTTGGTCAACGGACCGATCCCACTTTTTCCTTCCTTGATATTGTTCCAAAATTCATCGACCCGCTTTCCCAAGGGATTCACTGTCCCCATGCCGACAACAACTACTCGTCTTCCCTGCATCATGTCCATCTCCTCACATTGCCATTCCGCCATCGATGGCTAGAACTTGTCCCGTAATATAGGATGCGGCATCCGAAGTGAAGAATGCCACAGCATCGGCCACTTCCCTTGCCGTTCCGATCCGTCCCAAAGGAATCTGAGTCTTCAAACCATCCTTGACGGCATCGGGCAACACATCGGTCATATCGGTCTCGATGAAACCCGGAGCGACCACATTCACCCGAACCGAACGGCCGGACAATTCGCGGGCAAGGCTCTTGGAAAAACCGATCAACCCGGCTTTCGACGCAGCATAGTTGGTCTGTCCGCCATTGCCCATGATACCGACGACAGACGAGATATTGACGATCGAACCCGAACGCTGGGAGGCCATGATCCTGCTGAGCTTCCGACAAGTCAGGAAAGCTCCGGTCAGATTTACCCGAAGGACTTCTTCCCAGGCTTCGTCCTTCATGCGCATGATCAGTCCGTCGCGGGTAATTCCGGCATTGTTCACCAGGATATCCACCCGTTTGGTTTGCGCCAGCACCGTATCGAGCGCTTGCTCCACCGATTCGGCATTTCCCATATCGCAACCGACCCAGTGGGCCATTCCCAATGGTACTCCGGCTGTCTCGCACAATGCATCGGCAGGTGTCCCCTCCGATCTGGACAAGTACCAGACTTCCGTGCCGCTACGCAACAACGACAATACTATCTCGCGTCCGATACCCCGGGAGCCTCCCGTTACAATCGCCGTCCTATGCAATGCAGGTGCATCAACCATCTTGTCGTTCCTCCAAGAGTTTTTCAATTTCTTCATATGTCCCGACGCTCTTGCATACGACATCAAGTCCGCTCGAGCGCCACAAACCTGTCAGTACCGTTCCCGGTCCCGGTTCCACGGCCCGGGTGAGGCCTTGCCCTTCGGCAATGGACTGCATGATCCTGGTCCAACGGACTGGAGCTGAGAGCTGGCGGGAACAGAGGCCCCGCACGTCATCCCCATGCAAGACCAAATCGCCGGTCACATTCGCATACAGCGGTGACTGTGGGTCGGAAAAGGAGATCGTGGAGAGGAAATTGGCGAACTGTGCCTCTGCCTCGGCCATGAAGGGGGTGTGGAACGGACCCGATACCCGCAGGGGTATGATTCGTCGGGCTCCAGCGGCCTTCAGCGCGTCGGTATGGGCGGCGATTTCTTCGGCTGTTCCGGATACGACAACTTGTTTCGGTCCGTTGTCGTTGGCACAGAACAAATTCCTCGCACCGACAGATTCCAAGAGATGCGAAACTTCATCGAAGCCGATTCCGACCACTGCCGCCATTCCCAATTCCCCATACCTGCCCACCGCTGCTTGTGTGGCTTTCGCCATCAGTCTACCACGTTCGGCGACAATAAGGAAAAGTTCTTCATCGGAAATGACTCGGGCCGCCGCGTATGCCGACAGCTCGCCCAGACTGAAACCGGCATGGCATCCGAGTTGGACCCCATGTTCCTGCAACACCAGTGTGGCACTCCGATTGGCTATCGTCACTGCCAGCTGGGTATTCTCCGTCTGTTGCAACAGCTGTTCATCGCCATTGGAAAGCAAGGCATACAGATCCTTGCCACAGATATCGGAGGCGAGTTCGAATAGGTTCCGCACCTGGGCGGACTTATCGTAGAGATCCATGGCCATACCGGGCTTTTGGGCACCCTGACCGGGATAACATGCTGCATAGGTTACCATCGTATGAGATTTCCTCCATAGGTCAACCCTGCGCCGAACCCGATAGTCATGACAACCTGACCGCTTTTCAGCAATCCCTGCTCCTCCATTTCCCTGAGGGCTATGGGGATCGAGGCCGCCGATGTGTTGGCATAGTCTTCGATATTCATAAAAAACTTGGATTGGTCGATCTTCAATCGCTTGGCAGCTGCCGAGATGATACGGCTGTTGGCCTGGTGGGGAACGATCCAATCGACATCTTCTATCGTCATCTGGTTGCGACTGAGCAATTCATCGACAACCTCTCCCAACACCCGGACAGCAAAGTTGTACACTGCCCGTCCATCCATCTGCAGTTTCTGTCCTTGTGGGGGAAGGGCTGGATCCAGGGGCGCATGTGTGCCTCCACGGGGAATGCAGAGGAACGAAGCCCCGCTGCCCTCGGCGTGCAACACACTGTCTATGATATCCCCGTCGCGCGCCTCTCCGGCCTCGACCAGGACACACCCCGCCCCATCACCAAAGAGCACACAGGTGTTGCGGTCGTTCCAATCGGTCACAGCCGAGAGCTTCTCGGCCCCTATCACCACAACCGAACGGACCGTCCCCATGGCAACCAGGCCGTGGGCAATTTCCAATGCATATATGAAACCGGTACAACCGGCCGCCACATCGAATGCGGGAATCGTCTTCAATCCCAATTTGTCCTGGATGATACAGGCCGTGGCCGGAAATCCCAGGAAGTCCTGGGTCGCGGTAGCCAGTATGATCGCGCCGATCTCCTCTGCCTGCAAGCCATGGCGCTTCAACAGGTCCTTTACCGCTCCAACCGCCAGATCGCTGGTGGCTACCCCTTCATCCGCCAAGTGGCGAGCTCCGATACCGGTATGTGAACGGATCCACTCGTCGCTGGTATCGACGGTTTTCGCCAAATCATCGTTGGTGACCCTTCTTGGTGGTACATATGCTCCCACAGCACGAATACAGACATGTGCCGGTCTATTCATAGGGCACTTCCTCCAAAATCGTTCGTTGACGTAAACGCCTCCCTCTATTTATTACATTTTTTCTCTTTTTGTCAATATTGACACTTTCCGCCAGTATCGCTACTATCAAGCGAGAAGGTGAGTTCGATGCCCACCAGCATCCCAGGCCCTACACCTCAGGAGGACCCGATGGAACAGAAAGAGTTGCAACAATTCATAACAATCTTTGAGAACAGCTCGCTTAGCGAGATAGAAATCACTTGCGAACAGTATTCCCTGCACATGAAGAAACCTCAGGCGCACACCGTTGTCCCCGAAGGATACCAACCGATATCCCACCATGCTGGCCCACAACATATCCATGCACAACCTGCCGTCAAAGTGGATAGCGGGACCAAAACCATCACCAGTCCGATCGTCGGAACCTTTTACCGAACCCCATCCCCAGACTCTCCCCCATATGTGGAAGTCGGCGATACCGTCCATAAGGGTGATGTCGTGTGCACATTGGAAGCGATGAAACTCATGAACCAGCTTGAAGCCGAATACGATTGTGAAATAGTTGCGGTACTGGCCGACCAGGGAGCTTTGGTGGAATTCGGCCAACCGCTGTTCGAGGTGAAACCGTTATGATCCGTTCGTTGCTGATAGCGAACCGGGGAGAAATCGCCGTCCGTATCATCAGGACTTGCAAGGACATGGGAATCAGGACCGTTGCGGTCTATTCGCAAGCTGATGCAGATTCGTTGCATACCCGGATGGCCGACCAGGCGATCTGCATCGGACCCGCGGCTTCCAGTGAAAGTTATCTCAATATCCGAAATATCATAACCGCAGCCTGCGTGTCCCGTTGCGATGCGATCCATCCGGGTGTCGGATTCCTTTCGGAGAACCCGAAGTTCGCCGAGGAAGTCGAGCGTGCCGGATTGGTGTTTGTCGGTCCCACGGCCAGGACGATACGGATGCTCGGAGACAAGGTACGGTCGCGACATTCCGCTACCGAAGCCGGAGTCCCGGTGACCCCCGGGAGTATGGAAGCCATAACCGATGCCGCAAGTGCGGCGGAACTGGCACAGCAGATCGGATACCCCGTGATCCTCAAGGCAGCGGCCGGTGGTGGTGGACGGGGTATGCGCATCGTCAAACATGCGAAGGAATTGCCCAACGCCATAACTGTCGCATCCCGCGAAGCCCTCGCCTTCTTTTCCGACGGTACGATCCATATGGAAAAATACTTGTTGAATCCAAGGCATGTGGAGATCCAGCTGCTGTCCGATGGTAAAGGCAGGGTCGTCCATTTGGGAGAGCGTGATTGTTCGGTCCAGAAGAACCACCAGAAACTCATCGAGGAGAGCCCGTCGCCCATCATCAACGAACAGATGCGCCAGCAGATGGGCGCCGACTCGGTGCGATTGTTCGAACATATCGGATACCGTGGAGCAGGAACAATCGAATTTCTGGTAGAGGACGGCGCATACTGGTTCATGGAAGTGAATGCGCGCGTACAGGTGGAACATCCGGTCTCGGAGTTGGTGAGCGGCACCGATATCATCCGGCAACAGCTGTTGATCGCTGGAGGCAAGGGACTCGATGTGCCCGATGAGCCGCTGCAACTTCGTGGACATGCCCTCGAGTGCCGTGTGAACGCATCGACAACGGGAACGGTCGTGAAGTTCAATCCACCGTTGGGCCCGGGGGTCCGGGTGGACACCCACTTGTTCCAAGGCGCCAAGATCAGCCCCTATTACGATTCGATGATCGCGAAGGTCATTGTACATACACCGCACAGGCAGTTGAGTATCGACACGATGGTTCGTGCACTCAAGGAATTCGTCATCGAAGGAGTAGATACGAATATCGATTCCCAGATTGCGATCCTGCTTTCAAAACCCTTCAGGTCGGGAGTGTTCGGTACGGACCTGTATACCCGTCTGTTCCCCGATCCCAAAAAGAGGTAACCACACATGCATAAAGCGGAAAATTGTCCAGCCTGCCATCGTCAGGTCTCTGACGATGTCTTGAAGAAATATCAAATGGTATGCCCCGAATGCGGCTTCCACCATCGCCTGGATGCGGCCCAAAGGATTGAACAGATTGCCGATGCGGGATCGTTCAAGGAATTCTCAGCCGAATTGTGTTCGAAAAACCCCATCGAATTGGATGGATATGCCGAAAAACTGCGCCAGAACCAGAAACAGTCGTCGATGAACGAGGCTGTGGTTACCGGAACCTGTACGATCGAGGGGCTGGGGGCGGTCCTGGCCGTCATGTCCTTCGATTTCATGGGTGGCAGCATGGGTTCGGTCGTCGGGGAAAAGATTACCCAGGCGATGTTCCAGGGAGCCCTATCCGATTCACCAGTCATCATCTTCACTGCCAGCGGAGGAGCTCGCATGCAGGAGGGTATCTTCTCGCTCATGCAGATGGCCAAGACCGCCAGTGCCGCCGCATTGTTGGAACAGACCGGTGTCCCGTTGTTCATCGTGCTCACCCACCCGACAACCGGCGGGGTGACCGCATCGTTCGCGATGCTCGGTGATGTGATCATCGCCGAACCCGGCGCATTGATCGGTTTCGCCGGACCACGGGTCATCGAAGGAACCATCGGACAGAAACTACCCGAGGGGTTCCAGAAATCGGAGTTCCAATTGAAGAAGGGCTTCGTCGATGCGATCGTACCGCGGGACAAGCTCCGTACCCAACTCTCGTTTCTGATGCGTACCCACGTAGGAGTCAAGCATGAACAAGACGCATGAAGAATTGTTGAAGACCTCGGTCACACGACTGGAAGAGATAGCGATAAGCGATCCCCGTACGAAGGAACGGTCCTCATGGGACTGCGTGTTGCTATCCAGGCAACAGGGTCGTCCCGGCGCGGCTACCTATATCGATCTGATCTGCGATGAATTCATGGAATTGCACGGAGACAGGACCTATGGCGACGATCCTGCCATGATCGGTGGAATCGGTACGATAGGTGGCCGTGCAATCACTTTCATCGGCAATCGCAAGGGTATGAACCTGCGCGAGAATATCGAACGCAACTATGGCATGAGCAATCCCGAAGGCTACAGGAAGGCACTCAGACTCGCCAAGCAGGCCGAGAAGTTCGGCAGGCCGGTCGTCTGCTTCATCGACACACCCGGGGCATTTCCCGGACTCGGTGCCGAGGAGCGGGGAATCGGCGAGGCCATTGCCCGGAACCTCAAGGAGTTCTCCACGCTCAAGGTTCCTGTGTTGAGTTTCATCATCGGAGAAGGTGGAAGCGGTGGTGCCCTGGGAATCGGTGTCGGCGACAAGCTCTACATGTTGGAGAATGCCGTCTACTCGGTGATTACCCCGGAAGGCTTCGCCTCGATCCTGTTGCGCGACCCGTCCAGGGCCCAGGAAGCGGCCGAGGCCATGAAAATGACCGCCCGGGATCTCAAGCGCTTCAATATCATCCACGATATTATTCCCGAGGTCCCCGAAGGCGCCCACAAGGATCCGCTGTTCACCGCAAACGCGATCAAAGAGACGATCTTGAAGGACCTGGACGTCTTGTGCGCGAAACCAGCTGCCAATCTGGTTCGTTACCGGATCCGGAAGATCAGGGGAATCGGAGAATTCGAAGGTTCGGAAGCCTGGTGGACCACCCTGATGGAAGTATTCAAACTTACCGTGGACTTGCGCTGACAGGGAACATCATCTGGTCCGGTTGTGTTTCTTCAAGGCGTTGGGCGTGTGTCCGCGTAGTGCCCATTTCCGACAGTTCTCACTCATTTGGACGTACAACTCGGTAAACCGGGTGATCTCGTCCATACCGGTGAACAGCAGTCCGTACTCGTTGAGCAAATCGAAGACATCCTGCATGCCGTCGCCAGCGATACAGGTATCGGAAATCTCATCCATGAGATCCTCGATCTGTTCGTCGTTGGGCAAGCGGTAGCCGGAAAGGAATTCCATCATGGCGCTGACTGCGGGGGACTGGTCGTCGTACGGTGTCTGGAAATATTGGACCAGTTCCTCGCGTGACGGTGAATAGTAGGAGACTTGCTTGACATTCTCAAGAAACTGCTCCACTTCCTCCAACGTCCGGAAGAACGAGGAGATTACCAGTTCGTCTTCAAACCACCAATAGTACTGCACCTTTCCCAGCTCACCCAATTCATCCTGGGCCATGGCAGGGGTGAGGTTCTCGGATTCGAACCTGTTCCAGACTATAGCGAATTGGTCGATATCCAGAACTCCGTACAAATTCGAAAGCGATACCGCGTATGCGTCGAGGCGCTGGTGCAACTCGACCGATTTCCACAATTCTGCATTCTTGAGCATCTGCAAAGCCGGCAACAGCTCGCGGGGAACAACAGCAGTATAGGAAGCTCCGGTCTTGTACAGATACAGGAAACCGAAATTGTGCGCATGCGAAATATCGCGGAACTGCAACAAGTCCTTATCCACTTCAATCGAGGTATTGTCCTTGAACTGTGCGAGGAACTCCAGGTTGACCACCGGAAGATAGGGCAACATTTTCGGGAACCGGTCGACGATACGTCCCGACAGGGAATCCACGAACTGCCTTTTCCGGGCGGACATGGGAAGATCGACCTCATGGTCCGAGGCAAGGTCCAACAGATGTTCTTTCGTATATGAGTCGAGGCATGCCGCAAGACTATGCGAGGGCGTACCCGACAATGCCGCACTGTGCAGCAGTTCTCGGTTCAAAGAGGGTTCGGTATCCATGATGCTCCGAAGAAGGGCATCGGTGAATACCGGCAAGGGATGCATTTCACGCGTCGGCGGTTTGTATCCGGTTTCAATCATACCCCTAATGTAACACATCAGGACCAAGGAGAAAAGCGGCGGGCAAGCTCCTTCAACTTCTCCATATCGCTGCGGCTCTGTTTGACAAACGAGTTGTCCTCAGGCTTGCCCAGGACCGCATCCATCTCCTCTTCGTTCCGATAGACCATTTTCCTGAACGGATCCTCGAAATCCTTCTTTCTCGAGCGGTACACCTCCAAGGCGTTCTGGTCACAAAGTATAAGGAAACGGTCGATCAGATATTCCCAATGCACGACATCCAATTGCGCTGTCCGCAACAACTTCTGCAACGTCTGGAGCGCAACGGTTGCCTTGACCCGCGGATATTCTTCCCACCATGAGGCATACTGGTCGTGGATAGCCTGCCAGGAGTCGACCTGGCCTTCCTCGATGAGTTGGATCAACCGTTTGATCTGCGGTTCGGAAACCAGCTGCCCACCCATGTTCCTGAACGGTCCGATCACCGATTCGAAATGTAAAGGACCCGTTGCCAACCACACCTTGGCATCTTCCTGGAAATCGGGAAACTTCTGTCCCTTCCCGTCCAGATAGGCCAAGAGGCTCCGGACCGATCCGAAAATCAACATTTCCCGGTATGCCCGATACCCTTCGGCAACCTTTAGCACGACCGAGGGCGTGGTCGACCGGTCGATGCCTGAAGCGACGACTTCAAGCGTACCGACCTGCTCGGGGTGGGTCTCGAGCAACATCCGTCCCTGTTCACGCAAGGCCTCCTCATTGGCTCCGAGACCCGGGGCGACCAGGGAAGCCCCAACCGCCGCACGACCAACCCAAAGGCTCAAAAGATCCATGGCAGAGAGGATTTCCTCCATGGTATCGGGAGCCATATAGTCGGCTTCGATATGCTGGGTCACGAATGTCCGCTTGTCGCGGTTCTTGAATTTCCACCCGTTGCGCTCCAATGCGTAGCGGTTGTACATCCACCAGTAGGCAGGCATGATCGTAATCTGTCCGGTGTTCTCGTGGTACCCGACCATGGAGAATGGTACGGGTATGTTCAGCTCGTTCGGATAGTCGCCCTTGGTGATCAAGGTGAACGAGGCGAACTTGCTGTTGAACTTGATCGAACTGGAAAGCGCTGGCCAGAAACCGCGGCGGGCCTGCATTTCCCCATCGTTTCCCCGTGTATTGTGGTTCGACCCGATATTCGCTCCGGCCGCCATGTTCGACTGTCCCTGGACCAATGAAGCGATCAGGAACGAGTTGTTGTGGTGCTGCTCATGGAATGGGAATACCAACGTGTTCAACACTTCGCAGCAACTTATGGTGGAATTGTCACCCAAGACCGAGTTGAGCAACCGCGCACCGTATTTCAAATTGCTGTTGTTGCCCATGATGAACCGCACAGCCTTGACGCCATAGAACACGTGGCAGCCGTACCCGATGATGCCATTGACCAGCTCGACTCCCTCACCTATCTGCGTTGAACAGTCCTCGTGCGAACGGATCGTAAGGTTCTTCAGCTTGTTCGCACCTTTCACATAGACGCAGGCCCCGAAGTGCACGTCCTTGATCACCCGGCAAGACTTGATGACCGACCCGGAGCCGACTTCACCATACCACCCGCGGTGCAGATCGATTTCCTGTTCGGTCAGCTTGACCAACCGATCAAGCATCTTGCCGTGTTCCCTATAGGTACCCCACAACCAGGCGTCGGCACAAATCATGGACTCGAACGGCAATACCGAACGTGATTCGGCCTCGTTCATGATATTCAGCCAAATACGTACCGACTCGTCCTCACCCTGCTTGAGCACCCCATTGCCGAACTTGGCATGGTTGGTGGTGTCCATTTCATCGATCTCGCTCAGAATGCACTGTTCGCCGACAATATAATGGGAGAGGTAGCTGCAGCGGTGGATGCAGCTGTGCCTGCCGATATCACAGGAGATTATGTGGCTGTCGCGGATACCTTCGGGCAAGGAGAAATCATGGTAGCTTACCGTATAGGGTTCCAACGAACCGATCCTGACCAGTCCGTAGAAGGCGCTGCTGCGGATAAGGGAGATGTCGATCGGATCCTCGACCAGAACATCGTTCCAATTGGGACAGGTATTCCCCTGGCTTTCCAATTGTTTCCGCTCGGCTTCGGACAGCGGCCGCCAGGTGGCGTTCCAAGCGACGGTCTGCTTGTTGCGGAAGGCATATTCATCCTGACCCCGTTGCAGGTATTCGTCGGTGACGAATCCATACCCGTATTCTACTATCGGCTTTCTTTTCATGATTGCAAATCATACACCGGCATAGCCGGACAGGCAATAAAACATTGGCAACCGGTTATAAAAAAGCGCCTTGGACCAAAACCATATACACCACGGTTCCAATTCCAATACTCAACAGGGTATTGCGTCGCCATATATGGATGAGCGCGGTGGCGGCGACCCCGATGATCTCGTTCACCCACAGTCCCGGAGCCTCGAACGAGATGTGCTTGAGGCTGTAGACGACCAGTGCGGCCATGACCGCCGGAGGAAGCACCTCACCCAAAAAGAGGATGGCCGCAGGCACCTTGCGCCTCTTGTTGCCAAAGAGGATGAACGGTGTGGCCCGGGTTGCCAGGGTACAGAGCGCAGTTACAGCTACGACCAACAGGGAAGAAACGATATTCATCGCCGTACCTCCACAAGATTCCTTGCTGCAAGGAGCATGGCTACCGTAGCCACCAACGCTGGCAACAGGAACCGGTCCGACCCCAGGAGCACCAGCGATACGATTGCGCAAGCCATGCCGATGATCGCCTGCAAGCGGGTCTTTGCGGCAATCCACTGCTCGACAAATATTACGGTGAACAGTGCTGTCATGGCGAAGTCGATACCAGTGATATCCAGCGTGATATGGGATCCCAATACGGCTCCGACCACAGAACCGGTCACCCAGTAGCTTTGGTCCAACAGGGCCATCCACCAGGAGAGCCTGTCACGGTCCTCCACCGTGCCGACATCCCCTACCGCACAGAGTAGCGCATAGGTCTCGTCGGTCAAGGAAAAGACCATATACAGCCCGCGCTTGCCCATAGCCTTGAACCGCTCGATGAATGAGAGACCATAAAAGAGGTGCCGCGAGTTGACCAACAGTGTCGTTACGGCAACGGTGGTCAGCGAGGCATTCTGTGAAAGCAACCCGACCAACACGAACTGCATCGAACCGGCGAACACGAACAGGCTGATCCCAAGTGCCCATACCCAGTGGTATCCGGCTTTCTGCAACAACAGCCCGAAGGCAATACCAAGCACCAGGTACCCCATCATGACGGGGATCGTACGGAGGAACGCCTGTTTGACGATGCGTGTATCGGCGGACATCGGAACTCCTTGCACCATTCTGCGGTTGTCCAGTTGTACCACCTGCCCCATGGACTGTCAACAGAACTCCCTCTTGAATTACACCAAATAGTATGTTACAAATTATGTAACGTTAGAAACAGGGGGAATTGCCATGGAATCCACCACGAAGCCGATCGTACGACTGGAAAGTGAAACACAACTGCGCATCTATATGCTGCCGTTGCGGCAGAAGATCCTACGCACCCTGCACACCTTGGGGACACCCGCCACGGCCAAGCGTATCGCCGATATGCTTTCGCTCTCCCCCTCCTCCGCCCGTCACCACCTGTTGCGCCTGCGTGAGATAGGACTGGTCGAGCATGACCATTTTGAACTGGTGAACGGGATCCGGGCGGAATACCTGCGTCCTGCCGATGTCACTGTTTCCATTGGAACCAATAGGGTCGATGCGTTGTCCGAGGACCGCGAGGCCTTGACCGCAGCCATGCTCGCTGGAGTCGGCCAACGCTTCCAAAAAGCCCTCGCGGGCCAGCGGGAGCGGGAAATCGCCGATCCTTCCCTCTTCTGTGGAGATTTCCTTGGGGGTATCGCGCACCTGAGCCAAGAGGATGCGCAGAAATTCTACCGGATGGTACGGGATTTCCTGGATATGCACACCATACCGCATGGCGATTCCGATACCGCCTGGGAATTCGCTTTGATCATGTATGAGGCAAACACGTGATGCGTACCACGAAACTGTACCAACTCGGCATGCTGTTCATGCTCTCTTCCTTTTCCCTTGGAACAACCCTTCCTGTCATGAACCTCCTGTTGCTCGACAAGGGCTTGAACCTCAGCACACTCGCATTGGCCATGGGGGCCTACAGTCTTGTTGTCGTGATAACCGAAATCCCAAGCGGTTTGGCCAGCGACTACTTCGGGAGGAAGGCCTGCTTCCTGTTCTCGAAGTTCGCTTCCGCCGTCGGTTCCCTGCTGCTGGTATTCGGCAACTCATTGGTGGCACTTGCACTTGCCGTCCTGTTCTTGGGGTTGGCACGGGCGTTCATCTCCGGGTCCTTCGAAGCGTTGGCAATCGACTGGCACAACGATACCTATGGCGTTCAGGGCTTGCACCGGATAACCATGCTCATATCGGTGTGGGACACGATCGGTTTGTCCGCCGGGGCCTTGGCTTCCGGATTCATAACCACCTGGGTCCGACGAGGTTTTCCCTTGAGTAGTGGCTACGACGGCAACTTCCTGGTCAGCGCCGTACTGAACCTTGCGGTGCTGCTTCTCGCACTCGTGTTGATACATGAGAAGCGGATCGTCTCCTCCGAAGGAGATAGGGAAATCGGCTTACGCCCGGTCTTCCGGCTGATAGTCGGCAACAAGTTGTTGGCACTTTTGTTGCTTGCCGCGGGAGCGACCGGGTTCCTCCTCTCTTCAATCGAGAAATATTGGCAGCCAAGGTTGGTCGAGATCGGAAACGGTTCCGAATCGACCGCGATATTCCTTGGCGTGTTGGCCTTCATCGGGTTCATGAGCGCACTGGTCGGAGCCTATGCCTCAACCAAGGTTATGGACCGGTTTCCGAAATCGGTCCTGGGCGTGTATGTGGTCTTGCGTCTTGTCATGGTGGTGTCGATCCTGGCCCTATCGAGCGTATGGCATCAGGGCCCCTATACCGCTGCCTTCGGAGCCTTCTACCTGTTTTTGGGAATGGTGGAAGTCTCCGGACAGGTCATGACCAACAGCCTCACACCTTCGCATATACGCTCTTCCGTCCTGTCGGTCTCTTCGTTCTCCATGCAGGTCGGAGGCCTGGTGGCATCGGCATTCGCGGCGGTATGGCTACACGCGACGACGCAGGGCATTGCCTCGGTATGGAAAGCCAGTGCCGTAGTCGTGCTGGTGGTACTGTTGCCGCTTGTCGTGTTCTACAGACGATGGAAGGACCAGGTTGTACCCAAGTGAATCGGGCTGACGCGGATATGGCCGGTGAAAGGTTCCATCGGTCACCTCGTGTTGCCTGCACTCAGATTTTCAGGTGCATTGCCTCGCGCATGCTGTCGACCTGTGCATCGCCGATGGCACTCGCCTTTCGGGTCCCGGAAACAATGATTTCCCTCACTTCGTCCATATGCGCCTCGTAGTAGGCACGCTTTTCCCGCATGGGGTCGAGCAGGGTATTGAGGCTTCCCGCGAGTATCTTCTTGCAGGCCACACACCCTATGGTTGCCGTCCTGCACATCTCCCATATGTTGTCGCATTGGTCGGGAGTGAATATCCTATGGTACTTGCCGACATTGCATATCTCGGGGGTTCCCGGAATATCCTTCGTCACACGGGCAGGGTCGGTGACCGCCATGCGGACCTTTTGTTCGACTTCCTTGGAGGTGTCGGAGAGATAGATCGCATTGCCGGTACTCTTGCCCATCTTGGCGTTGCCATCCAATCCGGCCAATCGTGATACCTGGCTCAGCTTAGCCTGCGGTTCGATGATATGGGTGCCGTACATGTCGTTGAACTTGCGCACGATCTTGCGTGTCAGTTCGATATGGGGAAGCTGGTCTTCCCCGACAGGGACCAGGTGTGCGTTGCAGAAGGTGATATCTGCGGTCTGGCTCA
The DNA here is from genome assembly GCA_002839355.1 of Spirochaetae bacterium HGW-Spirochaetae-2. GTDB lineage: Bacteria > Spirochaetota > Spirochaetia > Sphaerochaetales > Sphaerochaetaceae > UBA8525. The sequence continues at coordinate 121,883 of PGXW01000002.1, forward strand.
CCGGATACCCTAGGAATCCGTACGACATCTCGTTGTAGCCGTACTGCGCCGCCTCTGTCTTGATGGTCGGATTGTGCCGCAATGCATTCACGCTGACCAGCATGGAGTAGAATACCGTCATCTCGGCTATGGCCTTGACGGCGCTTTGCTGCACGATCGTCACCTTCGCAGGATCGAGTCCGACCGAAAGGTTGTCGATGGTCACATCGAAAATGCTGCTGTAGAGCAGTTCGGGTTGCTCGAAGTGCGTGGTGAGGGCCTGGATATCGGCCAAAAGGATAAATGTATCGTATTCATCCTGCAATTCCACCCGGCTCTTGAGACTTCCCACATAGTGGCCCAGATGCAATCTGCCTGTAGTCCTGTCACCGGTCAATATTCGTTTCTTCTGCACTTCCATGTCTGCCCCCCAGCTGCTCTGCTTCAATCGAGTATACAACAAATTGTCCGGGAGAAGAAAGTGGGGCGTCAACCGAACAGCGACAAGAGTCGGGCAGCGATCGGAAGCATGACCATGACGGCGAACACACGGCAGCTGTGCAGAAATACGATGCGGGGCGTGTCGAGTCCCATCTCCTCGGAAACCAGTCCCATCTCGGCGATCCCACCGGGAATCGAAGCGAAGAGCGCTGTGGCGAAATCGATACGGAACACAAGATGCAATACCCATGCCGTCAGGAAGGCCATGACGAACAGCTCCGTGAGCAGGATAGACATGGGAACCAGCAGTGTCGGAAGCGATACGATGGAGTCGAGCGAGACTTTCGCTCCGATATAGGTCCCGGCGAACAGTTGGATTGCAAACCTCAGCCATCCCGGATACCACGCGCGGGCTGTTGCCATATTGAAAACGGCGACTGCCACCATGGCTCCAATGAGTGCTCCGGCGGGAATGCCGATCAGATCGAACAGGACCCCACCTCCAATTGCCAACACCACCGTTGTTGCGAAATTCGTGTATATCGGACGGCGCGGTACCACCGTTTCCTTTCCCTCAACCGAAATGATCGGCACGGCATGACGGATCGGTGCCTGCTTGGAAAACAGGCGCTTCACCAGTGGTGGGAAGAAGGAGATCACGAATACGAACCGGAACATTTGCAGCAGGGAGACACTCTCCATATCGGCACCGAAATCGGCTGCCACCAGGGCAAGGTCGGACACACCCCCGGGAGCGCAGGCGAAGAACGAGGTCACAAGACTCAACGACGAAGAATGTGCCATCCATGCGGCGAACAGCACATTCAAAAGCATCAACATGACCACAAACACCAATGCCGGTAGCCCCACACGCTTGAACATGGCGATATCGGAACGCGTGAACCTCGAACCGATGACGATACCCGAAACAATCTGGATTACAATACGAAGGTCACCGGGATACAATTCCCCGAATCCCGTGGTGATATTGCACAGGACTACCGCAAGCATCGATCCTATCAAGGCTCCCGCCGGAACTCTCAGCCGTCGTGCGACAAAAGCTCCGACGAATCCCACGATGTGCAACACCAACATTCCAAAAAGCATGCATACCCCTCGACCAGTGTTTCAGCTCTTGCTGTGAAAAAGGTTCACAATACTGGCATTTTCCACTACTATCGGTCCATACGCAAGGAGGAATTATGAATCTTACTATCCTGACAGCCAATCAGAAGACCGTTGCATTCATCGGCATGGTCCTCTATATGGCACTGGTAGTCACTGTCGGCTTGATCTACAGCAAGCGCAACAAGAGCACCGAGGACTTCTTCCTTGGTGGCAGGTCGCTCGGCCCTTGGGTAACAGCGATGAGCGCCGAAGCCTCGGATATGAGCAGCTGGCTGCTTATGGGACTGCCTGGACTCGCCTATCTCACCGGTTTCGCCAGTGCGGGGTGGACTGCAATCGGATTGGCTGTCGGCACTTGGTTCAACTGGCGGTTCGTAGCCTATCGCCTGCGCACCTATAGCCATGTCGCTGGCAATGCGATCACGTTGCCCGACTTCTTCTCCAACCGGTTCCATGATTCCAGACGAATCATCATGACCATCTCGGCCGTTATCATATTCTTTTTCTTCATCATCTACACCTCGAGCGGCTTCGCTGCCTTGGGAAAACTCTTCAACAGCCTGTTCGGATTCGACTACACCTTGATGATGGTAATCGGAACGATCGTGGTGGTAATCTATACGATCGTCGGAGGATTCCTTGCCGAGAGCACCACCGACTTCATGCAGGGAACCTTGATGTTCTTCTCATTGATCGTCATCCTTGTCGCCGGAGTGCTGGAGGCCGGTGGCTTGGGTGCGGTTGGTGCATCCATCGAATCCTTGGACGGCTTCGGCAGCCTGTTCACCAGCCACAACCGGGCAACAGGAGCCGGATCGGCCGTATCGTTTCTGGAAATCGCCTCGTCCATGGCTTGGGGTCTGGGATACTTCGGCATGCCGCACGTCCTGTTGCGCTTCATGGCCATACGGGATGCCGGGGAACTCACCCGCTCACGTCGCATCGCCATGGTCTGGGTCCTCGTTTCCCTTGCCGCCGCAGTATGTATCGGTGTGGTCGGTGTCGCGGCGGTACCGTCATTGTTGGATGGAGCGGCGGCTGGAGAACTTTCTTCACGCAGCGAGACCATCTTTATCGTCATGACCCAATTGCTCGCAAACTATTCGGGAATCCTCGTGGTGCTTGTGGGTGTTATCCTCAGCGGAATACTCGCGGCCACCATGAGCACGAGCGACTCGCAACTGCTGGTAACCGCATCCGCGGTGTCCCAGAACTTTTTCAAAGGGGTTCTGAAGAAGGATGCCACCGACAAACAGATCCTCTGGGTCTCGCGCATCACAATCATCCTGGTCGCCATAATCGGGGCGATCCTCGCAGCCGACCCCAACTCCTCCATTTTCGGAATTGTCAGTTATGCATGGGCAGGATTCGGGGCCGCTTTCGGTCCATTGATGCTCTTCAGCCTCTTTTGGAAACGGACAACCCTTGTCGGAGCGATCGCAGGTATGGCCGGCGGGTTCGCGGCAGTGGTGGTCTGGAAGAATCTCATTGCTCCCTTGGGTGGTGCCTGGGGTATCTACGAACTGCTGCCCGCATTCCTGTTCAGTGCCTTGTGCATCGTTGTGGCCAGTCTGTTGTCTCCCAGGCCTTCCCAGCAGATTTTGGAGGAATTCGAACACATTGCCGCTGGGAAAGCAGAGTAACCGGATAGTAATCGCTATGCTTTATATATGAAGGTGTGGTAGAATCGAAGACTAGAGGCAAGGAGGATCGGTATGGCAGAAAAGAAAAAATTTGTCGAAGAGTTCAAGAAGTTCATTGCCCGTGGCAATGTCATGGATCTTGCCGTCGGTCTTATCATCGGCACCGCGTTCACCGCGATTGTGAAATCGTTGGTCAACGATATTGTCATGCCGATTATCGGTATGGTTCTCGGTGGTGTCAACTTCACCAACTTGCGCATCGTCATTCGAGAGACTGTGGGAGACCGTCCCGAGTTGGCCCTCACCTATGGTAATTTCATCCAGGCGATAATCGACTTCCTGTTGATCGCCCTCGTCGTGTTCATAATGGTCCGCAGCATCAATAGCTTCCGCGAGAAGCGGGAGCGGGTCGAGAAGGAAAAGGCAGCTGCGATTGCCGCGGCCGCACCCCCGGAAGTCCCGGTGGTCCCGGCTGACATCGTGCTGCTCACCGAAATCCGTGATCTGTTGAAAAAGAAGAAGGACTGACACGTGGGTTCAAGACCATATGGCACCAATGTGCTGGTTACCGGGGCGAGTTCGGGAATCGGACTCGCCTGTCTCTTGTTGTTCGCTCAGAAAGGATACCATGTATGGGGTGTCTCCCGTTCGGGAACCTCCAAGGAGATGGTACCTGACACCGTGCACCTGTCCAGTATGGATGTGACCGACGATACCGTGGTAGCTTCGGGAATCGAGCGTATCTGGTCCGAAGCCGTCGAGTTGACGGGCGATGGAATCGGTACAGTCGTGCATTGTGCTGGATTTGGAATCGGCGGAGCATGCGAGGATACCACTGCAACAGAAGCCCTGGCCCAATTCGACACGAATTATTTCGGTATTGTCCGGGTAAACAATGCACTGCTGCCCCTCATGCGTTCGCGTGGTCCGTCAATGGTCATAGCCCTCGGTTCCATAGCGGGTCGAATCAGCATCCCCTTCCAAGCGCACTACAGCGCATCGAAGTTCGCCGTCGAGGCATTCATGGAGGCCTTGCGGATCGAAGGCAAGCCTTTCGGCATCCGCTGCTGCGTGGTCGAGGCAGGGGATACGAAGACGCCCTTCACCGGCCGTCGCCACATGACTATCCCGTCCGATTCCCCGTATGCCCACCAGGCACGCAGGGCCATAGGAAAAATGGAGAAGGATGAACAGAACGGATATGCACCGTCGAAGGTAGCGTCCGTCGTGTTCAATACGGCACAAAGGAAGCACCCGCCGGTGAGAAAACCAGTGGGTGCCGGCTATGCCCTGCTCATGTTCCTCAAGAGACTGCTACCAGACCGCCTTGCAATCTGGGTCGTCACGAAAATGTACGTCGGTTAGCAACCGTCCGTCACAGATAGGCGCTGGGGGTACCTGCCACGAGGAACTTGCCCTCCCCAGGTTTTCCCAAGTACACATCGTCTCCCATTACCAGTCGTCCCCGCAGATAGGTCATGATCGCCTTTCCGGCAACCTTGAACCCTTCATACGGAGTGTATCCGGCTGCACTGTGTATGCTCGAGGCATCCAATGTCCACATGCATTCGGGGTCGAACAACACGATATCGGCATCGCTTCCGACCTGCAACGAACCCTTGCGGGGGTACAGGCCAAAGGCTTTTGCAGGCGTGGTCGAAAGCAATCGGACCAACTGGGAAAGCGACAGGCGGCTCGAAGCCACGGCGAACGTATGGATCAACGGCAACATCTCTTCTGTACCGGGAATTCCAGGAAATATGGTGCGGCAATCGTCGGAGGCCAACTTCTGCTCCCGGGTAAACGAACAGTGGTCGGTCGCAACCACCTGGAACTCCTTGGCTACCAGAGCATCCTGGAGTATCCGGTTGTCCTGTTCTGTCCGTAGCGGAGGAGTCATGACGTACAACGGACCTTCCGGTCCCGCAAGACGAGAGGCATCGAGCAGCAGGTAATGGGGAGTCGTCTCCACCAGCACCTGGATACCCGCACCACGCAGTTCGCGTACGGCATCCAATCCTCGTGCGCTGGACAGGTGGACCACATACAGCGGCATCCCGACCTCCCCGGCGAGTGTACCGAGGTACTTGATCGCACGATATTCCGCTTCCGCCGGTCGCAACACAGCATGGTCCGCGGGTGTATGCCCACCGGTATGGTTCGCATTGGTCTCCTCGATCAACGTATCGTCCTCGCAATGTGCGCTTACCATGATGTTGCAGCGCTTGCATGCCGAGAACAACTCTCGCAATCCATCTATTTCGATAAGATAACCGACATTCTTGTATGTCGTAAAAATCTTGATGGTGGTCACCCCGAGCTTCACCAGGTCCTGCAACTCGGCTTCGATACCCCCGTGCATGCCATAGACGCCCTGATGCAGGGCAAAATCTATAGCCATGCCTTTGGACATGGCCTCGATACGCGCTTTCGCCGAATCGGCCAGAGTCCTGGTCTTGTCGTGGTCGGCGAAATCGATGACCGTGGTCACCCCACCGAACGCGGCAAGTTTCGAGCCCTCGACAAAGCTGTCTGCCGTTACCGTTCCCCGGGATACCAGGTGGTAATGGGTATGGGCATCGATCAGACCGGGCATGACGCACAATCCGTCCGCTTCGACCACCTCGGTGTCGGCGGGAACCTCTTCGAGACCGATCCGAGGTGCTATGCGCACTATCTTCTCACCTTCGATCAACAGGTCGGATTTCCAGGAGCGGTCCGACTCCACCAAAAGACCATCGCGTATCAATATCGTATTCATGCAACACAGCATACTATCGAAGTGTGGGGTTGGCAAACGATTTTTCCAGCGGTACAGTACTATATGGTAACCGGGAGGTGTCCTTGTGAAACGATCGATTGTCCCTATCGCCATCCTTTTCCTTGCCCTGTCGTCAGTTCTTTCCGCCGCAGCTTTCCACGAGAGCCAGAGCCGGCCGCCGGACGGCACGGATCGCAACGAATTTTCCGTGCAGTTGTTCAAGCTCCTTGCCGGACAGGAACCGGGCAATATGCTCTTCTCGCCGACTTCGGTTCATATTGCCCTTTCCATGACACTCAACGGGGCCGGTTCCACCACCAGGGATGAGATGCTGGGAATCTTGGCTCCACCAGGGACAACGCTGGAAACCTTGAATGCCGAAACGGCCGCCATGGTCGCTTCGTTGGGCAACCTTCAGGAAGGCACTGCCCTGGCTGTCGCCAATTCCCTATGGGTAGACCAACACTACCCTGTCTCCCCACGGTTTGTCGCGGATATGCGTCGTTCTTTCGATGCTGAGACAGCTTCTCTCGATTTCAACTCCCCCACGGCGGTCAAGTCGATAAACGATTGGGTTTCCCAAGCCACCAACAGGAAGATCGAATCGATCATCGACCGATTGTCGGCGGACATGCGTATGGTGTTGGTCAATGCGATCCATTTCCTGGCCGATTGGAAATATCCATTCGATGCGAACGATACGCGTAATCGGGTGTTCCATACATCTACGCAGGATATCAGGACCCCGTTCATGAACAAAAGCATGTCGATGCATCTGGTGCATGTACCGGAAGGACGAGGTGTCCTGTTCCCCTACACAGACGAGCGCATGCAATTCTTTGCCATCATGCCCGATTCCGGTACGGTTGGCGACTGGCTGCAAGGGCAGGATGCGACACTGCTCGATACAATCTTCACTGCACTGGAGCAACCGAAAACCCGGGTGGAGCTATCGTTGCCCAAATTCCTCGACCGGTTCGAAAAACCTCTCTCCCGCGATTTGCAGGCACTTGGCATGCGAATCCCCTTCGATCCCAACCGGGCCGATTTCTCGGGCATGCATGCCGATGGTCTCAAGGATTTGTATATCGGAGATGTCCTGCACAAGACGTTCATCCGGGTGGATGAGAAGGGAACCGAGGCGGCTGCGGTCACGGCAGTGGTCATGCGGGTGACCAGCATGATGCCTACCGGAGAGCAGATGGTCTTCGACAGACCCTTCGTCTACGGGATTGTCGATACTGAGACCAAAAGCGCGCTATTCTTGGGAATCATGGAGCATCCGCAGGCACCTTGAGCATGCATCGCTCTCTCCCGGCTTTCAGGCCTTCCAACGCAAGATGGGAAACTTGGCTGCCCTCACTTCATCCAACCGTCCCACTATGGTGTGCATCGGTGCGGCGGTGAGCACTTCGGGACTCGTACCGGCTGTCTCGGCCAGCGCCAGCAGAGCATCGGCCAATGTATCGATATCCTCGGGAGCCTCGGTTTCTGTCGGCTCGATCATGAGCGCCTCATGGACGATCATGGGAAAGTACATGGTCGGCGGATGGTAGCCCATGTCCAGCAAAGCTTTCGCGAAATCGAGCGCACCGACACCGAACTGCTCCTTGTACAGTTGGAGGGAAAGGACAAACTCGTGCATGCAGAGCCGATCGAAGGGCAGCTCGAAGTGCCCCTTGAGTCGACTCAACAGGTAGTTTGCGTTCAATACCGCATGTCTGGAAGCTTCGCGCAGGCCGTCCTTTCCCATGGTCAGGATATAGGCATACGCCCTGGCCAACACGAGGAAGTTCCCCCAGAACCCGCTCACCTTGCCGATCGATTCGGGTATATCCCAATCCCACCTGTAGCCGTCTTCGGTCTTTTGGATATCTGGAACGGGTAAGAATGGACGCAGTCGTTCGGAAACCAGAACCGGACCGGCACCGGGACCTCCGCCTCCATGCGGTGTGGAGAAGGTCTTGTGGAGATTGAGATGGACGACATCGAATCCCATATCGCCGGGACGGACCATTCCCATGATCGCATTCATATTGGCCCCATCGTAATAGAGCAATCCACCGCACCGGTGCACCGCCTCGGCTATCCTCACGATATCCTGCTCGAACAGTCCCAGGGTGTTGGGATTGGTGAGCATGATTCCCGCGATACTATCGTCCAGAAGCTGTTCGAGGGCAGCCACGTCGACCAAGCCCCGCCGGTCGGTCGGCACTTCGACAATGGTGAATCCGTTGAGTGCCGCCGAAGCGGGATTCGTTCCATGTGCCGAGACGGGAACGAGCATCTTGTTCCTGGCTGTATCCTTGCGATGCAGGTGGTAAGCCTTGATGATCTTCAATCCGGTATATTCTCCGTGGGCTCCGGCTGCAGGCTGAACGGTTCCCCAGGCCATACCGGTGATTGCTGACAGGGATTCGGTCAATCCAAAGAGTATGGCAAGCGCTCCTTGGGCAGTAGCGGCATCCTGCAGTGGATGCAATGCCCCGAGACCTTCCAACGCTGCGATATGGTTGTGCAACTTGGGGTTGTACTTCATGGTACAGGACCCCAAGGGATACGGTCCGTGGTCGACGCCATAGGTGATCTTGGCCAAATGGGAAAAATGCCGGACCACGCCCAACTCCGACAACTCGGGCAACTTGGGGGGTGCTATCCGTTGCAAGTGTAATGGCAACGCGTCTGCGGGAGGGACATCGGAGGCAGGATACGCATATCCGCGTCGGCCTTCCCTCGAAAGTTCGTATACCAACGGTTCCATCATGCCAATACCTCCCGTACGATCCGCACATATCGGTCCAACTCCGCTTTTGTCCGCTTCTCGGTCACGGCGACAACACAGGTGCTCGCATCTGCAGGACGGCCGGTCAAGGGCCCCAAGCGAACTCCGCCATGTATCCCCTCGGCCAACAAGGCCGCAAGAACCTTCTCCATATTCCCGACCGTGTCGAACACCAGCGGAAATTCGCACCAGAACGGCGCGATTCCTCCCAGGAGCACATGCGGCGTAGGTGCAAGTTGACGGGCAAGGTAGTGGGCCTTGTCTTGACTCGATCGGGCAGCCTCGAGCATACCGGCATAGCCAACCAGCGAAAGGTGGATTGTCGTGGTCAATGCAGCCAGGGCTTGGTTCGAACAGATATTGCTGGTCGCCCGTTCCCGCTTGATATGCTGTTCCCTGGCCTGCAACGTCAAGGTGAAGGCCCGTTTTCCCCGGGTATCGACGGTTTGTCCGACAATCCGGCCGGGCAGTTTGCGCATCAGTGCTTCGCGGACTGCGATATACCCGCAGCTTGGCCCCCCGAAGGCGCAAGGGAGTCCCAACGGCTGGGTATCACCGATCGCTATGTCGGCATCCCATTCACCTTGGGAACGCTGGATCACCAGCGACAACGGGTCGCTGGAAATGGTCAGCAACGAACCGTTTTCGTGGACCGACCGGGCAAGATCCGTGTAGTCTTCGATGAAGCCGTACCTGTTGGGGCTCTGCACCAACACTCCGGCCACCTGTGCATCCAACAATCCTGGTATACCTGTGATATCGGTCGTTCGGTTGCATTCGGTGATAGTCCGTATGGAGAAGCCGGTACCGTAGCACCAGGTCTTCAACACTTCCAAGGTGAAGGGGTGGACCGTTTCCGAGACCAGGACGACGGTACTCTTGCGCTTCGATGCCAACATCATGGCAGCGGCTTCGGCGGCTGCGCTATGACCGTCGTACAACGAGGCGTTGGCGACATCCAGGCCGGTCAATTCGCAGACCATGGTCTGGAACTCGAAGATCGCCTGGAGTAGGCCCTGGGATATTTCGGGTTGATAGGGGGTGTAGGAGGTGACGAAGGCCGGGAGGGCCGACAGGTCCTTTACGGCGGAGGGAATGATATGGTCGTAGGAGCCCATGCCGAGAAACGACACACCTACCCTATTGAGGCCGGCCAGATGCTTGAACTGTCCGAGCACCTCTTCTTCGGATAGGCCGGCCCCGATCGGCAATTCCTTGCCGTAGAGGATGCCGCTTGGAATATCGCTGAACAATTCGTCCATCGTAGCGACGCCGATAGCTTTGAGCATGCGTTCACGATCCGCATCGGTATGGGGTATGTAGGGAATCATGGTGCCTCCCGAGTGTGTTCCGACACCTCCAGTGTAGAACACCCCCGGAAGTCTTGCAACGACGATTTATCGTGACCAGGAAGCTCCGACGGAGACGGTGAGGGCAGCTATGTAGTTCTCGGTGTAGTTGTAGGAACTGACTGCCCAGGAATCGTCGGGACCACTCAGACCTTTGGCCGAACCACCGAAGAATCGCGCGGTTCCGAACAACTCGAAGCCGTTCTCCATCTCATATCCCATGCGTAGGGAAGCGTCGAGAATGGAACCCTCGAAGTCGAAGTCGGCGCCGTTGAAGAAGGAGGAGCTGGCATACGATCCCGCTATATCCGCACTCAACTTGAGGCCGAAGGGGAACCGGTACTCGGAGTAGATAGCCAAGGCCGGAACCAGCCCGACATTCTGCGACACGTACAGACCTTCGGCAGGGGTAGCGGAAGAATCCGTGTTCAATGCGAAGAACTTCACTGAAGCGTCACGGATCTGCAGGACCAAACCGAATCCAAGCACGGCGTTGTCATGCTTGCCCAACACATCGTAGGTGTAGGTAAAGCGGTAGAAGGGGAAACTGTAGGTGAGCTCCATGGGGGTTCCGGCAGCGAATGTTTGGGCGGTTGAACCATCGGATTCGGCACCGACGGTCACATTCTCACGGAAAGTCACGTTGGTGACCAGCTCCAGCGGCTGGTAGGTGAACCAGGCCCTGTGGCGTCCGGCTATGGTTGCTCCCACGGCATAGCGCTCGAATGGGAATACGATGTCCTGACCACCTTCATTGCGAAAGTCGAAATTGGTCGCACCGTCATTGGCCGAGGCACCGTTCTTGTAGGTATGGTATAGGATAGCGATCGCACCTTGTTCGGTTTCAACAAAGGGTTCGAACGAGAATGCCGGCAATGCCGACACGACAAGGATCAAGAGCGTAAGGGCAGTGAGAAGCATGCGTTTCATAGCGCCTCCGAAATGTTTCATTATTAGAATGAATACAGTTTACAAAAGACGCTATGAATTGGCTAGAGAAAAACCATTGAAAAGTGAGGAATTTGAAACCATTCAGTCGAGCGTGGCGATGAATGCCTCGTACCCCTTGGCATCGAGCAGGTCTTCCAAAGCCGAAGCTTCGAAATCCTTCAACGTATACAGGTAATTGGCATAACTGTCCTCGTTGACCGATTCGGGGGAACTCTCGAGATCCTTGTTCACAGCGGCAACCGTACCCGCGATCGGGTTGTAGATGGCGCTCGCGGCCTTCACCGATTCGATATTCGCAATCTCTTCGTTCGCCTCGAACGAATCGCCTACCGACGGCAATTCCACATACACCACCTCGCCCAAGGTATCCTGCGCATAATCGGTGATACCGACATACGCGACATTTCCCTCGATACGAACCCATTCATGATCCTTGGAATACCGCAAGTCCGATGGAATCCTACTCATTGCCCACTCCTTTTTTCTCATTCCGTTTGAGAATAAACCCGCAATAGCTCCAGGTCAAGTTCGGGATACAACACAAACCGATCGAGCAGGTCCTGGACCCGCTTGCGGGCTTCCTGTGCCGCCTGTTCGTCCGTATCGCTCTTGGCCTTGCTTGCCTGTCCGGCCTTGGCACCTTTGGCGATTGTCGAGGGCTTCGTATGGGCCAATACGAGCTTGATGATCGATGCGATCTCCTTCATTTCTTCGGGACCCATACCCAAGGTAGTCACCGCAGGTGTTCCGATACGCAATCCGCTGGTGTACCAGGGACCGTTGGGATCGAACGGCAAGGCATTGCGGTTGAGGGTCACACCGCAATCGCGGAGGGCACTCTCGGCTTGGCGCCCGTTGAGACCGAATTCGCGGACATCGAGCAACATGAGGTGGTTGTCGGAACCACCGGTCGCCACCGGAATGCCCTCTGCCAAACACGCGGCTGCGAGGGCCTTCGAGTTCTGTACAATCTGCTTGGCGTAAGTCTGGAACGAAGCATCCAACGCTTCGGTGAACGCCACGGCTTTGGCTGCGAGCATATGGGGGAGCGGGCCACCGATAACCAGGGGACATCCCTTGTCGACCGATTCGGCGAACTCCTCCTTGCACAAGATCATGCCACCACGGGGGCCGCGCAAGGTCTTGTGGGTGGTGGTGGTGACCACATCCGCCCATGTGACAGGATCATACGAACCCGACATCGCCTTTCCGGCGACCAAACCGGCGAAGTGGGCCATATCTACCATGAATACCGCACCGACCGCATGGGCAATTTCGCTCATCCGCTTGAAGTCTATCAATCGTGGATATGCACTGTATCCTGCCAACAGAATAAGCGGTTTGATCTCCTTCGCCTGCTTCTCGATCGCATCGTAATCGAGCAAGCCCGTCTCCTTGTCGACCGTGTAGGAATAGGCGTCGAACATTTGGGCGGAAATATTCTGCCGGTACCCGTGGGTAAGGTGTCCGCCCGAATAGTAGTCGAGACCAAGCAGCTTCTGGTTGCCGGTGAGCTTGCGGATCGAATCCCACTGTTCGCGCGACAGGTCGCTGGGATTGGAAATTCCAATCTTCTCAAGCGCAGGTGTCTGGATGCGTGTGTTCAGGATTGCCCAATAGGCGGTGAGGTTCGCATCGGCACCGCTATGGGGTTGCACATAGGCATGTTCAGCCCCAAAGAGTTCGCACGCCAACTTGCAGGCATGGTCTTCGATCGCATCGACATTGTCACATCCCGCATAGAACCGATGGTAGGCAAACCCCTCCGCATATTTGTCGGTCAACAGGTTTCCCATGGCCAATTGGCACACGAGGCTGGAGTAGTTCTCGCTGGCGATAAGCTTCAGGTGTGAACGTTGGTCCGCCAATTCCTGTACGATATGCGAGGCAACCAGGGGAGAGACTGAAGCAATCTGTTCCAACGCCGCCAGGTAGGCGACAAAACCACCGTCGATCTGATCGATCGGGGTCTTCTTCAGATAGGCTTGCAAGAGAAGGGATGTGCTCATGGCGAACTCCTTGATTTGGCAGAAAATTATCTGTTGCATTGTGCCCCCATAGTTGCAACATTGTCAATAAAACCGATGCATTTCTCCGTATTGTCATGCAACACGACTCTTGGTAGACTACACCTCCACAACAGCAAGGGAGTATTCGATGATGCAAGAAAGAGAGCGACTGGGTAGCCGTCTCGGCTTCATATTCTTGTCTGCAGGATGTGCGATCGGTTTGGGAAATGTCTGGCGGTTCCCGTTCATTACGGGCCAATACGGCGGTGCGGCATTTGTGCTGCTTTATATCCTGTTTCTCTTGATCTTCGGCTTGCCGATCATGGTCATGGAATTTTCGATCGGACGGGCGTCGCAGCAAAATATCGGTATGGCGATGAAAACCCTGGAACCCAAGGGAAGCAAATGGCATATCTACGGTCCTATCGCAATTGGTGGAAACTATGTGCTCATGATGTTCTACACCACAGTGAGCGGCTGGCTGTTCGCCTATTTCGCCGCCATGGCCAAAGGAGACCTGGTCGGGCTTGATCCTGCCGGGGTCGGTGCCTATTTCGGTGGCATGCTCGGCAATCCCGTGACCATGATCTTCTGGATGGTTGTCTCAACTTTGCTCGGTTTGGGTATAGTTGCCATCGGCTTGCAGAAGGGCGTGGAAAAGATCACCAAATATATGATGGGTTCCCTATTGGCCGTCATGCTGGTATTGGTTGTGAAATCGGTCAGCCTGCCGGGAGCAGGCGAAGGTTTGAAATTCTACTTGTTGCCCGACTTCGGCCGTCTGTACGATGCCGGTCTTTGGAATGCCATCTATGCCGCAATGGGACAAGCCTTCTTCACCTTGAGCCTCGGAATCGGCTCCATGGCGATTTTCGGCAGCTATATCGGGAAAGCACGCACACTTACCGGCGAGTCGATAAACATCGTCGCGCTGGACACGTTTGTCGCATTGATGAGCGGTCTGATCATCTTCCCCGCCTCGTTTGCGTTCAATGTTTCACCCGATGCGGGACCGTCGCTCATCTTCATCACCCTCCCGAATATCTTCAATGCCATGCAAGGTGGACGTTTGTGGGGAACCCTGTTCTTCGTGTTCATGAGTTTCGCAGCCCTTTCCACCCTTGTCGCGGTCTTCGAGAATATCATCAGCTACTGGATCGACAGGGGATGGTCGAGAAGAAAGGCTGTGGCCGTCAATATCGTGGCGATAATCCTGTTGTCCCTTCCGTGCGTCCTAGGGTTCAATGTACTTTCGGGCTTCCAGCCGCTCGGCCCCGAATCGGGAGTATTGGACTTGGAGGACTTCATTGTCAGCTCTACCCTGTTGCCTCTCGGCTCGCTGGTATTCCTACTCTTCTGTTGTTCGAAACGTGGATGGGGATGGAAGAATTTCATCGCCGAGGCCGATGCCGGCAAGGGCATGAAGTTCCCCACATGGGCAAGATCGTATGTGACCTACATTCTTCCGGCACTGGTGATATTCGTATTCATCATGGGGTACTGGAATATTTTCGCACCGCTATTCTCGAAATAGCCGCATTCCTTTGCGTACACGACATCGGCTGCCTTTCGGCAGCCGATTCGTTTGTCCGGGAACTCTACTTACAGAAGAACTTTCAGGACCATCTTCCGACAGGGACGAGGCACCCCGTCATACGCCATGCTCGGCCTATGCGCATCCTCGGGAAAGAGGACCAGCGCACCACCGGGTTTCAAGACACAGACGTGGGAACGGTCGTCGGGGATGTTCTGCAACTCGATATCGTCGACATACGGGACTGCGACTTCCAGGCCTTCGTCCTTGCGTACCTCGACTAGCTCCTCCCCTTCGAGAAGCATCTGGATATCGATATGGTTGCGGTGGGTCTCGAACAACGCATCCTGTGGCAGTTTCGAATCGTAGTGCATGAACAGGGCGAACACCCTATCACCATCGATCGGCAATTTGCCATCTTCCTTCCAGGTCTTCCACGACCCTTCCAGTATCCAATCGATCGCCCGGTCCAAATTCTCACCGAGTCCTTTGTACCGAGGCAGGTCGGCAACCGTTGCTGCTATCATCGCTTCTTCTCCTATTCACACGTATTCTATCGTGCGAGCCATCCACCATCAACTGCTATCGTGTAGCCTTGCACATAGTCGCTGGCTTTCGAGGCGAGAAATACCGCAGCTCCCTGGATATCCTCCGGATTTCCCCATCTTCCCGAGGGGATTCGTCCCAGAATCTCTGCACTCCTGGCTCCATCGGCCCGTAAGGCCGACGTGTTGTTGGTTGCCATGTACCCGGGTGCAATGGCATTCACATTGATGCCATACTTTGCCCATTCGTTCGCCATGGCACGGGTCATGCCCATGACTGCGCTCTTGCTCGAAGTATAGGAGGGGACACGGATGCCACCCTGGAAACTCAACATGCTCGCGATGCTGATGATCTTTCCTCCCGTCCCCTGCTTGATGAATTGTCGGGCCACTGCTTGGCTGAAGAAGAACACCGTCTTGCTGTTGATCGCCATGACCTCGTCCCAATCCTTCTCCGAGTAGTCGATCGCATCCACTCGTCTTATAATACCCGCATTGTTCATGAGAATGTCGACATGTCCGAAGGTTTCCACCGCTTTCGCGACAATACGTTCGATTGGTTCGATAGTGAGGAGGTTCTCCTTGATAGTGAGAAACCGGCGACCCAACTTCTCCACCAACTGCTTCGTTTCGGTGGAATCGACATAATCGACTCCGACGATATCGGCACCTGCTTCGGCGAATCCGACACACACGCCTTGGCCGAGGCCGGTGCTGCTTCCGGTCACTATCGCTACTTTCCCATCCAGCCTGAAATCATCCAGAATCATAGTGGTACTCTCCTTTACATCAATGTTGCCATGGAGACATGGTCCATGTCGTCGAAGGCCTGATTCTCTCCCACCATGCCCCAAATGAAGGTGTAGGCTCCGGTTCCAACCCCTGAATGGATCGACCATGAGGGACTGATCACCGCCTGTTCGTTGCGGACAACCAAGTGCCGCGTCTCGTCCGGCTTGCCGAAGAAGTGGAACACCACCCGGTCCTCGGGCATATCGAAATAGAGATACACTTCCATACGTCGTTCATGGGTATGCACCGGCATGGTATTCCACATGGAACCTGGTTCCAGCATCGTCATGCCCATGACCAGTTGGCAGGTCTCCAGAACCGCAGGGTGAAGATATTGGTTTATCACCCGCTTGTTGCCCTCCTCGGCCGAACCGAGCGCCACTTTCCTGGAATCGGCCAAGGTGACGAGTCTGGTAGGATAGGTATGGTGCGCCGGCGCACTGTTGAAATAGAACTTGGCCGGTTTGGAAGCCTTGTGGCTGGAGAACACCAGTTCCTTCGCTCCCATACCGACATACAGTCCATCGCGTGGTCCCACCTGATATTCGGTACCATCGACAGCAACCGTGCCGGCACCACCGATATTGATGATGCCCATCTCCCTGCGTTCGAGGAAAAAGGCGGTTCCCATTTCCTTGCCGACCGGAATCTCCAAGGCCTTGCCGGACGGGGTGATTCCACCGGCGATCATCCTATCCACATGACTGTAGGTCATCGAGACCTTGCCAGGGGCGAACAGGTCGGTAATGAGGAAATTGCTTCTCATCTCCTGGGTATTCATCCTTTCGGCATAGGCCGAATTCACAGATTCGCGTACTTCCATGTTGAACTCCTAATTGAAACTTCTCTTTCTACATCAATGACGGCAACCAGAGCGAGGTCGCCGGTACAAAGGTAACCAAAAACAATATGATGATATTGCATACGATGAACGGGGCCGCGGATTTGAAGATGTCTATAATGGACATGCCGCAAATCTTGCTTGCCACATTCAGGCACATACCGACAGGAGGAGTCACCAGTCCGATTGCCAAACCGACGATGATGACAGCTCCAAATTGCAATTCATTCATCCCGAACTGCTGCATGACCGGCAGTAGGATTGGCGTTATGAGCAGTATGCATGGGGTGACGTCGAGGAATGTCCCCAGGACCAGGATGAGCAGGTCCAGGAAAATGAAGACGACCCACCACGGAATCTCCGAGGAGACGAGGAAGTTCCCAATCATCGCGGGTACCTGCTCGACTGCAAGTATCCACGTGAAGATCATGGTGAAGCCACCGATGATCATAATCGAACTCGACATCATGAAGGTCTTCTTGAGTGCCTTGAAGACGTCCTTCCATTTCAGTTCACGATACACGAAAAATCCGAGTACTGCCGCGTACAACACGGCGACTCCCGCCGATTCGCTCGCGGTCGCAACCCCTCCAGAGACAGTCACTATGATCAGCAACGGCATGAGGACAGCCAGGGCTCCATCCTTGGTCACCTTCGCCGCTTGGGTGAAGCTGGTCCTTTCCTTCGGTGGATGGTACCCTCGCTTGGCCGAGATCGTATAGGTCAGGACCAATTGGGTCAGTCCGACAAGAACCCCGGGAAGGAGTCCCGCAAGGAACAGTTTGCCGACAGAGGCCCCCGAGATCATCGCATACATGAGCATGGGGACGCTGGGAGGAATGACCATGCCTATGGTTGAGGACGCGACGGTTATCCCGGCCGAAAAGCTCTTGGGATATCCCTTGCGCACCATATCCGGAATGAGTATGCTCCCCAGTGCCGAAGTATCGGCCACCGATGATCCGGAAATACCACCAAAGATCATGGAGGCCACCACGTTGACTTCACCCAATCCACCACGGACCGGTCTGACAGTCAGCATGGCAAAGTCGATCAAACGCCGTGTGAGGCCGCTATGGTTCATGAGCTCTCCTGTGAGCATGAACAGCGGCATGGCGATGATAATGAAGCTTTCCGTTCCCGACCAGACCCGTTGGGGCATGGTAAGGAGAAACACCGGATTCGAAAGCAACAGATACAGGATTCCCGATGCTCCGATCGAGTAGGCGATGGGCACCCCGATCAATAGCAATATGACCAAAGCGGAGAACATCAACGACAATTCCACACTACACCTCCCGCTTGACAGATTGCAGCAGGTCGAGATCGTCCTTGTACCCCTTGACCGGTTCATCCACATGGATGAACTGTCCAAGGATATTCATTGCCGCATAGAATACGGTGATCGCGAACGTAATGGGGATGATCGCGTAGTACACCCCACGCTGGATTCCTGTAGCCGGGGAAGGGACCCCACCCACCTTCCCGATCATCCTCATGCTGTACACGATGGTGAATATCGCAACAACGATAATCACACCATTGGTTATGATTGCCAGTAGCTTGCGTATCCCGGCGGGCATCTTCTCTATGAAGTAGGTGATCGCGATATGCTCCTGCTCCCGAAGGCCCAACGCGGCACCGAAGAATGTGGTCGCCACGAACACCATGGTCAACAATTCCTCGGACCATACGAATGCGATTGAAAACACGTAACGGAGAAATACCGATACGATCACTCCACTAGCCAGTAATCCGACCAGGATTTTCCCCAACAACGATAGCAAACCATCTACTTTTCGAATCAAACTATTCATGAGAAACCTGTTTCCTTGGTTCAAGCAACGGCAAGTCCCAGCCCCCTATTGAAGGTTGGGACTTGATTCGATTACAGATTGGTCATTTGCCTTCCACAATGCGCCGCATCTCGTCCAGGTCCGCTTTCGTGAAGATTCCCTTGTTCACGAAGTAATCGTACACGGGTTGTACCGCGGATATGAACTGCTGGCGCTCGGCGTCGGTTGGTACATAAACCTTCACACCACCGGAAACGATCATATTGTAATAGTAGTCATTGAGGTTCCTGCGCAACTCGTTCTGCTTGTCGGTATAGAGCCAGGCCCCTTCCTCGAGCACCTTCTGCAAGTCTTTCGGCAGGCTGTTGTAGAAATCAAGGTTGACATCGAACGGTTCCGGGTGGAACTGGTAATCGATCATCGTCATGTACTTCTGCACTTCATGGAACTTCATGTCGCCGATATTCGCCAAGGGATTTTCCTGCCCATCGGCAACATTGGTCTTCAGGGCCATGTAGGTGTCTCCATACGGAATGGATACGGCCGCAGCTCCCAACGCTTCCATGGACTTGATGATCGATTCAAGTGGTGGAGTCCTCAACTTGAGACCCTTCATGTCCGCTGGAGTCCGAATCGGCCTAATATTGTTGGTAATCTGGCGGCTACCACCATCTCCAACCGCAAGCATCTTGATTCCATACTTCTCTGCGGTTGCCCTGATCTTGTCGCCCAGAGGACTGCGCGAAACTTTCATGAGATCCGCTTGGGTCGGGAAGAAGAACGGCATGAGGTAGATTTCCAACATGGGTGTCTGCGATGCGAACACGCCACCGACAAACGCTTCCTGTGTACCGAGCTTCATGGCTTCGATCATTGCGGTTTCGTCACCCAACTGGGCACCGGGATAGATCTCCACCTGCAAACGTCCACCGGATTCGGCTTCGACGAACTTCTCCATTTCGAGCAGTGCCTTGTGCCGGGTGGACTCGGTGGTAGATGCGTGCCCCAACTTGATGGTGTACACTTTCTGTGCATCCGCTTCAGTTTTTCCTTGTGCGAACAGCATCGGCATGACAAGGACCAAGCAGAGCAACAAGCAAACAGTTTTTTTCATAACCTCTCTCCTTCTTTTGTATGTTCCGTATCGTGGAACTTGATTCCATTGATAATGGAATAATTATAGATGGTTCACTTTCGTTACCATCTCTCCTGTTTAAGTTCCGTATTATGAAACTTAATTCCATTATATGCAAGAAAAGCTGGTTGTCAAGAGAAAATTTATGCAGTATAGTTCAAGGGTAGACCAAGGAGCAAATCTTGAAGAGTGAAATACGGGTCCAATCGTTGGACAGGACGTTCGACATCCTGGAAATTCTCGCGAATGAACAGTATGGGCTGACCCTGGCCCAGATCTCGGAACGCCTCTCATTGCCTAAAAGCACTTCCCACCGACTCCTGGGGGTCCTGTTGCAACGGGCATTTGTCCGCAAGGCAGAGGATTCCAACCGATACCGTCTCGGTCCCGGCTTTATCGGACTGTGCAGCCATTACTTGAACAATCTCGAACTGAAGACAGAGAGCTCGCCCTTCATGGCCGAATTGTCGCGGACTACCGGAAATACCGTGTTCCTTGCGATTCGACAACAGGACAAGATGGTCTACATAGATAGCGAGGAGCAGGTGAACAGTCTTCGCAAGTACTCGATCATCGGGCAACACAAGCCGCTGTACTGCACCAGCCTGGGGAAGGCACTGCTCATGGGACTGCCGGACGAGGAGATCCGCGTGTTGCTTTCAGATGTCACGTTCGAAAAACGGGGACCCAACACCCATACCAATATCGAGAGCCTACTTCAGGATATCCGGGAATGCCGCAGACGGGGGTGGGCCCTGGACAACCAGGAGGCCGAACCGGCGATCAATTGTGTCGCAGCCCCCATCCTCGACTATCGGGGACAGGTGATTGCCTCGCTGAGCACCACGTGGTTATTGGCCCAGCACCCTGAGATGGTCCCCGAACAGATCGCTCCATTGGTACTGAAGGCGGTTTTGGGTATCTCCACGAACATGGGATACTTCGGCGAATCGCTGCGATAACGGTTTGTCGGCTCTTCAGTTGACAAAAGAGGCTCCTTTTCCTACAATTCCCAAGTCCTGTCCCGAGGAAGGGATAAACACTATCGGAGGTTTTGTGGCTAAAGAAGAAGCTATTGAAGTAGAAGGGGTCGTACGCGAAGCCCTTCCCAACACCCAGTTCCGCGTGGAACTACCCAATGGACATGTAATTCTCGCCCACTTGTCGGGCAAGATGCGCAAACACTATATCAGGATTGTCCCTGGCGACACTGTTAGGGTCGCACTTTCACCGTACGATCTGTCACGCGGGCGCATTATCTATCGAGAGCGTTAGCGGCCAACTCCGCTAGGTTCTGTTTTTCCCCGTTGCAATATAATCCAGACAGCTCCGGTTCCACCCTCGGCGGGAGGTGGGTTTCCGTATGCCCGCACATAGGGCGAGCTCTCCAGGACTTCAGTCACGACATCTTTTAGTACAGCCTTGCCGTCGGGTGAGTGCAAGCCCCGACCATGTACGATCCTGACCTTCTGCAAGTGGTTTCCAACCGATTCGCTCAAGAAATCGTTGACCAGGACACGTGCCTCGTTTCCCGTGACACCATGCAGGTCCAACTCCGCTTGCGGTCGCATAGACTTGAGCGGACCCAGTGAAGCGCGGCCCGTACGGTAGCTACCTGTGCGGTCCCGATGGCCCGATTGCTTCAGTCCTTCCTCTTTTTCCCTGACCATATGTGAAAAGCGGCTGTCGTCAGCCGCTTTTTTCCCATCGGGTGTTGATTCCCACTGTTCCAGGATATCCTTGAAGTCCATTTAGACCTCACGAACGTCAAGCACTTCCATAACCAGGGGTTTGACCAGATCGAGAGCTTTTGCGATTGTGATTCCTTGCATCTTGATGGTACAGACCGCATTCGAAGAATCGGTCCCCATGAACGTTCCGAACGCGATGATATCGACGCCGTTGGTGGCCAATATATTGGTGATTTCTGCGATCGCACCCGGCTTGTCCTCCACTAGGAAGCTCATGCGAACTCCGTAATGGCGGGCTCCGAACAACTCGAGCAGGATCTTGAACAGGTCGCTCTTGGACACGATGCCGATCAGTTTGCCATCCTCAAGCACTGGAAGGCTCGAGAGGTCCTGGTCGACCATAAGGCGCGCAGCCTCTTCGACGGTGGTGTCTTTCGTGATGGTAACGACGTCCCGGGTCATGAGTTTCTTCACGTTCAATTGGCTGAGCAGGTATGCCATCTCATGGATGGATAGTGTGCTTACGGGAGAGGGAGAAGCATAGAGGATGTCTTTTTCGGAAATGATTCCTACCAATTTCCGGTCCTTGTCCAACACTGGAAGGCGATGCACCTTTTCTCGTTTCATCAGCGCAGAAGCTTCGGCAACCGACATATCGGGACTGGCGGTCACCGGGTTTCGTGTCATGCGTCTTTCAATAATCATCTGAACCTCCACCAATTCGCAAGCCGACAGGCTCATTTCAATTGTATCCCAGAGTGGGAGGAATTTCCAGCGATAAGGTAGCCCTTATTCTCCGAGGTAGGCTGCCTTGACCTTCTCGTTCTCCAACAGGTTCGCACTCAGGTCAGAAAGCACGACCACGCCGTTTTCCATGACATAGCCTTGCTTGGAGGCCTTCAATGCCATACGTGCGTTCTGCTCGACCAGGAATACCGTCACCCCTTCTTCCCTATTGATAATGGCTATCTTCTCGAAGATATCCTGAATGATGAGCGGGGCTAGGCCGAGACCCGGTTCGTCCAACAGCAACAGCCGTGGAGAACTCATGAGCGCGCGTGCGATCGCCATCATCTGCTGTTCCCCTCCGCTGAGCGATCGGGTCTTCTGTTTCCTACGGGCTCCAAGTATCGGGAAGAAGTCGTACATCTCTTCCTTCTTCCGTGAAATCTTGTCATCGTCGCGGATAAGGAACGCACCCATGTCGAGGTTTTCCTCAACTGTCATATCGGCGAATACCCGGCGTCCCTCCGGAACCAACGCAACTCCCCTTCCGGCGATTTCGTCGGTGCGCAATGTATTGCTGTCACTGGCCGAACGACGGCCAGGCAATGCGAACCGCTTCTTCACACCACTGGCACTGGCTTGTGCAATGATGTTCCCCTGATATGAGATGGTTCCTGTCGTGATCGGCTCCAAACCGACAATCGCCTTGAGCAAGGTACTTTTTCCAGCGCCATTGGCTCCGATGAGGCAGACGATATCGCCTTGGTCGACATGCACGCTGACATTACGCAAGGCCTTGATATTTCCGTATGAGACGCTGATGGAATCTATGGTCAACAATTCGCTCATGCTTCTTCCTTCCCAAGATAGGCTTCAATGACTTTCGGATTGTGACGAATCTCAGTAGGTGTTCCTTGTGCGATATTCTGGCCGTAGTTAAGCACGGTGATCGTGTCGCAGATATTCATCACCAATTTCATGTCGTGTTCGATAAGGACGACGGTAATATCGAGGTCCCTGATTCGCCGTATGGTTTTCATCAACGAGTCTGTCTCGAACGGGTTCATACCCGCGGCCGGCTCGTCAAGGAACAGGATGGTCGGACTGGTGGCCAATGCCCGGGCAATCTCCAGTTCACGCTGGTGCCCATAGGGAAGGTTCTTCGCCAATTCGTCGGCAAACGCCTCGAGGTGGAAGAAGTTCAACCACTTCATGGCCTGCTCGTGCATCAGCTCGTACTCTTCACGTGCGCGGAGATAACTGTGGAACGCCGCACCGATCCGCCCGGTCACCGGACTCTTCCCCGTGGTGAAATGCAAACCGACCATGACATTCTCAAGTACGGACAGTTCCTTGAACAACCTGATGTTCTGGAACGTACGTGCTATTCCCATACGACATATCTTGTGCGCACTGTGGTTGGTGATATCGATTCCATTGAAATGTACTTTTCCCGAGGTGGGGGTATCGAGCCCAGTCATATTGTTGAACAGTGTGGTCTTTCCCGCTCCGTTGGGTCCGATGAGCCCGGTTATAAGGCCCTCACGCACCTGAAAGTCGACCTCGCTGACAGCGACGACACCACCGTAGGCCCGCGTAAGTTTTGTTGTTTCCAGCAAAATCATGAGCGGCCCCCTTTACGGAAGAAGCTGCCTGGTGCGTTTCGTTTCTCACGACCAAGTATGCCCTGGGGTCTCCAGATCATCATGATGACCAGGATCAATCCGAACAGCACCTGCTTGAACTGTGGGGGAATGACGTTCGACAATCCGACCAACTGCGGGAAATAGGAGATGAACTGGATGAGGAAAGCTCCGAGGATGACAGCCTTGAAATTGCCCATGCCACCCAGAACAACCATGCAGAGCACCATGATGGATACCATGAAGGTGAAGGCACCTGGTGTGACCGAAAGTATGAACTCCGCCTGGAGACTGCCGGCAACACCCGCGATGGCCGCGCCGAACACGAATGCCCACACCTTGTAACGGGTTGTGTTGATTCCCATGGACGATGCGGCGATCTCGTCTTCCCGGATAGCTTCGAGAGCCCTGCCAATCCGCGATTTTGCCAATCGCTCGAACAAAAGGTACCCGACCAGGACGAACAACCATACCAACACAAGAAAGCCCCACTTCTCGTAGGGACTGACCCGCACACCAAACACGGAGATCATGGGGATACGTTGGATGCCCATAGGCCCGTTGGTAACCTTGTCCCAGTTGTTCAGGATATTGCGTACGATTTCCCCGAATCCCAAGGTGGCGATTGCGAGATAGTCCCCCTTGAGGCGCAAAGTGGGCAAGCCGATGACCAGACCGAAAAATCCCGCCACAATCGCGGCAAGGGGAATGGTTATCCAGAAATCGATTCCGTAGGTCACACTGAGGATCGCGGTCACATAACTGCCGATCGCAAAGAACCCGGCTTGGGTCAGGGACAACAGTCCCACGTATCCGGTGATCAGATTCTGTCCGATCGCCATAAGGGCATAGATGCCTGTATATATCAAAATCAACAGGATGAAGTTCAGCATTATACCTTCTCCTTCTCTACCTTGCCCAACAACCCTTCGGGTTTGACCAAAAGGATGATGATCAAGGCTACGAATGCGATCGTGTCGCGAAGACCATAGGGAATACCCAGCAGTGCGACTCCGAAGGTTTCCAGGAGACCGAGTAGGATGCCTCCCAGCATTGCGCCGGAAATGTTGCCGATTCCACCGACGACCGCGGCGACGAACGCCTTGAGACCGGTCATGGTTCCCATGGATGGGTACACCTTGATCTCGAGGGCGATAAGGAAACCGGCTGTGGCAGCCAAAGCTGACCCGATCGCAAAGGTGATTGCGATAATCCTGTCGGCTTTGATGCCCATGAGTTTGGCGGTGTCCTGATCCAAGCTCGTTGCCCGCATGGCCTTGCCGATACGCGACTTGTCCACAAACAGTTTCAAGGAGACCATCATGACTATGACAACGATAAGTATGAGTATCTGGTGGGGAGTTATGGAGACTCCACCGATATGCAGCGGCGTGTTGTCGAACGGGTACTCGAGTTTCCTCGATTTGGTTCCCCACATCCAGGCTGCCATATTGCTCAGGATGAACGATACTCCGATCGCAGAGAGCAATGGAGCGAGTCGTGTTGCTTTTCGCAACGGCTTGTATGCGATCCGCTCGATAGCCATACCCAGGCCAGCGCTGAACAGCATTCCGGCGAGCATAGCAATGAAAAATGCTACGATGGTCCAGGGGCCCAGGGTCTGTCCGCGGATGGCATCGAAGGTGAATAGGCCTATATAGGAACCGACCATCAGTATATCGCCATGGGCGAAATTGATGAATTTAAGAATACCGTACACCATCGTGTACCCCAACGCTATGAGCGCATAGATACCTCCGAGGGTCATTCCGTTCATCAAATGTTGAAAAAATTCAGCGCTTGATCCCACAATTGGCTCCTTAAAGAGTCAGACCTCCGGACTGGCGGAGGTCTGCGAGTCGACGATGCCACAGTATCACATGTGTCGCCGACGATGCAACAAATACAGGACAACAGGGACCGTATTTCCGGTCCCTGTCATCTTTTGTGAATACGTTACTTGATCTCGACGAGTGCTCCGTCAACAACGGTGAAGGTTCCGACATACTTCGGAGTCTTGCCCTCTACCTTGTAGACACCCTGGTACGCAACCAAATCGCCATTCTCTGCGAAGTTGATGGTTCCGGTTATGCCGGGGAAGTCGGTGGTTGCGGCGAACGCATCACGGACAGCCTTGCGGTCGAACTTGCCGGTCGCTGCATACACTTTCTCGAGTGCGTCGAAGAGGATATAGGCACCATCGTAGGCGTTGGTTGCGAACGAGTCGGGAGCAAAGCCCCATTTCTTCGTATAGTCGGCAACGAACTTCTTGTAAGGTGCGGATTCAGCGACCTGGGTTGGTCCAACATATACAACGCCATTGGTATAGGCACCGGCCAGATCATAGATCTCAGGATTCGAGAAACCATCGCTGGAGAGGAATGGAATCTTCAGACCCAACTGGGTAGCCTGCTCGAGAATCTGAGCCATTTCAGCCGTATAGTTTGGAATATAGATGGCATCGGGTGCAGCGGCACGGATCTTGGTCAACTGGGTTTTGAAATCCTTGTCGCCGATCTGCGCTGTCTCTGCAATGGTAACTTTACCACCGCGGCTCTCGAAACTCTCTTTTGTCCCCTCATACAAACCCTGGCTGTAGTCGTTCTTCACGTACAGGACGCCAAGTTCGCGAACACCAAGCTTCTCATAGAAATAGTGGCCGGAGACTTCACCCTGCAGACCATCGCTTGCCACTGTGCGGAAAACATAGTCTCCAATGGCTGTGATATCTTTGTGGGTGCCGGAAGGAGTGACCATCATGATACCTTCGTCCTGGACGCGCTGTCCGACTGCGAAGGATACACCGGTGAACACGGGACCGGTCAAGGCAACGATCTTGTCGGAACTGGAGAGCTTCTCGATACCTGCGAGGCCTTTCTGCGGGTCACCTTCGGAGTCTTCGATAATCAGCTCAACCTTGACTTTTCCAGCGATTCCGCCAGTTGCGTTCTTTTCTTCAATCGCCAAAAGGACACCCTTGGAGATCAGATCGCCATAGTTTGCGTAGTCACCGGTCATGGGACCAATGAAACCGACTTTTACAGAGCTGGGAGCAGCTTCCTTTCCACCAGCTGCGAACACTGCCATGGTACTTGCCAGAGCGACAATCATGATTACAGCAAAAACTTTCTTCATACATACCTCCTGTATGGTTTCCCCAAATCCCAACCGACCACTTCCACACTGGGAAATCGCCGACCAGATATTTTGGTAAAGTTATCGGAATTATATACATAAATAAGTATATTTATTCAACACTCTTCCATCTTTATTGGTAAAAAAACTTTCGGGACTTCAACGTACTTAATTTTTAGCCCATCGGAAATTGATTCTGATATATTATCCCACCCTCTTTCACCCGAATTCCTATCGCAACTACCATCGACAATCACATCGCATGGGTCTGAGAATGGCGTGTACACAATTTCTTCAACTCTATGTAAAATATACTTTACATTTAGTATGTTCTGTATTACATTGTGTCTATAAAAGCTTACTATTGGATACAAAATGAGGAGAAACGATATATGTCGTATCAAGAAAAGAAGATTCTTACGAATATGCTGTCGGGTATTGTGGTCCTTGTCGCCTACTACATCTACGCATTCGGGCGCTACAGGAATGGCTTGGCAGAGGCAAACGACCTGAAATTCTGGGCAGGGGCCATGCTGCTCTTTATCGGAATCGGTGTTGTCGCCTCGATCATCATCATGATCATCTTCCATATCCTCTATGCCATCGCCATCGCGGTGAAACAACGCAATTATGATGATAAGGAAATCAACCATACGATCGAAGCCTCGATGGTTGAAGATGAGATGGACACGTTGATCGGGCTGAAGTCCTCGCGAATCGGATTCATCTTCGCTGGCATTGGATTCGTAGCTGCCTTGGTTTCGCTCATGCTCGGACAACCGCCGTTTGTCATGCTCAACCTCCTATTCTTTTCCTTCAGCATCGGTTCTCTGGCTGAGGGTGGTTTCAGTATCTATTACTATCGCAAGGGGCTCTAAATTGAAGAAGAACATTGAAATCACCAACACTATCAGGACATTGCGCTTCTTTGCCAATGAAATGACCCAACAGCAGCTTGCAGAGAAGACCGGCGTCTCCCGTCAGACCATTATTGCGGTAGAAGCCGGAAAATATTCTCCATCCCTGGAGTTGGCTTTCCGTATCGCCGACGCTTTCGGTGTACAGATAGGTGAAGTCTTCGGGTATGAAACAAAGGGAGAGAACAAGTGAAAGCTATCGTGTTTGAGAAGGTGAAGTCGTCGAAAACTCTGGTCCTTCGCGAAGTACCGAAACCGATTCCACAGGACCATGATGTATTGGTGCGCATCCATGCCGCATCCGTGAATGCGCTCGACTACCGTCCGATGCAGATGGGGATCGGCATGCCGAAGAGCCGGATATTTGGTGCCGATATCGTGGGAATCGTCGAAGCGGTGGGTGGACAAGTCAGCACCTTCAAACCAGGCGACATGGTGGTCGGAGATATCTCTGACAACGGATGCGGTGGCTTTGCCGAATATGTTGCTGTTGCTGAGGATGCACTGGTCCTGAAACCGGCCGCCATTACCGACGAGTTCGCCGCCGCAGTCCCGGTGGCCGCTGTAACAGCCTTGCAGGCCTTGCGCGACAAGGGGGATATCAAGCCGGGAATGAACGTACTCATCTATGGTGCTGGAGGTGGTGTCGGTACATATGCCGTCCAATTGGCTTCCTATTTTGGTGCCCACGTGACCGCTGTCTGCAGCGCACGCAATACCGAACTCGTACGCAGCCTGGGAGCAAGCGAAGTGATCGATTATAAGCTCGAGGATATCACCACCAGTAATCGCCACTTCGACCGGATCATCGCTATCAATGGCCATCACCCCCTTTCAGCCTATAAGCGCATCCTCTCTCCAGATGGCATGCTCGTTGTGGTGGGAGGATCCTTGAAGCAGATACTTACTGCGCTTTTCTTTGGATCGTTACTGTCGCTGGGCAACAGGAAAATACGTACACTCGCTGCGAAACCCAACGTGAGGGATTTGGAGTTCGTCCTGGAGCTGGTCGCTTCCGGCAAGCTGCGCCCGGTCATAGACCGGCACTACCCTTTGGAGGAGACTGCGAAAGCAATGCAATACATAAGCGAAGGCCATGCCCAGGGCAAGGTGGTGATTACTATCGGTTCGAAGTGATGAGTTGGAAAAATTCAAGGCCTGCCCATACCTCCTGTGCTCAATAACTCCCTCTTATGCGTATGGATGTTGACGAACTGGCGTGGAATCACCTATCATCACAGACACTTCGCTCCGATAGCTCAGCTGGATAGAGCACTTCCCTCCTAAGGAAGGGGTCACGCGTTCGAATCGCGTTCGGGGTATGCAGCGAGGCCGTGCAATGATTTGCACGGCCTCGCTTTGCAAGTACCTGGTACCTGTTTGACAATTTGTATTCAAAATTTTCTGACAAAGAACTGGTTCACGGCCCGCGCTTATTATTGTGTCCATCTCGAAACAACATGTCAGGATTGAATTTTTCTTCAATAGAACGAACACCTTGACAAGTACTATTTATTGTAGTACTTTAACGCACGAACTATGCTGTGGTGATGTCATCGAAGCTTGAGCGGATTATCAGGGAATGCCAAGGAATGCACAGTTTACCCTGAAGAAGTTGGTTGATGATATCAGACTTTCAGGACCCGCCCAGTCAGGATACAAAAACTTCAGCAAGCTGGGCAGCAACACGTTTCATTGTCATCTTGCTTATCATTGGGTAGCGTGCTGGAAAAATGTAGAAGATCAGTACATCGTGGAGGTGTATTATGTTGGTAGTCGTGAAAAAGCACCCTATTGAATTCCGCGTAGAAGGAAATATCCCTTGCACACTGATCGATTCTCTCAAGCTGGAGTATGGGGACGCCATGAGCATTGAGGATGATGGCAATCTGATGCCCGTGGAAGATATGGCTTGGTACAAGAACTTGCAAGGTGAAGATTCCCCCGGCAAGAACCTGCGGTTTTACCGCAAGATGCAAAATCTCACGCAAATCCAGCTTGCTGAGAAACTTGGTGTAGCCAAGCAGTTCATCTCCGACATGGAGCGGGATTACAAACCCATCAGCCGAAAAATGGCCAAGCGACTTGCCGCACTATTTTCCATAGATGCCGGAAGATTTATATAAAGTACCTGGCACCTGTTTGACAATTTGTATTCAAAATTTTTCACTACTCCCCTTCCAAACATTACAATTGTCACTATCGCGATCCAAGGGCCTTGCCTATACTGGGACTCGAGGTACAGCACATGATCATCCATATTGAAAATGTCATGAAACGGTTCGGAAACAATTTGGCACTCGATACCTTCAGCCTGGACGTGAAAAAAGGCGAAGTAATTGGATTGCTCGGACCAAACGGAGCCGGAAAAACCACCTGTATACGCGCCATCATCGGCCTGATCCCAATAGACGACGGGGAAATCTCGGTGTTCGGCATCCACCAGGATGGGAAGAACAAGGAAATAAAACGGCGCATCGGGTATGTGACACAGGAACTGACGATCTATGAGGAGATGACCGCGAAGGAGAACCTCGAATTCTTCGGAAGCCTCTATGGCATGACGAAAGAGCAGTTGGCGACAAGAAGCCTCGAAGTCGCCAAGATCATCGGTCTGGAAGGACGTATGCGTGAAAAGACCAAACACTTCAGCGGAGGCATGAAACGGCGGTTGAATATCGGGTGCTCGCTCATGCACGATCCCGAACTGATCATCATGGACGAACCGACTGTTGGCATCGACCCCCAGTCACGCAACTTCATCCTCGAATTCGTCAAGCAGCTGGCCACGAAAGGAACAACCATCCTCTACACCTCCCACTACATAGAGGAAGTCGAAGCGGTGGCCTCGAACATCTGCATCATGGACCAGGGCCACACGATCGCCAGCGGTACGCTACCGGAACTCATCGCACGGATCAAAGGGGATGCCCACATGCTCATAGACGTGCGCATAGCATCGGAAGAAAAGCTGAAGGCATTGCGCGCAATTCCTGAAATCAAGGAAGTCGCGCTGGAAAACAACCAGTACCACATAATCGTGCCGGGCGGCATCACCATCATAGACAAGATCATCGCTGAAATCGCCGACCAGACGATCGTAAACATAAACTCGAAGCAACCGAACCTGGAAGATGTCTTTCTGACCCTTACCGGAAAACAACTCCGCGACGAGGCTTGAGATGTTCAAATTCAACCTTATCCGCAGTTCACGCGATATATTCGCCCACCTGATCCTCATAGCCTTTCCTGTGCTGCTCATAGCTTTCTTCAACTTCATCTTCAAGGGAACGGCCATCGTTTCGGAAATCAACGGAACGCCAATACCCTATCTCACTGTGTTGACCGTGGGATTCGCACTCACCTTCCAAATCTATGGATCCTCGTTGAGTTTCGAGACCATGGGCTCCGATTTCTTCTCCCCCATGCGTGACCGCCTGCTAGCATCCCCTTGCAATCCACGCAGCCTGATCATCTCGATCCTGACAACATCGATGCTGGTCAGTTTCTTGCAGACCATCGTGGTCCTGCTGTTTGCCAAGTTCGTCTTGGGTGCTCTGCTGCCATCGTTGCCGTTTGTCATGGCTGTCATGATACTCTCGATCGTATTCCATCAACTGCTCGGTTCTGTGATCATGTTGGCATCGGGATCGGTCAAGACCGCGAATATCATTGTCAGCACCTATGGCTCGATAGCACCGATGCTCGCCGGCCTCTATTTCCCCCTACCCGACACACCGGTGATCCTCGCAGTTGAGAAATACCTTACCCCCATGGCCCTGGGCAAGACGGCGATCCTTGGCATACTCGAAAACAATACGGGACAAGCGCTCGCAGGCACACTCCCCCTGCTTGCCCTCACCATCGGACTCTTTTTCCTCATGCGACCGATGATCGGAAAGGTGACATCATGAATCTCTACCTATTTGCCATACGCGAGGATATCCGCCAGCCATTGAACATCCTGCTTATCCTGCTGATACCCTTCTCCCTCCTGTTCATTCCCGCCAACGCGGACGGATTTCCCATGGGAATCAGCCTCTATGGCCTGGTACTGGTCTACTCGACCTTCCTGTTGACCAGACCTGTCGTCGAGGACCGCATGAAGGGAATCGTCGTACGGATCGCAGCCTCGCCGATAGGAACCTTCCGTTACCTGTCCAACCACCTGCTGGCATACCTGACCCTGATCACGGTCCAGATCGTACTGTTTCTGATCGGTAGCTTCGTCATATATGGCGATGCGGTATTCGACAGACTGTCCATATTCGCCCTCTACCTGTCGTTCAGCATCATGTGCATCGCATTCTCCTTGGCATGGAACTCCTTGTTCAGGACCTTCAACCTCTCCTTCGGGGTGTTTTCGGGTGTCGCCTCGATCATGTGCCTGGTCAGCGGCATTTCCATCCCATTGTTCCTCTTGCCCCATACACTGATCGGATATATCATGTTTTTGCCGACATACTGGCTCCCGCATGGTCTGCTTGCCATTTATGAAGGTGACAGCACAGGAATGCTTGTCGCGCATGCGGTGTTGCTCGTGTATGCCGTGATATTTCTGTTGGTAGGCAGCAAGAGGAGATTGTAGGAGTGTCCAAACCGAGACCCGATATCCGTCCCCGTCACGTCTATTGGGTCTTGCTCGGTGTACTGTTGGCGTCGGTCGCATCCCAGGTGATGCCTCGAACCGGGCCTTTCGCCATTCTGTTGTACCTGTTCACCATCTTCAGCCTGATACTGCGCTGGCGCTTTCCGCTCTCTCCGACCACGATGCTTGTGGATATGGCTGTGGTGATCGTAGTCTCGCTGTTCGCGCCTTCGAATGTGGTATTCCTGCCGATCTTCGTCTTCTACTTCTGCGTCCACAACAAACCGGTGTTCACCATTGTGGCCCTGGTGATGCTGGGACGCTACGGATCGAACTTCATCTGGCATCTCACCGCACTCGCTATCGTTTCGGGCTATCTACTGTTCCTGTGGGAGAGGCAACGGTCCAGGTTGGAAAACGAGGTCGATTCGCTACGCCAACATCTGCATGAGATGGCTCAGACGGAGGAACACCTGCTTACCGACCAGTATGCGACCGAACAGGTTTCGCGGCTCGTCGAACGGCAGCGGATCGCCGAAATCCTACACGACAACCTCGGCTTCGAATTGACGGCCGCCCTATTGAGCGTCAAAGCTGCCGGAACACTCATGACCCGACACCAGTTCGACAAGGCTCTGGTATCGCAACAAAAGGCAGAGGCACGCCTGACAAACGCCATGACGCAACTGAAGACCGCGGTTCGTCAGATAGAACCACAGGAGGCAACCGACCTGGACAGGATCACGAACCTGGCCGAGTCCTTCGTCTACCCCGTGCAGTTCTCCTGCAACGGGGATATAGCCCTGCTGCCGGCCTATGTCCGCCAGCTACTGTTCGTTTCGTTGCAGGAGGCGTTGACGAACATCAGCAAGCATGCCAAACCGAACACCATCACCCTGTCGCTTGAAACCACCCAGGCGATCGTCCGGGCCGTGATAGAAAACGATGGCCTGATTACCGGAGAACCGACGGTTTTCGGCAACGGATTGCGCTACATGCGCCGTCGAATCGAAGCAGTCAATGGAAGTTTGAGTATCCAGAAAGGTGAGACCTTTCGTCTGATCATGATCCTGCCGTTGAAGGAATAGGGACCGCATATGCAGATACTATTGGTAGACGACGACTCGCTGGTAATCGAAAGCCTTGAGATCCTCCTTTCCACAGAAAGCGACTTGTGCATAACCGGAAAGGCGAATTCGGGGGGTGATGCGGTGCAGTTCGTGCGGGAGCACCCGGTGGATCTGGTACTCATGGATATCCAGATGCCCGGGATGGATGGCATTGCGGCGGCCAAGATCATCCACGATGAATTCCCGCAGGTGAAGATCATCATGTTGACCACCTTCGGCGATTACCAAAGCATCCACCGGTCACTGCAAGTGGGAGCCTCCGGGTTTGTCCTGAAGTCGGACGATGTGCAGAAGCAGATCATGACGATCAGGGCTGTCGATGCGGGCCTGCCGGTGATCAGCGAACACGCATTGCACAACTATGCCCAACCAGTACAGGAGACCGTGTTGTCCCCACGCGAGAACGAGATCCTCTTTGCCATCGCAAACGGCCTGTCCAACAAGGAGATCGCCGCCCAGCTGTTCATTACCGAAGGGACGGTCCGAAACACCATCACGATCATCCTGGAAAAGCTGCAACTCAGGGACCGTACGCAACTGGCCATCTACTATTGGCAACAAAAAGCTTTGCGCTGATATACGAGTATATTTTTCACAACCTTTTGCGCGGTTCTGGAATTTTTTTTCAGATAAAACCTTGCGATATGGCAAATACCCCCGTAGTATGGAAAAAAACTATGGGGTTATCCACATGAAACACTTGAAGTATGGAAAACTGGTGTTCTCAGTATTGCTGGGCATAAGTCTTGTCCTGTTGACGGGGTGCTATTCGCTGCTGGCCGATTGGGAGATGCAGGGTGCCACTTCAACACCGATATCGACCGAAACGCCCCCCGCTCCTCCAGTGGTCGAGGAACCGGAAGTCGATGTGCCTGTGCAGCGTGTATTCAAGATAGGTGAGAAGGGACCGGCAAGCGGCCTGGTATTCTACGACAAGGGCGATTACAGCGACGGGTGGAGGTATCTGGAAGCGGCACCGGAGCGTTGGGCAGGGTCTCCCTACGACCCCAAAGCCCAATGGGGCGCATATCCCTTCTCCATGAATGGAGCACAACTCGGTACCGTCTATGGAACAGGTCTGGAGAATTCGGAGCATATCGCAATCT
The DNA here is from genome assembly GCA_002839355.1 of Spirochaetae bacterium HGW-Spirochaetae-2. GTDB lineage: Bacteria > Spirochaetota > Spirochaetia > Sphaerochaetales > Sphaerochaetaceae > UBA8525. The sequence continues at coordinate 156,505 of PGXW01000002.1, forward strand.
ACAATAGGCACATCCAAGCGAACCGGGAAGCATACGAACAATTGCCCGAGGAAGAGCAAGTATTCTCTCCATTCCATGACGGGTCGGTTGCGGCTGCGGTCTGTCTGGAAGCGGTGATCAATGGCTTCGACGACTGGTATCTGCCAGCCCAAGACGAACTGGCCCTCATGCGCAACAACCTCTACAAGAACGATCTGGGTTCGTTCCAGGCCGATCTGTACTGGAGTTCCAGCATGGATAACGACAGGAGCGGTACCATGGTGAACTTCTGGATCGGGGCTATCGGGGGATCTTATTCGTATAATTCATACTATATCCGGCCAGTCAGAAAGTTCTAGAACGACAATCAAATCACTTCCTGCCAGCTCCAGGTGCTGGCGGGATGCAATGGTCCTCTAGATATTGACAAGACAATTCCCAGGTGATTTCATTTTCGTACATGGAGATGAGGTATGAAATATAATCTTGACCTGGCCAGTCTATCTATCCACCAGTACAAGGAAATCCTCAAGAAGCAAAACCTGTTGCCAAGTAGGAGAATCCTTTTGCAACATCTCGATGAGAATTTCCAATTGCTCGAGAATATGAATATTTCAACTATTTCCCAACTTGGGAAATCGCTTTCATCTCCCCAGAAGATTTCATTATTCGCAGCAACCAGTGGGATACCGGAAGGATATCTGGTCATCTTGAGACGAGAAATACACAGTCTCGTGCAAAAACCTGTGCCGTTGTCAAGTTTCCCTGGTATCGCTTCTTCCGTGCTGGAAAAGCTACATGATGAGGGGATAGATAATTCAAAGGACTATTTTGAAAGCAATAGGGTTGAGAAAGATGAGCTGTCAGGTTTATCCGACCTGGTGAGAATCAACGGTGTAGGCCCGGTTGCCGCAAAAGCTTTTTATGAAGCTGGATTCAAATCAGTGTCCGATGTCGCACATGCCGAGGCGGCTAACTTGCTTGGAAGAGTATCGGATGTGAATGAAGCCAGACACTATTATAAAGCCAACCTGGGAATCAAAGACATGCAGTTTTGTATCGACTTTGCCCGCTTGCTGCTGGATCTGTGCAGCTAAATGCAGTGGTTGCACCGTAATTATTGGTTGCAGCGACTGATCCATACCCACTCCTCCACTGCATCATCGAACAGAATTCCACGAAAAATAGGTAGGAAACATATTGACATATTCGACTACTATATATATAAAGTAGTTGAGGTATGTAGTATATGAAAGAAACCACACTCTCGAATATTGCCACCACATTGCTCGCCCTGGTCAGCGAAAAACCCATGGGCGCCTACGATATGGTCGGGATCCTTGAAAAGACTAACTTTGAACGGTGGCTCGCCGTCTCACCCTCTTCCATCTACACCATGGTCAAGACACTGGAAAAACGCAACTTGATACGGGGAGAGCAGGTCAAGCAGGGTAACATGCCTGAAAAGACCATTTTCTCAATAACCGCCGCCGGCACTGCAGCGTTGGAAGACAATCTGCGCAGATGCCTGGAGTCCGAGGATGCCAACAATGCGGCGTTCGATGTGGGCATGCTGTTTGTCTGCCACCTGCAGAAGAAGACGGTCTTGCCCCTGTTGGATGAGAGGATTGCACGCCTGAAGCGGGATATCCAACGCAACGAGACACAGATGCATGCAGTCAAGCAGAATCCGGGCATCCCATTCATAGGATCCATGCTCGTGCGGCACAACCGGTTGCTGAAGGAAGCCGAGCTGCAATTGACGTACGAATTGATCGCCGAAATCGAACAGACAGACAGCTGGCAGTACTTCCTCGCCGGGAACGAATGAAACCAACACTCTTGACTGGGTGAGTAGAACTATTTTTAAGGAAGGACACTTGTATGAAATCCAACCCAACCAACGGATATCGGTTACGCTTCGACGCGTTGTTCCGATTCAAACCAAACAAATCCCTGATTACCGTAGCTATTTCCTATCTGGCGGTAATCGGATTCCTATCGATGGCAACCTATGTCGCCACACCTGCCCACGGCATGTACTATTTCCTTTTGTATGCTGTCGCGTGTGCCGGTATAGCGGGAATCGCGACGCCATTCTTGTGGACGCTGTTCGTCGAGCGCACATCGTTGTCAGCTCTGGGTATCACAAGGAAACGCATATGGTGGAGCCTGTTGCTGCAGGTCATATTCGTACTCTTCATCCAGGGGGAGCTGGTGCGTACCCTCCAAGGAAAATCGTGGGAACGGATTGTGCCGCTGGTAGCACTTTCGTTGGCCATCGGGTTCTTCGAAGCGGTATTTTGGAGAGGATGGCTATTCCAGAGGCTCGAGTCGGCGTTCGGTATCGTCCCAGGGATGCTCTTCGGCTCCGCTTTGTACGCCATGTTCCATATCGGCTATGGCATGACCGGTTCGGAAATGGTATTCCTGTTCTTTATCGGACTCATGTTCTGCGCAGCTTTCATGCTAACACGCAACATATTCATCCTTTGGCCGGTTTTCCAACCGATGGGACAGTTGATCACGGTAGCCAAGGAAGGATTGGAGTTGCCACTGATCGCGACGCTTGGGTTCGTCGAAATCCTGATCCTCTTTTTGGTCTTCGCTCTGATTCTCTCACGAAAGCACAGGAAGATGGTGAAAACAACGGCATAACATCAGTCGGCCTCACAAGATACTACCTTGCGAGGCCGATCCTACAAATGTTATGTTATATCCACCTCGGTGGCATTGCTTCCCTCGAGCTCAATATTCCCATCATAATAACTGTCCGTTTCTGTAGTCACAAGCGTTTCCGTATAGGTGGCAGTGATCGTTTCATTCCGGCCATCCACCTTGTAGTCGTACGTGAAACGAATGGAGCCATATCCTTCCGATTCCGTATCGATACGCAAGCTAATTGCATCCGCATATGGTGGCAAATAGAAGGATTTTTCAGCTCCTGGAGGTATAATTACCGGTGGCGAAGTCACTCGCATATCCCTTTCCTCGATGTATGCCGAAAGACCGATACTGGTAATACCGGAATCGCTATCATTAACGATCACCAGCTCCTTACTCTTGGGGTTGTAGTACCCTTCGGCACATCCGACCAACAGGAAAACCAGAACACACACTACTGAAATCAAAATTGCAGCCTTTTTCATGAAATCCCCTTTTTTATAGACCTTTTTATTTGAAATATTTGATATACCTCTTGCCTTACATGCATCCAAAATGTGCTCAGTTCCCAGTGCAAAACACAAGAACCCGTTCGATTTTCGCAGTCTTCCAAATTCTTCGCTGGTTGGTAGATACCTTGTCGGCCTCCCAGAAAGTTGTCTTGAGAGACCGGTATCAGAGGATTTATTCATCAAAAAGAGGTTCGTAGCCGTTGCCACCGCTTCATTTGACGCATCATAGTAATATCGTGCCTCAACAGAGACTCCATCGTCCAGAATGAAATTTTCCCGAAATATAGTTGTAGACTCAGAACCTTCTTCACTTCCTTCAGTTGCAGATGAATTGATCATAATATACGTTTTATCAGGAAACGGAGGCAGGTAGAAGGACATTTTCGCCCCTGGCAGTATTGTTTCTCCATCAGCCAATGAATTGGGGGGCATCGCAGCCCTCTCTGTAGATACGTACGTCTGTATTGAGACATAGCTGAGCTCTTGATCTGTCGTATCATTGAACACTACCAGTTCCCGACTCTCGGGATTCGAGTATCTATCGGCGCATCCGACCAATAGGAATCCAAGGGCACACAAAACTACAACGAGGAAAATGTTTCTCTTCATTAGACTATCCTTTTTGTTGGTATATGCCTAATATTCTACATGGTTTTAAATTACCAGTCAAATAAAATTGGCAAATATTTACTAAAATGAGTACAAAAAAGATATGGTTTCAGATTTCTGTCCACTACGGCTGTACTGTCAATAATTACCTATTCGACGCGGTTCTTGCGGCTGGTATAGATTGAGAACAGCACCATGGCGACCAGCGTGAATACATAGGGAATCGCAAGAATGAAGTCGGCAGGCACATTCCATGCCCCCTGCGCATAATTGGAGAACGCATCGGCAAAACCGAACACCAGGGCGGCGAACAGCAAACCGATAGGCTTCTTCTGGCCTAGGAAAATCACCACGAGGGCAATCCACCCCTTCCCGCTGGTGATATTCGGCACGAATGCACCCAGATTCAACGTGAGCATCGCACCACCGAGCGCGCAGGTGAACCCGGAAACCAGGAACGCGATGAACCGGTACCGTGAGGGGCGCATCCCCAACGAAACCATCGCCTGCTCGTGTATTCCCGTGGCCCGCAAACGGAACCCGAATGGGGTACGGTAGAGTACCCAGGCACACAAGGCCAGCAGGACCCAACTCAAGTATACGAAGATATTGTGCCCGATAAAGATATCCCCGAACACCGGAATCTTCGCCAACGCAGGAATATCCAACCGTGGCAACCTCCCGATATCGTTGAACACCACCACACCCTTGTTCCCGAACAACTTGAACGAAAGCACGACCGTCAGACCGGAGGCGAACAGGTTGGCCGCCAAAGCCGTAATGAACACATTCGACTTCAAATGCAACGTGACCGTTCCCAGGATTGCCGCCAACAACATGGAGGCAAGCACACCAAGAGCGATACCGACAACCATGTTTCCGGTGAAATGGGTGAACACGATCGAAGCGAACGCTCCCATGAGCATGAGGCCTTCCAAAGCGATATTCAGCATTCCGGACAACTCGGTGAACAACCCGCCCATGGAGGCAAGCAACAGGGGTGTCATGATTGCCACGGCACTATGCAGGACCGGAATCGCGACAGGATTCATATGCTCCTCCTCTGTACCGATCCGATCTTCTGCAACACCGCGCTGGTGACCAGGAAGAACACCACCGATTGTACGATTGATGCGATCTCGAAGGTGACATCGCTGTGGAGCATGGCATTGCGCGCTCCCGACTCGATGTAGGCGAAGAACAGCGCTGCCGGTATGACCGCCGCAGGCCGATGCCGCGCGATCAATGCGACAGCAAGGCCGTTCCATCCCATCCCCGTCGAAAATTCCTTCATACAGGCATAGTAGGTACCGAAAATCGCCATTCCTCCCGCTAGACCATAGAAAGCCCCGCTGAGGAACATGGGCCATACCTGGTACCACTTGGTCCTGATGCCTCCGTATGCCGCGAACCGGGGATTGAGCCCGAACAGCCGCAATTCGTACCCGCTTTTCGTCTTGTAGAGGTACAGGTGCACCACCAGGACCGCAATCACTGCGGCGAACAGTGCAGAACTGAGATTCGAAGGTTCCAGGATCCGTGTGAAACGGAAACTCTCGGGAATCATCCGCGTGGCGATCAGGTTCGTCGCCGGGTCCATGAACGGACCTGCTATGAGATAACTGACTACCAGTACCACCGCGTTGGATACCAGGAACGATGTGATGAGCTCGCTGGTATTCCATTTCATCCGCAATACCCCCGACAAGCCTGCCAGCAGCCCACCGGTACAGGCTCCAAGGAACAGGGCGACCACCACACCGGCACTCCCCCATCGGGCCAACGCCAATGCGCTGATGGTGGCTACAAATGCCCCACTGTACAATTGCCCTTCCCCACCCAGGTTGAAACTGCCCGAGCGCATGGCCAGCGATACTCCCAACCCCCCGAAGATCAAGGGAATCGCCATATTCAACATGTTTCCGAAGTAATAGGTATTCTGAAGCGGACCGAGGAAGAAGTAGCGCAGGGTCTTCAGAGGTGTCGCACTCAACAACAGCGACAGCACCACCAACGCGGCCAGCGCGATGCCGACAATCACCACCGCACCAATAGAATTACGCAATGTCGCCACAATCGTAACACGTCTCTTTTCCATACGATCAACCATGTGGAGCCTCCTGCTGCCGCAAACCCAGCATGTAGGCGCCCATATCCTCTTTGGTTACTTGCCGAAGCTCTTCGGCTTCCAGCACGGCTACAATCGTTCCCCGATACATCACAATAACCCTATCGGAAACAGCCAATATCTCATCCAGGTTGCTGCTGATCAGCAGGACGGCTGCACCCTCGTCACGCAATTGCACCATCCGTTCATAGACGAAACGGCTGCTGGCGATATCAAGCCCCCACGTCGGTTCGCTGAACACGATATAGTCCTGGTATTGGGTAATCTCACGGGCAAGGATGACCTTCTGGATATTCCCACCCGAAAGCGTCCCGATCGGCATGGAAGGACTGCCCTTGACCGAGTAGGTCTTCAACAGCGACTGGGTATGAGCTTCGATTTTCTTGCGTTGCATCACGCCATGGCGGGTAAACTCGTTGCGCGCATCCACGATCAGATTCTCGGACACTGTTGCCTTGAGAGCACTGCCCACCTGCAGTCGGTCGGCGGGAACATAGGCCAACCCGCGTTTGCGCAATGCATGGGAATCCAAACGGGAAATATCCTCGTCCTTGTGGACAATGGCTCCCGACGAGATGGGGAGGAATCCTCCGAGGACAGCTTCCAGCACGCCCAATCCATTGCCACCGACACCAGCGAATCCCAATATCTCACCGGAACGCGCGGCGAAGGAGACGCCATCGAGCAACGGCCGCTGCTGGTTGCGTTTTAAGACCGACACATTGTCGAAACGCAAGACCGGATGCTGCACTGGAGTATAGGGAAGCCGGTCGACGACCAGGGAGACGCTTTGGCCCATCATGAGCCGGGAGATCTGCTTTCCGTCCACCGAATCGGTCGGAAAATCGCCCACCATCGCACCCTGGCGCATAATCGCCACACGGTCGGAAATGGCGGTGATCTCATGCAACTTGTGCGTGATCAGGATCAACGAGGTACCATGTTCGGCCAATGCCCGCAAGGTGATGAACAACGACTCGATCTCCTGCTCGGTCAAGACCGCTGTCGGCTCGTCCAGAATCAGGATATCGACATCACGGTACAGCATCTTCACAATCTCGACCTGCTGCTTCTGTCCCACCGTGAGGCTTCCGACCCGCTTGGTGGCATCGATGGAAAACCGGTGCCTACGGATCACCGCATCGACGGCCTCGTCGGCCCCCTTCAAGTCATAGGAGAATCTGCCCTTCAACGGTTCCTTCCCCAACGTGACATTCTGGGCGACCGTAAAGTCGTCGACCAACATGAAGTGCTGGTGGACCATACCTATGCCGAGCCGGTTGGCCTGCAGGGGCGAGGTGATCGAGACCGGCTTGCCCATGACCGAAATGGTTCCGGCATCGGGTTTCTCCAGTCCGTACAGGACTTTCATCAATGTCGTTTTGCCCGCACCGTTCTCTCCGGCCAGACACAGTATCTGCCCTTTGTTCAACGTGAGGTCGACACCGTCGTTGGCTCGCAACCCGGTCTCCGTGTATATCTTCACTATGCCGCGCATCTCGAGTGCGTGTTCCATCCGTTCCACAACTCCTTTTCAAACGACAAGGCAGCCCCGGACAACACATCCGGGACCGCACGATCATACCTGGTGGATCAAAGCGGAGGGAGTGTATAGGCGATCTTTCCAGCCTGTACGTCAGCCATGAATGCCTCGAATTTTGTACGGATATCGGCGGGGAGATTCGCCGCATACGCGGGATCGTCGAAGAAGAAGCCCAGGTACCCCTCTTTGGCTCCAACCACCGAGGCGGTTCCGTATTGAACAGTACCTGCCAGAACCTCGACAAGGATCTCCTTGACCAGCTTCTTCTGTTCCATGGAACCACACCCCACCACATACCCGGGAGCAGCCTTGTACTCGTTGGTATTGTGGTAGACGATATACGCGCCCTGTTCCTGCGCGACCTTGAACAATCCCTGGGCGGCACCTCCGGCGATAGCCGCAAACACATCGACGCCGGCAGTCTTCATGCTGGAAGCCAAATCAGCGGCCTTGTTTGCGTCGAACCAGTTGCCCACGATACGGAAATCGAGCTCGATCGCCGGGTTGACCATACGTGCACCTGCGAGGAATCCGGGCACCATGTGCTTGTTCAACAACGGATATTCCTGGGCTGCGATGAAACCGATCTTGAGCGCACTGTTGGCATGCTTCATGGAGCTGGTGGTTACCAGTCCAGCCAAATAGCCAAGGTACAACGACTGTTCATATTGGTTGTAGAGGTAGGTTCGCAACTGGCTGTTTCCAGCCTTCTGGGCGTCGGTGATAATGAACTTCTGCTTGGGGAACTTCGCGCCGACCCGTTCGCAGATTTCGGGCAACGAGGGGTTGGAACCCAACACGACATCGTATTCACCGGTGGCGACGAGCGAGGTGAGCTGTTCTTCCCACTGTGCCTGGTTGAACCCGGCTTCGTAGATCTTCACCGTGACGTTCTCATTGGCGGCGGCGAATTCCTGCGCCCCCTCGGCCAATGCGGTGTACGGCGGGCTCCCTGCCATGACGCCGGTGATATATACCAGCACCGACAACGATTTCTGCTGTGCCGGAACCTGTTCGGTACTGCCTGCGGCAAAGATCGATACCGATGATGCCAATAGCATGGCTACCAATACCAATGCGAGTACACTTCCTTTTCTCATATGATCCTCCTTTTCAGCCGGCCTGTACTAGTTGACTAGACCGACTGTATCACATGCCTGTTCTACGCTCCAGTGGCCATGGACCAATCCATTCACCGCCTGCAGCATCCTATCCACATTCCCATGCTCCCAGATATTCCTTCCCACTGCTATTCCCCGGCCTCCCGCCACCAGCGAATCGTGGATATCCTGGAACACCTGCCGTATGGAATCGGTCTTCGCTCCACCCAGTATCACTATGGGAACCGGACACCCCTCGACCACCTTCGCGAAAGAATCCACGCTCCCGGTATAATAGGTCTTGACCACATCGGCTCCAAGCTCGGCTGCCATGCGGGCAGCCATGCGGATCCCCTCGGGGTCGTTCGATGCAAGCTTCTCGTCCTTCACCGTCCCCTTCGCCATTGCCTCGAGCATAACAGGCAGTCCGAGCATATGGCAACGGTCAATCGCCAGCGAAGCCTGCCTGATAAACTTGCCCTCGTATTCATGGCCGAATTTCACGGTGATGGCGGCACACGAGGCACCATAGGCCACGGCTGTCTCGGGTTCGATTACCAACTCTTCCTCGAACTTGCCACCCAATACCGTAAAACCTCCGGTAATGCGCAACACCAGAGCCGTTGCGCGATCCCAGGCACCAAGGGCGTTGTCCACGAACCCTTTTGTCGTTAAAATCCCGTCGACCTTCTCCGCTACACAGGCGGCAACGATCTCCTTCGGGTCCACGATACCGGGAATCGGTCCCGCGATCGCCGCATGGTCCATGGCGATCACCACCGACCGGCCGTCCCTCTTGTCGAAAAGCGCGTTCTTGCGCAACACCAAACCAGCATGCATACCTATTTCCTCCAAGTTTCCCGCAAATTCCGATATGTCGCCCGATACCGTTCGAACAGGTCCGCATAGAGACCGCCCAGCGTGGTATCGGGATCGTAGGTCTCCCCTATGGTCACCAGTTGCCTGGCAGCATCCGCAAACGAGGGATAATCGCCCAGGGCTGTCCGTGCAATCACCATGGAACCCACCAGTTCGGCATCGCCAATCAGGGGGACGGCAACCGGCCGGCCGGTCACATCGGCTTTCAATTGATTGAGGAACCTGCTCTCCGAGGGTCCGCCGGTAATGCGCAACGCCTCCACGTTCCCCCCAAGCTCCTCCATGACCGTAATGACATCGCGCATGGCAAAACAGACACCTTCGGCCACCGAGCGCAACAGCGATTCCCTGCCGGCAGAGAGGGTAAGACCGGAGAATACTCCCTTGGCATCGGGGTCCCACAACGGAGCACGTTCGCCGGTCAGGTAGGGAAGGAATACCAGGCCACCACTTCCCGCAGGAGCCTTGGCCATGGCGGCATACATGTCCTCGAACGGAAGCCGGTCCATTCCCAGCAATGATTTCGCCCATCCGATAGCTTTTCCGGAGGTCGAGATGATGCCCGAGATATTGTAGAACGGCTTGACCGGATGGAGATAGGTCATCAACCGGTCGTCATCCAACGGGGTGCGGGTACAGAGGTTGATTCCCTCGCTTGTCCCCGAGCGGTCGCAGACCATGCCGGGTTCCACCACAGCACAACCGAGTATCGAGACCAGGAAATCGGGCCCTGCGGCAAACACGGGAATACCCAGCGGCAACCCGAGTGACCGCGATGCATATGCGGTCACCTTCCCGACCAGATCTCCCGGTCGGCAGAATTCGGGAAACTTGTCCTTGTCGAGCCCGAAATGGTCGAGCACCGTATCGGTCCAGTACCACCGCAAGGCGTCGTCGGCATGCAATATCGCCCGTGCTTCGCCAGTAAGCAGGTAATTCACATATTCGCACGAGGAAAGGAATGTCCGGGTCTTGGCATACGTGGCCGGTGCTGTGCGGGACAGGTGGAGCACCTGGGGTAGCACGAAACTGGCATCGACGAAACTGCCTGTCGCCTGTGAGATTTCAGCTGCCTCGACGACAGCCCTCCGGTCGAGCCAGAGGCGGGCCATACCCGTTTGGGCATGTAGCGACCCGTCGAAAAGCGTAGGTTCGGCGAAAACGGGAACCACCGTCGGTCCGTTTCCACTGACAACGACCGATCGTACGTTTCCTTTGGCTTGCAGCTCATCGCATAGTGTCGCGACAGCCGCCGACCAATAGCGTGGAGCGGTTTCCTGCGCACCGTTCGCATCGGAATGGATTGACACAGGAACCTTCGCCAACTGTTGCAGGTTCCCAGAGCGGTCAAACAATGCGGCCTTGCATGTGGTTGTTCCGATATCGATCGCCAGGACCATCTACTCCTCCATTTTCAACAGCACACGATAGGTCTTGCCCGACAGCGCCGCCTCGACAGCCTGCGCGGCCTGCTCCAAAGGATATATCCGACTGATCAAATCATCAACCACAACCTTTCTGTTGGCGAGGGATCGGACCGATGTGTTGAAATCGTACTCGCTGCGACCTTCCGATCCGGTGATGACGAATTCATTGCGGTGGATGGTATTCATGTCGATCGGCAAGACCGGCTTGTCCCCGTAGGAGGTGTAGATGTTCAGCGTCCCTCCGGGAGCGAGTACCTTTGCGGCCGTTTCGACGGCGCAGACCGAGGGAGTGGTGATGATGCAACTATCCACGCCCCTCCCATGGGTAAAGCTTTTGACTGTGTCGACAAACAGCTGGCCGTCGGAGGCATCGAGTGCAAAATCGGCTCCCATGGCCAAAGCATCGTCCAATCGCGATTTCGCGATATCGGTGACAATGACACGTACTCCCATGGCTAGAGCGGCCTTCACATGCAACAATCCCATGGTTCCCGCTCCGCTTACCAGTATCGTGTCTCCGAGCCCGGCCTTGGCTTTGCGCAAGGACCGGATGCAGCAGGAGAGCGGTTCGGCGAAGGCAGCCTGGTCCAACGGCAATTCGTGGGGAATTACCTGCACCTGCTCGGGTTTGACCACCATATATTCGGAAAAGGCTCCCAACACACGCTGGCCCTTCTTGAAGCGGTTCTCGCAGAGGTTCGAATTTCCCGACAGGCATGCCGGACAGGAGTGGCAACGGTTCACCAGGTCGAGCACCACATGGTCCCCTTCCTTCACGCTGGTCATGACTTCGGAACCGACGGCGACAACCGTACCGCTGGCTTCGTGGCCGGGAATTATGGGGTAGTATATCTTGCGTTCGCCATCGTAGAGGCGCTGTTCCAAGGTACAGATACCACAATAGGCGATCTTGACCAGCAACTCGTGGTCCCGTGGGACCGGCGTCTCCACCTGTCGGATCTCAAGCTTCTTCGGTTCGGTCAGGTACACGCTTCTCATGCTCGGCCTCTTTATCTATAAAGTTTACGTTTAACGTTAATTTTAACTTAATGACAGTGTGCAGCCGATCCATCCTCCTGTCAAGGGGAAACTTCTGGAACAGGATATCCTGCTGTGGTATCATGGAGAAAACGACAGATGCAGGTGGTAGCGTGGAAAAGAAGCAATATCGTATTGGAGAGCTGGCGAGGAAAGCCAATGTGACAACCCGTACCGTCCGCTACTATGAATCGCTCGGACTGCTGAAAACCCAGGACCGGGCCGATGGCAGCCAACGACATTATACCGACGAGGACCTGGTCTATCTCACCAGGATCATACAGTTGAAGAACTATGGCATGTCGCTTGATGAGATCGCGGAGATCATTCGCCTTGGCAATGAGGACTCGACCGGGGAAAAGCGCCGGTTGGAGCTGCTCAAGCAGTATCGGAAGCTATTGAGCAAGGAGATGCAGCATCTCAAGGATATACAGGCGCTGATCCAAGACCTCACCTGGCATGTCGAGCAGTTGGAGTCGGTCGATTCGAATTTCAAGCAGTGTCCCGGCTCCGCCTGCCCGAAGTGCGAGTTCAAGGACAGGTGCGAATTCTATCGCGAGGAGGGAGGTCTCCAGTAGTCCTGGACCTAGTGGAGGAGTTCCAACAACTGTTCGATGGCTTCCACGGGAAATCCGGGATCCCCTCTCCGTCCGAGAAGTTCGGTGAGCAGTTTGCGTGTCTGATTGCTCTGCGGAAGCATATATCTGGCCTCCCGTGCACAATCCTCGGCCAAGACACGGTCCGAATGTGCGATTGCCTTGGCCAATTTCGCTCCACCGTTTCCTTCATGGGCCAAAGCCGCTCCGATCAGTTCCTGCTTCGCCTTGCTCTCCAACAGGTTGTCGAGGGCAGAGACGACGGCCACATCCTTGTCCGGTTTCACCGGGTACCGGTCGAACACCAGATAGAGGGCATGCGACGGGCAGGCATCGACACAGAGACGGCATCCGTCGAGACACTTGGCAAAATCTATCTGCCCGTTTTCCGTATCGGTCGCACCGGTCGGACAGATGAACAGGCACAGGCAATCCTTGGTACATAATGCTATATTTCTCGCAGCGTGCATGGCATCCTCCATTCAAATTTTGGTAAAACGTGAAGCCGGGGCTTTGCAAATCGGACAAAGCTCGGGCACTTCCTTGGCTATCGCAATGAATCCACACGCTTCACACACGTAGAGATTGTTGCCCTCCATCAGGGCATCACCCTGTTTCGCATAGCGGACAAGCACCGATTTGTGGATTGTGGTCACCTTCTTTCCCCACGTCACACAACGGAGTGCTCCCCGGTCGCCGACTTGCTGTGCCCGGGTTTCCACCGCAACGTAACCGCTTTCGGTATCGGAAGTGATGCAGGTATCCAAATCATTGAACGATACCGGTCCTGCGACTCCAGCACTCTGACTGAAATATGCGGCGAGCTTGCCGAACAGTCCGGCTTCGGTCGGACGCATCTGCTTGTCGCAAGCCTTCGACAGGTTGGTGCAGATTGCCGCCAAGGCTCCAGACGAATGGGGTTCCTTGTATTCCATGGGGCACTTCTCCTTTATATATACAGCTTACCTGTATGCTACCATCGCTCGGTGATGTTGTCACCAACTCTTTTGTTGACCGAACCATGGAGGACTAGGTATGTTATGGGCATAAAACAGAAACCAAATTAAGGAGGCCTATCATGGCTGTCACATTGTATAGCACACCGACCTGTGGATTTTGCCGGATGGCAAAGAGTTATTTGCAGAACAACAACGTCCCCTACACCGAGTACAACGTCGCTTCGAATTCCGAGAAGGCTCAGGAAATGGTCCGCAAGTCCGGACAGATGGGAGTACCCGTCCTGGATGTGAATGGCAAGATCATTGTCGGTTTCGACCGCGCGGCAATCGACCAGGCACTCAAACACTAATCGGGCTCAAGTCGGTTTGGTCGAGCAACAACGGGTGTTCCGCTGAGGGACACCTGTTTTCTTATTGCAGTAATCCGCTCTCCCAAATTTCCCGTACCCATGGGAACTCGACGTCCACCAGATACGATTCCGTTTCATCCATATCCAAGAAAGCCCCTGAAAGCATATGTGCCCGGACATATCCCTCGGTCCATTCGGAAACACGGACAAGATCGGAGAATACCCGATTCCAATACGCCCTCGCCCCGGTGCTCATGGCCACAGAGCCCATCACATACCGCGAAATCTCGTAATCGAGCCCCTCGATTCCCAATTCGGCCAATGTAGGTGCAGCGGGAATCGTATCCGATGGGAAAATAGGTGTGAAAGCCGCCAATACCCTGAGTTTGCCTGAAGCGATACCTTCCACAGCCTCCGAAGGATTGAGGATACCGGCATCGAGTTGCCCGTGGGTCATGCCGGTAACGATGAACGAGGAGCTGTTGTAGTAGATTGTCCTCAGGTTGCCCGCAAGCTTGGCGTTCAGCTGCAATACACAATAGCGGTCGAAGTTATCGGCTGTGCCGACCAACAGGTCCAAACCCCCAGCCCGGGTGCGCAGGTCGTTGAATTCGCGGTACGGGCTATCGTAGGGAACGACCAGCAGGATCGGATCCACGGCAAGCCGTGCGATCGGTACCAGTTGCCGGTTCATGCCGCCATCGTGCAAAACCAGCAGGTGTGGGGTATTCACCACCATCAGGGTATGGTCGGGATCGGGCCGGCTGTTGACGTAGGCGAATCCCGCCAAGCCGGAACCTCCCGGTTTGTGCACAGCGGACAACGGTACCTCAGCCAAGCGGTATTGTCCGGCAATATCCACGATGGTTGTGGCCAGCAAGTCGCTCCCACCACCCCCGGCGGCCGGAACCACGACTTCCACAGGGCTGGTCGGAACGAATCCGTCTTCTTGGGCACCCCGTGCCGAAAGGGAAGCAATAGACAGCAGGAGCACAATGCAGTAGAAGCAAGCGCTATATTTCACTTTCATCTGTACAATAATACAGCATCGTGCCTCTTTGTCCAGCTATTGATTGCCGAAAGGAAAAGCTCTAGAGTACACCTTGATGCAACAGACACAGGATTCTCCCAACCGCACAGCCCTGATACTCGCCTTCTCGACGGTCATGCTCTGGTCCACGGGGTTCGTTTTCACGCGCATAGCGGTCCGTCACATCGCACCGCTACCGTTGGGACTACTCAGATATGGTTTTGCGGCCATTGTCCTCATCATCATAGGATTCGTGAAACGCATTGGATTCCCACGGCTCAGGGACGTGCCACAATTTATTGGATTGGGAGCGTTGGGCTTCGCCTTGTACCAGATTCTGTTCAATATTGCCATGACAACCATTTCGGCGGCTACAGCAAGTGTGGTCACCGCTACGGTCCCGGTTCTCGCGGCCCTCTTCGCGACGATACTGTTCAAGGAGCACTTGGGGAGTATTGGATGGATCGCAGTGGTAGTGGAATTCTCGGGCATCCTCATGCTTACCCTGTGGGAACGGGAAGTTTCCATTGGGTGGGGTCTTGCGTGGATGCTCGCGGCCGCCATCAGTTTCGCCGCCTACAACCTCATCCAACGGTTCTCAACCAAAAAGTACACTCCCCTGCAATCGACAGTCTACAGTATCGTAGCCTCGACACTGCTGTTGATGCCATTCCTGCCCGAAGCGGTCCAGACGCTCACCACAGTTCCCTGGCAACCTATCGCCGCTGTCGTTTTCATGGGCGTTTTTCCCAGCGCAATCGGATTTTTACTGTGGACCCGAGCACTCTCCATCGCTCACCATATCGGCGATGTCACCAACTTCATGTTCGTTACGCCACTGTTGTCAACTTTCCTCGAGATCTTGCTCATCGGGGATGTTCCCGATACCGGGACCATTGTCGGAGGTGCGACGATTCTGTTTGGTGTGATCCTGTTCAATAACCGGCAACGCCTGGCAAACCGGGGTGCAAGGCTATACAACCGCCGCACTTGATGATACGTTTCGATCATGAATAAACGGTATGCAGTCTATACAACGGATATCGGGGATCTGGTGATTGCCGAGGAGAACGGGGCCATTACCGATGTCTTCACAGGACCGGACGTACCAGTCACCTTCCACGCACGGAAGGAGGAGACCCCCCTCACCGCCCAAGCGGCTGACCAAATGCGGCAATACCTGCGTGGGCAGCGGCAAACCTTCACCCTCCCCTTGGCACCGCACGGAACGGCCTTCCAACAATCAGTATGGAAGGCACTTACGCAGATTCCCTATGGACAAACGTGCAGCTACAAGGATATCGCGATCGCCATAGGAAATCCCAAGGCAGTACGGGCAGTTGGCATGGCAAACCACCACAATCCCATCTCGTTCATCATTCCCTGCCACCGCGTAATCGGTGCGGACGGTTCCCTGGTAGGGTATGGTGGTGGGCTCGCCCTCAAGAAGCGGTTGCTCGATCTCGAACGGTCGGTCCTCGCAACAAAGGGTTGACGGTTATACAGCCGAGAAGCGAGAACCGAATGCCCTGCAATCGTCGGCCTCCCCACTCGGGTCTTCCTGGATCGCCAGTCCCTCCTCGAAGAGTTTCGCACCGTTGGCAATGACACGCTGTTCCCAATCCCGCATCCATTGCCCGTCCCCCCAACCGTAGGAACCGAACAAGGCCACGTGCTTTCCAGTCAAGCCCGCCTCGATGCCAGCGAAGAAAGGTTCGAACTCCATATCCTCAAGCTCCTCGTCACCCATCGATGGGCATCCGAAGGCAAAGCGATCGTATCTGGCGAGGATATCGGCGTCACATTGGGATACCGGCAGCACCTCCACTTCGGCACCGTTTTCCCGTGCCCCCTCTGCTATCAACGTTGCCATGGACTCGGTATTGCCGGTCCCGCTCCAATATATGATTGCGATACGCATAGGACAACTCCTTAATGTTAGCTATTGCTAACACACACAGCCTACTCCCCTCTTTCAGCTTCGTCAAGGGGCATCCGGCGAACGGTTTGGTGTGGAATTTGCAATGTCTTTCTCGGTGATATATTACAAATTGGATACATTGCGATTGACCTATGTCACAATCCACGGTATAGTCCAAGTATCTGGATGTTCTTGGTTCCGGGTCATTGTTCTGTAGACCGTGTGTTTCCTATCG
>PGXW01000071.1 GCA_002839355.1 Spirochaetae bacterium HGW-Spirochaetae-2
TTTTTCACGCAGCAGGATCGTCATCACGGCAATTTGCCATTGGGCGAATGGTTGTTGCAGGAGGCGCGCAGGCTGGGGTTGTCCGGCGCTACCTTGATTGCTGCAGCGCAGGGTTTTGGACATGACGGCAAGATGCATTCTGCACGCTTTTTTGAACTGGCCGACCAGCCCATCATGGTCATGATGGCGTTAAGTACGGCTGATATTGAGCGTCTGTTCCAGCGTTTGCGCGATGAGGAGGTGGACGTGTTCTATGTCAAGGTGCCTATCGAATTCGGCATGACCGCGGATGAGTAATCCGATAGCGGTCTTTATAGGCGCTGTGCAGCGAGAAAATCACTACAGGTAAATCAGGAAACATCATGAAAACAAGACTCATTGAATTGCGTGCTTCCTTGCAGGCATTGAAGGAGGCTTCCATGTTCAAGAAGGCGGAGGCAGCTGAAGTTTCATTACTGGCGGCCTTGGCGCTGCTGGAGGAGATGGTGGCCGAAATAGACAAGCTGAAACGGGCGCAAACCAAAGACAAGAAGGCGATCGAGGCCTTGAGTAAATAACAAGAAAGAATCCATGGCAATCAAGGCAACTGTTTTCAAGGCCAATCTGCAGATCGCGGATATGGACCGGCACTATTATCAGGACCATGCGCTGACCATGGCGCAGCATCCCTCCGAGACCGACGAGCGCATGATGGTGCGACTGCTGGTTTTTGCCTTGCATGCCGCTGAGTATCTGGAATTCGGTCAGGGCATGACTGACGATGATGAGGCGGATCTGTGGCAGCGTGACCTGACCGGGGCAATCGAGTTGTGGATCGATGTCGGCATTCCTGACGAGCGTCTGATTCGAAAAGCTTGCGGCAGGGCCAATCAGGTCATTGTCTACAGTTATGGCGGCCGTGTTGCCGAGATGTGGTTTGCCCAGAACAAATCGCAGTTCGAACGGCAGAAGAACCTGACTGTGATCAATCTGCCAATGGAGAGCACTGCTGCGCTGGCTGGCCTGACTCAGCGCACCATGAACCTGCAATGCACGATACAGGATGGTCAGGTCTGGCTTAGTGACGGCGAGAAGAGTGTGCAGGTGGAGCGTGAAGTGCTCAAATCCGCAGCATCCGGACGCTGAACCCTGAGTTCTTGGATGCTGTTTATTGTCGGCAGGTTGTGTGAATTTTCTTAATGAGCGATTGTTTTGTTTGAGCTTAAGAATTAAGCTCAACTTAATGTTGTGCGGATAGTCTTATGATTTGAATATGCGTTCCTGCCTATCCGAACCAGGGTCTTGACTAATGAATGCTAGCTGGAAAGAAAAGGAAGCAAAGCGCCTGCAGGCCGTCCGCGAGCTTGAGATTCTGGATACTGCGCCAGAGGCGGATTTTGACGATATCGTGAGGCTGGCAGCCATGATATTCAAGGTGCCAATTTCAACGGTGACGATTCTTGATGCGCACCGGCAGTGGTTCAAGGCTGCCATTGGGCTGAATGTAAAAGAGACGGCGCGTGATATCTCCTTTTGTACGCATGCGATCAAGCAGACGGATCCGTTGATCATCGAGGATGTGAAAAAGGACAAACGCTTCGCCAAAAATCCGCTGGTGATGGGGTCGCCCAACTTGGGCTTTTATGCTGGTGTGCCGCTGCTGAATTCCGAAAATCTTGCGATCGGTACCTTTTGTATCATGGACAGGATGTCCAGGGTGTTGACGGATGAGGAGATAGATATCCTCAAGATCCTCGCCAATCAGGTCATGGCCTTGCTGGAATTGCGTCATGAACGCAACTGGTTGAAGCAGTTGTTGGCCGAACTTGACCGTATCTACAAGACTTTGCGCGATAGTGAACAGCGTTGGAGCTTTGCACTGGAGGGCGCGGGTGATGGCGTATGGGACTGGAAAATTGGCACTGACGAGGTGTTTTTCAGCAAGCGCTGGAAGGCCATGCTGGGTTATGAGGAAGATGAGTTCCCGAACCACTATCAATCATGGCGTGCCATCATGCATCCGGAAGATATCAAGCAGACCATGGCCAATCTGCAGGATCATCTTGATGGCAAGTTGGAGAGTTTCCGAATTGAGTATCGCGTTCGTTGCAAGGACGGCAGTTGGCTGTGGGTGCTGGCCAGGGGGTTGGTCGTCGAGCGCGACAATGCCGGCAAGCCGATTCGCATGGTGGGCACCCATACCGATATTTCCAAGCGCAAGGAGGCGGAGGAACTGATCTGGCGTCAAGCCAATTTCGACACGCTGACAGGTCTGCCGAAC
>PGXW01000072.1 GCA_002839355.1 Spirochaetae bacterium HGW-Spirochaetae-2
CACGCTGGGAGGATTCATCGAGGACGCGCGCATCACCGACATGGACTACTACCCTGCCGTAACCGCAAGCACGACGGTCACCGCCATCGAGGCAAGCATTGATTTGCAGTGGTCCAAGGAATTCTAAACAAGAGAGGAAACGCATATGGCATTTTACACAGGAACGGGAACTCGGCTGCAGGCGGGCAAGGAAAGCTCCTTCGCCCAAGGGGCCAGTCCCACGACTCTGGTCGATCTGACCAGTGAGAGCATCAAGGTGGCTGTCGAGAAAGGGGATGAGGGCTCGCTCTTGGGAAGCAAGACCGCCAGCAACCGGGACCTCTTGGCAGTGACGGTGGAGGGCTCGGTGAGCTTCATACTCCGGCCCGAATCGGCCGGTCTCATCCTGCACGCCGCCCTGGGGGGAGAAGACACCTGCGCCCAGGTGGGAGAATCGGATGCATACACCCATACCATCGGCCTTTGCGATGTGAACGAGGCGCTTCCCAGCCTCACCTTCACCATTGACCGCAAGGCGGCAATCAAGCGCTACGCGGGGTGCACCATCAGCACCCTCAGCCTGGATTGCGCGGCGGGCGATTACGTGAAGGGCAGCATCGACCTCAAGGGGACCACCGAGGAGAGCGGGACCATCAATCAGGCACTGAAGAGCTTTAGCATCCCCTCGTACCGGTGCACCAATGCGACCTTCACGGTCAACGGAAGCACGTACGACATCACCAGCGCATCGCTGAAGATCGACAATGCACTGGAGAGTGCGCCAAGAACCTATGCCTCAGGTTTGTATGCAGGACAACCGCAGCATGGCAAACGCGGCGTCACCATCAACTTCGAAATCCCCTACAGCGCCGAAGTGGAAACGCTCAGAGGTGAGTATCTGACCAGCGAGGAGAACGCTTCTGTAGAGCTGACTTTCTCATCCTCTGGTGCAGGGCACAGCATCACCATCACCCTCTCGCATGTGGCGATCAGCGAGGTGGATGCGAATGTCGGGGGAACAGGCATACTCAGCTCCACCGTTGCAGGCGAGGCTCTCAGTGTGGGCACCGAAGAGCCCATCACCATCGTGATCACCGACAAGATTTCGACACCCTACGGAGGATAAGAAGATATGTTCATCAAGACAAAACATTATGAGGCGTGCATACAGAAGGTACGCATCGAAGTGGGAACACTGGTTGGCCTCAAGGCGGACGATGAGGCATACATCGTGCTCAAGGAGCTGCCCACCTTGGAGATGCTCCGTCTGAAGGAAGCCTCCGAGCAGGGGGAAAACCAGACGCTCACGTTGCTTCGCGACCTGCTTCCCTCAATCCTGGTTGATCACAACTTCTATGAGGATGCGGATGCCAAGCGCAAGATGGACAACCGCGAAGTTGCCTCATTGGTGTTCGAGTCGCTGGATCTGACGGTGAAGGTCGTCAACGAATACACCCATGCCGCTTTTTTTTCCCGTGCGGACGCGAGCGGAGGCAGATCGCGTCCCTCTGCTGCGAGGTATTCAACGGAAGGCGTAGCGCCGAGCTCTACGCCGAGTACGGTCACTGGCTCTTCTACATAACCGATATCTATCTGCCCTGCTGCGATTCTGAGAGCGGGGATTTCAGGCACCTGCCATTCGCTGGTGCTCTCATGGACCAGCCGTACATGAGTATGCAGATCCTCAAGCTGATTCAGCTCAACTATCGGCGGCATGTGCATGAGCAGGCTAAGAAAATGACACAGAAACACTAATCACAGGGCGTCCATGGGGCGCCTTTTTCATTGCATAAGGGGAAAGCGAGTATGGCAGCACAAGCGAAAGTCATCATCAAAGGCCAGAACGATATCGGAGGGGCTGTCAAATCAGCTGCAGCCGACCTGGGAAGCCTCAAGGGTGCTGCAACCAAACTGGGTGGAGTGCTTAAAGGCGCCTTCGCTGCCACCGCGATCATCGCTTCAGTGAAGGCTTTGGGAAGCGCGGTATCGGCAACATTCTCCGAGTTCTCCGCAGCCGAACGATCCTACAAGCAACTCGCCCTCGCTCTGGGCGACAGCACCTCGTATGAGAAGGTCACCGCTGTGGTCGAACGCCTGAGCAGCCAGACACTCTCAGGCAAGGGCGATATCGAAGCCATGGTCGCCCAGTTGGCCGCGCTGGGCAAGAGTGCCGACGAAATCGAAAGCATCTCCGAGGCGGCAGTGTACCTGTCCAACGTGACGGGCAAGGACCCATCTCCGAGGCGGCAGTGTACCTGTCCAACGTGACGGGCAAGGACCTCAACGGCTCGATGATGAACCTGCTGGATTCTTACACCGGGGCCACCGGGGAGCTGAGAAAGCTCGGCATCGAGCTCGATGGCCTCACCAAGGACGAGCTCGCACACGGGGCGGCGGTCGACAAGGTGATCGACAAGCTCGGAGAGTACTCGGCGATGATGGCCGATGGGGATACCGCTCAGCACCTGACGAACATGAAGAACACCTGGGGGGACATCCGCCAGCAGGTGGGCGGCATCATCGATTACAACTTCGGTCCGTGGTTGGGTAACCTCGATGTAGCCTTCAGCGGCATCAAGACCAACCTCACCCATATCATCAACTATGTGGGGGCGGTGATGAAGAACCTGCCCCAAGCTTTCAAGCTGACGCTTTCCACCGTGTGGGAGTTGCTCAAGCGCACATTCGAGTGGGATTCGCTCAAGCTGATCATCACCACCACAGCCCAGAATATCGGCATCGTCATCAGCGCCATGCTCAAGGCGGTGTTCGAAAGCATTCCCAAGCTGCTGGGCAATGCAGTGGT
>PGXW01000073.1 GCA_002839355.1 Spirochaetae bacterium HGW-Spirochaetae-2
CCTTCATTGATGCGATCGGCGAACTTGAAAAACTGCTCCACTATCAGTATCGCCATGACCCAGTGGAAAAAACGTGTAACGGCACCATAACGCTGATGGCTATCATCCAACATATGCACTCCTTATATTATCCAAATGGGCTAAATCCCGCTCATCATCAACTGCTTCATTTCAACGACCAAATCACGGCTTGCTTCACGCAAGTTCTTCATTTGCGCCAAGGCTTCCGCGCCTCTACCCTGGGTATATAGCAGATGCATCTGCACAGACAGGTCATGCAGCTTCACATGACAGGCATCAGCCTTGGCAAAACCCGGCTCAGTTCGAGCCCCTGCATTCAGCTCGGCATCTATCCATCGCCCAAAATTGCATTGGTGCGAATCAAGCGCAGGCGGACTCTCACGTTCTCCCTTTAATGCGGCCTCAAAAGCCCGAATCCAGGCCCGGTGTTCAACGATGGCATAAATGTAAGGCAGGTTTCTGATCCCGAAAGGAGTCGCCGTCTGCCATGTGCCATCAGGCCGCCAGTGTGCTACCCACTCAGGCAACAACTCTGCAGGCATGGGGTACGCAATGGCGTAACCCTGACCAATCTCACATCCCATGTTAAGCAGCATCTCACCATGCTCGAGAGTTTCCACCCCTTCCGCGACGGCCTGTCGACGGAATGCCCGGGCCAGGCCCAGCACCCCCTCAAGAATAGCAAGATCCTCCGGATCTTCCAGCATATCAAGCACGAAACTCTGGTCGATCTTGAGTGTAACTGCCTGCAGATGCTTGAGATAAGTCAGCGAGGAATATCCGGTACCGAAATCATCCAACGCAAAAGTGACTCCGGCCTTCTTGCAATCATTGATCACATGCGCCACCTTGGAAAGGTCGCCCAGCGCATTACTTTCCAGCACTTCCAATTCCAGCATGTCCGGACTGACCTCCGGACATTCCGATAACAACTGCGTCAGTCTGGAAACAAAATTGTCCTGCAACAAATGATAGCCGCTGACATTAACGCTAACCGGAATATGCAGCCCCGCGGATTGCCATGTCTTCATCTGGGCCAGTGCCGCATTGATCACCCATTCGCCTAACGTTACCGACAGAGCATTATTTTCGGTCACCGACAGGAACATTGCCGGACTCAACAAGCCACGCTCCGGATGCTGCCAACGAATCAGCGCCTCCACACCGATCAGTTCGCCACTACGCATGTTCACCTTGGGCTGGTAGTAAAGCTGGAACTCGCCCCGAACCAGGGCCTGTTCAATATTTTTCATATCCTCATGGTGTCCGCGCAGACTACGGTCATGCTCAATATCAAAAATGCGATAACAATTCCTGCCTGCTACTTTCGCCTGATACATGGCCATATCCGCCTGACGCATCAACAGGTCGCCATCCACCTCCTCCGCTTGAGGATAATAGGTAACGCCCACACTGGCCGACACCTGCACCATATGCTGACCGATATCCATCGGTCTCGCAGCCAGGGCAATCAGCCGCTCGATCAGAGTCAGCGAAGCTTGCATATCAGACAGTTGGGGTAGCACAGCCACGAACTCGTCACCGCCCAATCTCGCAATAGTGTCCCCCGCGCGCAAGCTCTGCTTCATACGGTCAGCAAAAATCATCAGCACCGTATCTCCGGCCTCATGCCCATACTGGTCATTGACCTCCTTGAACTTGTCGAGATCGACAAATGCCACCGCCACCGCTTGCTTGCTCCGCCTGGCCTGCGCCATCGCCTGCTGCAACCGATCCGTCAACAGAACCCGGTTCGGAAGACCGGTCAACGCATCATAATGTGCAATCTGCTCAAGTTGCTGTTCATGCTCCTTGAAATGGCTGATGTCCGTAAACAGTCCAACGTACTGATTGACCTTACCAGCAGCATCCTTGATTGAATTGATAGTCAGCAGTTCCGGAAAAACTTCACCATTCTTGCGCCGGTTCCATACTTCGCCAGACCAATAACCCTTGTGAGCAATCTCATACCACATGGCAGCATAAAACTCAGGAGCATTCCGACCCGATTTGAGTACGCTGGGATTCTTGCCCAGAACCTCCGCGCGCTCATACCCGGTAATTCGTGTAAACGCCTCATTGACTTCAAGAATCAGGCCATCCGCATCCGTAACCAATATACCTTCACGTGCATG
>PGXW01000074.1 GCA_002839355.1 Spirochaetae bacterium HGW-Spirochaetae-2
TGGCACTGTTTTTGCATGTTATATATTCATGGTTTTAGATTTTTAAAAATAATGAGGAGGTGAATTTTTTGAGTAGAGAGGGTATCCTGAACAAACTCAAGGAGGCAATCGAGAAATTGGACACAGGTATGGCTGAAGCGGCTGCCAAGGAGGCAAAGGCAGCTGGGATCGAGGCCATGGATGCCATCCAAAACGGGCTGTCCCAGGGAATGAACACCATAAGTGACCTTTTTGACGAAGGTGAACTGTATGTGCCGCAAATCCTTGTGGCTGCAGAGGCCTTTGAAACGGCAGTGGGTATTTTAACGGCAGATATGCTGGAAGAAGAGCGTAACAAGACCAAGGCCGGTAAAGTTATCTGCCACACTGTTGAGGGCGATATTCACGATATCGGCAAGAATATCGTGAAAACAATGCTGATTGCCAGCGGTTTCGAGGTGATTGATTTAGGCCGGGACGTACCGGTGGATGAGGTTGTCCGGAAGGCAATTGAAGAGGGTGTCGACATTATCACCGGTTCAGCTCTGATGACCACAACTATGCCTTCCCAGAGGGACATAGTTAAGGTCCTGGAGGAAGAAGGCTACCGTGACAAGATCAAGTGCATGTTCGGCGGGGCGCCGGTATCTCAGGAATGGGTAGACCAGATTGGCGCTGACGCTTATGGGGACAATGCAGCTGAAGCGATTGCCAAGGCTAAGGAATTAATGGCATAAAAAAGAAAGGAGGTTAAGTATGGCTTTATTAAAGAAAGTAACTGTTTTTGATGTTTTCGACCGGGCCAAAACCGGGAAGAAAGTTGATGAGAGCGACTGGGATTATAAAATTATCCCGCAGACAGCCAGCAGGCTGAAAGAAAAGTATGGCATCAAAATGGACAAAAAGGTCATAGTGCCAACTGACAAAGCGCTGATTAACAACCTGTTTAAGGCTGGCCTGGAAATGCTGGTTGAATGCGGTATTTACTGCATGGATACCGGACGAGTCATAAAATACACGGAAGAAGAAATACTGACATCCGTCAATGCCGCACCGAGCCGTGTAACGCTTGGAGAAGGCAAGGATTCGGTAATACTGGAAAGCCGGAGTTACAAAGATTCCCGTCCGCCGATAATCCAGGGCGGGCCGACCGGGGCGCCGGTTTCAGAAGATATGTTTCTTTCGGTACACCAGTCATATGCCACCGAAGCGCTGGTAGACACAATAGTTGACGGTGTGCTGCAGACTATCAACGGCCATGACCCCACACCGGGGAGTCCGTGGGAGATAGCCGCAGTTAAGTCTGAAGCGATGTTAATCCGGGCCGCCCAGGCAAGAGCAGGCAGGCCGGGGATGGCATTGTAGGGGAACGAGACATCATTATCCGCTGCGGGTGTAATCGCTGCTGATTTCCCGGGCGGAATGCGGGCTTCTGACAGCCATGAGGTATCCCAGCTGAATGAGCTGAAGATTGACGTAGGTGCGTTAGCCTTTACAGCTCATTATGTACTGGCCGGAGATGTTATCATGTGTGAACAGATGCCTATTTACGGGGGTTATGCCGGAGGGCTGGAAGAGACCACGATAGTAGATGTGGCCACAACTCTGAATGCCTTTATCATGACCCAGGCAACCTGGCACCTGGATGGTCCGATTCATGTGCGCTGGGGCATTACCACCGCCAGAGAGGCTCTGGCAGTGGCAGGTCACTGTGCCATGGCGATAGAGGCCAATACCAATGTGATGCTGGGTAACCAGTATTATACCCTGGCCGGACCGTGTACGGTAATGTGCCTGCTGGAGACAGCAGCCCAGGCCATTACAGATACGGCCAGCGGCAGGGAGATACTGTCAGGGGTAGCCTCTGCCAAGGGGGTTGCCACCAACTATACGACCGGTCTGGAAGCCCGGATGATGGCTGAGGCAGCCAGGGCCGTGGCCGGTATGGAAACCGGAAAGGTTAATGAGATCCTTGACAAACTGGTTGCCATGTATGAGAAGAACTATAAAACGGCACCCAAAGGCAAGCCGTTCCAGGAGTGTTACGATGTTGTCCGCCTCACCCCGACCCAGGAATACCTGGATGTCTATGATGAGGCAGTAAAAGTCCTTACCGATTTAGGGCTTGATTACTGGAAGAAGTAA
>PGXW01000003.1 GCA_002839355.1 Spirochaetae bacterium HGW-Spirochaetae-2
AGGTGACCGAAGGAACCTTTCATATCTTCGCTTCCTTGTCCTTGCCCTCCGTCCGATCCGCTCCAAGCTCAGCCACAAGTTTATGCTGTTACAGATCACAAGAGAACCGGTTGCAAGTATGCCGATAAAGGACATTCTACACAACCGGTCCATACGTTCGGGACGTACTGCTACCGAAGGTCTTTCCTCAACCGGTCAAACGTATCCTTGTCGATCTCACCATTGGCATATCGACGTTTGACGATTTCCAAGGCTTCGGAATAGGTCGAGCCATTGTGCCCACGTCGGAAAATTCCGATTGCCAACACCACCACCAGCGCGACTCCCAATACCATCATGGCGACCATGAACCATGAACCGTACCAGGACCCGTCCGCAAAACCACACAAACGGTTCGCATATCCACCAGGACCACCGAATCCCCAATATAATCCGCGCATACCCTATTCCTCCTTATACTCTTCGAGCCAATTCTTCTTTCATGCGAAAGAAATCCTCTTGCGAAATATCTCCCTGGGCATATCTACGCTTGAGGATTTCCAATGGATCGTCCCGCATATCGTGTGACGATATGCCATGGTTCCCGCGTTCCGGCCTGAAGATAAGATAGAGAATCGCAACCAATGCGATAATTCCAATGAACATCATACTTGCCTCCCACACCCCCGTGGGGGTGTATAGAGAGTATTACCAATCTATGATCATTTGTCCACCCTTCGCCTTGATTCTTTACCCAATCTTCACCGAACCGATTGGAACGAATATGAACAACCATTTTCTTGCAAATTTATACATTTTGTATGCATTTTTCTGTGTCGTTTTATTGCAAGTTGCGCTATAGTGGTCGTAAAAGTCATTTTATAGGAGCAGAACATGTCAGAAACCAACCAAAACGGAGCCATGGTAAAGTTCTATCGTGGCAACAATATTCCCCTTGAACTCCACAAAGTACGTGTCGTTCAAAAATTGCATCTGAATCCGATCGAAGACAGATTGCGTGCGTTACGCGAGGCTGGATTCAACAGTTTTCTGCTCAAGACGAAGGACACCTTCCTCGATATGCTTACCGATTCCGGATGCAACGCAATGAGTGATAGGCAGACGGCGGCGATGATGATTGCCGACGATGCCTATGCTGGAAGCCAGAGCTATGACCGGATGGAAGCCAAGGTTTTGGAATTGTTCGGAAAACAATTCATTCTCCCCGTCCACCAGGGTCGGGCCGCCGAAAATATCATCAGCCGGGCATTCATACAACCCGGTGACCATATTCCCATGAACTATCATTTCACCACCACAAAGGCCCATATAGAGCTGAACGGCGGAACAATCCATGAAATCTATACCGATGAAGCCCTGAAAATCAAAAGTGACCATCCGTTCAAAGGAAATATGGATATTGAGAAATTGAAAACAGTTATCAATGAATTCGGAGCGGAAGGGATTCCATTCATCCGGTTGGAGGCCTCGACTAACCTGATCGGTGGACAACCGTTTTCCATGAAGAATATGCGCCAGGTACGGGAAGTCGCAAACAAGGCTGGGATCATGATTGTCCTGGATGCCTCCCTGATTGGAGAAAACGCATGGTTTATCAAGCAGCGGGAATCCGAATACCACCACAAGGGCATGGGTGCGATAATCCGAGAGATGTCGGATCTCAGCGACCTAGTCTACTTCTCCGCACGGAAACTTTCCTCAAGCCGGGGAGGAATCATATGCACGGCAAGGGAGGATCTGTATGACCAGATGCGCGATATGGTCCCCTTGTTCGAAGGATTCTTGACCTATGGAGGCATGTCTGTTCGGGAAATCGAGGCCATGGCTGTCGGTTTGGAAGAGACTCTGGACAACCACATGATCTGCCAATCGCCTTCATTCATCGACTATTTCGTCAGGAAGGTCGACGGGTTGGGAATTCCTGTCGTCACTCCTGGAGGTGCATTGGGAGCTCATATCGATGCAGGCTCGTTCCTCTCCCATATACCGCAAACCCAATATCCGGCAGGGGCGCTCGTTTCGGCCTTCTACCTTATTTCCGGTATCCGGGGCATGGAACGCGGCACTGTCAGTAGTGTGCGGCTTGACGATGGCAGCGATCTCCCCGCAGATATCGAGCTCATGCGGCTGGCCTTTCCCAGAAGGGTATTTACGTTGAGTCAGATCGAATACGCCATCGACAGGCTCTGCTGGCTGTACGAGAACAGGCAGCTGGTCGGAGGCCTCGAATGGGAAAAGGAACCCAAGGTGCTGCGGTTCTTTGTCGGTAGGCTCAAACCTATCGGTGATTGGCCAGAGCGGCTCATGGCCAAGTTCCGTTCCGATTTCGGTGAAAGTCTCTAGTTGCTGAAAACAGCTTGAAGTCACAACTAGGCTTGGAGCGAATGAAAGGTATCATTGGCTCACGGCTTCCACTGCAACTCCACTTCGACCGTGTCGCCCACCTGGTTCATGGCGACACTGCCGTTGTGGGCCTCCATGACCTGGCGGACAATTGCCAGGCCCATGCCAGCACCGGCTTGGGAGCGGGACTCGTCTGCCCTGAACCACGGTTCGAAGACCCGCTCCAGGATTTCTGGGGCGACAAGCCCCTTGTTGGAGAACACCATGCGTATCTCGTCAGTCTCGTCTGTCCCTCCGATGCTCCAGTGGATTGGAGTATCTGACAGAGAGTATTTGCATGCATTCTTTATGAGTTCCCTACAGACAAGCAACAACAACCGCCGGTCACCCTGCATAGTGTCCAAGCCGACATCAAGTATCACCCGGTGGTCCGCCAATGTGGAGTTTATCACCTCATCGGCGAAATCGAGCACATCGACCATCTCCTTGTGCACGGCAAAGTCGGGAGACTCCATGGAAGCCAGTATCAATACCGCTCCGACCCGACGCTCAAGCTCCTCATTCTCTCTCCGCATCCTCTGCAGAAGGGGAACATCGAGAGGAACCATATTGTCCAAGGCACTCTCGATTGAGAGTTTCAAGGCTGTAACAGGAGTGTTGAGGTCATGGGCTATACCTTGCAGCCATTGTTGGCGCATCCGTTCGTGACTAGCCAGTTTATGCTCCATCAGTTCCACCGACTCTGAGATCAGCGCCAACTCGTTCATGGTGGAATGGGGTACCGGTTCCTGGTAATTGCCCCCGGCCACAGCCTCCAATACCTTCACGATTTTTCCGGCATGTCGGGAAACGGCAAGGGCAACCACTTGGGCCCCAACCAACGCGATGATCAACGCGATCGGAATTGTAACCATGAACGCGACCACCATCCTTCTCAGCAACAATGCCGTGATGGTATAGTTCAGCGGACTGAAGACCAAGACATCGACAGAGCCGAAAACTTCCGTTTGCGCTGGATTGGAATAGAGCGTGATGGTCCCTACAACATCCTGTTCGCGGACCGGAGCCGGATACTCGGGCATGACCACAGTACGGACAATAGATTCGTCGTCCGTCTTTATATAGACTTTGGAAATTGTCGGGGAAAAGTACCATGTCTTCTCAGGCAGGGACATATACGACGGGTCGTTCCTATCTATTTGGAGCTCGGGGATTGCGATGCCCCGTGGAGTCTTGCCAAAAGTCAACACGGTGTTCCCCTCGGCATCCCGCAGGATCAATCCCGATATCCGGTCGTCGGCGGCCATCTTCAAAACGGGCCCGATCGACTTGAGGTTCCATTCGAGCTCGGACTGGCTTGCGACCGTAAGCGCTTGTTGGAGACGTTCCTTGTATACTGAAAACACCTCGTTCTCGAACTGTCTGGACTGGATGGTGAACATGACGGCTACGACAATGAATTGGACCAACAGGATCACTACCGTTATGGTCATGATCGATGCAAACAGACGGAAAAAGAGACTGCTCAACGGGCTTCTCCCCTTGTTGCGGCCAGCTGTCCTCATGCTTGGGCTGCCTCGGTGAGAACTCCTGAGAAACGGTAACCGTACCCCCGCACCGTCTCGATCCAATTGGTTCCGTTGGAACCGATCTTCGCGCGAATGTTCTTGATATGGGTATCGACGATCCGATCATATGATTCGAAGGAGTAGTCGAAGCAAGCTTCAAGTATCTGTGACCGGGAGACCAGATTCCCTGCGTTTTCGATCAGATGCGATATGATGCGCCACTCTGCGGCGGTGAGATTGATGTCCTGCCCATCCAAGGAAAACCCATGCGACAGCTCGTCGAACAGCAATGTCGATTCTTCCAATTTCCATTCGGAGCCATGCTTCTTTGGCAATTCGCGGGCATCCATCCGCCTGAAAATCGCCTCGACGCGCAATACCAGTTCCTTTGGAGAAAATGGTTTCACAATATAATCGTCACCACCGAGTTCAAAGCCCATGATCCTGTCGCTCTCCTCACCCCTTGCGGTCATGAAAATTACCGGAAACGAATATTGCGTTCTCAGGGCTTTGACGAAGGAGAACCCATCGCCGTCCGGCATCATGATATCCTGGATAAGCAAATCCGGAGCTTTTTGCGATATTCCGGTGGCAGCATCATGTATCTGCGCATACTTGGATACCTTGTATCCCGACAACTCAAGGTATTGGGCAACACTGTCCCGTATGGCATCATGGTCTTCCACTACATATAGATGTTTCATACATCCAATATGCAATGCCTTCGCAGAAGTGACAAGTTCAAATCCCTACCCTCCGTAAAAATACACAGAATCTCCATATTCAAACCACAGACAGGACATGCCGGGTGTGTAATTTTCACCTGTCGGTTGCGCAAACCAAGACACCAATCGTTACGAAGGCTGCACGGCGGCCGAGGAGTCATCATGATCAGAAGAACACAATTCGTTACCAGTGCGCTTATACTGCTGCTGGTTGTTGTCACCGGAACCATTTCAGCTTCGGCAATAGGAGAAAGACCATCCTCCAGTGCCCTATGGGAAAAGGCGGACGATATCGCGGACAGAAGCGAACAGTACCTGCCGGGAATTCGACGTATATCGTATCAAGAAACCGATGGAAAAGGAGTGGGAGTATATGCCGATCAGGCGGTGGTTCTGATTGAAGGATCCCACCACGATCGATACCTGCAGGTGCGGGAATTCGGCGATACGAAAATTTTCGATTTGATGTCCCGCTATACCGACGGGCTGGTTCTGACGCCATTCTCTGACAATGTATATGATATGGACTATGCCTATACCGGTGTCACCGAGAAAGTGCTCGATACGACCACGGAAGTCTATACCTTCACCATGGCGTACGACGAATCACTTCCGTATTACGATCCGAATTACCGTGAGAGTGGAACTCTCCTCGGATGGGACGAGGATGAAGATGATTTCGATGGAACAATCGAGGGAACCATCTGGTTGGACAAGGTGTCGGGTGCTCCGATAAAAATGGTCACCATGCAGTACCTCGAAAACAACTCACCCATGGGAAGCCTCACTTTGGAACAAACGGTATACTTCGATTCGAACAGAGCGATCAGTACCCCCGCCAAGATCTCGACGAAAGGTACATTGACTGTCCAAGCCGGAAGAAGGGGGCAGATCGCCGTCACCGACTTCACCATTATCGAGGAACAGGATGCCTTCTGGTACAACAGCAAATTCGCACGGGGTGAGATTGTCAATTGACGCCTTCCCCCGACCAATTGAAAAGGAGTTGCAGAAAGGTTGGAATCCAGCTGAAATGCAGCTCCTTTTCCTGTATGATGGTAGAGACCACAAGGGAGGAGAGAATGAAAACACCAACCGTACACAACAGTGCGAAGCATGGAGAAATCGCGGAAACGATCCTGTTGCCGGGCGATCCGTTGCGAGCCAAATTCATCGCCGAGAATTTTCTTGCCGATGCGCACATGTATACCCAGGTCCGTGGCATATATGGCTATACAGGAAGGTACAAGGGAGTCCGCGTTTCGGTACAGGGTACCGGCATGGGAGGGCCTTCGATAGGCATCTATGCGTATGAATTGATCAACGCCTATGGTGTGAAGAGGTTGATCCGTATCGGTTCGGCCGGAGCGATCGGTGACGACCTTGCACTTGGCGACCTTATTGGGGCAACTTCCGCCTGTTACGATACCGATTACAGCAAACAGTATGCACTGCCGGGAACCATCTCGCCGGCCGGATCCTTCGATCTGCTGCAACGGGCGAAGCGGATCGCGGATGCCTCCTCGGTCAAGCTCACCATGGGCTCCGTCCTTTCCAGCGACTTGTTCTACTCCCCCAGTGGCCTCGACGGACTGGCGGCATGGAAACAAGTCGGCGTGCTGGCTGTGGAAATGGAGGCGGCCTCCCTGTACTTGACTGCACAAGCATCCCGAGCCGAGGCATTGTGCCTGTTGACTATCAGCGATCTTCCCTTCGGAACGGCCGAGATGACCAGCGAACAGCGTGAACGTTCGTTGACCACCATGATCACCCTCGGCCTGGAAGTCGCTGTAGCATGAAAGGTTTCGATACCCCAATTGCCCTATCGTTACCCCTCATGATACAGTCCTGTAGGGGTAATGATGGTGACTACACAAAATTCGCATCCGAATGAAACTTCCAGGGCCAAGCTGTTCTGGACCCTTTTCAAGACCACCTTCACGTTGAGCGCATTCACTGTGGGGGGTGGCTATGTCATTGTACCGCTCATGCGAAAGAGTTTTGTCGACAAGCTGGCTTGGATCGAGGAAAACGAGATGCTGGACCTCATAGCGATTGCCCAATCGGCACCCGGTCCAATTGCGGTGAACACCTCCATTCTGGTCGGGTACAAGATAGCGGGAGTTGCCGGAGCCTTGGTCACCCTCTTGGGTACGATCCTACCACCATTGATTATCCTGACCCTACTCTCCTTCATCTACAATGCGATCAAAGACAACCGGGTTGTACAAGCCCTGTTCTTCGGTATGAGCATCGGAGTTGCCGTGGTGATACTCGATGCAGTCGTAACCATGGCGAGGACCGTGCTCAAGACCAGGAAGGCACTTCCTGTCATTATCATGGTATTGGCCTTCATCGCCACCTATGTGCTGAAGTTGAATATCATCATCATAATCCTCAGCTGTGCCGCTATCGGAATCCTGTCGATACTGGTAGCTTCACACAACGAGTCGAAAAAATCATTTACAGGAGATGCCGGATGATTCTTTTACAATTGTTCTGGAGCTTTATTCAAATCGGATTGTTCAGCTTCGGTGGGGGATATGCGGCGTTGCCATTGATCCAGGAACAGGTTGTGAATATCCACGGATGGCTCACCGTCCAGGAATTCGCCGACGTCGTGACAATCTCGCAAATGACCCCCGGGCCGATCGCGTTGAATGCTGCATCGTTTGTGGGTACGAGAATCTCCGGTATTCCCGGAGCTCTTGTGGCTACGGTGGGGAACGTGTTGCCCTCGTTGCTCATTGTCCTGGTCTTGGCCTGGTTCTATTTCAAATACAGGAGCCTCCGGGTCATGCAGGGGGTGCTGTATGGCCTCCGTCCGGCGGTGGTCGCCTTGATCGCATCGGCAGGACTGTCGATTCTCTTCTTGGCCCTATTCGGGAGCCAAGCATTCCCTTCCTCCACCTCGACTGTATCATGGTTCGCGGTGATCCTGTTCGTGTTGGGATTCATAGTCGTACGGATAAAGAAAACAAATCCGATCCTGATTATCCTCTCAGGTGGAATCATAACAGTCATCATGCATGCCGCGGGAATCGCGCTATAGCACCTACCGGTCACTGTTTGGCCGCAACCACCTTGTTCTTGCCGGTTCGCTTCGCTTCGTACATGGCGTAGTCGGCCCTTCTTATCAAATCCGTTGCACTTTCATTCGGAAGGTGTTCCGCTACTCCCATACTGATTGTGCAATGGACATTATCCCTATAGGGATTTCCGTCGACAACCTCTCGCAAGGACTCGGCGATCTCGATTGCCTGGGAAATGCCCATTGACGGAACGAGGACCATCAGCTCGTCACCACCCCACCGTGCAATGGTTCCGATCGATCCAAGGGCACTTTGCAAAATGGAGGCAATGTGGATAAGGACTTCGTCACCAACCATGTGCCCCAACGAATCGTTCACTTGCTTGAATCCATCCAGGTCGGTGGCAATAATGGAAAATGGCAAGGATGGGCTGGTATGCCGTTCGATCTCCTCTCCCAAGCACATATTGAATTTGCGTCGATTCACCAGACCGGTCAGACTATCTTTGGTACTCAGCTTCTCAAGATCCATCGTGCGTTGCTGTACCTTTATCGAGAGTTCCTCCAACATCTGTTGCTGCATCAACTCTTTCGACCTTGTTTGGCGCACCAACCTATGATCGATCAACAATGCGGCGAACAACACCAGGGAAATGATCGATAAGCTGAGAACCAACGAGCGGTCGAAGGCTGTCATTGCCGAAGGTATATGGATCTGGAGTGCCAAAGTCATAGGAAAACTGTTTGTGGTGGCAAGCGAGAGCACCATGTCCTTGATGCGGAAAAACCTGATACCACCCTGAATTGTCGCCAAATTGTCTTCAAGGGCAGATATCTTGTTGTAGAAGGGAATCTCCGAAACATTGTCGGACTGCATGTCGACCGCCGGGAAACCCGATACCGGATTATTCCAAAGGGCGAACAGCGTTCCGCTGGTGTCGTAGAAAATGGAAGAGACCATGCCTGGAACAGCCGAGACGGAGAGCTGGTCGTAAAACCGTTCCGTTTCAACCACCAACGCCACCACAGCCCGAACAGAACGGTGCTTGTCCATGAGACTGCGACTGAGCACCATGTGTTTCGCCCCATGATGGGTATAGGGCAACATGGCAAATGGCAGCCCTTGTTCGAAATGGGCCCGAAACATGGCTGCACGGGTTTGTTCCAATTCCAAGAAATCGGTATGGTAACTGGAATATATCTTCGATCCGTCGGCGGACATTACACAGACCCCTTCCAATTCGTCGTGCAACAGCAACTGTTGGCTTACCAACCTGCCGAGCGTGACCCGGTCCGATTGGACATCCAAATCCAAGGATTCCGATTGGAGTTCCACCATTTGCAGAATCATTTCATACGTATTGAGCTTGCTTGAGATCTTTTCGGCCAACAGGCTCGACTGCAGCAGTATGCGCTGCTCCAATCCTTTGAGTTCTTTATCCCTCTGCTGTATCAGGATAAACCCGAAAAACAACAGCAACACCAAGAATGCGGTCAACGGCACCAAGTACAACCGTATATAGCGGGAATTCGTGTTCTTCGAGGTGGACGGCTTCATCTAACGTCGCCGCTTGCCGGCGTGTCGATACCCTTCATGTAATCGGAGAATAATTCGTAGAGGCCGGAGGGAATACCGAGTTGCTGGACTATACGTGGTTCTTCGGTAACCAACTTGCCACGGGTCTGCCGTATCTGTTCTGTCCCTGCCAAGGTGATGGCCACTCCGTTGGAGACCAAGAGGGATCTGGATACCGCTTGTGCGACGGAAGCTTCCCGTCTCGCCTGGTCGACAATGGATTCCCAACTCTGTAGGACAATCTCCTGGACATCCGAGGGAAGCCGGTCCCAAAACAATCCTGAGCTTATGGGGACATATTGGGCAAAATACTGACGATCCTCGTACACCGATCGGATTCCGAGTTCCCAGAGTTTCGCACTCGCAATCGTTTCATAGGAAGTCAGTACGGCATCGACCTTCCCGTTGAGCAGCGAGTTCGGGAGCTCGGGCCAGGCAATGGTAAGCGGGTTGCCTCCCAAAGCGGCAATGCGCAGTTCATTTCCCCTTCCTCCCGCGACGCGGATTCTCTTGCCCACCATATCCCCCGGCCGCTTGATCGGACGGCTGGTACTGAACAGATGCGTATAGCCGAGATCGATCCAACGTCCAAGCACCTTCACATCCATTGTCTTTTCGATGGAATCGACCACCCGTTGTCCTACGCTGCTTTCCATAAGTCCGTAGGTGACCGAAGCATCGCGTCCATAGAGCGATGGCAACAAAAACAGGCTGACTTCCGGGACATACCGGTCGAACTGCCATGTTCCGGGAACTGCGATTTCCAACTTCCCTTGGACCAAGGCCCTGAACACATCCGCGTCGCGGAACAATGACGCCGCCGGGAAAAACCGCACCGCATATCTACCTTCGAGCCGGTCGGATAAGAGGTCGGCGAATCTTTGCACCGATTTGGTTTGGACATGGGATGCCGTATTCTCGACGGAAATCCTGATTACCGGCAAATCTTGCGCTGGCAAGGTAAGGTTGGTCAACATGAGAAACAATGCTCCCAGGAGGAATTGATATATCTTTGCTTTATGATGCATTGTGGTTCCTTTTCGTTCATGCCGGTAGAGTTCGGTAGGTTTCATCTTAGCACTTTTCCTTCAATTTGTGTAGGTCATATATAGGACAACGACCCCTCTGGACCACATGGAATTGGACCCGATGATGATTTGTATAATCGGAACAATTCCGATACAATACAGAAAAATTCCGGAAGGTGATACATATGCAACCGAACGACATTGCCATGGTATACGGAAACGATCCGTCCGGCATGACCAGAAAGCTACTGGACCATTGTGGTATAGCGGAATCGTTGTCGAAAACCGCATACATCGTGCTCAAACCCAATCTCGTCATCGCAGCCACGGCCGATGGTGGTGCCACAACACATCCCGAGATCGTCGAAGCGGTCATCCGTTACTTCAAGGACCATGGGTTTGCCAATATTTCCATCGTCGAGAGCGCCTGGGTGGGGGACAGTACGGCACGGGCCTTCAAGGTCCATGGATACGAGAGGCTTGTAGAGGAGTATGGCATTACCCTCGTCGACGTGAAGAAGGATTCCTACACCACTATCGAAGCCCACGGATTTGCCATTGAAATATCGGATACCATTATGGATTCCGATTTCCTCATCAGCTTGCCTGTATTGAAGG
Source organism: Spirochaetae bacterium HGW-Spirochaetae-2 (assembly GCA_002839355.1). Lineage (GTDB taxonomy): Bacteria > Spirochaetota > Spirochaetia > Sphaerochaetales > Sphaerochaetaceae > UBA8525. The sequence continues at coordinate 10,890 of PGXW01000003.1, forward strand.
GACACTGCCAGACAACCATGACCTGTGCTCTCAAGAATATGAAGGGGTGCATATCCGATCGGTCCAAACGTCAATTCCACTCATGGGGGTTGCATGACCCGATCGCAGCCCTCAATACGGTACGGAAGGCAGACCTGGTGCTGGTCGACAGCTTGAATGGAGACCTCGACTTCGAGGAGGGGGGCAACCCGGTCCAGACGAACCGGATGTTCGCAGGAAGGGACAGTGTCCTGGTCGATACCTTCGGCGCGAGCCTCATGGGTTTCGAGACTTCCGAGATACCCTATATCGAAATCGCGGAGGAGTTCGGTGTCGGCAGTACCGATCTGGCTTCAGCGAACATCGTCGAATTGAACAGGGATACCACAGGAGCCCCCTACAGGCCTTCTGGACGGGTGCATGAACTCGAAGACTACACCGTAGCATCCTCTGCCTGCAGCGCCTGTTATGGGAACCTCATCCATGCATTGGCACGGTTGGATGAACGGGGCATTTTGTCGGACTTGAACCAAAAGATCCATATCGGCCAAGATTATAAGGGAAAGACGGGTTGCGGACTTGGAGTTGGAATCTGTACCAACGGTTTTACCCGCTCGGTTCCCGGCTGTCCTCCCAAAGCCTTGGATATCGTCAAATTTATTGAAAAACACATACAGGATTGAATATGCTAAACTTTTTTACCATTCTGCTGTTTCTGTTCACCATTTTCATGGTGTATGCCGTCATCACCTCAAAAAAGAATAGGAAAATGGCGGCTGCCAGGTATCACGAGATCCTATCAGGCCTCAACTCCCGCATGGAGGACGAGGCGAAAGAGCAGGGATTGGAGATCGCCGAGACACATTTCTCCGTCACCGACGAGAAGGAAGGCTATCTGTTGGGTATCGATATGGCAAACCGGCAGTGCGTCCTCTGCGGCAAGGAGATTGTGAGGACGTTTCCATTCGATGCCTTGGCGGATTGCCAAGTATTCACCACTGACGATATTGATCCGAATTACTACCAGTCGATCGGAGTACGCCTTGAATTCACACAACAGGATCCGATCACATTGGTCCTTGCCACCAAACGGGGCAAACGCAAAGGATTCATCGGTTCGGAATTGCTACGAAGCGCGCAGGAGTTCCAATTGTTCCTGATTTCGGAAACCGGGAAACAGTCGATCTGATCATGTAGGTTCAAAAGGGCATGCTGAAAAGGCCACCGGATTCACCGATGGCCTCAATGCGTTGCGACTGGCGACTGTTTGAGTCTTACCGGTAATTGGACAAGAACCGGATGGCCCGTTCAGCGGCGGTGTCGGGATCGGGATACGGCAATATTTCCACCGAACACCATCCAGGATATCCACTGGCTTTCAAGTGGTTGACCACATCGTCGAAATCGAGGTGCCCGTCCCCTGGCGCATGGCGGTTCGAATCGGCAAAATGCACATAGGCCACATCATCGACATACTTGGCCAGTGTGGCACCGATCTCGACATCTTCGATATTCATATGGAAAACATCGGGCATGAGCTTCAGGTTTGGAATTCCCGCCTTGCGAAGCAGCCTGATCCCGTCTTCCACCGAATTGATGTAGTCTATCTCATAGCGGTTCACCGGCTCGAGAATCATGGTGACTCCCTTGGGTGCGGCATATGCACACAAATCTCCGGCAAGATCGATGAACAGGGAATCCGCCTCGTCACGAGTCTTGGTACCGATCGGCCCACGGACCCGTCCGATATTTACCAATTGCCCGTAATCGGCGGCCAAGTCGATGAATTCCTTGAAAATCCGTTTCAATTCAGCACGGCGCTGCGCATCGGTATCGGTGAAGGCATATCCCAACGAGGCATACACTTGCCCTGTGGACACACAAGAGACTTGCATGGAATGTCTTTTCAACAAGGCCGACAAATCTTGCCGTGAAATCTCGTCGGGAGTTTTCAGGGCAAGCTCGATACCATCATATCCCAGTACGGACGCCTTGCGAATAGATTCCGAAAAGCCTCGGAATACGACAAATGCGGAAGCCAGTGCGTTTTCACCGGCGATAGCCAATGAGAATTTCATGTTTATTCCTCCACCACTTCAGGAGTTCCGGCAACTGGGATCACGTAGGGGCCATCGGCTATCCAAGCGATATCCAGTTCATCCAATTTCTTGTTGCTCTTGTTCGCAATATGCGCGAGAGCCTGCTCGACAACCGTACGATAGGAAGCCTCGGAACCGTTCGTATCCGACCCCAAGAATCTCGAACCATCGATACCGGGGAGCCCCGGCCACCAAATGGCATCCATCTGTGGTGAATAGAATATGAGGTGATCCATTGGGATGCGTTGGAATACCTTTGTCCACATCTGCACTTGCCATTGTTCGGGAATGAATGTCCAGTCGTCACTTTTGATAGTGCGCAGGAAATTCTCCGGTCCGACGAGTTTCAATAGCGCCAAGGTTGTACGGTAATTGATTCCACCCACCACATTGCCTTGATCGGTCGTGTCGGCGATAATGACCAGGTAGCCGTTCTCACGCAGGATACCGAGACTACCGACCGCACACTTCGCGCTCTGGTAGTGGTTGATTCCAACAAATCCTGCATGTGTGACGACCACATCTACAGCTGGTGACTCGACCTTCACGCTTGCGTTGATATGAGCTACCGCCGCCAGGTGTGCGGAAATGAAATTTCCTGTGAAGATGCCGGTGATGTGGAAACTGTGGTCCAACGTCACATTGACGAGGAAATCGATTCCTGCGATTCCAGCAACCTCCACGGCCTCCTCATGGACCAGATTCCCTTCAAGATTCAAGTCGCGCGAATTCTCATGGGCCATGAACGGCGCACCATGGAATACGAACGTGCTCTTCTCACCAATCAAACCGGGACAAATAGCCTTGCGGCCACCCGAGGCTCCCGCCATGAAATGGCTTTCCACGAGACCGGTGGCAATCTTCAAGTCGGCTTCGACGTACCTGCTGTTGATCTGAATCTCGGTCCCTTTACGGGTATTTCCCAGATAGGTGAGCATCGAATCGTCGGTACAATCATGGTTGACCACGGCAATCCCCATGTCCAAGACGCGCCGGTCGATCATCTTCTCGATTTCAATCCGGGTCATGGCCCTATGGGTTCCTGTCGCTATCAACACCAGGATATCGGATACTGCGTATCCTTCCTCCAGCAACACCGTAACCACAGGGAGAAGGATTCCCTCCTCGCCTGTGTACGGTACTGGTCTCGTGTTGTCGGAAACCACCACCACCGCCGTCGCTTGCCGGCTATTCTCCCTTTTGCATGCCTGCATCCGGTCTCTGGCAATGGTCCGCAACGATTCGGAATCGATGGGATGGTCCAAGGCATACCGTATGGCTTCGGAAGGATCGGGTACCCGTACGGGTACCTTCATTCCTACCACCTGGGTATGGTCAGGCAACTTGATGTCGGCGTATTTGTTTCCAAAAGGGTTGGTGATTTCCATTTGCTTACCTATTTCTCTTTGATCAGGGACATGTCACCGGATGCGGCAGCCCGAAGGATCGGCTCCATATAGCCATCCACATCGGCGGCAGTCATCGGTACCGGCATGTTCTTCAGCTTCATCTCCAGTTGGGGATCCTTCGCTGCATTCACGGCCCTGGTGATATGCGCTTCGGTAAATCCTTTCAGATCATTCAACTTGGTTGGTGCTCCGATCGATTTTCCGAACGTGATCATGCCTTCGGCTACTGCCAAGGCAAGTTCACGACCACTGAGTGTATCGAGATCGGCCTTGATGTACCCGTGTCGTGCGAACGCCGCACCAACCACCCTGAGCTGTTCCTGGATTGCCTTGCCGTAATAGACGGCATAGTACGGGTTCATGATACCGCAAGCCGTTCCGTGGGCGACAATGTCCACCAGGGAGAAGCTGGTCAAGTGGGCACCGCTGGTTCCACCGATCATGATGGCGTATCCGCCAAGATCCGTAGCCAGACCGATCGCCTCGCGTGCGGTGAGGTTCTTTGGATCGTCGACCAACACCTTGGCATAGGAGGCAACCAAATCGATAGCTGTCGCGGTAATCTCCTTCACCTTGTCGAAAGCCTCACCCTTTGCACCACAGAACACTTCGAATGTGTGGCTGATGGCATCCAGTGCACCGTCGATGGTGACACTGAGGGGCATGCTGACCGTAGTGGCATAGTCGAACACCGGTATGGTGGGAACGATAGCCATGTCGACAATCAGTTTCTTCTGCCCGATCACAGGATCGGTGATATTTGCGTACTTGGTGAGGTGGGCACCGCTGCTTGCGGAGGTCTCGACAGCAATCACCGGACGTAGCTTCCTGCCGGTCTTTTCGAGACCCTCCGTCACCACGTTCATTCCGAAATAGTGGTCGATCTCGGGAGTGATCACGCCACCAAGGGAGGCAAGGGCATTCGCAGCCTTCACGGCGTCGATCGACGAACCACCACCGATGGCAATGACGACATCGGGATTGTGGTGAAGGATATAACTCTCCAAGCGATAGACATCCTCACGGGGAGCATTGGGTTTCGCATCGGGAGCAACCACACCACCGGCAAGGGAAACCCCTGCGGCCTTGAGGCTGGCTACAACCTGATCCGCAACCGGTTTCAGGTATGTGGTGTTCGATACCACCAGGGCATTCTTGCCATATTTGGCAGCGGCTGCACCGACCTGGTCGAGAACATCCAAACCGAAAATGTACGAATCACCCTTCCACGCTTTCAACAAATCATATGCTTTCTTGATTGAAGCATCCATACTAAACTCCTTTACAACTACTTGTTCAACAACTTCATGACCCTGTCGGCGATACTTTCGGCACTCAGTCCGTACGCAGCCAACAATTCGTCATAAGGACCAGTCTCGGTGAAACGGTCTTCAACACCGATCGCATCGAAGGCATAGGTCATTTTTCTTTTGGCGAGTGCTTCCAGACAGGCGCTTCCGAAGCCGCCTACCACAGTGTGCTCCTCGACAGTAACAAGATTACCGGTTTTTGCGACCGATGCGGCCAAGCCGTCTCCGTCCAACGGTTTCACGAATGGAATCGAAAGGATCTCGGCATCCACACCCTTTGCGGCCAGCAATACCGCGGCATCGTTCGCCATAGCGGCAGTGATACCGTTCGCCGCAACCGTCACATCCTTGCCCTCTTTGAGAACAATGACTTTCTTGGAAGCGAAGTTTGCGGGTTCCGGTACACTAGGCATGGCATTCCGATTGAGCCTGATGTACACGGGGGTATTCTGCTGCAATGCGTATTCAAGTGCGAGTTCGGCCTGTCGGGAATCCGCAGGTACAATCACTTCCATATTCGGCATTGCACGCATGATCGCGATATCGGTGATGGACTGGTGGCTTGCGCCATCGAAAGAATCGCTCAAACCGCCATAGGCACCGGCAATAACGATCGGCAGGTGGTTGTAACAGAATACATTCCGGATCTGGTCGGTCGATTTCAATGCCAGGAAAATGGCGAAAGCGTTTACCACAGGATGGTACCCTGCGGTTGCAAGTCCTGCCGCAACACCCACCAGGTTGGCTTCAGCCACTCCGACATTGAAGAAACGGTCCGGAAAAGCTTTCCCGAAAATCGCGGATTTGGTACTCGAGGATACATCCGCATCCAAGACCACGATCTTATCATTGGTTTTCCCAAGTTCGGCAAGTTTTGCGCCGAAAGCATCTCTCATGGCAACACTCATAGGGCGGCCTCCTTCTTCTCGATGTCCGCCAACAATTCGGGGCGTCCTTTTGCATAACTGTCAATATCGATCGGTGCACCATGCCAGGCACTCTTGCCTTCCATGAATGAAACACCCTTGCCTTTCACTGTCTGATAAATGACAGCCTTCGGCCATACGTCATCGCTATCCATCCAATCATAGGATTCAAGCAACGACTTCGTATCGTGCCCATCGTAGAGTTTCGGTGCGACGTTCCACCCGAAAGCCTTGAACTTGTCGGCCAAGGGATTGAGCGGCATGATGTCGTCGGAAGTGCCGTCAAGCTGGACGCCGTTGTAATCGATCATGTAGACCAGGCGTTCCGGACGATACTTCGCTGCCATCATGGCAGCTTCCCAAGTCTGTCCTTCGTTGAGACAACCTTCTCCGGAAAGCACGTATGTCCAGTGCTTCTTTCCGGACAGGCGTGCGGCCAAAGCCATTCCCACACCAATCGAAAGACCATGTCCCAAAGCACCGGTCGACATGTCGACACCGGGGGTCCTCTTCATGCTGGGGTGTCCCTGCAAGTGGGATCCCAAGGTTCTGAACCCGGGAAGATCCTCAGGGGAGAAGAAGCCCTTGTAGGCCAGAATGGTATAGAGGTTCATCGATGCATGTCCCTTGGAAAGAATGAACCTGTCCCGATCTTCCCATGCAGGATTGCTCGGATCGACATTCATCCTATTGAAGTACAGCGATGTAGTTATTTCAGCAGCAGAGGAAGCTCCTCCCCAGTGTCCAGTTCCCCGCGAGTGCAGCACATCGAACATTTCGAGGCGAAAGCCTGCAGCCAACGCGGCCAATTCCACAGCAGAAAGGGATTGCCCTTTTTTTTCTGCCAGCAAAGACTTCAATGTATCGTCCAAATCCGGCTCCTTCCGAAGGAAATCGATTCCTTCGTATTAAATATTGTATCTCGTATACAGTACACAATAATGTACCTGCATTATGCGCCAAAATCCCAACTATTGCAACCGACAAACCCGGTATATAAGCATAAAGATATGCATCAAATAAGCTTCCGGCTACTCATGTTCAGCTGCAACCTTTCGCGACCGGTATTTCCCAATGGCCTTGCTGATGATCGGATATGCTAGGAATATGAAGGCGATCGCCAAACAGACCACCGCAATGGGACGTTCGAAGATGGCACTGAATTGTCCATTGGACGATACCAGGCCGGTCCGAAGGTTCCGTTCGACCAGTGGTCCCAGAATGAAACCGAGGATAACCGGAGCCAAATCGACATTCAATTGCTTGAGTATGTAACCGAAAAGACCGAAAATCACCAGGATCCACACGTCGAAGATCCTATTGTTCAACGTGAAGACACCGATGACACAAAATACGATCAGCGCGGGGAACAGCAATGACAACTTCACATTGATTATCCGTACGAACAGCTTCATCAACCCCAACATCATGATATACATCACGATATTCGCTATGAAATAGAGCACCATGATGGAACCCGAGATATCCAGGTTCTGTGTGAACAACAATGGTCCCGGTTGCAGCCCGTGGATCATGAGGCCACCGATCAGTACTGCTGTCACCTGGTCCCCGGGGATACCGAGGGTGACCAGTGGAATCAGCGCACCACCATTGACCGCATTGTTCGAGGATTCCGAAGCACAGATACCCTCCGGCGAACCATGCCCGAACTTCTCAGGATGCTTCGAAACCTTCCGGGCCTGGTTGTAGGCAAGTATGGTGGCGGCATTCTGGCCAATCCCGGGAAGGATCCCTATCAGCGATCCGAATACACTACCTATTCCCAGCGATTTCCCCGTTCCCTTCAAGTATTTCCAAGGGGGCATGAGGGAAATACGTCCGATGGCCATCTTTTCCTTCACATTGTGCAGATCGATGGTCTGGTCCATGATTTCCCTGATCGCGAATAGTCCCATCATGAGAGCGGTCATGGAGATACCTCCGGTGAGCTGCCAGTTGCCGAATGTCATTCGGGAAACGCCGGTGATATTGTCCATACCCACCGCAGCGAGCAACACGCCGATAACGGCACCGATCAAACCTCGTATGATATCGTCACTCACCATGGCGACAACTATAGCCATACCCATGACAGCGACCGCAAAATACTCCCATTGACCAAAGATCAACGAGACTTTTGCCAACTGTGGGGCTATGCTGAACAGGACCATGGAGGAGAAGAGTCCTCCGATCAGCGAGGCGAATACCCCGATGGACAGCGCTTCCCCCGGAAGTTTTTTCGCCATGGGATACCCGTCCCAACAGGTGACGATCGAAGACGGAGTCCCGGGGATGTTGATAAGCATCGCCGTGATCAATCCCCCGCTTATTCCTCCGACATAGATTCCCAGCAACAACGACAATCCTTGGACAGCGGTCATAGTAAACGTGAACGGGATTACCAGGGCTACCCCCAAAGTTGCTGTAAGGCCGGGGATCGATCCGAACACGACACCCATGAAGACTCCCGCCAACATGAGCAACAATGTGATCGGGTCGGAAAATACTGTTTGAAATCCAATGATGATAGCTTCCATTGGTAGTCACCCTCTCCTTGTGGTCTGCAACATCCTGATCCTCGCTCTGGCCACCCGGTACCATGTACTCCAAGCCAAGTCCCAAGGTTCTTCCGATACAGATCACTGGTCATTCAAATTCGTTAGTACCTGTTTGTGAACCAGATACTTGTATCCATAAGCACCCCACAGGGGACTATCCCTGTGAGGCGCATAAGACGATAGGTTATTTGTTTCCGGCTGAAAGCTTTTCGAATACGGGCTTCAACTCTTCGACCCACTTCGCAACCTTGTCATGACCGGTCTGGCCATCGACAAAATTCGCTTCCAATCCGAGACCGGCGACAGTCTTCACGAATTCAGGATTGTCCACGACCTTCTTCATCGCTGCGGCCAAGAAGTCGATCGCTTCCTTCGGAGTTCCCGGAGGAGCGTAATAACCACGTGGCTTGCTGGTGGTGACATCGATACCCTTCTCGAGTGTGGTCGGCACTTCAGGAAGTGCTTTCGCACGGTAGGAACTGATCACCATAAGGGGAATAGTATCGCCTGAGGCAACCGAAGTCCGGATATCGGCACTCGAGTTTGTCTCGACCTGGATGTGGTTACCCATCAAGGCAGTCTTCGAAGCCGCACCACCATCGTAAGGAACGAGTGTGACATATTTTGTCAAACCGAGAGCTTCGACAACGCGAACAGTGTCGGCGGCATTGACGGTCTGGGAACCAGACATGCCCCACTTGATCTTGCCGGGATTGGCCTTGGCATAGGCGACAACCTCTTCCAAGCTCTTCCAACCACTCTGCTTGTTGGTCGAGACAACGTTGAAATCGTCGACGACAAAACAAATGGTTTCCAACTCATCCCACAATTCGATTTCGGTCTGCCCGCTCATTGAATAGGAAACAACGTCCATAGGGTTGTGGGCCAGGATATTGTAGCCTTTGTTCGGTGCATGGTAGGCCTGCATGGCTCCGATCATACCTGCGGCTCCATCGATATTGATCGCAACCAGAGGCTGGGGCATTTCAATATACTTCATGATAGCGCGGGTGAGGATATCGGAACCACCACCAGGTGCATACGGAATGATAACCTGAACAGGTTCCTTCGGGTACTGGGCAGTGGCAGTTTCAGCCTGGCCAGCTGCGAATACTGGGAGTGCAAGGGCCACCAACAGTACGGCGAACAGTAATTTCTTCATGAGAAATCCTCCAAGATGTAATTTTTCATGGCACCGACTAAGGCAGTGTCACTTTCAACAAGATTGAAAAGACCACATAGATCACCAGCAGCATCACCACGGAAAAGACAACTGCCAACAAGAGCACTTTCTTCCTTTCCGCTTTCGTCAACTTCCGTTCGCCCCGCGTGATCTCCTTAACGGAGAAGACCGAGACCAGCAGCAACAGGAGTGCCAATGTGGTTATCGTGAAGCCAATGATTGGCAATAAAATTGTATACAATATTAAAGAAATTGCTGTGATCACAATTTCCTTGTTCCACAGGAACGTAAATCCCGTCACATTGTCAGATTTCTTGAAATTGAACGATTTGACCACGAGCACCACCGCCAAGACCAAGAGGATACCTGCAAGCAAATCAACATAGGTTCCTGCCTGGGCGAACGGACCACCGGCTCCCGTAGCAACGTCATTTTTAACTATATTCTTACTAGTCAACAAATAGATTCCCAGTCCTATCGATAAGACACCCAGCACCAGATCATTCATCGATCGCACGATCTTCTTTTCAGCCATCCAAGCCTCCTTCAACGGCTTTTCCCTCGGAACCAAGGTAACATGCACCTTTGCCGAAAGAACACGCCACACCCGATCATTTTATTATACAGTATACAATATGTCAAAGTAAAACGCATACCTAAACCGTGCCTAGTACGGTTTTCGATACAATTGGAATTACACTGCAGGAAAAAGCATGGAACTATTTCTCAAGGCTTCCCACGTCCGCTCCTCGCCATTGGCGATATGTTGCTCCATTGCCGCTCCGGCCGACTTCTCGTCCCTTGCCTTTATGGCATTCAAGATGCACAGGTGTTCCTCGATCGTCCGTTCCACATACCATTTGGGAAAAACCTGCGCATAGCACCAGGCTCGGATCAACCAACATTGTTCCTCCACCGATTCAAGCATGTTCGCCAAGCGGGGATTGTCCGCACCCTCGAGGATCTTCGCATGGAAGATCTTATCCACTTTGATCAGTTCCGACTGTTCACTCATATACCGGTGGACATCGTCACGCCGATACATACCGAACAGGTAGGTCAAATCGGCTTCTTCCATATGGCGGGCCGCCAATGCCGCGGAGAGCCTTTCGAGCATCCTCCGGATATTGAAGATATCGGCTATTTCCTTCTCTGTAGGATTGAATACTGAATAACTTTTACCATCATAAACAATAAGACCTTCGGCGACGAGACTTTTCAAGCCCTCTCGCACAGGCGTCATGCTCACTTTCAGATCTTGGGCCAACGATTCGACCAATAACCGGCTGCCACGAGGATATTCAAGATTGAATATCCTCAGCTTGATGATACGTGTCACTTCATCGCACAAGTACTGTCGCAAGAGAATCGATGACTTCTGAGTTCGCTTGGTCGCTATCATTGTATGTCCCCTACCTCATAAGCACTCTTATTGTTATACCCTGCAATCATATGCCATTTCCAAGATATCATTCAAGCGTATATTGTTCTGAAATCCATCGACCGGAAGACCGACCGATGGACATGCTTCGCTACAGTGAAATCTTAGGTTCGAACAAATCTCCCGCAACCTCGAGGATCCTCTCCTCCATGACTGCATCCATTTCAGTTTTGAAATCGGATGAGAACGAGTAGAATTTGTCACGGTGGACAAATTGTCCGAGCTCGTCACGCTCGCCCAATGTCGCGTAGCAGAATTCCTTGAAGAACAGGTGTTTCGACGACGGCTTGTCCATCTCTCCTGCCCACTTCACCAGATTCAACGAATGGATTGCGAAAGGAACTCCCATCTGTGCCAATTCCTTGGTGTGTCTGAGGGTGTCTTTCCACCAGAAACGGAAGAATTCCGGCTCGACCTTTTCCACGACCTCACCTACCAGCGATTGCAGGGATGGAGAAATCTTGAAGTGGATATTACCCCGGGTTGCCCGCTTGAACAATCGTCTGGTCTCCCGGCTCAAGTCGTCACCCGAGTGGCAATCGAGCATCATATTGTTTTCGGATGCGATCTTGTGGAGAGTCCCTACCCGCTGCTCGAACAGACCAAGTCCGTCGGCGCCCCGGTAGTCGACGCCCTTCTCGACTCCAAAGTTCGGGGCCAGGTGTGTGATCGGCAAACCACGCCTGCGAATCTCATCGACAAGGAACAGCAATTCGGCAGGTGAGGTGATCGTATCGAATGTCTTCACATGGGGCGGATTCTCGTCGATGCTCAATTCCAGGTCGTACGCCTCGCCGTCCTTCAACGTGTCGATATATTGGTACAACTTCTCTATCGCATCGAGTGCATGCCAGTATTTTCCGACGAAACGTCCGATCTGGCCCTCATCCAATTGGAGGTATTGTTTTCCAAGACTCTTCTTCTTCTTGTGGTACCACAGGACATCGGAACGCAAGGCCTGGTTCGGGATACAACTTTCCAAGTACTCCACCGATTGCTTGCTGGAGAATGTGGTGAGTGAAGCGTAATCGAGAATGTCGGAGACATCCAAGGTATAGAAGGAGTAATAGCGCGCGGCATCGATGAACTTCTTGGTCCGTTCGATACCTTCGCTTCCGCGCTTTACCTGCAGGTGGTCGGCGTCAGCTCCATACCGGAGGAATTCAGGGAACTTGATCGCTTCAAGGACACCCTGGGTATACAGGCCTTCGAACGTGCTACCGGTATGACCTTCCTTGACCGGTCCGAAGCTGAACAGATGGTTCACCCTGGAAGGAGTCCCCGAGACAAGTGTATCGAGCAGATGGAGTTCGCGGACCGAATTCTGGATGCTGTTCGCGGAGAAGTCGCCTTTGTACATGGCGCTCATGATACCGGGCCAGACGGTTTGCGAGTGTCTGACACCAATGCCCAACCGTGGAATCGCGCCCAACGCCTTTGGACCCTTGCGGATATTGATACGGCGGGTATAGGCGTGCAGGTTGCGGGCTGTGGTGGGGTAAATGACTACTTTCTTGTTGTCCGGACCGTTTGTGGTGAGGATCGCCTGGTCGAGGATATCCTGTACTTCGGCACCGATCATCACAAATGCCGTCTGCTTGTCGGCGAATTCGAGCATCCCATAGACCGCACCACCGTGCAGGGACACACTCGATGTATGGCAGGCGATTTCCTGCGCTACCGGATTCGGATCCGTCTGCCTTCCATTCGACCGTTGGACGATCTCGTCATAGAACGAAGTCGGAAGCTTCTTGCAAAGCGATGCGATCTTCTCGGTATCCCATGTTCCCGTATCCAATACCGAAGGGTTGGTAGCCGGGTCGATCTGTAGTTTTCCAAATGAATATGTTGCCATGATTTGTTCCTCTCTTCCTTTAGCTCATAAAACCGATCAGTTCCCTGGTGCTCGCATACGAACCCAAAAACTGGCTCAACGTCTCGGCAATCGGGACCCAAGTGGTTATGACCTCGGGTTCGGAATTCGCCAAGACCAATTGCGATGCTGGGGCATATGCTTTGGCATCGCCGTCGTAGTACCATGATTGCCTGAATATCTCGCTGTCGGCATTCGCAATCCGAACAGATTCTTCGATTGGCCGCCGTACAGCATCGCAATCGAAATCCCGGGCTTTCAGATCAAGGGCGTGCCGCACATTGGGGAAAATCGTGATACTGGGGGAGCCCCAGATTTCCATGACATCGGGAATCTCAAGTCCATAGATGCGCAATGAGGCGTTCATAATCCGCACACGTTTCGGATCAAGACCCAAACCGCCGGATTCGACACCCGAATAGAGTCCTTCGTACAGGTGCCTGGTGACATCGACTCCCACCCACTTAGCGGACTCGACATAATAATCCTTCTTGTCGGGGTGTTCGGCGAGCAACTGGTCGCGTACAGGGAAAGCCAGGCGGCCGTTCATGATAACGACTGAGTTGACCGCTGCAGTGCTGTCGGCAAATACCTTGCCGAATTCCATAGCCTGGAAGACACCGAACGAGAGGGTGATGGTCAAGGAAATACCCATCTTGCCGATTGCCTTGGCGGCAAGCAGCGCGGCATTGGTTCCCGGAATCTTGAATGAGATGTTCGGTTCGAACCCACTCCCAAGCCGTTGTCCCATAACCGCATGCACGAATGAGACTTCATCGACCATCTTCCGGGTATTCCCGTGATGGTTCGGATTTACCTGATAACAGACAAAACCCAACGCACCTTCGGAGAACAGGTAGAGGTCCCTGACAAATTGGCAACTGTATTCGACGATCGAATACGTGAGGATCGCCACCTTCTTCTCAGCGTCCGTCATTTGCCCGGCATCGATTGCCGAAAGGTCGAGGGACGCATACACTGCGGCGACACGCTTCGTCCAAAGGGCGGGATCCAAGTCCCATGCCATTTTGACTAGAGGCGGATTGGTTGTTTGGAAGGACGCGCCGCACCAGAGGGCAAACTGGAGGAAAGCTCCAAAATCATTGCCCCAAACCGTTCCCGTATCGATAACCGAATCAAGTCCCATCGCGTATGCGTAGAGATTCGAGTTGTGGACATCTTTGATCATCATATCGACATAATCGGCCAAAGTCCCCGCGAGGACTTTTTCTTTCGCAGCGACCGCATCTTCCTTCGATCGGGCTTCGGTCACATAGCGGTCATAGACTTCCTGGGCAAGTACCGCGAGGTAGTCGTCAACTGCAACGGAGCCGTTCTTCACCCCTGCGACAAGATTCCGATACAGTGCGGCAAGACGGGCAATCTCAGCCTTCGACAACAGGTCTATCAGGCGCCACTTGATCTGGGCGCTGTCCAAACCTACTGCCATCGACACCGCATATGCCACATATTCGATGTACCGGGTATCGGCGATTTCTTTCCGACCTTGCAGAATATCGGCAACCTGTGCCGACACTTCCTTCAGCAGATCGGGTGAGGAAAAATAGAATGCATGGCCTACCGCCCGTGCGACGTTTCCAGACTCGATCAGTCCGATGATTTCTGACACACCATATGCTGAAAGCGCTTCACGCTCTTTTCTTATGCCACCCACTACCCGTTCATGTACGTTCAAGCTAGTACTCATTCTCTACTCCCCTAGATATTCAAATTTCCCTCAAGATCGAATTCGACTTCGCCGAACGGCTCCAACAGTTCAAGACCGGGATTTGCCGCAACTTCGTCTGCCAATGCCTCCGAAACGATAATCGTCTCGATATGGGAGGTATTCGCTATCCGTACGATCCGAGGATTGTCCTTGTCGATATCGACACACGTGAAGATCGCCGCCTGTATCGCAGTCTTGTCGTTCTTCATGATCACCGGAATCTTCGCTCCGATGAGGACCGTGCAGGTCAACGCATTCGGGTAGGCGGCATCGAAATCGATCTTATCGAACATCCGCTTCGTTCCAATCTCCACCATACCCGCTCCCATGGCATTGCCGTGGGTTTCATCACTCAAATCGAGTACCACATACCGCTGTACGACCGGTCCTCCAGAGGCATATGGAGTACAGTAGGTCGCGGTGATATTCGGATCCATGCCATCGCCACTGTAATTCTTGCCTATCTTGTCGACGACGAGGATATCGATATCCTGAATGCCGATCGCCGGCATGAGCTTCCGGGCCTTGTCCAATAGCTCGGGCTCCCGGGTTGGGATCGCCTCGCGTGCCACCGCCTCGATAATCGCCGTATCGTCGAACGCATTCTCGAGAATCGCCAAACCGAACAGGATCGGGGCATTGTTCAGGATCGTGTTGCCGAATGCCACGACATTATGGGCCATGCGTCCGAATCCCTCTGCATGACAAACTTCAGCGCCCTTCTGTTTTCCCAATCCGATCGCCATCATCTTGTACAATCCGCTCTCATACTCTCCGCGGAATGCCGTATGGGGCTTTACCCGGCCGACGACAATGATACCATCGGATGCGGCGGCGTAGGCATCGATCAACACCGGCTTGTTGTCGGCATTGACACCGATTTGGACGGTTTCCATCGTGGAACGTATGGGAGCGCCGACAAATTCCTCGGTGACACCCAGGCCTTCCAACATCTCCTTCTGACCGGCCGCTGTCGCTCCGCCATGGCTACCCATGGCCGGAATGACAAACGGTTTCCCGCCCAGACGCTTCACGTTCCTGGCTACTTCACGGATGATAACAGGAATATTCGCGATACCCCTGCTTCCCGCGGTAATCGCGATCGAGGCATCCTGCTTGATCGTCTTGGCAATCTCGGGTCTGTTGAACTGTTCTTCTATAGCCTTCGGGATATCATCTACCCGCGTGTCATCGAACAACTGCCTGACCCGAGCCATCCGGGGAATCCGGACAGGATCGAGTATACCTGCTATGACGCCATCACGATCCCAGGAACTGTCCCTAAATGTAGTACTCATGGATTTATTCTCCCCAACGCACATTCAGCGCATCAATGCTCCACCATTCACATCCACAGTCACGCCAGTCAGATAATCTGCAAGCGTCGAGGACAAGAACAGAATCACTTTGGCGACATCCATGGGCTCCGCAAGTCTGCCGAGCATCGTGGTATCGGCCGAATACCGACCTTTCGCCATATTCGTTTCGGTAGGACCAGGGGCCACAGCGTTGGCTGTGATTCCATATTTCGCCCCATTGCGGGCATAGGATTTCGTAAGGCCCACTACACCTGCCTTCGATGCGACATATCCGGGAGTAACCTTCATGCCACCGATCTGACCTCCAAGGGAGGCGATGGAAACGATACGGCCACTGTTCTGGGCCTTCATATATTTGAATACTTCCCTGGTACAGAGATGCACTCCGGTAAGGTTGATATCGAGGACCTTGTGCCACTCGTCCATCGTCTCCTCGTCCATCGTTTTGAAATACCCGATTCCGGCATTGTTCACCAGGATATCGACTTTTCCAAAACGCTCGACGACTGTGTCCACCATGTGTTTGACCGACGCCTCGTCATGGACATCCACACCCACTGCGATGGATTGTGCTCCTGTCGCATTCAGATCAGCCGATGCTTGGGTTGCCCGTTCTTCCTGGATATCCGCCAACACAACGATCGCACCCTCGGCAGCAAGCAGTTGTGCCGCACAAAAACCAATTCCATCAGCACCACCGGTGATAATGGCAACCTTTCCCTTCAATTGTAAATCCATGATCCTTTCTCCTATTCAACGCTGTCATGCACGTCCTGCATACAGGTTTTCGTTCATTTCCAACAACTTGATGAGCCCGACACTTCCCCGCAGTTCAGGAATGAAAGAATGTTTAACATTTCCTTCGATTGTCAAAGTTCCGGTAAAACCCACCGATTCGAGTGCACGGTAGACCTGCTGGAAATCGACCGCACCCAAACCGGGAAAATAGCGATTGTTTTCGGAAAAGTGGATGGAATTGAACCATGATGCATGCTTGATCAAGGGCAAGGCCATATCCACCTCTTCGATATTCATATGGTAGGTATCCGGCAACACAGCTACTGCCTTGCGCGGATACGGCGATACCATTTCAACAGTATCCTCAATGAGATTGCAGACGTTCGAGATAAACCTGTTCAATGCTTCGACTACGATAACAACACCTGCGTCCTGGGCAACCGGCACCAATTGGGACAACGAGTCGGCAAACAATTGTCTAGCCAGAGTCCTGTCGGCGGTGTCGTTTCCCTGGGCGAATCCCAGGATGAGTCCGGTGAAACCGGCCTCGGAGCAATAACGGATCACCTTCCTGATGGATGTTATCGACTCCATGCGTACCTTTTCATCGAAGTGTGACAGCGAAGTCTTCTTCCCCGGATACAGTCCGCCGGTCGCATAATTGGTGCATCGCAATCCAAAGCCTCCCAAGAAGCCCTGGATCCGTGAAGGCTCGACCTCTTCCGGATATGCGATATTCAATTCGACGTGGTCGCACCCGGTTTCCCGCAAAGCTTCCATTCTTTCAATAAACTCCGCATCGGATTCATATCCGATGGGGAGTGTCATCTGAATGCCGACCGACTTTCCTATATGCATTGTCTTTAACTCCTTATGCCGATCTACGATCAGTCGCGCAGTGTTCCGCCGTTGACCATCATAGTCTCAGCGGTTACGAATGCTGCTTCCCTGCTTGCGAGATAACAAACGGCATAGGCGACATCTTCGGGCTTCCCAAGACTCTTTGTGATGCTGTTGTTGATGAACTTCTGGTTCTCCTCGGGACTGACGGCACTCGACATGGCGGTCGCGATCCTTCCGGGAGCGATCGCATTGACCGTAATACCATCGGCACCGACCTGTTGGGCAAGATTCCGCACGAATGCGAGCACAGCTCCCTTGGATGCGGCGTAATGGAGTGCTGCGACAGTTCCACCGTTCTTTCCCGCTTCGCTGGAAATACTGATGATCCTGCCGAATTTCCGGCTGCGCATACCGGGAAGAATTGCCTTGCAGAAGTAGTACGATGCCTTCACATTGACGGCGAAAACCAGATCCCACTCCTTGCTCTCGATCTCTTCGATCGGCTTCAACGGGTGGATGCCCGCGTTGTTGACCAAAATGTCGATCTTGCCGAAACCGGATTCAACTTCACCTACAAACTTCTTCACAGCGGACTCGTCGGTGATATCGAAGGCACCGGTAATGACTTTTCTTCCGGTAGCTTCACGAATTTCCTTCGCGGTTGCTTCCAGGACATCTTGTTTGACATCACAGATCGCGACATCGACACCACGTTGGGCAAGCACCATTGCTATGCCCTTGCCCATTCCCTGTGCCGATCCGGTAATAATCGCCGCCATTCCTTTCAAGCTTTCCATTCTTATATCCTTATACTATCGATTATTCAGGTTTGAAGAGCACTTTCAGCCCTTCCTTCTTCTCGAACACATCGAAGCCCTTTTCCCACTCGTCCAACGAGAAGGTGTGGCTTACCAAGTCCTTGAGATTGAGTTTCTTTGCCTCGACAAGTTTGATGGCATTGTTCCAGGCTGTCCATACGGATCCCAGGGAACCTGTCACTTTGATCTCCTTGTAACAGATCCTGTCGAAATTCAATTCGAACGGCTTGCCGGCGAGCCCGATCTGAACGAATTGGCCTTGCTTCCGGACAGCTTCGATACCCGTTGCGGTTGCGCGTCCCGAACCAGAACACTCCAAAACCACGTCTGCGCCACGGCCCATGTGGGTGAGCGATTTCACAATGGCAAGCACGTCTTCCTTGGTGACATCGACAATCCTGTCGGCACCGAGTTTTTTCGCGAATGTAAGCCGGTCCGCGTCCACACTGGTTCCCGAGACAATCACGAATGCACCGTGGGCCTTTGCGACCTGCATGGCAATAAGTCCGACTGCTCCAGGACCGGAGACGAGCACCACATCGCCAGCTTGGATAGTGGCAAGATCCATGACCGCATGTGTCACGCAAGCCGCCGGCTCGAGAAGTGCAGCTTCCTCAAAAGAGATGGAGTCGGTCAACAGGTGGATGCGATCCTCGGGTACCACGGTATATTTGGCGAACGCGCCGTTGAACCAATAGCCCAAAGTCCTCCGTTCATCGCAGAGGTTGTACCGGCCTGTCTTGCAATTGTGGCATTTGCCGCAATAGGCATATGCGGTCTCGCTGGTGACCCGGTCCCCGACCTTGCAGGTCGTGACACCTTCACCGACAGCGGTGACCACACCGGAAAATTCATGTCCCGTCACCACAGGTGGCCGTACGGGAATCGCGATATCGCTATGCAAGATATGGATGTCGGATCCGCAGATACCTGCGGCCTTGACTTCGATCTTGACTAGTCCAGGCTGTACTACCGGTTCCGCAATTTCACGGATTTCCATATTGCCCGGGCCCTTGTCGTACTTTACCAATCCTTTCATCTTTCTATCTCCTATAATTTCTTTACAATGATCAACCGAGAGTCAACGTAGGTATCCACAGTACAATTCCGGGAACCAACGTGGTAAGCAACAAGACCGCCAACATCGACACATACAGGGGCAAGGCCGATTTGATCAGCTGTCCCATTTCCATCTTCGCGACATTGCAGGTACTGAACAGACAAACCCCGAACGGTGGGGTCACCATACCGATCGCAAGGTTCAACACGAAAACGACCGCGAAATGGATCGGATGGATACCGACAGCGGCCGCAACCGGGAACAGGATCGGTGCCATGACTATGATCGCTACCCCCGCATCCAGGAACATACCCATGACCAACAGGAATACGTTGATCATAAGGAATATCGCAAGCTGGTTGTTGGTGATTCCCAACAGGAACCCTGCGACTATCTGCGGAAGACCTTCGAAGGTGAGGATGAATGTGAAGATCGACGAAGATCCGATGATTGCGACGACCGCGGCAGTCAACCGGGCTGCAGAAATCAGTGACTTGTAGATAACACCCTTCTTCAATGATTTGTAGAAAAACACCGAGATGAAAATCGTATAGACAACCGCAAGGCCACCCGATTCGGTGGGAGTGACGAATCCGGTCATGATACCCAGCATAATGATTACCGGTGCACCCAATGCCCATATCCCCACCCGAAAGGAATTCCAGAGGGCACGGAATGAGAATTTCTTCACCGAACCATATTTGTGCTTACGGCAGATAAAATAGTTCTGGATCATCATTGCCGAAGTCAATAAGACCCCAGGCCCCAAACCACCGATCAGCAACCACGAGACGGACAATTCGGAGACAGCTCCGATAATGACCATGAGGATACTGGGAGGAACGATAACCGCAAGGGTTGAGGACAATGCGGTAATTGCAGCCGAATACCCCTTGTCGTACCCGTCGGCCTCCATCTCGGGAATCAGGATCGTTCCCAAAGCCACCGTATCGGCGACCGAGGAACCCGACATACCTCCGAAAATGAAACTGGCGACAACGTTGGATGCCCCCAGGCCACCTCGTGCCCAACCGACTCCAGCCTTCGCGAAATCGATGAGTTTCTTGGCCACACCAGTCGATTCCATCAGAACGCCAGAGAGCACGAACAGGGGAATTGCGACAAGCACGTAGGACTCTGTGCCGGAGAACATGAGCTGGGGAATCGAAATCAGTGGAACCGGATTATGTATGATGATGGTCATGACACTCGCCAGACCGATCGATACGAACACTGGAGTCCCGAGAAGAAGGAGAAACACAGCAAGACCAAACACTGTCAAACTCATTACCGGTATCATTTCGCGTCTCCTTCTTTAATGAATCCTTCCCGGATCAACTCTTCAATTCCCAGGTCTTCAAGTCCAACAGGAATATCATATATGAATTCGGGGTCCTTATTCCTAAAGACCATCACAATCCTTTCAATCAAACGGTAGACGGATATCACTGCCCCGATCACGATGGGAGAACGCATCAACCACACGGGAGCATGCAAGGCCGGTGTGGTCTGGCCCCGTCGTGCGTAGCTCATCAAGGCCATCAATCCCAAATACCCGAACATGCAGATCATGATTCCGAACAGAACCAGATGGATCACCTTGAGGACCTTCCTGGCTTTCTTCGGAAACTTTTGATATACACTGCGTATTCCAACGTGGGAATCATCGTGTATGGCAAGGGCAATCCCGATCCAGATGAGGCCACCGAACACATACGTGATCAACTCAAGTGTCCAGGGAGCCTTCATACCGGGAATCAGCCGGTTCAGCACCTGCATGAGGGATGAAATCAGAATTATCCCTAAAAACGCTGATGCTATCGCATATTCGGGATTTTTAAGAAAATACTTGAAACCCAATGTTTTTTTTTCCATTCCTGCACACCTTTTTTACCAATCATGGCAAAAGGATGCCCCGTTTGAACGGAGCATCCTGAAAACTTCTTTTCAGATCACGAAACCATTATCTGGTTGCATCGGCGACTCTCACCAACTCATCCCAGGCAGCAGCGCCGATGGTCTTCTTGATAGCGTCGTATGCAGGACCCATGAGGGCTCTCCAGGGCTCTTTCATCTCGGCAGTGAAATCCGTGAACTGGATTCCAGCCTTTCCCATTGCATCGCGTGCGATCTTTTCCCGTTCGATCGTGCTCTTCAACACGACTTCGGTGGATGCCGCTGCAACTTCAAGAAGGTCTTTCTGGAATGCGGCCGACAATCCGTCGAACCAATCCTTGTTGACCACAACCAAGACACCATCACCCATGTAGTTCCAAACGTTGATGTACTTGCCCTGCTCGTAGGTACGGGTCGAGTACTGTGTGGAAAGGGCGTTGTCTTCACCGGAAACTGTTCCGAGCTGCATTGCTGTGTAGATTTCGCCTGACGGAAGGGGAACCGGATTCGCCTTCATGGCCTGGAATGTCGTTACGAACAGATCCATTGCGGGAACCCTGAAACGCATTCCTTCGATATCTTTCGGCACAATGATCGGGCGAACTGAGTTCAACAGCTGGCGGGGAGCCCGTGGCCAGTAGGAGATGACCTTGAGGTTCTTTGTCTCGAGCTTTGCAAACCAATCATCGACAAACGAGGGCTTCTCAGCCATGAACCGCAACACGTGTTCCATGTCCTCGAACATGAAGGGTGTGCTCAAGGCAAACAATTCGGGAACAAGGCTGGCGAGGGTAACCTGTGATTCACAAGCCATCTGAATAACATTTTCCTGGGTTTGTTCAAAGATTGTCGCCCAGTTGTTGTTTGCCAATTGTCCGTTGGGATAGATCTTCGAATCGATCTGGTCGGGGTATCTCTTCATCATCTCGGCTCGGATGAATTCGAAGCCCACCTGCCAGGTCTCGGTCTGTGGTAAGTTGTGCTGGATATTCATCGAAACCTTCTGTGCCGGTTTCTCTGCCCCACCCTGTGCAAACACCATAGCACTGGCCATGCACACAATCAGAATCGCTACTAATAAACGTTTCATATACGCTCCTTTGTATATAGTATACTATATCTTAACATCTATTCCCCACCTGTCAATCTTTTTTTTCACTTGTTTGCCATTTTATAGGGAAAGTTTTTTTATTTGTTTATTTATAATTATTTATAGATACTACAGCACGATCAAACCCCGCATGGTCCACATGTGTAGAACTGGCCGAAAAGGACAACAATCCACTGCAAAACTGAGCATCATACGGACCAAACCAATGAATTTCCCAATGCCACGGATATATTGTATACAAAGAATATACAATTTTTTCTTCCTTGGTCGGGGATACGTATCGGGAACAAGGAAAGAAACACTTGCCCCTGCAGTCGCAGGGGCAAGTGAATTCGAATCGGTAAAGCCTATTGGATACCGAAGAACAGGTTCGGCAAGTAGAGGGAAAGTTGCGGGAAAATGTTCACCAACGCAAGGACAAGCAATAGTGGTGGGAGGAAGACCATAACTGTCTTGGCCACCTTTTCGACCGAAACCTCGGCAACCCCGCTCAGAACGAACAGCACTGTCCCGAAGGGAGGGGTGAGTGTTCCGATTACCAGGTTCAAGATGATGATGATACCGAACTGGACCGGATCCAAACCCAAGGACACGACTATCGGCAACAAGACCGGAACCAACAGGTTGATCGAAGCGATCGTTTCCATGAAGAGTCCTACTACCAACAAGAGGACGTTGATCAACAGAATAATCATCCATGGGGACATGTTCGACTGTTGAACGACGAGCATGAGCTTCTGGGGAATCTGTTCCCGTGCAAGGATATTGGAGAACAATGCTGCCGAAGCGACAATGATCAAAACCTGTACGGAAGTGACCATGGATTCCCTTACAGCCTTCATGAAGCTCTTCCGGTCGATATCCTTGTAGAAGAGTCCTAGCAGCAACGCATACAAACAGGCAACTGCCGCAGCTTCTGTCGGGGTGAAATATCCTGTGAAAATTCCACCAAGGATGATTACCGGAGTCATCAACGAGAGGAAAGCCTTCCTCGATGCGTTGAACTTCTCCATGAAGGTTGTCCTGGTTCCACGGGGACAGTGCCAACGGTCATGAAGCGCCAATACCATGATTGCGAGAGCGACAGCCATGAGGAATCCAGGAACGACACCGGCCGCGAACAATCTACCGATCGAGGTCGATGCGATAACACCGTAGACGACCATGGGCATGCTGGGAGGTATGATAGGTCCGATCAAGGACGAGGCGGCGGTGACACCAATCGTCATACGGTCATCGTACCCCGCCTCGCGCATAGCTTTGATTTCAATTGACCCGAGGCCACCGGCATCGGCGATAGCGGCACCCGACATTCCTGCGAATATAACGCTGGCAATGATATTCACATACGCCAATCCACCCTTCACACGCCCCATGCCGATACGGCAGGAATCGAAGATACGGGAGGTAATTCCACCCGAGTTCATCAAATTGGCGGCGAGTATGAAGAAGGGGACGGCAAGCAGGCTGTAGGTGTTGATTCCCGCAATCATCCTTTGGATAGCAACAAAATTCACAAACCCCGGGTTGTTCAATACATACATGAACGAAGGGATTCCCACAGCCACTGCGACAGGAAGTCCAAGAGCAAGCAAAACAAACAGCAACAACGTCATTACAATAATCATTGGGCTCCCCCTTCATGTTTTATGATTACGTGGTAGATACTCTGAATTTCCCGGAAAAGATACCCTGCCGCACCGAGTGGAACACAGATGTACAGCCAAGTCTGTCGGATCTGCAACCCGGGGGAGCGGAAATTCCAAGATCTGATCGCAAGTTGCAGCCCAAACCATACGAGCATCACCATGAATACGACATTCAGGATCTTCTTGATTACGAACAATGCCAGTTGGGTCTTCTTGCCAACACGAACATTGATAAAATCGAAAAACATTTCGATCTTGATATGGGCATTGATCTTACGCAAGAAGCCGATGCCGATGAAACTGATCCAGACATTGAGATACTGGGAGACCTCGACACTCCAGGCGAACGAGATACCGAATATCGATCGCATGAATACTTGGAACAGCATTACCGTACAGATGATCAAAAATACTGCGATCGGCACGTACTCTTCAATAAAATCATACAGTCTTTTTATCATTTCCTCTCCCCTTCTGGCATATCGACAAGTATCTTCATGACACTTCCACGGTTTTCAGACCAATATCGGAAAGCCTCGGCCAATTCGGAAAAAGCGAACCTATTGGTGACCAACAGCTCCTTCAGGGCCGGGTTAGAGCGCAGGTTGTCGCGGGACCCCTCGAAATCGGCTTTCAGTGCGTTCCTCGATCCATAGACACTCAACTCCTTGCTCACAATCGGCTTTGTGTTGAACGGTATGGTATCCGTATGGTACCCGACAAATACTATAGTCGCGGCGACCGCCGTCCTGCTCAATGCAGACTCGACGATCTTTGCGGAACCAACCGCATCGAACACGATATCAAGTCCCATTCCACCGCTGAGCTTGTCGATAGTGGAATCGAATTCGGCATCTTTTATGTCCAAAGCATAATCGGCTCCGAGGCGGAGCGCAAGGTCAAGTTTGTCCGCCGCCACAT
This sequence comes from Spirochaetae bacterium HGW-Spirochaetae-2, assembly GCA_002839355.1. Lineage (GTDB taxonomy): Bacteria > Spirochaetota > Spirochaetia > Sphaerochaetales > Sphaerochaetaceae > UBA8525. The sequence continues at coordinate 35,752 of PGXW01000003.1, forward strand.
CGGCGACAATGACTTTTGCTCCCAACCTCTTCAACTCGATGAGTATTCCTACACCGATTATTCCAAGTCCATAGAGGAGGACAAGCTTTCCAGCCACCGCAGGAACGCGGTTTGCGGCATGACGTCCGACACTCAACGGTTCGACAAGCGCTATATCCGAGTAGTCCATTCCATCACAGGGAATGAAGTCGTCATGGTGCACGGTCATAAACGGTCTTGCGGCGCCTGGCCGGGCAACCCCCATGGTCCGATTGGTCGAACATGTGTTGAACCGCCCACTTCTACATGCGGGACAGACCCCGCATTTGGTATAGGGCATGACCGTACCACGAGATCCGACAGCAATACCTGACGGAACACCAGGACCGATTTCCACCACTTCACATGCAATCTCATGCCCGGGGATAATGGGGTACTCGACCATAGGGTTATGACCTTGGTATGTCTTCAAATCACTCCCACACAACCCAAGTACTTTGACGGCGACTACGATTTCCCCATTACGTGGCGAGATATGGTCGATCGTCGTAAAAGCACACTGTTCCTTTTGTTCGATGGCAAAGGCCTTCATAGTTTTCCCCTCTGGTCTATTTCACAAATCTCATGCCCCTACAGCAAAGGAACTGTCGCAGATTGGTACTCCACGACAGTTCCTGTTCAGGACATATTCAGGACGATTACTTCAAGTTCTGGATCTTGGTGTGGAAATCCGCACCATATTCAGCAGCCCACCAGTGGCTGAAATCCTTGGGCATCGATGCGGTAGCCTTGCGGAAAGCTTCGATATCCGGAGTGATGACTTCAACACCGGCCGCGGCGAATTTGGTCTTCAGGTTGTTGTCCTCGGAATCCAAGATATTGACAATATGCTGGGCAGCTTCCTCGAAAGCCTTGGCAAGGATATCCTTGTCGGCAGCACTCAACGCACTGTAAATGGCGTCGTTCATAACAAAGAAGGTGGCATTTGTCACGTGGCTGGTGAGGATCACATACTTCTGGACCTCGTAGAACTTCTGTGCATTGATAACCGACATCGGGTTTTCCTGACCATCCACAACACCCTGCTGGAGTGCCATGTAGACTTCAGAGAAAGCGATAGGGGTCGGATTAGCGCCCATTGCCTTGGCATATGCCATGGTAACGGTCTGTTCGGGAACGCGGAGTTTGAAGCCAGCCAGGTCCGCGGGGGTGCGAACAAGCTTGCTGGAGGTCATCTGGCGGATACCATAGGTACTCGCACCAACAATACGTCCACCGAACTTCTTGCGGAAGCCTTCGAACAAGGATTGTCCAAGGTCACTCTTTGTGAATGCGAGTACGTGGGCGTTGTTGCGGAAGGTGTACGGCATTTCAAGTACGTTGAACGGGCTGTACAATGTTCCGACTTGGCCTGCACCGGCAATGCTTGCATCCAACGAACCAAGCAAGACCTGCTCAAGCAGTTCAGGTTCGGTTCCGAGTTGTCCGGCCGGGAATACGTTGATATTGATTCGGCCGTTCGAGAGTTCCTTCGCAACTTCAGAAGCTTTTACAGCTCCGGCGTGCCAGGGGTGTGAAGGATCATAGACATGACCCAGTTTGATTTCCAATGTCTTGCCAGCAACTTCTTGGGAACCTTGGGCGAAAACGGATGCAACCATGCCAATGGACATGACTGCAATAAGAGCGAGAAGCAATACCTTCTTTTTCATAGCGTACCTCCAAAATGTGATCTGCCCCCGTATGGGAGGAGCAGAACTTAGTGTATGGTATACAATTTCACCTGTCAATCTTTTTTTTTCAGTGAGTCTCTCATGATAAAAAGTCCCAAACCGCGAAATTATTTCAAATTTACGTGAAATTTACCTATCACAACCTAGTTTTTATTAAAAAATGGAGTTTTCGCACCCCATAAATAATAAATCTTCGAAAGTAATGTGAATAAATCAGTTACTATTCTTGTATACTAAATATGGAACTGGAGTGTTTCTACTCATCTGTTTTCCCGAAAGGTGTCCTATATACAATGAAAGTGTTGAGAAACTGATTGCTGCCGGCTACCGAAAGTATGGTATAATCCAATCGATGGGAGAGAAGTTGGACGTATACCAACGGTCCTAACCCGGTGATTTCATATCTGGGACCAGTATGCGACTGAAAGATAGGTCGTCCATCAAGTTCGGAATCTTTCGGACTACAGAGATTGCTATGAAAAATACATGAGGTGTATGATGCCACAATATATTGTTCAAGATAGCCTTGCGGATAAAGTATACAATCTTATCAAAAGCCAAATACTGAGCGGCGAGCTGAAAGGGGGAATGGTCATTCCGGAAGAACATCTCGCCCAGCAATTCGGAGTCTCCAGAACCCCGATCCGCGAAGCCATCCGCCGATTGGCCGAATATGGACTGGTGGTACTCAAACCGCGAAGTCATGCCATGGTGTATCAATTCACCGAAAAACAGGCTAGCGACACTGCAAAAGTACGTCTAGCCCTTGAATTGCTGGCCATAGAATTGTTGACACCGGCCATGGTGAACAAGCACATCACCGAATTGTCCAGGCTCGCCGCCGACTGCCAGTACAATCTGGTGGTAGGCAACCGTGCGGAACTGTTCGTGAAGGACAGCCTGTTCCACTTGGAGTTGGTCAAATGCACAGAAAACGAAGCGTTGTTCAGTATGTATGAACGGCTTGATTCCAGAATCCAGTTGCTCCGCATCTCAAAGAACTTCTCGGATGAACTGCTGGGGAATATTATCCACCAGCACCTGTTGATCATACAATCGTTGAAGAACAACGATATGCAGGCCTGCCGTGAACTCATGACGAAACATGTGAACCACCAGATGTAGACCCATACATTTGGGCCCGCAAGGACTTTCCAGTACTCTCCCCTGCAATGATTGGCAAACGAAGCGAGAGGAGAGGGACCATGGAATGCTCCCTCTCCCGAGCGAGTGCAGGCAACGTAAGGATCCATACCTCGCCCCTTGGGGCGAAAAAGGAGGCTTTGCCTCCTGGGTCCAGGGCTTGCCCTGGGGGGGTATTGATACCTTTCATTTGCAATTATTTGTGAGAATTGATATCCTATGAAGCGACGTTGCTGGGATTGTGAACCCATAAGAGGTGGAAGTGTCCAAGATAATTGTACAAAGCAGTTTGGCAGACAAGGTATACGACTTGCTCAAGAGGCAAATCCTATCTGGAGAGATCAAGGGTGGAATGACCATACCCGAAGAGCAACTGGCACAGGAATTCGGCGTATCCCGTACACCTATCAGGGAAGCTATCCGTAAACTTTCCGAATATGGTCTGGTGGTACTCAAACCACGCACCCATGCCATGGTATACAAAGTCGATGAGAAAGAGGCCAAGGATATCGCCAAGGTACGGATTGCATTGGAACAACTTGCTGTGGAAACCCTCACCACACGCTCCATTGAAGACCATGTGGATATCCTTTCGCGGCTCTCGGCCGAATGCCAATATTATCTGGGAATCGGCAACCGCGCCGAGCTGTTCGTACGTGACAGCCTGTTCCACCTCGAACTGGTCAAGTGTACCGGCAACAAAGCCCTCTATACGTTGTACGAACGTTTGGATTCACGGGTACAACTGCTTCGGATTGCCCAAAACCGTTCCGACAAGGAGTTGGCTGAAAAAATTCATCAACATGGATTGCTTGTCCAATACTTGAGGAATGGAGAGAAACAACTTTGTCTTGATCTGATCGCCGCACATATATCCCACCAGTCCTAGCACGATCGTATTCTCTCAGACGAATCGCCACGCCTGTTTGAGAGTCCTCTTTGCATTCGCCAAAACAAGATCGGGGTCTTCCCCAGGTTGAGGCTTCACTTCGAAGCTCACCATCGGACGTTCCAGCTTGTTGAGAAATCCGACTTGCAGCAAAATCCGAAGATAATCCGCCAGTTCTTGCGTATCGTTCTCACTGTCGGGATACCCGAAACGGGGATGGTTGTCGCCATATCCAGGCATGTCCCTCCCCCGCATGACGGCATTGCCCATATGCACATGGCTCAAGTAGGGAACCACAGGGAGAATATTCTGGTCCAACGTCTCGTGCAGCAGTGGAATATGACTGCTGTCTATCTGCACATTGAAATTGGCGTGTCGTCCCGTTACTTCCCGGGCCAAACGGACTACACGATCCACAGGACCAATCAATGAGCATTTCTCGATATCGTAATCGAACACCTCGATCTCAACGACCAGGTCTCCCTTATTCGCAGCATAGGAGCAAAGGTCCTCAACAGATTCCACCAAGGCCGAGAACGATTCCTCGATCGTGTCTTCGGTGTATCGGCCTGCGAGAAAAGCGAAATGGGAAGCCCCGAATTCATATGCCTCGTCAATCCCTTCCTTCAGGGCCTGTACGGCGAGCAACCTACGATCCGTATCAAGGTCGTTGATATTCAATTTTCGTGAAAGTGTGATCCCTTGTCCGCCAAACGCCACGCCCCCAAGATGGGCAGTGCGGATCATCGAAATCATTTCTTGGCGTACGGAATTGTCGTTCACATGTCCGACTTCGACAACATCGAAAAACTCATCGCAAAGGATCTTCTTCATGGAGATGAGTTTCTCATGTTCATCAGGACCTGATTGGGGATAGGATACATGATGGATTGTGCCGATCCGCAGGTATTGTTCAAAGGAATCGATCATTGTCCACCTCCAAGCAGGGATACGATTTCCCGCATACACGAGTCGGGACTGGATAAGACCGGGCATCCACAGATACGCTTGACGGAATCGGCCATATGGGCCATGGATGCTTGTGCCAGGACCACCACATCCTGGTTCTTGACTTTCAATGCCATCTTGGCAACCAAGTCGTCGTGGGTTTGCACATCACCCCTCTTCAACGCGACAATCGCCTCTGGACATACATGCGAGGTAATCTCCACCATGATGCCCGCAGCCTTTGCCTCTTCCAGGATTTTTCCGGTCGTAGGGGCCACGGTGCTTGTCGCGGTTGCCAATACGGTTACGTTCTTTCCGAATGTCGCAGCTCTCCGACACATCTCGTCGTCTATCGCAACCAGAGGAACCGGGATCGACTGACGCAATGCGGTGACAGCCGGAGTCAATGTAGAACAGGTGACGACAATGATATCGGCTCCCGTCAGGACACAATTGTACACATCGTTTGCAAGTCGTTGCCGGTTCGTTTCAGAGAATTCGCCTGTTTCCGCGGGATCGGATGCAAGAAAATCATCCAAAACGTTATGTATCTTCACTTTTTCGCCCACCATCTTCTGCAAGGCAGGGCCGAAACTACCATACACACTTCCGACTGTGTGGATCAACGCTATCCTTTTCATACCAATCTCCATTCTAGTGATCTGTACCATCCTAATCTTTGCTTTTCTTGGGCCTATCGAACAGATGGACTTCGTTCGTGTCAGCTCAGATACCTTTCATATCTTCGCTTCCTTGTCCTTGCCCTCTGTCCGATCCGCTCCAAGCTCAGCCACAAGTTTATGCTGTTACAGATCACTACCCAATAGCATGAAAGGGGGAGCTGAGGCTCCCCCTTTCCACACGAGGCATTATTTTCCCAGGGACTTCAAGTAATCGGCTTCGAATTCAGCCATATATACCTGTGCTTCCATATAGTTGCGGAATTCGGGGACCAACTTGTACTTGTTGATGTATTCGTCCTTCCACGCATTGGATTCCGAAACAGCCTGGAAAGCATCGCTCCAGAACGCCGCGGCTTCGGCAGTCATGTTCTTCGGTCCGACAACTCCACGCCAGACGGGAACTTCGACATCGTCATAGTCACCGACTTCACTCAACGTGGGTGCGCTTGCGAGGTTACCCGTGAACCGTGCCTTGGAAAGGGCAAGGACCGGAGTCAGTTTTCCTGCGACGACATATTGGTCCGCAGCGGCCGGTTTCGACATGACCAGATCGACGTGTCCACCAAGAATGGAGGTGATGGCCGCACTGGTGGAGTCGTTGGTGATGAACGCGATCTGATTCTGGTTCACACCAAGCTCGCCGATCATCTTCTCGTATGTGGCGATATCGTCACCCTTCGAACCGGCGATTACGACTTGCTTTCCGGCAGCGACCGCGTCAAGAACTGCATTGAAATTCTTATACTTGGAATACTCGCCGATATAGAGCAACTGCTTGTCCACTGCCATGACGGCAATCGGAGTGAAGTTTGCCAACCGGTTGGCGGTATTCTTGACCATCGGCATGAGATCACCGCTGTTGAAGGTGAGCAGGGTATGGTTTGCGAGGTTGCCCGCATTCACACGGCTGACCTGCAATCTACCAACTTCACCACCACCGTCAGTCTTGTTTGCTACCAGGAACGTCTGACCTGCGACCACATCAAGACGGGTCATGATATCACTGATGATACGTGTATAGATATCGCTTCCACCACCGGGACTGGAAGTGACGATCCAGTCGATATCCTTCGAGGGAGCGAATCCAGTGGATGCCGCCTCGGCACTACCCTGGGCGAACAGCGGCGCGACCAGCGCAACAATCAGAACGATAACAATCAAAGCTAGCTTTTTCATGTTTTTCTCCTTTTTTAGAGACAAATAATTAGTACGCTGGACAACGTCCTGCGATAAAAACCGAAATTACGAGGCCTTCCTCTTCATGAGTCCAAGCCGGATCAGCAGTGGACGTACCACGGGGAACACCATGATCGCGATCAGAATGATGATAAACACCAGGGAAATCGGTTTCTGGAAAAAGATGTCTAGACTTCCCTGCGATATGATGAAAGCCTTGCGCATATTGGATTCCAACAGGGGTGCCAAAACGAAAGCCAACAGTACGGGAGCCGTCTGGTATTCGCATTTGGTCAACACATACCCCATTACTCCCGAAAGGAACATGATCAGGACACCGTACATCGAATTGCTCGTACTATAGGAACCCACGACGCACACCACGGTGATGATTGGGATCATCAATTTGGTCGGAACCGACAGAATCTTGATAAGAAAGGGAATGACTCCCCACGCAATCACCAAGGTGACAATGTTCGCCAGGAACAGAGAAGCAATCAAACCCCACGCGAAATCGGGCGAATTGGTGAACAAGAGCGGTCCGGGATTCAATCCCCACATCATAAGTCCACCCAAAAGGACCGCTCCGGTACCAGAGCCGGGAATACCCAGCGCCAACAAGGGTGCGAACGCACCTGCCGCGGCGCCATTGTTCGCCGCTTCGCAGGCGGCGATACCTTCGATGGCACCGGTCCCCAACGGTTCCTCATTCTTGAACGACTTCTGGGCGGCATATCCCATGAAGGCGGCTGTGGTAGCGCCTGCACCCGGTAGAACTCCAACAAACGTACCCATGAATCCGGATCTGACAGCGGGGAAAAACAGCCGTTTGAAGTCGTGCAATGTGAGCATGCTACCCTTGATTGTCAATTTTTCGATCGAAACCTGTGTCTTCTTGTTACGTTCCTCCATCAACTTGATGACTTGGGCAAAACCGACCACCCCGATGACGAACGGTGTGAAGGGAATCCCCCCGAGGAGATAGATGCTTCCGAAATCATAACGGGGACTTCCCGAAAGGGTATCCATGCCCATACTAGCCAATAGGATACCCAACATGGTGAGCAATAGGCCTTTTGTGGGGTTCTCTCCTACCAGCCATCCGATAGATGTCATGGCGACAAGCAACAGGGCGGTCATTTCGGCTGGACCGAACTTCAACCCGATGTCAGCAAGGGCCGGCCCCATGAATGTGAGGATGATCATACCGATGGTTCCGCCGATGAAGGAGGCCATGTTCGACGTCAACAGCGCCTGACCGGGACGTTTGCGCTGGGTAGCCATGGGGTATCCGTCCAACGCCGTCATGACCGCCGGGCTATCACCGGGAATATTGAGCAGGATTGCGCTGAAGGCACCTCCATACATATTCGAATAGTACAAGGCTCCCAACATGATGATTGCGGTGGTCGGATTGAACTTGAAGGTCAAAGGCAGCAACAGGGCGACTCCGGCCAACGAACCGATGCCCGGCATGGCGCCGACAATCAGCCCCAGTACGGCTCCCAGGATCGTCACTCCGATATTCTGCAGTGTGAATAGGACAGAGAATCCATCTAGCAACAGTTGTAGGTTTTCCATGTTCTCCTCCTAGTTGGCGATCAGATTGAGGATCAAACCTTTCGGAAATGGTACCCCAAGCCACAATACGAATGCACCGATCACGATGCCCATGATGATCAGGAAAACAGTTATGGTGGTTTTCCATGCACACTTCTCAAACCAACGCAACCATACGAGCACATACAGACCCACACTCGGCAATAGCCCGATGATGAAGGTGGTTCCCATGATCACCACAACACTCAAAGGAACCAACCAGTTCTCCAATGGCCAGGAAGGAGCCTTTTCCTTGAAGGAGAAGACCAATGCCAGCAGGCTGGCTACCAGAAGCGCGAAGGAGATGATAACTGGAAAGAATCCCGGTCGAGGTCCTTTCATATCCTCCCAAAACCCATACTTGGCAAACCCCATCCAGATGAATGCGATCGATATGCCGATCATTGCGATCGGGATATACTGCTTGACGCCGAACTTCCTATCCTTCTGTTCAACCGAACTCATACAGACCCTCCGGATGCCATATGGTTTGCCATACGGCTTGTCATCTTCACAGCATTCTCAAATGCACGCGTTCCGGCAATATTCTTGCCGACGATATCATACGCAGTACCATGGGCACAGGTTGCGATCGGTGCGGGAAGCCCGCCGGCAATCGTAATGCCTTCGTCGAAACCCTTCAGTTTCAATGCAATCTGTCCCTGGTCGTGATACATGGTGACAACTCCATCGAATTCGCCGCGGAAAGCACGGATAAATAGGATATCCGAGGGATATGGTCCCGTGGCATCGATTCCCTTCGCCCTAGCTGCGGCGATTGCCGGTTCAATGATATCCAGTTCTTCACGACCACAGAGTCCATGTTCCCCCGCATGGGGATTGAGTGCCGCCAATCCAAGCCGGGGCTTTGCGATTCCCGAATTGCGCAACGAGGAATCCGCCAAGGTTATGGCACGTGTAATAGTATCCACTGAAAGATTGGAACTTACTTCCTTTATGGGAATATGGCTGGTAGTCCGGGTTGTCCATAGGTCTCCGAGCACATTGATCTCCCCGAACGGGCCGGTGTGCCCGAATATGTCGGCCAACAGGTGATGCTCGCTCTCGAACTTGCATCCGGCCATCTTCATGGCTTCCTTATTGAACGGTGCGAAACAGAATCCCTCTATCTTCTTCTCAAGAAAAAGCTCTGCTGCCTTCTCGATCATCGCCAGCACCGCGGCTCCGCTTTTCACACTGACTTCGCCAAGTTCATAATCGGTTTCGGGGTCCAGGTCAGCCTGGTCCAGGAACGGGATGGCGCCGGAATTCCAATCGGCTTCGGAAATATCTCCGATCAGCTGGTAGGCCACTTGCTTCCCGACGATGCGCATGCCTTGCTCAAACACCCGCTTGTCCCCGATAACCACCGGTTTGCACAACGTATCGAAAAACCTTGCGGATGCCAATTTAACAACCAGCTCAGGACCAACCCCTGTACCATCACCCAACAACACGCCAATCACTGGTTTTCGTTCCATATTATAGTATTTCTCCACCAACTTTCATATTTGACATACTCTGCGAAGTGCAGGGGGCTGTCATATATATCAATGCAGAAACTATGCCAATTTCCAGTTCTTTGAAAAAATATAGTTTAAACATTTTCCAGAAAACATTTTAATAGATTTTTAATAATTGTAATGAATACATTTCATGGCTGAATGTTTCAGTATTGTTTCAAACGAAATGAAACGTGAAACATAATTGAAACACATTGTGCGAAAAATCTTGATACCCACTTTGATGGTATCGGGAAATTACGTTCCCGCCTTCTCTTCACGGAGTCTTCTCCACAATGTGGTCCGGCTGATACCAAGGGAGCGTGCGAATGCATCCTTGTCCATGCCGCTTTCGGCAAGCAATCTCGATAGAGGAAACTGTGCTTCCCCTTTCTCCATCTTCGGATGCTCAAACAGATTCTGCTGGAGATGTCCCCGATCGTCGAACAAGTAGTAGGATTCCACATCCGCCCGCGTTATGGTTCCCGACTCATTCAGGATCGCCATACGTTCACTGAAATTCCTCAACTCCCGGATGTTTCCCTGCCAATGGAAGCCTTGCATGATCGATGCGACATCAGGATCGATGGCAGGAACTTTTTTTCCCAACTCCTTCGCATATCGGGTGACAAAGTGTCGGAAGATCAAATCGATATCTTCCGGCCGTTGCCGAAGGGGAGGAATTTTGATGTTCAACAGATTGATCCTGTAATAGAGATCCTGACGGAACAATCCCTTTTGGACCCGATCGAATATGTTGATGTTGGTTGCGGAAATGATCCTCACGTCGACCGGGACCACCATATCCCCGCCTATCCTGCGAATCTCCCGTTCCTGCAACACCCTGAGTATCTTGGCCTGCAACTGCAACGGCATCTCCCCAATCTCATCGAGAAAAATGGTCCCCTTGTGGGCCAACTCGAACAAACCCATACGGCCACCCTTCACAGCCCCCGAGAAGGAACCTTCGGTATAGCCGAACAATTCGCTTTCCAGCAGATGTTCGGGGAGTGCAGCGCAGTTGACCGCCACAAATGGTTGGCTGCTCCGTTTCGACGCGTTGTGTATGCTCTGTGCAAACAGTTCCTTACCGGTTCCGGTTTCACCAACGATGAAAACATTCGAATCGACCTGGCTATAGGTATACGCTGTCGCAATAAGCCGTTTCATGATTGGATTCTCACACAATATATTGCCGAAATGGTAATGGGCGACCAGGCCCTTATGGCTCAGTTCCTTTCTGATCTTCTGTTCAGTCTCCCTGATAGCCTCGATATTCTTGCAAGTGACCAAGACACCCGCACTCTCCGAGTCGACCATGATGGGAGTGTAGGAAACCAATAGCAACTGGTCGTTGATGGTTTCTATCGCCTCCGATTCCACTTGTGTCTCCAAGGTCGGTTGCCACCGTCCACCGGCAAAGAAGGAATCGACCGAACAACCTTCGAGATTCTCTTGCCAGTCGTGGAGGAACAGCTGCGATGCCTGTGAATTCGCGGCGATCACCTGTCCAAGCCGATTGACTGCGAACACTGCGTCCTCGGAGGAATTGAGTACCGTTGTGATCAGGTTTGTCCTCGTGCGTTCCCGATTCAACGACCGTGCTGCGGACACCGCTTCGTTGATGGCACGGCGCATCGCCTCGTCACCGGTCTTTATATGGACATGGGAAATACCCAACGCCTCGCAACGTCTGCACAGGGTAAGCCCCCCGACCATGGTATTGACACCGAGGGCGTGCAGTTCGTCTATCGCCGAATATACATCCTCCTCCCGTTCTGCCTTGCGTACGTGGATAGGAATACCAGTCAAATCCTGCAATTGGACCGGATCGCAAATCGAGGTATCGGGAACCACCACCCCCACTCCATCGGATGTGTTGCAGGTGCGGCACTTCCAAAGCGCGGTAAGCAGGTCGCTACTTGAGATGGAAATCTCCACTATGTGGATGCTGGGATTTTCCCGAGCGATAGCACGACCGGTGATGCCCCGAACCACAACAATATCCACATCGGTGAGTTTCACGACGCGGGCACTGGTCCCTACCAGATGCTCCAGCTGGAAGGACAATCCGTGCGGATCGATGGTGCCGACAAACGAACGGACCTGATCGTACAGTTCCTCATACGGTACAACGACAAGAATCCTGATCATCCGGATACGACCTCCTCAGCGGTTTCGGGGTACACCATATCATATTCTTTTCTGAAACTCCACGATTGTTCTCAATTGATATATCAACATCTTTTCAATCCGATGGCATTGCCATAACTGTAGTATCTTACTAGAATTCGCCGCATGGATCAGCAACCGGTAGGTATCAAGGGGATGCTCGCACTCTACAGAGGGCTTCCCCGTTCAGTCTATGTACTCTTTTTCGCAACGATCATGAATGGAGTCGGTATTTTCGTGTATCCGTTCCTGGTCCTGTTGCTAACCCAACGTCTCGGCTATAGCGATGCATGGGCCGGGGCATTCATGTCCGTTGCGGCGTTGGCATACCTTCCAGGCTCCTTTATCGGTGGCAAGCTCGCAGACAAGATCGGACGCAAACGGGTCATGGTCATAGGCCAATTGCTGGCAAGTTCCATGTTCGTTGTCTGCGGCTTTCTCGGCACCTCGGTCTGGGTCCCATTCTTCATTATTCTCAATTTGTTGTTCGATGGGGCGACAGATCCCGCGCGCAACGCCCTCATGACCGATATCACCACATCCGAGAACCGCCAGGTGAGCTTTTCCCTCAACTATCTGGGCCACAACATGGGCTTCGCACTCGGGCCGGTGATCGCCGGGTTCCTCTTCTACGCCGCACCCGAATGGTTGTTTTTCGGCAACGCAATCGCTGCGACCATTTCGATCATCTTCGTCGGCTTCATGGTACCGGAATCGAAACCCGACCAGGCGGCGATCGAGGCGAGTTACCACACGGATTCCCTAGAGAAAGCCCATCCCGGTGGACTGTTCAAAGCCTTGCTTTCGCGGCCACGACTTTTGATCCTCGCGGTCTGTATAACATTCTTCAGTTTCGCCTACAGCCAATCCCTGTTTGCCCTGCCCCTGTACACGACTTCACTCTACGGAGAAGCCGGAGCGGCCTTGTATGGTTCCATGATGTCCCTGAACGCGATTGTAGTTGTCTGCAGCAATGCATTCATCGTCATGATACTGAGAAGGTTCCATCCGCTGCGCAATATCGCTTTGGCGGGAATGTTGTACGCCGTCGGTTTCACCTGTATGGGTCTGGTACAAGCTCCCATCTGGTTGTATCTGTTGACAGTAGTCTTTACCCTCGGCGAAGTCATCGATGCGACCAATACCCATTATTACATTGCGAACAACACTCCCATCAGCCACAGGGCCAGGTTCAGCGCGATACTCCCGGTGATCATGGGTTTGGGACATGGCATTGCTCCACTCATAGGCGGTCAAATCAGCACACGGTATGGGCTGGGTCACGTGTGGATAGTCATAGGCATCTCAGCCATGGTGGGTACGGTGGGCATCATCATCCTCCATGCGACTGAAAAACGATCGGCTGGTTAATTCCCTTGCCGAACTGATGCAGAAAACGCAAGGTGCACAACGGCGCTCCTAGGAGCGTAAAGAAACCAGAACCTACTGGGCGAGGTTCTCGTCTTGGGGTGTCGAAACCTTTCATTGCAGGGATGGAGCCATCTCCACAACGGGTTATTATTTATTAAAACCGCTCCATTTTTGTACTATTTCTATAACTATATGACAATTAAATCATTTCAGATAGTTAACCAGTTTAGTTTTTCTCTTTCTCTACCAATTCGCTTCCTACTACTTTACATAAATTTCAATCGAACGTATTGTTATGACATGGATGTTGGAAAAGCAATAAGGGATTTGAGAGTCAAGGCTGGATACTCACAGGACAAGCTGGTCGCACAGACCGGTATTTCACGTAGCCAGTTGTACTTCATCGAATCGGGAAGATGCGTTCCAAGAATTGAAACCATGGAGAAGATTGCGTCTGTACTCAACATGCGCGTCTCAGATATCATCATATATGCTGAGGCGCAGTATCCATCGAAGTCTTCCTGAAGACAGAGAAGGGACGCAGACACTCTTCCCAAAGGTTTGGTACTTGGACGTTGGGGCCTCAAGTTGAGGAAGACGTGAGGGTCTGCTGTCGGACGGCAAATGCCATGCAGCAAATCTTCTTGGTATCTGCCGCGGTAATGGGTATGTCCGCATCGGCACCGCAAGGCATACGAGCAAAGGATGTTGCTTCATGGGCAACATCCTTTTCATTTGGCTCGACTCATTTTGCTAGAGCGAGTCTACAAGCACCATCCAAGGCCGAGCCCTTCGGCTCGATTATCGAGAACAGTGGATAGATCAATCCGAATCGCTCGAGAAACCGATTCCGTACGATCATGTCATGGTCGAACACACCGCCGGCTAAGACCAACTCCATTTTTACAGTTGACGGCATCCGTTCGATGACACTACCAATCAGGGCTACCAGTTCCTCGGCTGCCTCCTGAAGAATCCGCAAAGCCAAGGCGTCACCGTCTTGGGCAAGGGACGTTACAATGGGAGCAATCGAAGCTTCCTGCGCCTTCGAAGAACGGTGATGGATGAATTCAACCAAATCCTCGGCACAGGCAAGATCGAACTCTCGGAGAATAGGTTCAAGTAAAGATGTGGGAATATCCCGACCTTCCCTGCTCCGTAATGAACGGACAATAGCCATGTGTCCGATCCACCATGCGGAACCTTCGTCCCCAAGTCGGTAGCCCCACCCTCCGGCACGGACCAACTGTCCATCCGGTGAACGGCCCAAAGCCAGCGATCCTGTTCCGCTTATCAGGCAGAACCCTTCCAAAGAACCAAGACCTCCGCAGAGGAGAATCTCTCCATCGGTACATAGCACAACGTGAACGGCATCCCCTAGTATGCTTGTGATCACCATACGGTACCAATCGACTTCCTTCTTGCGACCGAGCCCGGCACTACCGATACACCCTCCTTGAAGTTCTTCAGGTTCGATTCCGACCATAGTGCAGGCTTGGGATATGATATCCTGTAAATTCCGGGCAACTTGCTCGGGTGTTGCCGAATAGATGTTGGTGCTCGCGCCCTCTGCATAGGCAACCATATGCAGGCTTTCATCGACCAAAGCAATCCTTGCGCGGGTCCCTCCACCATCGAGTCCGAACCAGAACCGTTTGCTATCCATCATGTTGCCTGCCTCCGGGCATCCAATACTCGATTGATGCTCCCTCCATTGGATTCCAAGAGCAATTGGGCTTCAGCAGCGTCGACGGCCAACAAGGACATCAATATCGACACCCTGACATTGCCTCCGGAAACAGTATACAACCGTTCCGCCTCCTGTCGATCACAACCGGTTATCTCCATTACCAATCGTTTGGCCCGGTCCACCAGTTTGGTGTTCAGTGGCATCAGGTCGACCATCAGATTATTATACACTTTTCCGATACGAATCATGGCTGTCGTCGTAATCATGTTTAGAACTAGCTTCTGCGCGGTCCCCGATTTCATACGAGTACTCCCTGTGATAATCTCGGGACCGACAGGAAGGAATATCTTATGATCCGCACAATCGAAGACCTTGGATGTTTCATTCGAGGATATCGCTCCAACGCTGGCACCAAGCGATCGCGCATACTGCATTGCCCCAACCACATACGGGGCTTGTCCAGAGGCTGTGATTCCAACCAGGACATCGATCGAGGAAAATTCCCTTGAACACAATTCGGCTACACCCGCATCAGGATTGTCCTCGGCCCACTCCACCGATCGGGTCAACGCCGGTGGACCACCCGCTATCAAACCTTGGACCATCGTAGGGGGGACACCGAAAGTCGGAGGACATTCGGAGGCATCCAAGATGCCCAACCTTCCCGACGTTCCCGCTCCGATGTAAAACAGACGCCCTCCCTTCAGAAACGATTCGACCACATCATCCACCAAAGCGGCTATTGGATCCATCGCCGTTGCAACAGCCAATGGCACATTCTGGTCTTCCGAATTGATGATGTGAAGTATCTCAAGGGTAGACTTGGTATCTATCCTGTAGGAAAGTGGGTTTCGCTGTTCGGTCGAAGGCAATGCATTGTCATTCATTTTACTGCTCCTGCTGTCATTCCTTTGATGAAATACCTGGACATGAATATATACATCAACAACATGGGAAGAATTGCGATCGATAACCCCGTGAACAGCAGGCTCCAGTTGGTCGCATGTTGGCCAAAGAAGGTACTGAGTCCGACCGGGAGGGTCTTTCTGCTGTTCGATTGCAGGAAGACCAAGGGAAAAAAGAAATCATTCCATATCGGAACCGCATTGTAGATGGTAACCAGAGCAATCGCCGGAGCGGTCATCGGCATGATAATGCGACGATAAATCTGGAAATCATGACATCCGTCAATCCGTGCGGCATACTCCAGCTCCAATGGAATTCCCTTCATGAAACCGGAAAGGATGAAAACTGTCGAAGGCAACCCCATCGCAATGAAAATCAGGATTACCGAAATCCTCGAATCAATCAGACCCAGACGTTTCACAATGATAAACAATGGAATGATCGCAGCCTTCAAGGGAAGCATGATACCACTGAGGAACAGCATATACACGAGTGTATTCGCCTTGTAACGATACCGGGACACTCCATAGGCCCCCATCGATCCGAAGAGCAGGACGAATCCCATGGCGACTCCTGTTACCAGGAGGCTGTTTGCGAAATACCTGTCGAAACCCTTCTCCACCCACACCGTATGGAAATTCTTGAACCCGATCGACTGGGGAAACCCAAAGGGCTTGGTGAGAATTTCCCTATTCGATTTGAATGCGGAAATCACCATATTGAACAGTGGATACAGAATCAACAGGACATAGATTGTCATGATTGCCATCATGAGAAATATGAACAGTCTCTTGCCCCACCCTGCACCTCGGAACCGAAGATCGCTGATCATAGCTGCACCTCCCTGCTCCGTGAGAACCGAATGGAAATGAGGGAAATCAAGAAGGTGAGGATATAGATGACTACTCCGATAGCACTGCCTATGCCAATTTCCGGGCTACCGGCATCGACCGATCCGAAAGCAGTCCGGTAGAACAGAGTTCCTATCGTATCCGTGGAGTAGTTCGGTCCTCCATCCAGTCCTGTCATAGTATATATCTGTTCAAAAACATTCAGACTCCCGATCACAGTAAGGACAGTGATGATTGTGATGGAGGGGATGATGAGGGGAAATACTATTTTCCAGAAGAGCTTCCATTCTCCAACACCGTCCAGATGTGCAGCCTCCAGACATTCGGTCGGCACGTTGTCTATCGCGGCGAGAAAAACCAGAGAGGGGAACCCGACCCATCGCCAGATGTTTACCATGATGATTGCCATGGTGGCGAAACGTTCTTCCCCAAGCCATGCATGTTGCAGGGACTCGAGACCGATAAGCCCGAGAAAATTGTTCACCAAACCAGAAGGTTTCAGATAAAGGCCCCAAAGGAACCCGACAGCTATGATCGAGAATAAGACAGGAATGAAGAATATCCGCTTGAACGCCTGGTAGCCGGGAATACTCCTGCTCATAAGATAACCGAACAACAATCCGACAGAGTTCTGCAGAATCATAGTGGACAGAAACCAAATGAGGTTGTTTTGCAAGGCATTCAAGAATCGCTGTTGGTAAGGGTATTTTGTGAACAACCGGGAAAAATTCTCCAGCCCGACAAATTCGACCGGAAGCAATTGGTTCCATGAGAAGAGACTGTTGTACAGGGACATGAAAAGGGGGAGCAGAATAAATACGCCGACTATCATCAGGCCGGGAGTTACAAAGAAGATAATCCAAGCTGCTTTCCTCAGCTGTTTGACATCCATGCGGTCCTCCTGCATCCAGGGTGGATTGGTGCCGGCGAATCCGGCACCAATGTGTGATACCAAGCAGGTTATTTTTGGAACGGCTTATAATAGGAAGCTATTCCATCCTGCACTTGCTTCGCTGCTTGGGCCGGAGTCAATGTACCCGCCATGACGCCTTGCGCCGCCGCCTGCCACAACGAGGATCCGGTCGGTTGCTGATACCGGAATCCGACAAGGAAAATGAATGGTGTTGCATTCTTTTGCAATTCGAGAACCCTCGCGATGAAAGGATCACTTGAAGCATCCACACCAGGAACCGAGGAGATCATCTTAAGATCCCGAATCATGGAATTCCCAAAATCCTTACTTGAAAGGAACTTTAGGAACTTGACCGACGCATTCTTCTTCTGTGAGGCGGCATTCATGGCAAAGTTCATGTCCGCGTACACCGAGACGGGAGCTGGTTTGGATGCGTCCTCCCCTGGAATTGCGAATACATCGTAATAGAGGTCCGGATTCTGGGTATTGAAGTAGGCCGCCTCGTACGAACCACCGACCAGATGGCCGGCAACTTCATTGAAGAAATTTGCACGCATGTCTTCATAGGAGACTCCCATGAACATGTTGGGCATATAGGCAGTGAGGGATTTCATCTTTTCGATCATCTTGATGAATGCGGGATCCTGGAAATTCCTCTTGCCTTCGACAACTGCAGTGAAGAAATCGGTCGCACCATAGAAGGCCGGCCCCATTCCACCAAGCATGGTTTCGAGTGTCCAACCATCTTTCGCTCCATTGGCCAAAGGTATATATCCCGCTTTTTTCATAGCCTCGAAATTGGCAATCAGTTGCGCCCAATTCTTGGGGATGGAGAGTCCGAGTTCCTTGTAGATGGCTTTGTTGTAATACATGAATACCGTCTGGCTGACAGCGGGGCTGCCATAGATCTTTCCATCGGTCGGCGAAGTCGCCCCAAGAAGTGCCGTCGGACTATAGTTCTTCAATTCCGGTAGCCATTGTTCCAACGGTTCCAGGTAATGGGAATCTGCAAACGTCGCCAAACCTCCATAGGCGCGACCTTGGAATACGTCGGGTCCCGAACCTCCAGCAAGGGCTGCTGCCAGGATGGTGTTGTACTCGGTATTCTTATGTGCTGTCTGCACCACCTTGATATCCGGGTTGGCGGCTTCGAAAATCGCAATTTGCCGTGCATAGAAATCGACATCCTCAGGTCTCCAGGTCCAGAAATGGATTTCTGTCTTTGTCTGGCTACCTGCCGCGGGTGTTTCGGTCGTACCGGCTGCGAACAGCGTTGAAACAGCGACAGTACAGACCAACATGAGCAATAGGAACCTTTTCATAACTCCTCCTTGTTTGGAACTATAGATATTCAGATATCCGTATTGTCGCTTCGAGATTTCTATTTGTCAAGAAAAATTAAAAAACTTTTTTACTAGATTATTTTCATTTTTGAAATTTTTTTTCATTTCAGCTATACGAAACGAGAGTCTCGTGGTATCATCGTCTCATGGAAGGATGTTTGTATCGAATAAAGCAGTTCTCTGTGAATCTATCCCCTTCAGAGCGGAAGATTGCCGACTATTTGGTGACACACCCTGCGCAATCTGTCCATATGGGGGTCTCCGAAATCGCCAGGAACTCGAACAGTAGTCCTGCGGCAGTTGTCAGGCTCGCGAACAGGCTCGGCTATAAGGGGTATACCGAACTCCGTTTGAGTCTGGCAAAAGAGGTGTTCTCAACAGATTCCGGCAAGGAGACTTCTGTATTTCACGATATCACCGCGACGTCCAATGTTGAGGACATTGTTCGAATCATGATCGGTCTTGCTGGAGAAAGTATTACCGGGATCGAATCGGTATTGAACCGGGAGGAATTGGAAACGGCGGTACAGATCATCCATGGTGCGCGGCATGTATTGCTTTCGGGAGTGGGAGCGTCGGGTGTCGTCGCGACCGATTTCCAACAAAAGTTGGCCCGACTGGGATTGCTGGCCATCCACACCAGCGATCCCGACATGCAGATAGTACAATCGTGTGCCTTGGATGAACATGATGTGGTTATAGCCATTTCCTATTCTGGTGAATCGGAGGCTGTGCTCAGGGTCGCGAAAGAAGCGAGGAAAAACGGAACCCCCATAATCGCCATAACTCGGGTCGGTGAGAATTCGCTCGGTAAGTTGGCCGATCGAATACTTGCCGTACCCAACAGCGAATCCTTGTTCCGACAAGGGGCCACGTTATCCCGCATCAACCAACTGCTGGTGGTGGATATCATATACGCGACAATCCTTTCGAGAATCCAAGAGCAAGCATCCGGTATTATCACCCGAACATGGGAAGCGGTTTCACACGTAAGCGGCAAGGATACCTCAAGATCAAAAAATTGACCGGAGCAGTTGGGTTTCCCCTACTCCGGTCCAGTTCGATTGCTCCGGGGCTGCGCCCTCTACGCTAAGTCGTTTGGTTAAGTCTCTTCGATCACTCCGCTCGCTCCCGCGATGCTCGTGTCTTCGAGGCCAATCGATTGCTCCGGGGCTGCGCCCTCTACGCTAATCGATTACCGTTCCGATCACTCCGCTCGCTCCCGCGATGCTCGTGTCTTCGAGGCCAATCGATTGCTTCGGGGCTGCGCCCTCTACGCTAATCGATTACCTCTTCGATCATCTCATCGATGGAGGCTCCGGGTGCGACCATGGGGTAGACCTTGTTGTCCAACGGAATCTCACAGTCGATAACCACAGGTCCATCCAATGAAAGCGCAGCGGCGAGCACGACCTTCGGATCATCGTCCGTTCCCAAACGCATACCCTTCACACCAAAGGCCTGGGCAAGTGCGACCCAATCGATTTCGGTATCCAACGTCGTCTCGGAATAACGCTCTTCGTAGAACAGCGTCTGCCACTGCCTGACCATGCCCAACGTATGGTTGTTCATGATAAGAATCACAACAGGCAAACGATACCGAGCGATCGTCGCCAACTCGTTGCAGTTCATCTTGAACGAACCGTCTCCGGCGACATTGACCACACGCTTGGTGGGATTGCCAACCTGGGCACCAATCGCAGCACCCGTTCCGTACCCCATGGTTCCCAAGCCTCCGGAAGTCAAGAATCGCCCCTCGGGGGTATGGTGGTAGAACTGGGCGGCCCACATCTGGTGCTGTCCGACCTCGGTGACCACCACCGAATTGGGTGGCAAGACCGAAGACAGGGCACGCAGGATTTCCGCAGGACGCTTGGTCTCACCCGCGATCTGGACCGGATGCTCTACCTTCCATTTGGCTATCTGTTCCATCCACGGTCCATGTACCAGCGGCTTGTCCAACATGCTGTTCAATTTGGCAAGGACAACCTTCACATCCCCAATCACATGGTGATACGTTGCGATATTCTTGTTGATTTCGGCCGGATCGACATCGATGTGTACGACCCTTGCCTTCTTGGCAAAGGCACTGGCCTTGCTGACAACCCGATCACTGAACCGCGCACCGATCACCACCAAGAGATCACAATTGGTTACAGCGATATTGGACACACGCGTTCCGTGCATCCCGATCATTCCGGTGAACCGTCGATGCATCGTATCGATCGCACCATGGCCCATCAGCGAGACACCCATCGGACTGTCGATCTTTTCCAGGAATTCGGCCAACTCTGATTGGGCGTTGGAAAGGATTACTCCTCCACCCACATACAACATCGGCTTGGAGGACTCCTTGATCAACTTGATCGTCTTCTCCAGGGAACTGGTCTTGACATGCAGGTCGTCGGGAATATACCGCTCGATCTCCACTCTGGTATACTCCGCTTCGGCAGCGGTGACATCCTTGGGAATATCGATAAGCACCGGACCCGGCCTTCCCTCGCGGGCGATATGGAAAGCCTCCCGTATCGTTGCCGCCAATTTATCGACATCCTTTACGATATAGTTGTGTTTGGTGATCGGCATGGTGATACCGCTGATATCGACCTCCTGGAAACTATCCTTGCCCAGCAGTTGGGTAGGAACGTTCCCGGTGAAAGCAACCATGGGAATCGAATCCATGTATGCTGTAGCCAACCCGGTGACCAGGTTTGTCGCTCCCGGACCACTGGTGGCGAACACCACTCCGACTTTTCCCGTCGAACGGGCATAGCCGTCCGCAGCATGCGACGCGCCCTGTTCGTGGCTGGTCAGGATATGGCGAACCGAATCCCGGTTCTTGTACAAAGCATCGTAAGTGTTGAGTACAGCACCCCCGGGGAACCCAAAAATGGTATCAACACCCTGTTCCTTGAGGCAAGCGATAATTATCTCAGCTCCATTCAACTTCATATGTCAATCTCCCTCAGCCAGATCTCGGTGAACCAGCTGTCATCGGCAAGAACCGAAGTCCCTGCTATCTGTCTGCGAACACTGCACCGGTCGCGGCACTCGTGACCTGTTTGGCATACCGTGCCAGATATCCTGTGGTTATCGGAGGTTCAGGTGCTTTCCAACCGACTTTTCGGCTTTCCAGTTCCTGTTCGTCGACCTTCAAGGTCAATGTCCCCTTGTCTATATCGATCTCGATGATATCCCCTTCCTTCACAAAGGCGATCGGTCCACCTTCGGCGGCTTCGGGGGAGACATGTCCGATAGAGGCACCACGGGTAGCACCACTGAAACGGCCGTCGGTGATCAACGCGACATCCTTGTCGAGCCCCATACCGGCAATCGCCGAAGTCGGCCCCAACATCTCGCGCATCCCGGGACCACCCTTGGGTCCTTCATAGCGGATCACGATCACATCACCCTTCTTGATATGTCCGCGATGGATCGCCAGACTCACTTCCTCTTCCGACTCGAATACCCGCGCCGGCCCGGAATGCTTGAGCATCTCCGGAGCGACAGCCGAACGTTTCACCACAGCTCCGTTGGGAGCAAGGTTGCCACGCAGTACGGCAATACCACCGGTCGCGCTGTACGGTTTGTCGATCGGACGGATGACGTCCTTGTCATAATTCACCGCAGCGGCGATCTGGGCCCCCATGGTCCTTCCGGATACTGTCAGGACCTCCGAGTGGATCAACTGCTTCTTATGCAGCTCCGACATCACAGCCATCACACCACCGGCACGATACAAGTCTTCGATATGGTACGGTCCGGCAGGGGCCAAATGGCACAAGTTCGGTGTCCGTTTGCTGACTTCGTTCGCCATGAAGATATCGAGGGGTACATGCGCCTCGTGCGCTATCGCGGGCAGATGCAACATGCTGTTGGTGCTGCAACCGAGTGCCATATCGACCGCCAGGGCATTCTCGAAAGCCTCGGGAGTCATGATATCGGACGGTTTGACCTGCTTCTTGTATAATTCCATGACCGCATATCCCGCTTCCTTCGCCAGACGGTCGCGTTCGGCATAGACAGCCGGAATCGTACCGTTGCCGGGAAGACCCATTCCCAGGGCCTCTGTCAGGCAATTCATGCTGTTGGCGGTGAACATGCCGGAACAGGAACCACAGGTGGGACACGCCGAGTTCTCGCAAGCCAACAGCTCGCTGTCGCTCATCGTTCCCGCGGCATGGGCGCCGACAGCCTCGAATACGCTGGTCAGGTCGATAGCGCTCTTTTGGCCCGGCAGATGCCCGGCCAACATGGCCCCACCCGACACAAAGATCGTAGGGATGTTGATCCTGGCCGCCGCCATGAGCATGGCAGGGACGATCTTGTCGCAGTTGGGAACCATGACCAATGCATCGAACGGGTGGGCAGTAGCCATGATCTCGATCGAATCGGCGATCAATTCCCTACTGGCCAAGGAATATTTCATTCCCTTGTGGCCCATGGCGATACCGTCGCATACACCGATGACAGAAAAATCGATCGGAGTTCCGCCGGCGTTGCGGACACCGGCCTTCACCGCATCCACAATCCTATTCACATGCACATGGCCCGGTATGATACCATTGGCCGAATTTACGATACCTATCAAGGGTGCCGCGATCTCCCGATCGGTGAGCCCCAAGGCTTTCATCAAGGAACGGTGGGGAGCACGGGAGCTCCCGCTCTTCATCTGGTCGCTTCTCATATCTTCGCTCCATTCTCCGGTTGCAACACATACTCCCGGAATGCCGCCAGCAGCTTCAACGTCACTTCACCGGCGACTCCATTTCCAATCTTCTGCCCATCCAACTCGGTCAAGGCGATGATCTCCGCGGCAGTACCTGTCAGGAAGGCTTCATCTGCATTGATCAGGTTGAAATGGGTGAACGGCTCCTCCCGCAATTCGACACCCAATTGCTTGCATATCTTGATGACTGACTGACGGGTAATCCCATCCAAGGTGCCCAACCAAACAGGAGGAGTGAGGATTACCCCGTTCTTTACCAAGAAGACATTGTCCCCGGTACACTCGGTGACCACACCCTCTTCATTGAGCATCAACGCTTCGTCCGCACCATAGCGGTGCGCTTCGATCGAAGCCAAAATGTTGTTCAGATAGTTCAGGCTCTTGATCTGCGGATCGAGTATTGCGGCCTTGTTTCTTCTCAGATGGCTGGTGATCACCTTCAAGCCCCTGCGATACGCCTCGTCACTGTACAGGGCGACCTGTCCGGCAATGCAAAACAGCCTGGGAGCATGCCCTTCCGGTTTCGGGTACAAGCCCAAACCATCGGCACCACGGGTACAGACCAACCGGACATATCCATCGACAATATTGTTGCGTCGGCACGTTTCGAGAACGATTTCAGTGATCTCGTCCAGAGGCAGCGGAAGTTGCAGGTTGATGGCCCGTGCTGCGGATTGGAACCGCTTCATGTGGTCGTCAAGCTTGAATACACGGCCACCATACGCACGGATACCTTCAAAAATTCCATCACCGTAGAGCAAGCCATGATCCATTATGGGAATCTTCGCCTCACTCAGTGGAATATACGCCCCTTCAAGATACACTGTCTGTTCACTCATCGTCTTTACTCCTTGCCAATCGGCTTGCAGCCGCTGTAGCTCCTAGATTTGTT
This sequence comes from Spirochaetae bacterium HGW-Spirochaetae-2, assembly GCA_002839355.1. Lineage (GTDB taxonomy): Bacteria > Spirochaetota > Spirochaetia > Sphaerochaetales > Sphaerochaetaceae > UBA8525. The sequence goes on from PGXW01000003.1 coordinate 60,271, forward strand.
GGGCAACCAATGTACCCATTTCCTTTGTCCCCACCAATCGCATGCCCTTGCTCATTATGTCGGTGGTCCGCCACCGGGCGTCAAGAACCTTTCCGACCGCCGCTTCTATAGCATCCGCTTCCTTGGAGAGCGAGAATGTGTAGCGAAGCATCATGGCGACCGAAAGGATCGTTGCGATCGGATTGGCCTTGTCCTGTCCCGCGATATCGGGTGCGGAGCCGTGGATAGGCTCGTACATCCCGAAACTGTCGGCCCTCAGGCTGGCGGATGGCAGCATGCCGATCGACCCGGTGATCATGCTCGCCTCGTCGCTCAAGATATCGCCGAACATGTTCTCGGTGACGATCACATCGAACTGCCGTGGGTTCCGCACCAACTGCATGGCCACGTTGTCCACATACATGTGGTTCACCGCTACCTCGGGATAGTCATTGGCCATCTTGTCGACCACCGAACGCCAGAGACGGGAAGTCTCCAGGATGTTCGCCTTGTCGACACTGGTCAGTCGTTTGTTGCGTTTCATGGCGATATCGAACGCCATACGTACGATCCGCTCGACTTCCGATACGCTATAGGCCATGGTATCGAACGCCCGGTCCTTCGCTTCGTTGCGTCCACGTTCCCCGAAATAGATTCCTCCGGTGAGTTCCCGGACAACCATGATATCCAAACCACCTTCGATCAGTTCCTGTTTCAAGGGACAGGCATCGGACAATTGGCTGTACAATATCGCAGGCCGCAGGTTGCAGAACAATCCCAAACCACCCCGAAGACCCAACAAGGCCTTCTCAGGCCGCTGCTCGCCACCGAGATGATCCCATTTGGGACCGCCAACGGCACCCAGCAGGACAGCCTCCGCATCCTGGCATCCCAACATGGTCGATTCGGGAAGAGGATGGCCTACCGTGTCTATGGCAACCCCTCCGGCAAGATAGAACGAATAATCGAACTTGTGGCCGAATTTCGTACCGACAACACCCATGACCTTCACCGCTTCGGCTACGATATCCGGCCCGATCCCATCACCTGGAATGAGAGCGATACGCATCTTCATGCCTGCACCCCCTTACGCAGATAATTGATCAACCCGTCTGCGGCGATCATCTCCTGGATAAAGGGAGGGAACGGCTCGGCGGCCCAACTCTTCCCAGTGGTTTCGTTGGTGATGGTTCCGGTCGAGAACTCGACGCTGACAATATCGCCGCTATCTATTCCCTGCACCGCCTCGGGACACTCGAGGATCGGCAAGCCGATGTTGATGGAATTGCGATAGAATATCCGGGCGAAGGAGGCTGCTATCACGCAACTGACACCCGCCGTCTTGATCGCAAGAGGAGCGTGTTCACGTGAGGAACCGCACCCGAAATTCCGTTCTGCGACAATCAGGTCGCCTTGCTGTACATTCTTCACGAATGTCCCGTCTATATCTTCCATACAGTGGCTAGCCAATTCCTTGGCATCGCTGGTGTTCAAATATCGTGCGGGAATGATGACATCGGTATCGACGTTGTCCCCGTAGCGGAAGGCTTTTCCTTTGGCATTCATACTAGTTCTCCTCAATGGTTTCGGGATTCGAGATGTACCCGGTCAAGGCTGAAGCTGCGGCGACCGCGGGACTGGCGAGATAGACTTCGCTTTCCACATGCCCCATGCGTCCGACAAAATTCCGGTTCGTGGTGGCGACCGCGCGTTCACCTTCGGCCAGGATCCCCATGTGTCCACCGAGACAAGGACCGCACGTCGGGGTGCTGACCACTGCGCCGGCCTTGACGAAAATCCTCAACAACCCCTCATCCATCGCCTGGAGATATATCTCCTGCGTCGCGGGGAATACGATCGTGCGGACCCGTGGATCGACCTTCTTGCCGTCCAAGATTTTGGCAGCCACACGCAAGTCGCTGATACGGCCGTTTGTGCAGGATCCAATCACTACCTGGTCGATCTTCACTTCACCGACTTCATCGATCGTCCGGGTATTGTCTGGAAGATGCGGGAACGAAACAGTCGGGCGGAGCTTGGACAAATCGATCTCGTAGGTATGATCATACTCGGCATCGGCATCCGCCTGGAATACCACGGGCTTGCGCTTGCAATGGTCGGCGAGATATGCCAACGCGACCTCGTCCACAGGGAAAATCCCATTCTTGGCACCGGCTTCGATAGCCATGTTGCACACGGTGAACCGATCGTCGATAGTCAACGAGGAGACCCCAACACCGGTGAATTCCATGGATTTGTAGAGGGCGCCGTCAACACCGATCATGCCGATGATATGGAGGATCAGATCCTTGCCGGAGACCCACGGGGAGAACTTTCCGGTCAAGTTGAAACGCAATGCCGAGGGAACCTTGAACCAAGCTTTCCCGGTAGCCATGGCAGCTGCCATATCGGTACTGCCGACACCGGTGGAGAATGCTCCCAAAGCACCATACGTGCAGGTATGGCTGTCCGCCCCGATGATCAGGTCCCCGGCATCCACCAATCCCTGCTCGGGGAGCAATGCATGCTCGATACCCATCTGGCCGATCTCGAAATAGTTCTCTATCTCCATATCGGACGCGAATTCACGCAGCATCTTGCACTGGTGGGCGGCCTTGATGTCCTTGTTCGGGGTAAAATGGTCCGGAACCAAAGCTATCTTCGATTTGTCGAAAACCGAATCGATCCCGAATTTGGCAAACTCCTTGATTGCTACCGGGGACGTGATATCGTTTCCCAGTACCAGATCCAAATCAGCCATTATCAACTGTCCTGGACGGACCTCATCGACTTGTGCGTGGGCTGCCAGAATCTTCTGCGACATGGTCATGCTCATGTATTTTCTCCTTGTGGATGAGCGGTAGGAGGAACAACCCCCTCCTTCATCAATTTATATTCTATGGAATCGACAAGTGCCATCCAGCTTGCCTCGATTATGTCTGTGGAGACACCAACAGTGGACCAAGAGTATTCCCCATCGGTCGTCTCGATCAATACCCGTACCTTTGCAGCCGAGGCTTGTTCCGAATCCAGCACACGAACCTTGAAGTCGGTCAGGTGGATGGTAGAGAGCAACGGATAGAAATTCTCCAATACCTTCCGCAAAGCCTTGTCCAATGCATGGACGGGACCATCGCCTTGGGCTGCGGTGATCGCGGTCTCGCCGTCTACAGCCACTTTCACCACTGCCGTGTGGCTTGTCTCCGCTCCTCCTGTCAAAGGCTTTTCTCCAAGGGTCCTGTAGTGGTCGAGCTCGAAGTAGGGCTTGTATTTGCCCAGATGTTTTGCGATCACCAACTCGAAGGAACTCTCCGCACCCTCGAACTGGTATCCGTTCATCTCCATCTGCTTGAGTGTATCGATGATCTGAATCGTCTCGGGAGCTTCCTTGCCCAATTGCGGCGCATACCGGTTGATACGTTTGAGGATGCTCGCCCTTCCGGCCACTTCGCTCATCAACAACCGGCGTTCGTTTCCGACCGATTCGGGGTCGATATGTTCGAAGGAACGGGGATTCTTTCCGATTCCATCGATATGCATACCACCCTTGTGGGTGAACGCACTTCGACCGATATAGGGAGTCCCGTGGGGAATCGACACGTTCGCTATCTCCGCGACCGAATGCGAGACCAAGGTCAGGTGCGACAAGGCATCATCCGAGATGACCTCGAATCCCATCTTGAGCTGGAGTGTGGGGATAATAGTTGCCAAGCATGCGTTTCCACACCGCTCGCCGAATCCCACCAACGTCCCTTGCACCTGCCGGGCCCCCGCCTCGACGGCCACGATCGAATTCGCATCGGCACAGGAAGCGTCGTTGTGGGTATGGATTCCCACCTCGATACCCGGGAACCGGTCGGCCAGGAATTCCACGACATCGCCAGTGGCGCTGGCTATAAGGGACGGCACGGCACCGCCACGGGTATCGCACAGCACGATCGACGCGGCTCCGGCCTCTGCCGCAACCAGGACCGAATCCATGGCGTACTGTCGATTTTCCTCGTATCCGTCGAAAAAGTGTTCCGCATCGAATACCACTTCCTTGCCGCTTTGGACCAAGTATCCCACCGTATCCCGGATCATGGCAAGATTCTCGTCCAACGAGGTCCGGATGATATCGGTGACCTGGAAGTCCCAACTTTTGCCGAAGATCGAGACGACAGGAGTGTTGGCGGAGAGGAGCGACTGGATATTCGTATCATCCTCGACACGGATATCGCGCCTCCTTGTCGCACCGAAGGCAACCAACCGCACATGGGAGAGCTCCAACGACGACACTTCCTGGAAGAATTCCAAGTCCTTCGGATTCGAACCGGGATTCCCGGCCTCCACGTAGTCCACACCAAGATCATCGAGCATCTTCACGATCTTCAGCTTGTCCAAGACCGAAAAGGATATCCCCTCGGCTTGAGCTCCATCGCGCAGGGTGGAGTCGAACAGCGATACACGTCCCATCTTATTTTTCATGGTGATGCTCCTTGCTTACATCTTCCTTCACCGTTCCCGAGACTTTCATATCGCGGGAAAGCGCTTCTTCCGAGAGTCGGATCCATTCCTTGGCTTTCCTACCGGCGCTATGGTCGCTTTCCTCTGTCTCCGCAACAGCATGTTCCTCGACCTCGATCATGCGGTTCACCGCAGCCAACAGGCTCTGCATACTGGCTTCGATGACGTCGGTACTGACTCCACGTCCCCGATACACGCCGTGGTTGTCGCTGATCTTCACCAGCACTTCTCCCAGGGCATCCCTATGCTCGGTGACCGCACGCAATTGGTAATCCTCCAAGACATAGGAGTGTTTGATTATCCGCTCGACAGCCTTGAAACAGGCGTACACCGGACCGGTGGCCATCTCGACAGCCTGCATCTTCTTTCCGTCGCGGCGCAGGGTCACACAAGCGGTGGCAGTCATGTTGTTGCCGCTGTTGACCACAAAGGTATCCAGTTCATAGATCTTCGGGGCGGCATGCGTCCCGCTCTCCATGAGAGCGATAAGGTCACGGTCGGTAATTTCCTTCTTCTTGTCGGCGACATTCTTGAAGTCTGTGAAAAGCTTGGTTGCCATTTCGGCATTCAAGGTGTAGCCCAGATCTTCCATCCGCTTCACGAACGCATGCTGGCCCGAGTGCTTGCCCAAGACCATCGTAGTCTTCTTCAAACCGATGGATTCGGGGGTCATGATCTCATACGTGCGGGCATTGGCCATCATCCCATGCTGGTGGATTCCCGATTCGTGCGCGAAGGCATTCGCCCCCACCACAGCCTTGTTCGGTGCGATCGCCACACCGGTGATGCTTGAAAGCAATCTGCTGGTCTTATACAGCTCCTCGGTCTTGAGGTTGTAGGAGTAGTCGTACAGGTCCTTGCGGGTCCTGATCGCCATGACCAGCTCTTCGACCGCCGCATTGCCCGCCCGTTCGCCTATGCCGCATACCGTGCATTCCGCTTGCCTCGCCCCCGCTTTCAGACCAGCCAAAGAATTGGCGACTGCCAGACCCAGGTCGTTGTGGCAATGCACCGACAGGATAGTCTTGTCGATATTGGGAACGTTGTTCATGAGGTATGCGATCAAATCGCCGAATTCCTGCGGCATGCTGTAGCCGACCGTATCCGGGATATTGACGACCGCGGCTCCCGCATCGATCACACCCTCGACAACCCTGCACAGGTAGTCGCGGTCCGTGCGGGCCGCATCCTCGGCGGAGAATTCGATATCGGGACACAGGTTCCGGGCATGGATGACCATGGCGACCGCCTGGTCGTACGCCTGCTGGCGCGACATCTTCAGCTTATATTCGAGATGCAGGTCGCTGGTTGCGATAAACGTATGTATCCGTGGTCGCGCAGCCGCTTTCACCGCATCCCAAGCCGAATCGATATCCTTCTTCAGAGCACGGGACAACGAAGCCACCGTACTCTCTTTCACTGCAGAGGCGATGGCCTGCACAGAAGCAAAATCTCCAGGAGAAGCAATGGCAAAGCCTGCCTCTATCACATCCACCCCTAGGGCCTCGAGCTGCCTGGCAAATCTGAGTTTCTCCTCCAGATTCATGCTGTACCCAGGTGCTTGTTCCCCATCCCGGAGTGTTGTGTCGAAAATCGCAATGTGTTCGGCCATCATATACCTCTCTATTCGTTCCGGCTGACGCCGGTATCATCGAAACGGTACCAGGTACCTTATTTCTTCAACCAGCTCATCAATGCCCGCAAGCGTTTTCCGGTGGTCTCGAGCAGGCTCTCCGACTCGATTCTCCGCTTCGCATTGAAGAAGGGGCGCTTGACCTGGTTCTCGAGCAACCAGTTGCGGGCGAACGTACCATTCTGGATCTCGGAGAGGACCTTCCCCATCTCCTTCTTGGTCTCGTCGGTTATGATCCTGCTTCCCGTCACATAGTCGCCGTATTCGGCGGTATCGCTGATAGAGTAGCGCATGTAGGAAAGTCCACCCTGGTTGATCAGGTCAACGATGAGTTTCATTTCATGGCAGCATTCGAAGTAGGCCATTTCCGGCTGGTAACCTGCGGCGACCAAGGTATCGAAACCGGCTTTTATCAGGGCCGAGACACCACCGCAAAGAACAGCCTGCTCACCGAACAGGTCGGTTTCCGTCTCTTCCTTGAACGTGGTCTCGAAAATTCCAGCTCGGCCAGCACCCAGTCCTGCCGCATAGGCCTTGGCGATTTCCTTGGAGTCGCCCGAGGGGTCCTGGTGGATGGCGATGAGTGAGGGGACCCCCTTACCTTCCTGGAACTGGGTCCGCACCGTGTGTCCGGGTCCCTTGGGAGCGATCATGATGACGTTGACATCCTTGGGAGCGACAACCTGCCCGAAGTGGATATTGAATCCGTGCGCGAAAGCAAGGTACTTGCCTTTGGAGAGACCCGGTTCGATGTTTTCCGAATAGATCTTCGACTGCTTCTCGTCGTTGACCAACATCATGATGACATCGGCGGCTTTGGCGGCTTCGGCGGCTGTCATGACGCGTAGTCCGGCTTCCTCGGCCTTTTCCCACGAGGGGCTGCCGGTATAGAGTCCGACCACCACATTCACACCCGATTCATGCAGGTTCAACGCATGCGCATGCCCTTGGCTGCCATACCCGATAATCGCGACGGTCTTTCCTTCCAACACCGACATGTCGGCGTCCTTCTCATAATACATGGTACTCATCTACCTTCTCCTTTTGCCCCTTGGGGCGTCGTATTCCGTATGATTCTCCGGGAACTCATTCCCTATGAAAAGTCCTATTCATCGTCATCGCCATGGTTCACCATGGCTTGGCTGCCCCGCTCCATTGCTGTCGTACCGGTACGGACCAGCTCGGTGATGCCGTACGGACGCAACAGGTGCAGGAATGAAGCCACCTTATCGATATTTCCGGTAATCTGCATGGTGATGGTCGTCTCTGTGACGTCCATGATCTTGGCCTTGAAGATTTCCGAAAGCTCGACCACCGCCGCGCGCGTCTTCTCAGTGGTTGTCACTTTCACCAGGAGGAGTTCACATTGGATGCTTCCTTGCAACGTCAGTTCCACGACTGTAATGACATCGATCAATTTGGCGACCTGCTTCTCGATCTGCTCAACGATAGCCCGGTCTCCCGTCACCACGATGGTGATCCGGCTGATCTCCGGATTCTCGGTCTCCCCAACCGACAAGCTGTCGATATTGTAGCCCCGACGGCTGAACAATCCCACGACCCTGCTGAGGACGCCAGGATGGTTGTTGACCAGAATTCCCAATGTATACCGTTCCATATGTCATTTCCCCCTTCGGAAGATGTGTGCTGTTGCCCGACGTTCCCTATGGTAGGTCGATGCCGATAATTTGGCTACACCGATTCGCCGTGGAGGGGTTCTCCACGGTTGCACCTGAATCGGCTAGCCGTGGATTAGAGAATAATAAGGCTTACAAGAATAATAATCGCAGATAGGATGGCGATGGGTAGGAGGGTGGAGGTGATAAGGAGGGTGGGAATCAAAGCGGACACGGATGTGGATCGGGACGTGGCGGTAGATGGACATGCGGTTTCGACCGCTATGCGCCAAGGTCTTGGTTGTGTCGAGGAAAAATGTTGTTTCCCTGCCGTTATCATGACTGGCACCTCATTCAAGAAGATTGCTTCTTGTTGTATACAGGTCTTCTAAAAATGTCAACTCCCTGAAATATTTTCTTCAATATTTATGCAACTTTTATGCATTCACATGGTACCTGGTACGCGTTTTCGTTTTTGTATGCAAAATAATCAACAAGTACGAATATTTTGCGTTCTAATGGGGGGCGACACGTATTGGTCACCCCAAACTGTATACAAATTTTAAAAGTGGTACCTGGCACCTTCCCGAAAGGGAATTCGTAAGGTAAACTCCTCCTTATGAGCCGCTCGCCAATCTTCACTTCCCTTTTCTCCCGCCTCATGTTCTTCTTCCTCGTGGTGATGCTCATACCCGTCTCCGTGTTGGGCTTCTCGTACCTCACGACAGGACGGCGTGCGATCATCAACTACCTGAGCGGACAAAGCGAGACAAACCTTGAACGGGCCGCAGTCAGGCTGACGCAACTCATCGAAGGATATCGGCACAAGGCCTACTCCATCAGTACGAATGAAGATATCATCACCGTATTGGAGAACGATGAACCGCAATCGATGCAGCAAGGCATGACCAGGATCTACGAGCAGTTGTTCTCCATCATGAAAGGCGACACCTATCTGGCGACAGCCTCCATCGTGAGCACTACCGGACGTGTCCGACTATCCACGCACCTGTTTCCCGACCAATACGACCTTCGCTACCAGGGCAACGACACGAACCCCTTCTTCGACTTGTCCAGGGCAGGCGTCGATACGGCATCGACCATAACCATGCGCAACAGGTATGTCACACAAAACAATGTGTTCGTATTTCTCAATATCCTCAGGAAAGTCCGCAACAATTCGGGAGACGTGCTGGGTTATGTGGCCGTAGATATCTTCCAGGATAGCATAAGCGCACTTCCCCGCGGGCTCGGTTTCTCCGACCTGTTGCTTATCGATACGGAAAATTATGCGGCCTACTCCCTTATCCATATGGATATGCATGGAGACTTTTCCCATTTTCCCGAACTGGGCTCCATCACCTTCCCCCTCAAATCCGGGAACTTTGTGAGCGAGGGGAGCATCGTATCGCTCATACCCATCGCCAATACCCAATTGTTTCTTGCCGGAGTGACCGATACCACCATGTACCAACGGAATATCGACGGGTATGTGGTCATGATACTCTTCGTGCTTGCGATAGGGACCATCCTGGCGGGGGTCCTTGCCTACTTCTTCAGCCGATCGATCGCCCGTCCGATCGACAGCCTTGCCCGGTCCATGCACAAGGTCGAGACAGGAAATCTGGAAACGCGTGTGACCGAATCGGATATCTGGGAAATCAGCCAACTGCAACGTTCATTCAACACCATGGTCAGGCAGATCACTACCCTCATGGACCTGACCCGAGAGGAGGAGGCGAAGCTACAGGAAGCCGAACGCAAGGCGTTGGAAGCACAGCTCAATCCGCACTTCCTCTACAATACACTCAATACGGTCAAAGCGATCGCCAAGTTGCATCATGAGGAGGATATCCTGTTGATAACCACGAAACTGGGGAAATTGCTCCGCAATGCGATCGACAACCGCGATGCGGAAACCTCACTTCAGGAGAGTTTCGCCCTGGTGGACAGCTATTTGACAATCCAAAAGATCCGGTTTGGAGCCAAGCTCAATACCGTGGTGGAGTTGGATGGATCGATCGCAACGATCAAGACCCCGAAACTCATAATCCAACCACTGGTGGAAAATGCCCTGATCCATGGGCTGGAACCAAAGGTGGGAAACTGGCGGTTGACGATAAGGGCCTATCGGGACCTATCGGATATTGTCATCACTGTTGCCGACAACGGCATAGGGTTTCCCGACCACCAGCAGTATGATACCTTGTTCGAACCGGAGTCGCACAACCATGTCGGATTGTACAATATCCATAGGCGCCTGAAATTACGATACGGGGACGGCGCCGGACTAGTCATCGATTCGGCGAAGGATGAAGGAACCATGGTAACCATTCGAATCCCCTTGGGGGATGAATCGTCCAGCACCAAGGAGACTGAATAATGGCTTTTACCGTGATAATAGTGGAGGACGAGGACCTTATCAGAAGTGAGATCGAACAAAGCACACCGTGGGAGAAACTTGGCCTGACCGTAGTCGGAAGCGCCTCGGACGGATTGTCCGGAACGGACATGATCCGCCAGTTGAACCCCGATATCGTGATCACGGATATCCGTCTCCCCGGACAAGACGGGCTGCAGATGCTTGCCGATTGTTCCGTTGACCACGCCATCATCCTGAGCGGACACAGCGACTTCTCTTATATGCGCAGTGCCATAAAGCTGGGAGTGTTCGATTACCTGCTCAAACCCTTCGACGATTCGGAATTGGAGGATGCCCTCGCCTCGCTCGTGCACAAATTGCATGATGAGGAGGAGGAGATGGCCAAGTTGGGCAAGAGCCTTTCGGACGATGCCGCGATCGCCTTGCCGATGCATGTGGACAACCATATCGTAAACAGTGCGATACGTATTGTCTCCGACACGTACCACAAGTGCATCGGCCTGCAGGAAACCGCTGCGTTGCTCCATGTCTCGGAAGGCCACTTGAGCCGGCTCTTCAAGGAACAGACCGGTATCAATTTCCTGCAGTATCTGAATGCATGGCGGGTGAACAGGGCCATCGACCTGCTGAAGGATCCCCGCATGAACATCACCATGGTATGTACCCGGTGCGGATTTCCGACACCGGGGTATTTCACCAAGGTCTTCCGACGGTTTATCGGCATGACTCCGTCACAATTTCGCGACACCACCCTCTCAAGGCGCTAAGGAATCCACCAGTGCTTGCAATTTGGCCTTTATGACCGAAAACTCCAAGTTGTTGGCGAGCAGATGGCTACGGATATTCTCTGTCCTGCTTTTCAAGGGAACTCCCAGGATAGCTTCGATCTCTTGTTGTGTCACACCCCATGAGATCACATCGGCATACGTTGTGTTGCCTTTGATGCTACGATCTGTGATACTTTCCACGTGGGTGACAACGGTTTCAGGAACCTTACCCGGCGCAAGCGGCTCGATGGACCTGACTTCCAATCGGGCCAAGGTGTCGGCATCCGCAATCTTCCCTGAATCCCTCAGGACCTCGATCACCGTACGTGGAACATAGGTGTCCTCAGCCGGGGTGAACGGCAAACCGGTATACAGTGCCACAAACCATTTGAGACTGTCGGTACCCACCTCTCCAGCGCCATCGGCGACTTCGCCATACAGCGCTTCCAAGTCCTTGGCCAGATAATCCCGTGCAGGTTTTACCGTCACATCCAAGGCGAATGCGGCGGCCAGGATATCGGCTGTGACGGCAAAATTCCTCTCCACATCGGCGAAACTGTACGACCCCCTGATATCCGCAGGGTTTGCGATTCCGGCAAACTCACCGGATGAAAATTTCATCGGCACCTTCTCGCTCACGGTCTTCCACGAACCAAGAGCCATAAGAAGCACAACACCTCCGAGAATAGTCGCTACAACGCTGATTGCGATACCTTTTGCTCCAATCTTCATTTCGCCACCTCCTGGGAATCCTGTTCCAGACGATGGGTATTGAACTCGACGGTTGACGGAATGGGACACGCCGAGTCGCTGGTGCATTTCAGACAGCTGATGCATTGGTGGTCGTTGACCACAGCGGCAGTACTGACTGTGATATTCATGGGGCAGGCCGTGTCACATGCTTTGCAATCGATGCACGTAATCGTGTTACGGCGCAATTTGAATACCCTGAGCAGATTTCCTAGGCCAAGGAGAGCTCCGTATGGACAGGCATATTTGCAGAACGGACGCTCGACGAACAAGGACAGCACCATGACCAGACCCAACGCGACATATCCGGTAATGGCGACCTCGCCAGTGTAGAAGTTGAACAATGCATAGTACGGGTCGTAATTGGAGAATACCAACTTCGCGGTTACGGCCGTCATGACCACTACCCAGATAAGTACGACATAGCGCAGGTATCGGAGTATCCTGTCGACAGTCGGCGGTACAAAGGTATTGTAGCGTCGTTTGAAGAGCTTCTTTCCCAGTTTCCCCAACCACTCTTGGAAGGAACCCATGGGACATACCCAGCCGCAGAATACCGGACCGAACGCCAGTGTCGAAAGAAACACCAAACCCATCAGCCAAACGGCCGATTCGTGGATCTTCTGCACATAGGTACCATCGGTAACCAACCGGTAAAGCGTCACCACTCCCCCGAATGGACAAATCGCATGGAGACTCGCTCCCTGCACAAATGGCAACGTCACACCCTGTTCTTCAAGCGTGTGCGCGACAGAAACCAAAGCCACAACTACAAAGAACAGGATTTGGACAGCAAGCCGAATCCTCTGCGTTCCCGTTTTTTTCCGTTTCATGGGAAACCCCTTCCTTCACAAGATGACCCAGCCTACACCCGGTGCATAAGCGGAGCATCATGATTGGATAAAGATTAGGTGAAGATAGCAGAAAAGTAGTTCACCAACCCCTCGTCGAAGGAATACTGGTAGGAATCGATACCGATAGCTTTGGCTGCCACGATATTCTCCTCGTAGTCGTCGATAAAGAATACCTTGGGTATTGCAACCTGTTCCTTTTCCATAATATGGGTGAAGAACCGTTTCGATGGTTTTGATATTCCCATTTCATGCGATGCGTACAAGGCGTCGAACACATTCAGGAAACCCTGGTGGCGTAGCCATTCCCAATGTGGTGCATAGGTGTTCGATCCACACACCACCCGTTTGCCCCTCGCCCGGAGCGCCTCCAGGATTTCCACCACAGGGGGATTCCAACGCGGACGGAAGAAGTCGACCAGGGGATCGCCGACAACCCGGATCCCCAGTTGATGCTCGACATGCTTCCAGTACAGCGCCGAATCGATGGTTCCGTCCATAAGAGGAAACGCATAGTGGGAATAATCGTCGTGCAATTCGTCGTAGTCGAAACCGTAATGCCGGGCAATCGCTTCCAGAGTGGTGATATCGCGGATAACCACGTTGCCCATATCGAAGATGTAGAGATCGTAATCAAGAGGGTGTCGCATGTGATCAGCCTTTTCGTGACTCGTAAACCGCAGAGCCACCAATGAAGTATTTCGAGAGGGCACCGAACATGATGAACATCGGCAAGCTGGCTATCACTGCGACAGCCATCATCGCACCTTCGTCCGTCAATTTCTCTTCGGCGAACTTTGAGATATACAAGGGAATCGTCTTCATCTTCTCCGATTGTGTCACCAGCAACGGCCACAACAGGTTGTCCCATTGGCCCCTGAAGGAGAGGATTCCGAGAGTGGCGATAACCGGTGCACAATTGGGAAAGACGATTCTCCAGAAGATTCCGAACTCGCCCAATCCGTCGACACGGGAAGCGTCCAGGTATTCGGATGGGAAGGTGGTGAGATATTGGCGCATCTGGAACACACCGAACGCACTGACAAGGAATGGCACGATAAGTCCGGCGTATGTGTCCTGCATCCTCAGGCCGGTCGCGACCATATAGAGGGGAATCATGATTGCTTCGAAAGGAATCATCATGGTTGCCATGATCATCATGAATATCAGGTTCCTGCCCCTGAAGTTGAACTTTGCGATGCCATATCCGGTGATCGACGCGATCAGGATTGTCGTTATCGCCACAGTAATCGAGACGAACAAAGAATTGAATACATTCCGTGGAAAAATCCAGGACCCGTCGTTGCCTCGGAGAGCCTTGATGTAGTTGTCGTAATGGAAGGTCTCGGGAATCCAACTGAACGGCATGCGGACAATCTGCCTGCTGGTCATGAACGAGCTGGTAAGCATGAATACCAATGGCATGACCGTGAACACCAACACCAGTATGAGAGCCGTCCAAATGAATATGCTTGCCCAAGGAATACGTTTGATTGAAATTTCCATACTGTCTCCTCCTAGTATTCCACTTCTTCACTCTTCGAGAACCTGAATTGCAACCAGGTGAAGATCAGCATGATAAGAAACAGTACGATACTCATGGCACTAGCACGTCCGATGCGCTGGTTGCGGATACCGGTGGTGTAGATATTCAGCGTAATGACATTGATCGGTGCCCGGGGTGCTCCACCCTGAACGAAGAGATACTGCGTACTGAAGGTCTTCAGGCACTGCAGCATGGCCATGATCGAGACCAACACCACTGTCGGCTTCAACAACGGCAGGGTTATCCTCCAGAAGGCCTGCCATTTCGACGAGCCGTCGATAGTTGCCGCTTCATAGATTGCTGGGGGAATCGCCGAAAGTCCGGTGATGAACAGGATGACGAAATAACCGATATATTTCCAGAAGTAGACGATCATGGTGGAGACTTGGACCATGGTCTTGTCAGCCAGCCACTTCCGGTCGATTCCCGGAGTGTTCAGAAAAGCGTTCACCCATTGGTTGCCCAATCCGCGGGGGTCGAATATCAACAGCCAGATTGCGGCGGCGACCACGGAGGAGATTACAGCAGGCGTGTAAAAGGCTATCTGGAAGAAGCCCCTGGCATGCTTGCTCTTCAAATTCACCATGAACGTCGCGACCATCAACGAGAAGATGACGATGGGGATGAAGGTTCCCATGGTGAACACGAACGTCGCCCGGATCGAATTCCAAAAATCGGGTGAGGTGAATATGTAGGTGTAGTTGCCGAGACCCATGAAATTGGGAGGCAACAAGGATAGGACCCGTTTATCGAACATGCTCGTATACAGGGCATTCAGAATTGGATAGAAGCTGAATACTGAGAAGAAGAGTATGGCCGGGACGGTGAATGCGAATCCCCAGCGGGCTTCCTTGCGCTCTATTCCGATATATTTTCGTTTCATACAGGTTTCCCTTTCCATACTGGATACAATCGAAGACCGAAGCGGCGGGACTCCGGTCTTCGCAAGATATCGAGAGTTCTAGAGTTGCTCGTCCAACAGTTCCTGGGCGGCACGCTTGAGAGTGGCAAGTGCCTTCTCAGGAGTTTCACCGGAGAGCATGACAGACTCGACCGCACTGCGTATCAGTGTCTGGAATTCTGCGCTCGCAGCTCCGTAATATACAATGTGTCCACGATCCATATCCTTGGTGAATACATCGGAATAGGGGATATTCTTGTATGTCTCGGAATTCAACAAGGCTTTGGTTGGCTGTACGAGACTGACTTCCTTCAAATACTCCTCCGCATGGCTGAGCATATAGGCAATGAATTTCCAAGCCGCATCCTGGGTCGCCTTGCTGCTCTGGGCATTTACCATGAGATAGTGTCCGTAATAGGAAGCCGCGACATCCTTGACCGCATCCTTGAACACCGGGAACGGCACAATCATCCATTCCTTGCTGTCATAGAAGGCCGGGTTGTCGGCTTTGATACGGCCGATCTGGTACAGGCCGGTGTTGGCCATGGCGATGTCGTTGTTGTTCTTGTTGAACAGGGAGCGGGCATTCTTGTAGGTTGGTGACCCGAGATTGCGACCACTGGGTCCCCACTGCTGCATATAGGTCAGGAACTTGAGCCAGGCGGCTTCACCGACGATAGCGGTTTTTCCATCGTCACTGATCAGCTGTCCACCCAACTGCTCGACCATCGGCAACATTGCAACCAAATAGTACGGGTAGCGGAAGTCGAATCCACGGCGGACGAGGATATCGCCATCGCGAATGACCAGCTTCTCGGAAATGTCGGCCATTTCTTCCCAAGTCTTGGGGTAATCCTTTTCAGGATCGAGTCCTGCCGAACGGAATACACTCTTGTTGATGAAGATGGTCCAGTTGGTGAGTTCCAACGGAAGACCATATGCCTTGCCATCGACCGTAACGGGATCGAGGATACCGTCCGCATAGGTGTCGACAACCGCTTTCATATCCTTGTAACCCGCGGCTTGCGGATTCACAGGAGCTACACGCCCATTGGCAATATACTGGTATTCGTCTTCAATCGAGAGGTTGAAGATATCCGGGCCGGAATTGGCTGCAAATGCAGTCTGTACCAATTCGATCATCTTTGTCGAAGCCTGTGTGGTCCTTTCAATGGTGATGTTCGGGTTGGCAGCCTGGAACTCCTGGATATAACGTTCCTCGATCCTCGTCCTGTTCGGATCCTCATGGGTCCAATACTTCAAAACAATCGGTCCCTGCTCTTCTTTTGCCCCTTGAGCGAACAAAGGTGCGACCAGCAGCATGAGAGCGATACAAATCAATACACTCTTTTTCATTTCACTACCTCCACATAGTGTTTCTATACCTCTATTCTGAGGTGTGGCGGCTGTGGATGCAATGCAACTATTTTGTTATTGTTCGACTATTTTTGTTTGTGCTCTGCAACAAACGCCGCGAGACGCTCCATGGTCTCCGCACTCAGGATATGCTCCATGCGGCAAGCATCCGCCTCGGCGGTAACCGGATCCAACCCCAAGACATCGCCCAAAAAAGTAGTCAGGGTCTTATGCCGGCTGTACACCTGGGAAGCCTTCAACCTGCCCTTCGCGGTCAACTCGATGGTTCCGTAGGTTTCCTGGTGGATATACCCGTCCGCCTGGAGAATCTTCATGGCCCGGCTCACACTCGGCTTGGTCACACCGATTTTCAATGCGACATCGGTCAACCGGACCGAACCATGTTCCTGCTCAAGCTCCAATACAGCTTCCAGATAATCCTCACCAGATTCACGCATGCAAGCCTCCATGCCATACCCTACGGTATTCTACCATGCTATTTCCCCTTCTTGAATATTTTGGGGAAAAGCATCAATACCAGGTAAATCGAGAAGATCACCACGAATATGGCCAACATACCCTGCCACATGAGTGTCAAAGACTGCCTGAATACATCATTCATACCAAACTCCTCCCTTAGACCAACATTCCCGGGACAAGCCCAAGTATGACTCCACCGGCGATAACCGACGCTATCTGCCCGGCGACATTCGCCCCTACCGCATGCATGAGCAGATGGTTCTGGGCATCGGCCGCCTGTCCCATACGTTGGACAACCCGTGCGGACATGGGAAAAGCGGAAATGCCGGCAGCCCCGACCATGGGGTTCACCTTGTTCTTGGTGAACAGGTTGAGCAACTTTGCGAACAGCACGCCGGCAATGGTATCGAACACGAAAGCCAGCAGTCCGAGCAGCATGATCAACATGGTCTCGTACCGGACGAACTTGTCGGCCTGCATGGATGCGGAGATGGTGATGCCAAGCAGCAGGGTTATCAGGTTTGCCAGAACATTCTGTGCGGCTTCGGACAAGCTGCCCAACACACCCGACTCACGGATAAGGTTCCCGAACATCAACAGCCCGACCAGACTCACCGACGCAGGGGCGACATATCCGGCGAACATTGTCACGACAATGGGGAAAAGCAGACGCGACATGCGTGAGACGTTCTTGGGATTGTAGGGCATTCGGATCGCCCGTTCCTTTTTGGTTGTCACAAGCCGTATGGCGAATGGTTGGATAATCGGCACTAGGGCCATATAGGAGTATGCCGCCACAGCGATAGCCCCGACATAATCGCTTTTCAGTACCTGGGATACAAGGATCGAGGTAGGCCCGTCGGCGGCTCCGATAATCCCGATCGACGCCGCATCCTTGAGCGGGAATCCCATGAGGGCGGCAATGCTGATTGTCGCGAATATACCGAATTGCGCGGCGGCCCCGAAGAGGACCAGTTTCGGATTGCTCAACAGGGGACCGAAGTCGATCATCGCACCTATTCCGATAAACAACAGCAACGGCATGGCCTCCGAAGCCTCGATGCCGACCTCGAACATCCACTCCAGGATACCTGCGACCTCACCGATGCCGGGCATCGTGGAATTGAGTGCACCGGAAAAGGGGATGTTGACCAGAATCGCACCAAACCCCATCGGCAACAACAAGGCAGGTTCGAGTTTCTTGGATATGGCGAGATATATCAATGTGGAACCGATCACATACATGACCAATTGCTGCCAGGTGGTGGCAGACAGGCCTTGCAACAAGAATTCCATGATTCCTCCTTGGAGTGCATCCTGAATATATCATTGGGAGCTATGGGCGGTCAATGTTATAGATAATGGGCAATTAGTGTATAATCATGCAATTTTCATACAAGCATGACTTTCCAAAACCACCAAAACATCCTATCATGCCAACACACTGGGAAAAGGGACAACCATTCCCAATACACAGAAAGAGGTATCACGATGAAAAAGATTCTGTTGATTGTCGCACTCGCATGTATCGCAGTCTCGATGCTCGGCGCTGCAGGAGCCAAGGAACTTGGTGGAGACCAATCGTTGCAAAAGGTCCTGGACAAAGGGGTATTTGTACTCGGTCTCGACGATTCGTTCCCTCCCATGGGATATCGCAACGAAAACAATGAGATTGTCGGATTCGATGTGGATTTGGCAAAGGAAGTCACCAGCCGCATGGGTGTCACTCTCAAGCTCCAGCCGATCGACTGGAATGCCAAGGAGCAGGAGCTCAACACCGGCAATATCGACTGTATCTGGAACGGCTTCACCATTACCGAAGAACGCAAACAGGTGATCAATTTCAGTGATCCGTATGTGGACAACGCACAGGTCGCAGTCGTCAAGGCTACCAGCCCGGTGAAGACCCTTGCAGACCTCGCTGGCAAAAAGGTCGGTATCCAGGCCGGTTCCAGTGCTTCCGATGCCGTATACGGCAACGCAGCGTTCGCCGCATCCCTGAAAGAGATTGTGGAAGTCAAGGACAACTTGACCGCCCTCATGGACCTCGAGATCGGTGGCGTCGATGCTGTCGTCCTCGACTTGTTCGTAGCCAACGACAATATCAAGCGTAGCGGAAAGAACTTCAAGATTCTCGACGAACACCTCTCATCCGAGGAATACGGTGTCGGTTTCCGCAAGAACGACAATGCCCTGCGCAATGAAGTGCAGCGCCACATGGACGAAATGGCTGCCGACGGTGCCATGGCCAAGATCTCCACCGACTGGTTCGGCGGCGACATAACGGTCGTAGGCAAATAAGGCTTCGGAACCATGGGAAAACTGTTGATGCTGATGCTCGAGGGTACCTTCACCTCGTTGCGGATATTCTTCCTCACCCTCCTGTTCGCGCTCCCACTCGGCCTGTTGGTCGCGAAGGGGCGCATGAGCAGGCATCGCATCATCAGCTCCCTGGTCAACGGCTACATCATGATCATGCGGGGGACTCCATTGATCCTCCAATTGATCTTCGTATATTTCGCCCCCTACTACATTTTCGGATCGTCGGCCGACCGCTTCACCGCCGTCATCATCGCGTACGTCATCAACTACGCGGCATACTTTGCGGAAATCTATCGTGGCGGTATCCAGAGCATCCCCCAGGGACAACTGGAAGCATCCTCCGTACTGGGCTTCTCGAAGATCCATACCTTCTCCCATATCGTCATGCCGCAAGTGGTGAAACGGATCATGCCGGCCATGGGAAACGAGGTGATCACCCTGGTCAAGGATACGGCCCTCGCCCAGACAATCGGGGTCGCGGAGTTGTTCCGGGTCGCACAGAATGCGGCGGCAAGGGAATTCTCCACCATGCCCATATTCATCGCCGGCGTATTCTATTTCGTCATGAATGCTATCGTCTCGAAAAGTTTCGACCGTATCGAACGGAAGCTCGACTATTACCGGTAGGAAGGAACCAAAATGGCAGTCATCACAGTCGAACAGGTCAAAAAATCCTTCTCTACCTTGGAAGTGCTCAAGGATATCTCCTTCTCCTTGGAAAAGGGCGAGGTCCTCTCCATAATCGGGCCCTCGGGATCGGGAAAATCGACCTTGCTCCGTTGCATCACCAACCTGGAAACAGTGGACAGCGGTACCATCACCATCGGAGGCGATACCCTAGTCACCACAACAGATCAGGGAAGTGCCGTCTATGCGGACAAGCACACGATCTCACGCATCCGTCTCCGGGTCGGCCTCGTGTTCCAGAATTTCAACCTATTCCCCCATTTTTCGGTCATGCGAAACCTCACCGAAGCCCAAATCCATGTCTTGAAGACACCCAAGGACGAAGCACGGCAGGTCGCCAACGAGCTGTTGGTAAAAATGGGATTGGCGGACAAGGCCACCGCCTATCCGTACCAGTTGTCCGGCGGACAGCAGCAACGGGTCTCCATTGCCAGGGCCTTGGCCCTGAAGCCGCAGGTATTGTGCTTCGACGAACCGACAAGTGCCTTGGACCCGGAACTCACCGGCGAGATCCTTGCTGTCATAAAGGAATTGGCGAGCGAACATATGACCATGATGGTCGTTACCCATGAAATGGCGTTCGCACGGGATATTTCCAATCGTGTCATCTTTATGGACGACGGGCTCATTGTGGAGCAAGGGTCACCGGAAGATGTGTTCGCCAAGACGCAAAACGAACGTACGAAACGGTTCCTCAACCGCTTCGGCTCCTAAGCACCCTGCCCGCGACCACACCGGTCATACGCCCCTGTTCCCACACCACCTTCCCATTGGACATGACCAGAGAAATCCCACGATTGTCATCCACCTCATCGGTGAGCGTCTCCAGGTCGAGCAGCGCGAGATCAGCCTTGTACCCGCAACGCACCACCCCCCTGTCCTCCAACCGCAGGCACTGTGCCGGTGCGCTTGTCATGCGTTTGACCAGCTGTTCCAACGGCATCGGCTGCTTTTCCTTGAAGTATGTGGCAAACAAGTGTCGCGTCGCCTGTGTGGAACGCGGGTGGTATACGGCTCCGCTGTAGAGGGAATCGGTTCCGAAATACCCGAGGGGATGCATCAGAATACGTTCGAGCATCCCGTCGGATTGGGTCACATCGCTCATGACTGCGATGGCGGGACCGCGTGTGAGCATATCGAAGAACACATCGAAGGGATCCCTGCCCGACTCTTGGGCCAAGGAAGCGAAGGACCTGCCTTTCAACTCGGGGAGCCCATCGACGTGCATCACCGAAATATCTTCCCATCCGCAGAGTGAAGCAAGGCTGTCCCAACCATCGGGAGCGAGCATCAAGGAACGCATGCGCACACGTTCTTCCGGCCTGGCAAGCTTCGAAAGCAACACGTCTCGCTCCAACTGCAAATACTCGGGTGGCAACAGGCTGTACAACGAAGTCGAGCCGTAGGTGTAGGGATACTGGTCGAAGGTTACCCGTACTCCCTTTGCGGCGTAATCGTCTATCAAGGCCAACATCTGCGGCACGAACTGTTGGTTCCGTCGCCCTATCGCCTTCAAATGGGAGACTTCTATCCTGACCCCGGTTTGACGAGCCAATTCAAGTACTTCCCGCAACGAATCGACTACTCCGTCGCCTTCACAGCGGTGGTGCACGGCAAACAACCGGTCGTATTCTGCCGTAAGGTGCAGGAGCGCAAGCAACTCCTCGCGGGAGGCGAACAGGCAGGGAGCATAATACAATCCACTGGAAAAACCGGCCGCACCCTGTTCGTAGGACTGTTTGAGCAACCGTCGCATCCCATCGATCTCCTGGGAGGTCGCGAGTCGGTTCGGGTTTCCCTGCATAGCCGCTATCCTCAGAGGTGTGTGTGCTTGCAGACCGACAACGTTGGTTCCGCTCCCATGGTGTTCCAAAGTATCGGCGAAGGTTTCGAAGTCCTTCCATGGCCAGGTATCGGCATAGTCCCCCAGGATATCGGAAGCCATCTCTCCCAACAGCCGGCGTTTGCTTCGTATCTCTCCCAACGGGTATGCGCCCATGCCACAATTGCCGATCACCTCGGTGACAATCCCTTGGGAAATCTTCGGGGCCATACCGGGATCACGCAGCAGCTGCAGATCGCTATGCCCATGCATATCGATGAAGCCGGGAACAAGGATCTTTCCCTTCCCATCGATAGTGCGAAGTGCGGTGAATCGTGTGGTTTGGGGACCTGCATGGACGATGCTGTCGTCCTGGATGGCAACCATTCCCTTGAACCGTCCGTTGCCGGTACCATCGATTATCGTGACATTGTCGATTGTGGTTGAGACTCGCATGGACCCATCCTACTCTTTTCAAAAAAAATGGAGAAGTATCGGACGATGTTCTCCAACATCGCCCGATTGTGTATACTGGCAAGCGCAAAACGTCCTGAAGGAGATTGGCTGTGGATTTCTACGATGTGGTGATTGTTGGTTCTGGACCTGCTGGAATGGGCGCGGCATTCGAAATAACCGCCAAACAGCCCGATGCTTCGATACTGATGATCGACCAGGAACGTTTCTCGACTGGTGGGATGCGAAACGATTGCAAGATGAACTTCACCTATCCCATAGGGTTTCCCGAAGAGTATTGGACGAAAGAACAAGCCAACAGGTACATGGAGGAGGTCACCCGCTTCCTCAAGCCCGATATCCTGCACAAGAGCAATATCGGCATCTACCAACAACGGGCGCAAAGGCTCGGTTGCAGACTTCTGGAAATACGGCAATCCCATCTGGGTACCGACGGGGGACTCCTTCTCATCAAGCGCCTCCTAGCCGAATTGCATGCCCTCGGGGTTGACCTGGCATTGGGAGAGACCATGCTCTCTGTCGACGATACGTTGAAATATATCCAGACAGACAAGCGGGATATCGGGTACAAGACCTTGCTCCTGGCTCCGGGACGCAAAGGCTTCCACTTCCTGCAGATGATGTTGCAGAGTCTCGGAGTGCCGTTTCTCGACAATATCGTCGATATCGGGGTCAGGGTCGAGACCAGACTGGAACACTACCCTATCGTCAAGGATTACTATGATCCGAAGTTCTACTTTCCCGAGAAGGTCAGGACCTTCTGCACGAACAGCGGAGATGCACACGTGGTCAAGGAGAAATATACCACAGCCCGTGGCGATACATGGTATTCGGTGAATGGGCACGCCTATTCGGCCGATACACATGAGGCGAATGGTCTGGTGAACTTCGCTATCCTCAAGACCGTGAAGTTCACCGCTCCCTTGGCCAGTGGACAAGCGTATGCCGAGAACCTGGGCATGCAGGCGGCGCTTATGGGTGGCGGCCGACCGCTGATGCAACGGGTCGGGGATTTCCGCCTCGGTTCCCGCAGCAAGGCCGACAGCTTCAACACCGACCTCTACGATTTCCCCCCGAGTCTGAAGGATTGTTGCCCCGGAGACATATCGCTTGCGATGCCGGCAAAGATCCTGCGGGTAATCTGGAAAGCAATGAAAAACCTGGACACGATAGTGCCCGGTGTACTGCATCCCTCGACTATCATGTATTACCCTGAAATCAAGCTCTACGCGAACAAGCCTGTTTACCTCGACGACCATTTCCGTGTGACCGGATCGGTCTTCCTGGCCGGCGATGGAGCCGGTACCAGCCGTGGCATAACGGCCGCTTGGGCCAGCGGGATCCGATGTGCCGAGGGAATGTTGCGGGTTATGGAGCCCTAGTGGTCCGAAACAACCTGACCGTTGCTCTTCTCGGGCTTACATCAAGGGGCTGAATAGCTTCAGGACATTCCGACCAAGCCTGACCGGCAAGGATATGGTTTCCTCGTCCAACAGATTGATCTCGGTACAGAGGTCAAGGGATTTGGCGATATCGTTGCGGACATGCGTTGCGATAGACGAGCGGAAGAACGCGACACCACACTCGAAGTGCATGTAGAAGCTGCGGTAATCCATATTGGTCGAACCCACAATCGAAACCTCATCGTCCGAAACGAACATCTTTGCGTGGATGAAACCTGGGGTGTATTCGAAAATCCTCACGCCGGCCTGCAGCAATTGCAGGTAATTGGATCGGGTCACCGGGTGCACATACCACTTGTCGGGAAAATTGGGTGTGACGATGCGGACATCGACGCCGCTTTGCGCCGCGATGATGAGGGCGGTGGCCATCTGCGTATCTATGATCAGATATGGGGTAGTTATCCAGACATAACGACGGGCATGGTTGATGATTTGAATATAGGCGTTCTCCGAGATATTCTCGCCATCCAGCGGACTGTCTCCAAACGGTTGTACGAATCCATCCGAGGGGAAGGACCTGCGGGGAGTGAATTCCGTCAGATCGACATCCTCACCAGTGGTGAACATCCATTGCTGGAAGAACATGAGCGTGAGGTTCCAGACCGCATCCCCTTTGAGCATGACCGTCGAATCCTTCCAATGCCCGAACCGGATCTTCCTATTGATGTACTCATCGGCAAAGTTGATACCGCCGGTGAAGCCCACATCGCCATCGATAATGAGAATCTTCCTGTGGTCCCGATAATTGAGTTTAGCGTTCAGATGCGGCTTGATACGATTGAACACTCCCGTCTTGAATCCCATGCCCTGCAACGTCTTTTCGTATCCCACCGGCAATGTCTGGATGCTCCCCAAATCGTCGTACATGATGCGGATGGAAACACCCTCGTCGAGCTTTTTCCGAAGCGCAGCGAGCATGGCCGTCCACATCTCCCCCTCTTCGACGATAAAGTATTCGAACAGGATAAAGCGGGTAGCCTTACCAACTTCCTGGAGAATTCGTGCGAAGGCATCCTCCCCCAACGGGAAATACTCGACAGCCGTCTTGTTCCAAGCCGGAGAACCGGTGAGATTCCTGATGTAATCGGATTGTCTGCAGAGATTCGCCGAATAATCCAGCAATTCGGTCCGTACCGAA
The DNA here is from genome assembly GCA_002839355.1 of Spirochaetae bacterium HGW-Spirochaetae-2. Lineage (GTDB taxonomy): Bacteria > Spirochaetota > Spirochaetia > Sphaerochaetales > Sphaerochaetaceae > UBA8525. Next base: position 84,945 of record PGXW01000003.1, read on the forward strand.
GGTTCGGGTTCCGGCAGGACGGCACGCATCTCCTTCTCGTAGTGCTCCTGATATTTCGCTATCTGTCGGTAGACCTGACGTCCCACCCGTTTGTTGCCGAAGAGCATGTAGAAGGGAACCCCGAAAATCGGAGCGACGAGGATAACCAGGATCCAGGAAATCTTGAACACAGGATTATCGTCACGGCTCACAATGAAGAATACGCTGACAAAGGCCATGGTATAGACGATCGGGATATAATACGCGCTCGCATTCATGAAGTTCAGTGTCAGCCACACCAAAGCGGCAATCTGGAGGGCCAACAGTGTGAGAAAAGTAAACAGTCTCCCGGTCAGGAGCTTGAGAAACCTTTTCATGGCATGCTACTTCTTTTGATTTTCCTCTTCATCCTCATCTTCATACTCATCTTGGAAGAGTTCGGATTCCAACTCGGAAATCTCGTCCGGCTCGATCTCGATTTCAGGATATTCTTCCTCGTCGTCATAATCCTCCGGATCCAACTCGATGTTCGGTTCGGTATTATCATCGTCATCCAACTCGGTGTTGGGTGATTCGTCATCGAACAGGTCTTCCTCATACAGCGCTGACTCCAACGATCCGTCCATGGCATCCTCGTCGGATTCGTTGCTGTCGGGACGGTTGGATAGGTCACGCAAGAGGGTTTCCACATCGGCTTTCGATACGGTGGAGGTCTGGTAAAAGGGGCGTTCCAATGCGGATTTCAACAATTGCACCGCCTGCGAGTTCTTTCCCAAAGCCATTTTCACACGTGCCGCATGCACATAGGCCTCGGGGAAGCGAGGCGTTCCCTCGGCAAGTAGTTTGTCATACAACGACTGGGCATCGAGCAACGCTCCGGTGAGCAACAGGTGGAGACCTCGGTTATCTGTCATTCCAGGGCTCTCGGGCAGTCCTTCGGCAGCTTCTTCGATCAGCGCCCCGGCTTCCTCCAATCTTCCCTTGTCCAGAAGATAACTTCCGAGATTTATCACCAGGTTCTTGTCGAGCCGGCCCTCCTCCCTCAGTGTCAGCAACGAGGCGATCGCCTCGTCCTCCTGTCCAAGCACCCAAAGTGCCATGGACCGGGAGACTCTGGCACTGGCTATGATCTCACCATCACTTTGCCGCTTGTCCTGTTCCTTCGCGATGACCGAGTCGAATATCTGCAGGGCTGTCGCGGCATCTCCGCGTTGGACGAACAGGTTGCCGAGCATGACCGTGTAGTGGGATGGCAACCCCGCCTTCCACCCCTGCTCGTAGAGACGCCAAGCCCTGGCCTCATTCGGAACCTTCGCATTGAGCATGCGCGAGGCCAGTGCGACATATACGTATCCACGTTTCACATAGATAACGATAAGCAGAAGTAGGAATATCAATGCAAGTTTTCCCGATTGGGGAACAGGCAACAACATTACACCTAGTATTGCGGCGACGACCACCAGCAACGTAGGATTTTTCATGGTTCGAGCCTCCACAGTGGTTTGTCCCCATCATGCCACATTTCAGCGCAGATTGCCAGTGTTGTGGCATCTTGCCACAATCCGAGTTGCACGATAGAGTAACTGCATGGATGCGAAACCTTTGCTTCTCCATTGTTGTTGCGGACCCTGTTCAACCAGCTCGATCGAAATGTTGAGGGAGTTGGGATACGAGCCGGTCCTGTTTTTCGGCAACAGCAATATTTTTCCCGAGGATGAGGCCCTGCGGAGATTCGACGCGTTGAAAGTCGTCGCCGATCATTTTTCCCTGCGCCTCATCCATCAGGAATACAACCACGAGGCATGGCGAAAAGAAATCGCCGGACATGAGCAGGATGCGGAGAAAGGGGAACGTTGCGCCATTTGTTTCGCTTACAATTTGCGGGAAGCCGCCCAAGAGGCTTTGCGCCAGGGAATCCCCTACTTCACCACCACCCTTACCGTCAGCCCCCACAAGAGTTCGCCCCTCATATTCACCATCGGCGATACATGGGACGAATTTGTCGCAGTCGATTTCAAGAAGAAAGGTGGTTATCAAAGAAGCCTGGAACTGTCGCGGTTGCTCGAACTGTACCGACAGGATTATTGCGGGTGCGAGTTCTCGATGCGTCCATTACGCCAATAAAAGTAGGCTTGCCGCCATGACAGCCATACCACCGAGGACTCCATAGATCGCGAGGTGGTGCTCGCCGTACCGTTCTGCGGTCGGCAACAATTCGTCGAACGAGATATAGATCATGACGCCAGCGGTCGATGCCAAGACGAATCCGAGCATAAGGTCGGTGTTCGAGACTGAGAACAACACCAATCCGAGCAAAGCTCCCAACATTTCGGACAATCCGGAAAGCAGTGCGATGATCAGACTTTTGGCTCGGTTTCCCGTCGCAAAATATATGGGGACGGCCACTGCTATCCCTTCCGGAATATTGTGGATAGCTATCGCGACGGCGATACTGATACCGATCTGGGGATCGGCCATGTAGCTGGTGAATGTCGCCAAACCTTCGGGTAGGTTGTGAATAGCAATCGCAAGAGCCGACAGGATTCCCATACGCAACAAATGTGGATCTGTTGTGGTCTGCCGTTCCTTGACAAGGTTCACCACATCGGGAATTTCATGGGGGTTGTCACGCGATGGAACGAACCGGTCGATGAGTCCGATAACCAATATGCCGGCGAAGAAGGTCAGGACACTCGCCAGCCGCGCCTGGTTGGGCAAAAAGTACTGGTGCAGGTAATGCAGTGCTTCCGGAAGAATCTCCATGAACGACAGATACACCATGACGCCAGCCGAAAAGCCCAATGATGTACACAGGAAGCGGGAACTGCTGCGTTTCTGGAACATGCTCAGCAAACCGCCGATTCCTGTGGAGAGACCTGCAATAAGTGTCAGAGCCAGAGCGGTTGCTACTGTTCCCGGATTCATGCGCCAACGATACCCAATATCGACAAACCCTGTCAATCGGATATGTTTGACCACACTAACAAAAATTTACTTTCCCTTGGCTGCAGATGCCCGTTGGTGGATGAGCGCATGGACTTCCTCGAGTCCCATGTCCTCGTCTATGATATCTTCGGTCTGGCAGGCAATCCGCTCGACGAACGTATCCGCACAATAGGCCACATCATGGCGCAGATAGACCGCCTCGGCGAGACGGCTCATCATGCACGCCTTGACTGTCTTGAAACCAAGGCGGACGGTCAGGGCCGCGGCAGCCCGGCCAGCTATCCTGTCGTGCAGGACCAGGCTCCCCGGATCCAAGGATGAACCGGAGAGGAATTCTTCTACGGCCAACAACGGGTACAACCATTTGCCTGTACTCGAGAAGACGACCTTCTCGTTGAAATCCAATATCTGCAAGGAAACCGTGCCCGGTAATTCGCGAAGGGCAAGCCAAGGGGTACTATCCAGTTTTTTTTCCACGTTCACCGTCCAAAGATGAATCCCCAGACAATACCGTCCGCAGGACCATCGTACCCGACATACAACGAAGTGGGCATGGAGTTCAACCCCAAAAGTGAAATTGTGGTGGTCAATCGTGTCCCGAACGAGAGTTCGGGAACTATTTGGCTCTCGACATTCCACAACAAGTCACCGAATATGCCGATGGACGAATCGTCGAATATAAGCAATTCACCCATTGTCGGTTTGAACCATTGTGGTTGCCAATCGAGACCGAATCTCCCGACTATGGCAAAATTTGCCGACGATGGAGCCAGTGCATCGAGGCTTCCCTGTGAACGGAGCACCGGATCACTGGTCTTGAACCCATCGCCCAGATACAAGGGAACATTACCCGCACCGTCCAAAGCGTATCGGCCGGTATATCCGACATCCAGTCGGAAATCGGATGGGAGCGGGAACGTCGCGTTGAAGCGGGTATGCAGGAACTGGCGGTCCCAATCACCTGCCAGTTGCCACGCCCCCTCACCGCTCAATCGCAAACGGGAAGTCCTATGTGGACTCCACGAGAAATCCAATCCCGCATGCAGCAACATGGCCTCAAGTTCAAACTCATTTGTCACCTGGTGTTCCCACCAGAATTGCGCCGAAGACATGAGCGAGTCGGAAAAGAATCCTTTGCGTAGCTGCATTCCCAGCCGGTGGTACCACGAGGGAAGCCAGCTCTCTTGCGCCGAAATCGAAATATCGGCCTCCAACACAAGGGGGGCGGCCAATTGGTAGGAAAGGCTGGCTGTCAGGCTGGGATACACGGCCATGGGGGAAAAGGATTCCCACCCGGCGCCGCCGTACAGCGAGAACCACATCGATTTCCAGCGGAGATGGTACATCAGTCCGGCTAGCACTTCATCGCGCAGATACCAATGGTCGTTCTCCTGGATAAACGAGCGCAATCCGAAAAACATCTGTTGTGAGACACCATGGTGGGGAAACCGCTTGTACAACCGGTAGTCGCTGAGCACCTTGTCTTGCCGTGTGGAAAAGGCAGATCTGAAATCGCGCATCTCCTTGGTGGTTCCCCGGGCGTCCAGGCTGCTCAACCGCTCTTCCTGCAATGCAGCCGACCGGTAGCCCCGCTGTGCGAGTTCCTCTATCGCCCCGAAATCCATGAAGGAGAAATCCTCGACATCGCAGCGGATCCATATGGCATCCGTATGCCCCAACAACGCCGCCACACCGTCGCGCCGCTTGCCAAGGTCTATCGAGACATTGAGTATGGAGAGCGGGTTGCGCAAGTTGATCCCCTTGGCATCATAGAATGTCGTGGAGACTATCGTGGTATCGGTATACTCGTACGCGATATCGAGAGGGACTAGGTTCGTCACCCCGCCGTCGACCAGCAGATGCCCGTTGTACTCGACAGGGTTGAAATAGACCGGAAGGGCAAACGCCGCCCCAAGGACTGTGAGCAGGTCCCCTTCCATTATCCTCACCTGCCGTCTGGTTGCGATATCCTCGCTGACAATCATGATCGGAATCGGCAGATGTTCCAATTGCAAATCGGCACCAAGGTATTGCGCGACGAGGGAAAGGAATCGGGATGTATCGAGCAACCCGCCCCTGATGGGAAACGAGATGTCGAAAAGCCGGGTTATATCGATCTGGGAAGAAAGTGTATCTATTTGCTCGGGTGACAATCCGGCCGCATAGAGGATACCTACGATCGAGCCCATGGAATTGGAGATGATGAAATCGGGAACAATTCCCAGCTCCTCGATATACTGCAGGACTCCAATATGTGCGAACGCCCTGGCGGAGCCACCGGACAACACCAGGCCGATCGGATCGCGTTCCCCATGGGTCCTGACGAGGATACGCTCGCGAAAAGACTGTTCACCATAAGAAATGGGAACAGTCGCCGAGAACAGGTCGTTGGAATTGTTCAAGACAGTCGGATCGATACCGATATTGGCACCAAGGGTGCCGAAGATGCACAAGAGGAGTGTAAGCGCCAACAATCGTCGTTGTAAAACCCGGTTCATCGATACCTCCGTTGGCGCAAGGACGCCAGTTGCCCCATCATAACGGATATATCTTTGCCAGGCAAGAAATCTTGACGCCCAACACCGGGTCAGTCACGCAGGATCTTGGAAAATACGGACTTGAGGATTCCGACAGCCTCGTCGATCTCGTCTTCGGTAATGGTCAAGGGCGGCACAAAACGCAGTACATTCGGACCTGCATTCGCAATGAGCATACCCTCTGCCATACAGGCTTCGATCAACAACCTGACGGGAATCGTCATCTGCATACCAAGCATAAGGCCTACTCCGCGGATTTCGATGATCTGGGAATACTGCTTTTGCAACTCGCCGAGAGCGGAGCGAAGATACGCCGAGGTCGTCTTCACATGCTCGAGCAGCGTGCCTTCCTCCAACCGGGCCAATATGCAATCGGCAGCCGCGGCAGAGAGGAGGTTGCCGCCAAACGTCGCGGCATGGTCCCCAGGTACCAGGACTTTCGCCGCCTTGCCATCGGCGACCATTGCTCCGATAGGCACACCACCGCCAAGAGCCTTTGCCAGCGTCATGACATCGGGCTTGACCTGCGATGCTTGCCACGCGAATGCATGGGCTGTCCTGCCGAGCCCGCATTGGACTTCATCGAACACCAACAGGATGTCCCGTTCATCGCAGAGCTTGCGCAATTGTTGCAGGAACTGCTTTTGGGCAGGAACGACACCGCCTTCACCCTGGACCGGTTCCACGAATATCGCACAGGTGTTGTCGGTGACAAGACTTTCCACCGCGGTGTAGTCGTTGAATGCGGCATACGAGAATCCGGGAACCAACGGGTGGAAGGCCTTTTGGTATTTCACCTGTCCAGTCGCCGTCATGGATCCGTACGTCCTACCGTGGAACGACTGCGTCATGGTGATGATATCGGTCTTGCCATCCTTCTTGGAGGAACCGTACTTGCGCACCAGTTTCAATGCAGCCTCGTTGGCTTCCGTTCCGCTGTTGCAGAAGAATACCCGCTCCATCCCGCTCAAGCGCGACAACCGGATGGCCGCCTGCACCGCATAGGAGTTCCAGTACAAGTTCGAACAATGCAGTAGACCCTCCGAGACCACCTTGCCGAGGGTTTCGGTAAGACCGGGGTCCTTGTAGCCGAGGATATTCACGGCGATACCCGCGACCATATCGAGGTACCTGTTGCCATCGGTGTCGTAGACATGCCGTCCCTCACCATTGGCCAGGACTATGGGATACTGTGCATACGTATCCATAAAGACCGATTTACCCATTTCTATAATGCTAGTGGCCATATATTCCTCCTACCGGGTCATCATGGTACCGATTCCCTCGTTGGTGAATATTTCCAGCAACAACGAGTGCGGTATCCTACCGTCCAGAATGTGGACGCTCTGTACACCTTGGCGTATGCCATCCATACAACAGTGGGCCTTCGGTATCATACCTCCGCTGATGGTTCCGTCCGCGATATAATTCTCCGCTTCGGTGAGTGTGAGTTGGCGGAGGATGGTCGACGGATCGTCCTTGTCTCGGAGGATACCCTCGACATCGGTCAGGAACACCAGCTTCTGCGCATGCAATGCCCCGGCGATCGCGCTTGCGGCATAATCCGCATTGATATTGTAGGTATTTCCCTCGAAATCGGTACCTACCGGTGCCACCACGGGTATGAAATCGTTGGCCATGAGTGAATCCAACAGGGTCGTATTGACCCGTACTACTTCACCGACAAATCCGAGATCCTTCCCGTCGCTCAGTTTCTTGCGTGCGATCAGCGTATCCCCATCCTTCCCGTTGATTCCCACGGCATTGATTCCCTGTCCCTGCAGACATTGGACCAGTTCCTTGGAAATGGAACCGGACAGGACCATCTCGGCTATTTGGGCCGTCTCCGCGTCGGTGATGCGCAAACCATCGACAAAGGTGGTCTTCTTGCCCAACCGGTCGAGGAGGCTGGTGATGGAGTTTCCACCACCGTGGACTACGACGGGACGCATACCTATCCGTTTCATCATGGCAATATCCTGGATGACCGAGGTCTTGGTCTCTTCATCCACCATGGCACTGCCACCATATTTCACCACCACTATGCTGCCGGCGAACCGTCTGATATACGGTAGCGCCTCGATCAACACACTGGCTTTCTCGATCTCTTTCTTCATGGTCAACTTCTGTAATCTCCATTTATGCGGACATACTCGTACGACAAGTCACACCCCCATGCGGTAGCTTCTTCGGTTCCGTTTCCGACAGTTGCCGATACTTGGATGATCTTCTCCTGCAGGATCTTCTTGGCCAGCGCCTCGTCGAAGGCTATGGGAACACCTTTTTCCATAACAGCGATCAAACCCGCCTTGCTGGCGTAGCTGATACTGACAGCCAAAGGATCGAAGGAGGCCCCCGAATACCCCATCGCACACAGCATCCGTCCCCAGTTGGCATCGGCTCCAAAGAATGCGGTCTTCACCAGATTGCTCGAAATGACCGATTTCGCCATGAGGCGGGCATCATCCTTGGTCCGGGCACCACTAACG
>PGXW01000051.1 GCA_002839355.1 Spirochaetae bacterium HGW-Spirochaetae-2
CTAGTGTGCTGTCCCAATGATTTTTAAGTTTTAATAGATGCATATCCTGATTCAGTCCTGACTATGGGGTATAGGGATCTGAGCTTCACCCGTGCATCCCTTGTGGTGAATTGCCACTTGATCGTTGCTTTCAGCTGCTTTCTCTCCTTTTCCCAACAGGCGAGTTCTGCAGATACTTCCTCAAGACTGCCGAGACGACGGGACAAACACTGGCGGGTCATCACATTCAGCTCGATCTCGGCCATATTGAGCCAGCTCCCGTGCTTCGGGGTATAGTGCAGTTCCAGTTTCCTGAGGATCCTTCTTGCCTCCTCGGGGGGGAATGCCTTGTACAAGGATGACGGGGCATGGGTGTTGAGGTTGTCCATCACAAGTATGACGATGTCGACCTCCGGGTAGATGTCGTCAACGAGAACCTTGATCTGGTGCGCCCAATCAACGGCTGTCCGTCGGTCTTTCGCATCACAGTGATGATTTCCACCGAGAGGTTCGACAAACGCAAAGATGCTGCATGTACCGTTGCGGATGTATTCCGAATCTATTTTCCGGTCGCTTCCCGGCTTCATGGGCAGCACGGCTCTTGCCTCGCCAAGCAGCTGGTATGGCTTCTCGTCCATGCAGACCACGGGTCGTCTCGGGTTGTACGGGAGCTCATACACATCAAGGACGTCTTCCATCCGGGCTACGAATTCCGCGTCTTCTCTGCTTGGGATCCACCACCTATTTCGGCTCTGTGTCTGAATTTCGGTGTGGCTAACTTCTTCCAAACCAAATTCTACCCTAGTTCTGTTCATCCAGCCCCATATACCAAAACCCCTCGATTCCTGCATATTTATGCAGCTTTCGAGCTCTTTTTCCCTATTCCGGTATATTCCTTCCTAGTTCTATTCTTCAAAACGACTAACCGTCCGCGTCTTAGCAGGTGAAACGCTATATATGGAGCCTTATCGTTAAATTGTGTTATTTGTTACGCTATATATAGTGGTCGTCAGGTTATTAAAGACGACGCAGGAGCCCAAGAAAATGGGCGGATGGGTAATTATAGGGGATATTTTGAACAAAAAATAGTTGCTCCGCGCCGGTTTTTGCATCGGGATCCGAGCGGCGCTCAGTACCATAATTGTTATACTGTTGTTGAAGGTCCATGCCGGGCAGAGCTGTCCGGCTGTGGTCATTGTTGAGAAAAATAGTTTGTGTATCGTGGCATGACGGGGCCTTCATCATGCGGTCCCGTTCTTCAAGATCTCGATTGTCTCCTGCACCGTCCGTTCGGTTGGCAAATCCAAGCCGACTGTCCAACCATACGGAATGGCACGCCTCATGGCCCTTATGTCAGGATCACCAAACCTTCGGATCTGCTTCTTGCGCTGGGCTTGGTAGAATTCCTCACCGAACCCATCGGACCATTCCATGGGGAGGATGGTGAAATAGTTCTTCCGGATCACAGCCATGCCCTTGAGGTACAGCCACCCCTCGGCAGGCTCTATGCCTTTCTGGATCATACGCTGCACACATTCGGGATCATACTTTTTGTCACCCAGATCGGCAACATGCAATTCGCCTGTAGTCTTTTCGGTCAGTTCATCATAGTAGATGGCCCTGCTTCTCGAGAGCTTCTTCACCGATGTTGCCACGGGACCATTTCCCAGTTCGAAGTCAGACAGATCGGGCACATAGCCTTGCTCGGGAAGATACCCTTCCCTCACGATATCCCTGGCCTGTTGTTCATCGATGGTATCGGTATCGATATTGCGGATACTGCCGGCTTTCGCCGGAACGATCGCCATCGATTCATCCAGGAAGAACACCAACACATCCTCATCACCGATTGTCTGGACCGATCCAAGAACCCGATACTTGAAATTGGCATTCCACCCCATGTTCTCATAGAGCGCACCCGAGATGCCTTTGCAGGTGCAACGGCGCATGCAGGGATTACCGTTCTGCTCACCAATCCAACGGATGGTACGGTCGGACTCCTTTCTGCTCTTTCTTACCACCAGCAGACGCTCCACCGGGTTGTAGGCAAGCTCCACGAATTGAGCCGCTTGTGTTCCGAATTCCAGTTGCTGGCTGCACATCCGATTGAAATAAAGTCCCTTGCTATCGGCGGTGAAGCTGATCTTGTCGCGGACATTGAAGAAATGGGGACGGACAACCTCGCAGCCACTCAGGTCATAGCCACCGAACTGCCGTTTGTCCACCTCATCGTCTTGGCCTTCACGCATCGACTCAACCAGACTCCTGTAGCTTTCGACCACTTCCTCCTTACCCTCTTCCACCTGCGTGCCCGCATCCTCGGGGAATTGGTCATAATCATCGGAGTCGATCGCATAGGCATGCTGGAACTCGGGAGTCTGCACCTGATCGGTATCATCGTCATGGTTTCTCGAAGCGAGACGCTTTTCGAATGCATCGAGCTCAGCCTCAGATATGCCGTTCGCCCTGAGGGCGGCACGATTGTAATCCTCAGCGGTAAATCCTCGCCAATTCGGCACAGCGGTCACAAAACCGCCCAGGGGACCGCGTTCATAGATACCCAGCTCGGGAAGACCGAACTTCCAGCCTCCCCTGTTGGCCTCAAGTATCCTCTGCACCAGATGGAAATCCTCACGGGCAACGATAGCCGGATGCTGGTCCTTCGCATAATACTGGGGAAGATGGTTCTCATTCCTCTTGGGCTTGTGATCGAGATAGTTCGGGGTGTAGGTCTTCTGGGCAAGCACGTCTCCGCATCTGCGTTCATTGCGCAGGATGTTGCTCACCGAATTGGCGGTCCACTTCACCACCCCTTCCTTGATGCGTCCGTCCTTGTACTTGTGAGTATGCGTCTTGCGCCCCAACATGACCAATACATCAGCGATAGTGGAAGGATGGATGCCTGCGAGGAACATCATGAAGATCAGCTGGACGGTCTGGGCTTCCTCTTCATTGATCGCGATCTCATTGACCCCGACGCTGTCATAACCAAGCAGATCGGGCTTGGTGAACTGTCCGGAGCCGAAGCGCTGCTGATATGAGGAGTTCATGGCCTCGGATTTCTTGTGGCTCTCCTCTTGAGCTACCAGGGAGAGCACCTGCAAGGTGAAGTCCACATTCTTGTCCAAAGTGAACATGTTCTCGGTTTCAAAAAGGATGCCGATGGGGTGAGGCAGAGAGCGAAGCTCATAGATGATGTTCATGCAGTCCATGAGGTTCCTGGCCAAACGGGATAGGTTCTTCACCACGATGATGTCGAACTTGCCCGCCCTGGCATCCTCAAGCAGCGTCAATAGCCCCACGCGCTTTTCCATACTCGTAGCGGTGATACCCTCATCGGAATAGAGCCCGACCAATTTCCAGTCGGGTTTCTTCCTGACAAACCGCAGGTAATAGTTCTTCTGCAGCTCGAACGATGATGTCTGGGAAATCCCATCGGTCGATACCCGGCAGTAGACAACCACCCGCTTTCGGCTCTTAGGATTGAACGGATCCGATTCCTGCCGGGCCGGTATCACCTTGATCTTGCTCAGATCGCGAGGCCGGTTGTAGCGCTCACGCACATCATCCTTGCTCGCCGTTTGGAGCGCGCTTGCACACGACGATTTCGGCGCCACCGGTTGCAAGCCTTTGCTCAGCCGCTTCACCGAATCATCCATGGCGTACCCCCATTATTCTTCTATCGGGATACGGGAGGAACTGATGATCGTCGAGGTCTATGAGGACGGTATCGCCATCCTCCAGCAGGTTGCCACAGAAACGCAGGGTTTGGGACGGGTACGGAAGGCCGATCACGTTCGCCAGGTAGATGACCAGGGGCTTGGCCTTGAATCGGCATTTCTTATCGATCTCCACTGCAGCATAATCGATCGGGAACGCATCATTGTCGCGCTCCTCACATCGGCGGATCAATAAATGGCGTTCCTTTTCGTTGATGAAGATGTGCACGAACCGGGGAGACCTCAGGTCCTTGAGCGTCTTGGTCCTGATATTGATCTCATTGTTGGAGAAATTCACTGTGATGCCACTCTCCATCGCCATACCGGAGCCTCCCATCCGATCGATTCGTTCACCATCCGCGATTATCGGACGCTATGAAAAGATCACCGGAATCACCCCTGGCTGGCAGATGCGGCACCTCGGCCTTCGCCTTGTGTTCCTCAACCGGAACGCCGAAGGTATCGGAACCCCACTGCTGGGGAAGCACGGCGCGCTTGCGATATCGTCGGATAATCTTCTCACCGGCGGCCTTGGCAGCGGCACGCTGTTCACGATCGGCCTGTCGCTTCTTTTCCAGTTCATCAAGTTTTGCCAATTCCTCGGCGCCGACCTCGATATCCTCCACCCCGGCATACGCGCGAGCCTTGGAGGACATTGCATGGGCTTCGGCCTCATCGAGCTCGAATACCATGAGCAGCTTATCCTCATCCTCGACCTGCAGCGCAAAAGTTCCGCAGATCTTGTAGCCATACCCCTTGTTCCACCCCATCATGGAATAGATGCGGTCGCAGAACGGTTTGCCTTGGATCTTCCGGCTCTTTCGCTCGCCGTGCTTGAAGGTACACCACCGCTGGCCATCCTTGTCATCCTCGTCACAGGCGCTGATGATAAACCAGCGCTTGCTTCTATCGATTATCAGATAGATGTACCGCACATCGGGCATCCGGGTGATGCATGCATTGTTGAATTGGATTCCATCAGGCCTGATGGTCAGTATGTTCTCTTTCAGATGGGAGAGGAACTGTCTGCGGACGATCTCACATCCCTCGAGGCTCACGCGCGGCAGATCTTCCTTCGGAACCTCAAGCTCCAGCGTATCAAATTCCTGTTCCCTTGCCTTCTTCCTCGCCATAAACACACCCCTGGGACATATGAAATGTTTATTTCTATGCACAGTTTTCTATTAAACTGTTGTTGCAGTTTATTATAACTTCGCTTTCCGGGTATTACAATAAAAACTCGTTCTTTTATCACTTACGGCGAGACCGCAGGCCCATGTTGTATAGATCTGCTGCTTCCGAAGTCTGCAGAAGATCATTCTAAGGGAGGTTTTCATGGGAATCGATTATGAACTGCTCGGGCAACGCATCCGAGATGCACGTATCAAGGCATGCATGACCCAAGCAACCTTATCAGGTATCATCGGTCTCTCACCAGCACACTACTCGCACATCGAAAGCGGCAAGGCAAAGATCAACCTACCGACTTTGGTAGCGATCGTACAGGCATTGGACACGACCATCGATTCGCTGCTGTACGACAGCACGCCTGTGCTCGTTGATGCCTATGACAGAGACTTCAAGGAACTGCTTGATGACTGCACACATGATGAGAAGGAAATCCTGCTGCAGAATGCAATCCAGATGAAAACGGTCTTGAAACGAAATCGCTAATGCGTTTTTGTGCTTCAGTCGTACTCTCGTGAGTCCCGACTCATGTCTTCGAAGCCAAAAAAAGCAGGCCCGAAGCCTGCATGTTGCAAAATGAAGTCATTCGCCTGTCCGTGATGCCAACACATGACACTTACCTAGATAACGGCACTGCAACAGGACTTACTGCTGACACCCTGAATATACCTCTAGCCCGGGCTAATGTCAATAAAAATGTTACCTTTTTGTTGCTTATTTGTTGCATTCCATCACCAAGTGAATCCTTGAGGGATTGCAAGTTCACACACATATCTGCTATCAATTGCATGCATTCATACCCCATGATTCCCATTATAAGGAAACCTGAAAACATATTTGAGATAGCCGTTTTGATAAAGATAGTTTATCTCCCTCAAGTATGCATTTGTACGTTTATGGGCGTAAAGAATATTTGCTAACACATCCGCTACCTGAACCAGCATGTTATCAGCGGAATCGAAATATTGCACGTGAATCTCATGAGTAAGCGTTTGGTCCAACAGGAACTCTGTCCTCAGATAATTTTCTAGGAAGTGTTTGGTCTCAGTCTTCTCATTCCTCTCATCAAATTGAAGGTTGTAGTCCTCATCAGGGAGAAGGCCTTTGTTGAAATAGAACTTCAATGATAATTTGATGATGTAGTTGAAAGCTCGTGCGGTATTGTCACAGAAATGTGGCTTTATAAGGGAATTGTCCACCAGGATGTAATATAACTGGAAGTAATTGTTTCGGGCGAAATATTTAACAAATTCTTGCCGCATCTCGCGATTGAACTGGGAACCTTTTAATTCTACAAATTTCCCGTCTTTGAACATCTTGTTTTCGCCGTTATCCAACCGCTTCAGCTTGTCCAAATTCTCCTGAATAAACCTTTTATAAGCTCTTTTCAACTTATCCTTATCCAGGGGCCTCACCATGGCAATAATGAAATAAGGATTAGTTTCACAATACCTCTGAGTTAATGTTCCTGATTCGTCAAAATATAAATCCATGCTGCTGATGTTCTGCCTTTTAATCTTTATATCACATAGGCTAACCGAGGGCAAACTATTACTGGCTTCGTATGTGGAAGTTAGCAAAATTATACTTGTTGGTGGTATTGGAAAACAATCACGACCGGCGTCGTTTGCCTCGCCTTGTCCAACGCTTAAAAGCACGCATCCTCTTTGTCTACCCCTGAACCAGGGACTCCAACCTTAAAGTATTCTCGGGCCGCTTCCATCTGATCAATTGATTTTTTGAGTCTTGTTCTATTCTGTTCACAAAAGAATGGATCGACGGTAATCTCGAAGGGAATACGTTTCTCAACGGCTACTTTCGTAGCAAACATGGTGAAAGCCTCGGTAGTTGTCAATCCAAGTTCTGTGCAGGCCTTTTCGTATTCACTCTTCAGCTGGGCATCAACTCGAAATTCAATATCTACTGTTGTGCTTACCATGATATGTTCCAATCTCCTTAGCATGCTAATTTCGATGTTCAGATCTATTTTGTAATAAGAAACTAAATCCAGGATCGTTATTTCAAGATAGCCTACCATCGATCAAGAGAACATGCGAGCACGCTGATCATATTTTCACTCATTCATATACTTTCACTACCGTGATGAAAGTACTGTTTTTAGTGAAAACAAACCAGGTTCGTTCGGCCTCCTCATCGGGAAGCTGTCATCATATACAGACTTCCGGGGTAACTTCCGGGGTACTTCCGGGGTAAGGCGTATTTGGTTTGATGCTCATCTGTACAACATAAGCTCAAACAGACCAAAACTACGCATGAATTAAGAACCGATAGAGCGTGTAGATCGGCTGTTCCCCTCACAGGAGGCCTCCGTTCTGGAACAGGATGTCAATGACTATTCCTGATGAATTAAGCAGTGACCAAATAGATGTGACAAGCACTTGACTATACCCTATCTGATAGGGTATTTTATAGACAGCTTATGCAGATCAATCGTGAATTTGTCATGATGCCGGAGTTCGATCACCAATGGGGGCGCCTTGGGCTTGGTGATGAGGAACTTCGACAGCTACAGGAAGAATTATTGGAGAATCCCAAGGCAGGCGCTGTGCTGAGAGGCACTGGAGGGCTTCGTAAATATCGGATTGCCTTTCCGGGTCGCGGTAAGAGCGGCGGTGGTCGAGTGGCATATGTTGATTTCACCGTACATGAAACAATCTACTTGATCACGGCATATCCAAAATCCGAGAAGGACAACCTAACGGGCAAAGAAAGGAATGAAATCGCGAAAGTGATTGCCGTTCTGGAAAAAGGTCTGCAGAAACAGGAGATAAGGAAATGAGTGTATATAAAAGCATCATGCAAGGGCTTGATGAAGCCGTCAAATACCAAGAAGGAAAGATCGACGCGCGAAAGACAAAAATCGCAGTTAAACCGGTGGAGTCTTTTTCCAGCGAGGACATCAAGCAAATCCGAAAGCGAGTCGGCTTGAGTCAGGTTATCTTTGCATCTTCTCTTGGCGTGTCCAAGAAAACAGTCGAGGCTTGGGAACGAGGGAGAAATACTCCAGAAGGCCCTTCACGAAGACTACTTCAGCTGATCAGAGACAATCCTGAAGTGATTGAACAATACATGATCAAAGCTTAAGAGGTGCATCAGAATCACTTTCAGTCTACAAACTGGATATCCGCCTGGCCCTCTCAACGGCCGAAGCGATCATGGGGTAGATCGTTTTCCCAAGTTTGAACATCTCCGTGGAGCCGTATAAAACTTCCTCACCAGCTGTCCTGAAATATCTTTGAGCATTGGCTATGGCATCTGCAATATAGATGGGATGCTTCCTACTATCAAACCCGCCCGGGATCAATGCGTTCACATGATTTTTCCATGCAATGCAGTCAGCCAACACGACAGATGCTGCATCGTCAACAAACAAGTGATAGTAGAGCCAAACTTCAAAACAGGGATTGCTTTGCGCCACATGCCAATTCGCTTTACCCGCACAACCGAGACGTAAAAGAGGTATGTGAGACCCCCACGTATCAGTATCGATGACAAACCAGACCTGATCCCCTTCCCCCACCTCATACTTGACAAGTGAATCCGGACCGGATCCTTCGATATCGGAACAAGCTTGCTCGTACAGACCTGATGGAGAATTGTCACCCTGAGATTCGGCCTTCACGACTTCAAGGATGATCCTGGAACTGAGCCCCTCGAAGTACTTGAAGTATTGTGGTTCTCTTTTGCTCCCTTCACAATAGATTATGCAAAGGGTTGCATCTCTATCCGGCTCTTTGCGTTCATATAGCCTATTTCTTAAAATCATAGGCATCCCAGTTGATATCTTTCAGGTTCGCAAGGAATGGTATGGATCCGTACCGTCCAGAGAGATAGCCCTTGCGGATATCCTTTGTGTTGTGCTCCTTAAAATCGCACAGAGAATAGAGGTCTGAGCTTCCCGAGAGGTCTTTCTCGACAAACCAAACCTCATCTTGCCGGAAGATCTCCTGATCTAGCAGATTTGATTCATGGGTCGTACAGATGAGTTGCCCCTTGGTATTGTCGTCGGCAGAAAACTTTCCAATGATCTCCTTAATGAGAAGAGGATGGATGCTGCGCTCAATCTCATCGATGAAATAGGTCACATCCTTGGTCAACAGGTCCTTGAACGCAGGGAGATAGTCCATCAACCGTATCGACCCGTCAGACTCTTCGGAGAGGTCAAACATCACAGAACGGCCGTCTTTCGTTGCGTGTTCTGTTTTCAACTGTTTCACGAACACCTCTCCGTTTTCCTCGACAACAATAATCTCCTCACCATCCTTGTTGAATAACCCGAGAACTGATCCAGGAGATTCTGCCACCTTATTCAGCAGCACATCCATGTCAGTCTTATTGTCATCACCGAAAAACTCCGCGATCGGTTTCTTCACAGTCAGCAGTTTCTTAATCCCGACACTGAATGAGCACAACACCTGTTCGGCATAGCGGTGGAACTCTTTATCGATGTCCAGCCTGTGGGCAAGTCCCCCGGAACGTACCTCTGGCGTGATGATAGCCAGCTTATGCATGAACCATCGATACGCATTTCTGGTATCCACTAACAACGAATTATCGAGCTCAGAGAGTATTTTCAGACAAGTCTTGTTCTGTTTGATCAGGTTGTTCTCCAAGATCCCTTTCAGCACACGACCTTCCTCGCTGTTCAGGAACCCTTCGGAAAGTCGCAAGACTGTCTTTCCACCTGTATGAGTCGATCGCTCGAACACGAGTTCGTCTTCACGCTTTCCCAACCCAGAGATATACAACTCTTCCTTGAGGACCGACTGTTCGCCAATCTCTACAGCATAGAGGTAAGGGACCTCCTGATTGATGAACTCAACGCCCAATATCATCGGCTCCCCGGATGAGTGGAAATGCTTCATTCTTTTCAACTTCATCGGACTGGGCAGGTCTCCCGTGACGACAATGTCTTGAAGAAACTCGAGCGCACGGATCAGGTTCGACTTGCCGGCACCGTTGGCTCCGTAGAATGAAGCCAATTTCAAGACTTCAATCCCTTGCTTCTGGTACTTGTGACCCTTCAAACGAGTAAATCGAGGAGCAGGAATCATATTGAATTCCTTCTCTTCGCCGAATGAATAGATATTGCGCAACATGCATCGTATAAACATATACGTGATTTTATCACTTGAAGTTTAATATTACAAGAGATTTCTTCTAAAATACTAATATCAAGTTTGTTTTATTGTAATATTTTCACGTAAATTCAATTATCCATTCGCCACCTGCTGATACTTCATCACCACATCGATGCCATCCGGCTGAATGACTACCCTTTCGACCGCATTTACTAGTGCATCGGAATCGAATTCCTCAACCGATCGCCATGGCAATCCGAGAGTATCCGAGAGGGTCTTCAGAAGCTGATCGACCCTGATCGAGCGGTTTGTGCAGGTGCGCTGTTTCCTGCCCCTGCGCTTTCTACAGCTACACACCAGGTAATCATATTCGGTGCCCTTGTACTCGGAGCCGTCACCTTTCCTGAATGGTAGACCACACTCGCTGCAGTATACCAATCCATACAGGTAATGTGATTGAGAGGTCCGGTAGATGCCGGCCTTGCGCTCTTGATCAACCCACGCAAGGCGTGCCTTCACCTGCTCGAACAACTGCCGGTCCACAATCGGCTCATGATCGTCGGTAAGATAGTAGCTGGTATAGGGCTTGGAGAAATCCGGCTGCTTGGTGATCAGGTCCCTCACCGGTCCCTTCTGGATCATCCGGTCTCCCACATACACCTCGTTGGATAACACTTTCCTCATGTTCCCAGCCCCCGGAATCCGCTTGGTCGTGGAATTTGCAGCTCCGAGGTCCTCCAGATGATGCTGAATCTCTATGGGATACAAACCCGCAGCATAATCCTCGAAGATCACCCTGACGATCCAGGCATCCTGGTTCGGCACAAGCACACCGTTGGCCTCATTGTATCCGAGGATGCGGTTGCTTCCCAGGTGCCTGATGCCCTGCTCGGCATGCTTGCGTAGCGACCACTTCATGTTCTCCGATATCGAGCGGGACTCCTCCTGGGCTGCGACCGCCAGCATGGAGAACGCCATCTCCGCCGATCCATCCATCGACGATATTCCCTCGCGCTCAAAGCGCACCTCTACACCCAGACCCTTGAGCTCATGCACATAGCGCTGGGCCTCCTTAGCATTGCGGGCAAAACGCGATATCGACTTGACCAGGATGATGTCGATCAGGTTGCCTCGTGCATCGGCCATCATGGCCATGAAGCCCGGCCTCTTTTCTGCAAGGACCCCGGAGAACCCCTCATCGGCATATACCTTCACCGGCTGCCAGCCGGCGGTATGGTTGATCAGATCGGTGTAATACCGTTGCTGGGTCTCGAACGACTCCTCTTGGTTCTCTTTCAGGGTGCTCACCCGACAATAGGCGGCTACCCGCTTGGACTGGAGATCCTGATTTCTTACTACCCTGGTAACTCGCATGGGTCCTCCTCGTTGCTGTTGTGCTTCTTGCTTAATGGTGGATACACGTTCGGTATCTGCACCTCGTCATCGTCAGAAGGATCGACGATCCTGATCGCATCGATATAGATGATCCGGGCCTTGAGCGAAGTGGCCACCTGCTTGCCGCTGCCGATCGGCTTGCCGTCGATACGGAACCGACCGCCGCTGTAGGTCAGCACGCTGGTAGGACGGTGCCACGGCCTCTGGTAGCTGATGTCGACGCGGCTTACCACACCGAAGTTCCAGGTCACCAGCAGCGTTCGATAATCCTCGGTGAAAGAAATGCCCTTTACTGTCTTGACCAACAGATGGTAGGAGGGCTCGTTGCGCTTGCCAACCAAC
Organism: Spirochaetae bacterium HGW-Spirochaetae-2; assembly: GCA_002839355.1. Lineage (GTDB taxonomy): Bacteria > Spirochaetota > Spirochaetia > Sphaerochaetales > Sphaerochaetaceae > UBA8525. The sequence continues at coordinate 11,726 of PGXW01000051.1, forward strand.
CCAGATCGATCACACCCTCTCGCCTCCAAAGCGAACCGTGCTCCTTCGGCCATATCGCCCGACGAGTGGGAAATGGCAAGCAACCCGCCCTCGTCCAGATCGTCGAAGGCCTGCCAGAATGCCTCATGGATGTACCCCTCACTGACCGATTGCGGCATGCAGGAGGTGCGATCACCGCGCTTCTCATGCCCCGCGGCACCACCGCAGGTCCAATCCTTCTCCTTGCTGAAATGCCCGGGGAGCTGGAAGCGGATCATCAAACAACCACAATGCGGGCAGCGCAGGAACCCATAATAGGGATACTGGGTGGAGCCGCGATGGGGATCGCAGAGGAGTGCTATCCGCTGTACGACCGCGAATGTCTCACGGTCGATGATGGGTGGGTGATGGTCACGGATATAGTACTGGGGCACCAGCAGGTCGCGGTTCTTGACCCTGCGATGGGAAAGATGGTCGGCCGTGTAATCCTTTTGCATCCTCACATCCCCGATGTACTTCTCATTCTTGAGCATCGTGGCAAGCGTATGGGGATACCATTTGGTCCCTCCCATCTGGGTGATCACACCGTCTTGCTCCAATGCGGTTACGATGGCAGGAAGACCCGAGCCGTTCTTGTACATGTCAAAGATCCTCCGTACTTGGACAGCCTCGTTCTCCTCGATCACCCAATCACCCTCCTCGGTCTTGCGGTAGCCATAGGTGGCCGCCCACTTGGGGATACCGGCGGCGAAACGCTTTCGGATGCCCCACTTCATGTTTTCCGAAAGGCTGTGACTCTCCTCCTGGGCGACAGCAGCCATCAGGGTGAGATACAACTCAGAAGTCGCCTGGGAGGTGTTGATGTTGTCACGCTCGAAGAACACCGATACCCCAAGGGCCTTGAGCCTGCGTGTAGCGGTGAGGGCATCGACGGTGTTACGAGCGAATCTCTGTACAGATTTGACCAGGATGATGTCGATCTTGCCGGCCTCTGCATCGGCCATCAGGGAATTGAACCCGTCACGGTTGCGCCTACTGGTGCCGGTCTCCTCATCGGTATAGATACCGGCAAGCTCCCAATCGGCATGGCGGGAGATCATGTCGTTGAACGCCTCCATCTGCGTCGCCAGACTGCTTTGCTGCTGCTCGAGCTCGGTGGAGACGCGGCAGTATGCCGCAACCCGTTTCGCCCTCACCCGCGGCAGTGCATTCTCCCGATAGAGCCTCCTGACCCCAACGGGAGTGTTGCCTGTTGCCTGATATGTATGTCCTTCCATCCGCATGCCTCCTAGTGTTTCGCATAGTGCCTGAGTGCCCCTGAATCCAAGAGCTTCTGAACGTGATCGAACAAAGATACCTCCACGATCGGAGGATGATGGTCCTCGATGTAGAACTGGGGCCGCTGGCCCTCGTTGCGACGCTGCTTCTTGGACAGGTAATCGACCACGTATTGCTTGGTGGTCAGCACATCACCCTTGTAGACCTCGCTACGCAGCATCCGATAGAGCTTGTCGTGATACCATAAGGTCGCTTGGGTTTCCTTGGTCTCCAAGGCCCTCAATGCTGTGAGGATTTCCTTATACCTGCATCCCTGCCCTGCCATGGTGAACATCAGTCTCACCCGCTTGGCCTCGGGTTGATGGATCACCCATTCGCTGCCGTGGGTATCAGAGGAAGCGGCCTTGCGGTATCCATAGGGGACGCGGCGCGCTGCGATGCCGCTCTCCTGGCGCTTTTCGAACGCCCACTTGATGTTCATGCTCAGGCTGTTGGATTCCTCCTGGGCGATGGCGGCGAGCATCGAGAGGATAATCTCGGCCCGATCGTCCATGGTGTCGATACCCTCGCGTTCGAAGAGGACAGGGATGCCCATGCCCTTGAGCGCCCGCACGCACTCGAGGCAGTCGGCCAGGTTGCGCGCAAAGCGCGAAACGGACTTGACCATCACATAATCGATCTTACCGTCCTTGCAGTCCTGCATCATCCTCAAAAACTGCGGGCGGCTTTTCATCATCACTCCCGAGCATCCGCGGTCCCCATAGACACCCACCAGCTCAAGGGCAGGGTCGGATGCAACCAGGTTGCGATAATATGCACATTGGGTCTCATACGAAAGCTCCTGCTCCTCCGAGAGCGTGCTCACCCGGCAGTAGGCAGCCACCCGTACCACGGCCGACTCCTTTCTCTGCCGTGAGTGCTTCTGGTGCGGGGCAACCTCGATGATTTTGATGTTGGTCTTTGCCATGAAGTTCCTCCGGTGTACAAATTGCGCAAACCACGCGCCGTCGGGTGTGGTTCCGCGTTGGTGCATGTTCGCTGATAGCGCGCATCATATCAAGTCAATACAAAGAGTTATCTGCATAATGTGAAATTATATAAGTGGTTATAAAGCTTGAATACCAACCTGCTTCCTATCTCGCCCGGTAGTCGTTCGGGCAACAAAAAAGGCCCCGAAGGGCCTCGTAATTGGTTGGTAGTGTTGTATAATCAAGTCTTGCCGGTGAGGATGAATCGCGTGTATTCACCTGCGTTGCCTGCTGTCAGATAGGCGGCAAGCTCGTCAAGCCCGAGGTGCTCGGCGATCCTGATCACCGCCGCCACATCGAACATGTTCGTCAACGCAGTAGTTCTCACCTGCTCCAGTTGAGCCTTGACCGTCTCATCCATTGCCGCCTCCCTGTGCTTCTGAAACCAAGCGTATCTCATCGACTGAAGGGATGATTCCCAGTGTCGAGCCGGTCTCCCACAACACATGCACCGTTCCCAATGCATCCACATGCAATACGCTTCCCTTAGTACCCATAGGGGGCGAATCCCCATCTTCCATCTTCACCAACTCCACCATAGCCCCTGCAGGGAATCGCTTCTTCAGCTCTGCAAGGGTACTATCGCACTCGTAGTCCATCAGCGAACCTCCTTCTGGAAATGCATTGTTCCCACATCTAGGGGAGCTTGGCAAGCGTATCGATGGAAAAAGGCCACTCGGATTTGTGCTTTTGTGCATCCTGCAAGCTCTTTGTGTGCATCACCGCCTGCTTGAGGATACCCTCATCGAAGCCGCAGTCGTAGTAACCGTCAAGGATGGTCGCATAGTAGTACGCATCCGGCATCGCCAGCGGAGGTCCTTCGTTCATTACGTAGGCCATCGCCACCAGTTCATCCCCGTCCAGATTCACCATCAAGCGCTTTTTACGGTACAGGTGTGGATGCCCCTCGTAGCGGTCCAAGGCCTTCTCGCACTTCTCGGTGATCTGCCACAGGAGCACAGGAACCTTTGCACCCCGTTTCATCTCGATGGTGGCCACTCCAGTATGTCGGCCTCCCCGAAACAACAGCTGATAATCGTGCAGTACTGTTGTTCCGATGACTGCGGCATCGGGGCATCGCTCTCCCATCTGCTGGAGGTTCAGATTGCTTCCATAGGCCAGATAGACTTTTTTCATCGTTGCTTTGCTCCTTCATTTGGTCTTCTACCACCTGAAAGGGCGGTTGTCCCGCCCTCAGGTTGCAGATCCATCGCCCCTTCAGGCGGCAACCCGCCGTCTCCATGCGGCTGATCCGGTGAGCCGTTTGCACAGGTGCTCACGACAGGCTTTGAACTCGTCGCCGATGAAGCCGATGCGGTTAAGGTATGTGCGCATCGCAAACTTCTCGTTCTCGGCCTGGGGCTTCTTGGTGCTCGCCGAGTTTTGCGTGAGCGCCTGGGTGTTCAATGCTAGGGCGAACACGATGTAGCTCCTGACCTCTCCGGCGTGCAGCGTGCTGTTGAATCCGCGTAGCTCGATGGTGCCATGGCCGTGGAATAGTGAATGTAAGTTCAGGAAGTTGTATCTGCTGCTATGGTATTTGATTTCCCTGCTGCCGCCGTAGCCGGAGTACCAGATGTCCTCGATCTCTGCGAAGGTGGTCGGTTTTTTGCGGTTCATGCTCTCTACGAGGTGGTCGTCCATCTGCTTGCAATACCGTGCCCGGCTGGCCTCGATGCCGAGGGCCTTGTAGAACAGGTCGTTCCGTGCGTAGACGATGTTCACGAAGTTGCGCACCGAACGCGGTGTGTGCCCCTTTTTTTCCAAGTGCACGTGGATGCCGCATGAGCTGTTGGTGAAGGCCCCGGCCTTGCGTAGTGCCCTGATGACCTCCTGCACCTTCTCGATGTCAGCTTCGTAGGTGAGGATCGGGCTGACCAGCTCGACGCTGTACAGGCGCGATGCACTCTGTTTGATCCCTCGCGTCTTGGTTTCGCATCGAATGCTACCATCGTAGGTGAACTTCCATGTGCGGCCATCGAAGGTCTTCAGTTCGTAGGTGTCGTAGTAGGAGCCACCGTAGGCTAGAGTGCCACCGAGGACCGTCTGG
>PGXW01000052.1:0-3501 GCA_002839355.1 Spirochaetae bacterium HGW-Spirochaetae-2
CGAAGTGTATTGGCTGCCCTGATCTGTGCTATCGCAAATTCACGATAGCACCGACTATAACGAAGATAATACTACGCCGAAGGACATTAGAACTGCATAGCACTGAAAGAAATATCTGGAATTCTTCGGCATAGTATTCCTACACTTGAAGCATTACCAAGGAGGTGCTTCAAGTGAAAATTGAAGAAATCGGCAATCTGTTGATCAAAGCATTGGAAAGTGCAAACTACAAACAATCGTCAATATCAGGCTACAGGGGAGTGCTTAGGAGATTCAAAACCTTCTGCAATGAAAGAGGAGTTACGGAATACTCAGCGGATATAGGAAGTGAATATGCAAATGCCATAATCAGTCCCAAAACCGGAAAGTATAGTGCACAGCGGCACTATTCTCAGATGCGCTTCATACGTTTTCTTGACTCTTATGTGGCGGATGGTGCATTCGAATTCGGTGACATGAAAAGAGGTCGGTTAAGGCCTTCAAATTCCAATTTGGGGAATGAATACGAGAAGTTTCAAAGATTCCTGAAAACCGAATATGAGAATGAGAATACCATCCACTTCTATGAATATGGAATGTACTGCCTCTTACAATTCATGGATGAAACAGGGGTTTTGGATCTTGAATATCTAAACCCTGAACTCACCTTGAAGTATTTTATGCAGACAAAGGAGGTGCGCAAAAGAGCCGTCCTCTGTGAACTGAGATGCATATTCAGGTATCTTGGTAGAGATGACCTAATTGATGCCATTGCTGGAATACGTGCACCTAAAAGAATGGGGATTATCCCAGTGCTCACTGACTGCGAGCAAGAAAGCCTACAAATTACTATTGAAAGCAAAGGTTTCCCAAAAAGAGATAGGGCAATAATCATGCTTGGTCTTACTTCGGGAATGAGAGCTATAGATGTCATCAACCTGAAGCTCTCCGACATCAATTGGACAAATGAGACCATATCTTTTAGGCAGAGCAAAACCGGTAACTTTGTATGCCTGCCATTAGTCCCCCCTGTAGGGAATGCAATCGTAGAGTACATCACGGACGAGAGGCCAGATGTTAGGTCGGAATATCTTTTCTTGTCGGAAACGATCCCACATCTGCCGCTACAAAATCATTCGTCCTGCTACTACATACTGAAAAGATGCTTTGAGAAAGCAGGAATAGAAAAGAAAAATCGTATCTTTGGGATGCACATGCTTCGTCACAATGTTGCCTCAACCATGGTAAGGAAAGATGTTCCCATTGAGACAATTGCAGCAATACTGGGCCATTCAACCCCAGATACAACAGATATTTATATAACAACCGATGAGGAGGGACTGAAATCCTGTGTCCTCCCTCTGACATTTCTGTCGGAAGGAGGCCTCGCATGATGGAATTTAGAAGTAATTTATCATCACATCTTGCAGATTTTCTTGCTTTCAAACACCCCATGGGAATAAAGTACAAAACCTGCGAACACTATCTTTGGCGTTTTGATCGGTTCAATCTTGAGAACGGGAATCTCCCAACACTAACCAAAGATGTCGTGACCGGATGGCTCATGAAGATGGCAGGAGAAACCGAATCTCAAAACAGGAGTTGGATTCCTCCGATAAGAGAGTTTGGACGCTACCTCAGAAATATGGGCCTTAATGATGCCTATGTAGTTGAAGACAGTTTTGTCATAAGAAAGTACCATGTGGAAACATATCTTATGTCTGAGTCTGAGATTATGGCCTTCTTTAAGGAATGTAATTTCTATGTAAATCGCACTAAACTTAACCCCGGTATGCAATATGTATATCCAGCATTTTACAGGCTCATGTACTGTTGTGGTCTGAGAACGATTGAAGCAAGGTTGTTGAAGTGCTCAAACGTGCATCTCGAAGACAGATACATCGATATAATGCACGCAAAAGGACACAGTGATCGCCGTCTCTACCTATCTGATGAACTTGTAGATTACCTTGCAGGATATGAACGGGAAATAAGCTTGGTGAAACCAAACCGCCAATATTTCTTCCCTGGTGGTTGTAGTGATCTATGTTCTTCAACGGCGATTCCTGCCACGCTCGCTAAGATTTGGATTGCCGCGGGGCTTCCCCATGATGGAAAGGTGAAACCAAGACCTTACGTTTTCAGACATCATTTTGCCTGTGCCAATATCATGAAATGGTCGATTGCTGGCAAGAACGTCCATGCCATGCTCCCATACCTCATGAGGTACATGGGTCATTCCTCCCTGGAAAGCACTTATTACTACATCCATCTCATTCCTGATTTCTTTTGCCAATATAATGTACTTTCACAGCCAACGGAGAACGTAATACCGGAGGTTGAAGACGATGAAGCGTAAAAGTAAAAAGGACAAAGACTTTTGGATCCTTGTACGCAGGTTCCTTCATGAATACATGCCACTGACTAGGAATATGTCGGATAAGTCTGTCGAGACTTACAAGCAGTCTCTTAAGTCATACCTACGATTCCTCGAGGAAGAAAAGAGTATCACCAATGAGCATGTCTGCTTTGAATGCTTCTCAAGGAATCTTGTCGTTGAATTCATCTCATGGCTCAAATCGAACAACTATTCGCCCAAGAGCATAAACTTGAAACTCACTGCAATACGTTCATTCCTCAAGTATTGCGGTAGCTCAGATATGGAGCTAATGGGTATTTACTCGGATATTTGCACCATTAGGAAGATGCAGGAAGAAAAACATCCCATCGTGTATCTTCAGCCTGCTGCAACCTCAGCCATTTTATCTGCCTTCGATACCGATACGAGAAAGCACAGAAGAAACCGCATGCTGCTTATTCTTCTGTATGATTCCGGTGCAAGAGTCCAGGAAGTCTCTGACCTAAATAGATCTTCCCTCCATCTTGAGGCTTCCAACCCATTCATCACTCTTGTGGGCAAAGGAAGGAAAACAAGAAACGTGCCGATAATGGATAAGACAAAAAGGCATCTGTTTAAATATCTCAAGGAATTTCATCCTTCGGGAGCTGAGGCCCCTCTTTTCTACAGCATGTTGGATGGGAAACCTCATAGACTTTCCACTGACAGCATCAGTCTGGTTCTCAAATCTGCAGCTGAGATTGCACGAGAAACCTGTGGTGAAGTTCCGGAACATGTGCATTGCCATCTCTTTAGAAAGACTAAAGCCATGGATTTGTACAAGAACAATGTTCCGCTTCCATTTATCATGCAGCTTCTCGGTCATGAAAGTATGTCCACTACTTCAGGATTCTATGCATTTGCAACCCTTGAGATGATGAGCGAAGCAATGAAAAAGGCTGCACCAATTATTCTATCCGGAGACGAGGAAAAGCTTTGGATTCGACCGGAATTCAGAAAGATCTTTTACAGCTTGGATTGATTGAAATACTATGCCGAAGAATTCCAGATATTTCTTTCAGTGTTATGCAGTTCTAATGTCCTTCGGCGTAGTATTATCTTCGTTATAGTCGGTGCTATCGTGAATTTGCGATAGCACAGATCAGGGCAGCCAATACACTTCG
>PGXW01000052.1:3512-18286 GCA_002839355.1 Spirochaetae bacterium HGW-Spirochaetae-2
GTATGGAACAGACTTCCCCTCTATCGCAGATGCGAAGCGCGAAGTCTTCCAGCAGCTGGAAATGTTCTACAACAGGAAGAGAATCTATTCTGCACTGAGCTGTTTGCCACCAATGGAGCTCTTGCAGGTCACAAAAAATCCTAAACTTGATGTCTAGTTCTTCTTGATCAGTCCACCTAGAATAATGACAAGAGAGTCTAACCTTTTGGGTTCATATCAATTTCAGGGCGCATCATATTGCAAGCATAAGAATCTTGCTGGTTCCGCGGTTCCGATGTGAAGCATGCGGGAAACCATCAGGGTGCTGCCTCTGCAACTGCACAGCAATTGCAATAACCTGAGCGAGACCATCGCCTCACGAATCACTGAGGGGTACTTCGTCAATGACAGTATGGTCAGGAAATCATTGCGGCGTCATTGGAATGCAGGTCTGTCCAGACAGTTGCATCGGTTCATTCCCGTAGGGGCCGTCGACGACGTTCTCGAGCGACTGTTGCTACTTCCCGGCTTCTCAATTCTATCCAAGAATCGGTTGGAAAGCTCTCTAGGAATGGTGCACCAAAAAGCCCGGGAGGAAAGCCCTGCCAATCGCAAGCAAGAGCATGCAAAGAGTTGTAGGTTCCCTCCAGTGCAAATAATAAATGCTTTTCATTTATCATTGAATTTGCTATAGTAAAAGAACATGTCAAGTCCATTATATCTTCTTGAAAAGTTGCAGCAAAGCAAAGTTACCACTGAACAAAAGCTGGCAAATTACATTCTTGAGAATCCCAGCAGAGTAATCAACATGAGTATCACCGATCTCGCGCAGAATGCCGATACAAGTGCAGCCGCTATTGTCAGACTCTGTAAAAAACTTGATATCCGGGGCTATCAAGAGCTTCGGTTGACCATTGCAAAGGAAATCTATACAAAACGCTATAGTTCCCACCGTGTGGAACAACCTTCGCTGAATTATGACAGCGAATCTTCAATCCTTGACATAGTAACCAATATCCTCGATGTCGTCTCGGATGCCGTGAAGAATATTGACAAACTGATCAACAGGAAAAACGTTGAAGTAGCTGTGAACAGAATCAGAAAAGCACGTTCAGTCCTGATAGTCGGAACAGGAGCTTCAGGTGTCGTAGGAAAGGACCTTCATCAAAAATTATGTAGACTTGGGTATCTATCTACTTTCAATGAAGACCCAGAATTGCAGACTATCGCTGCATGTACGTTGACTGACCAGGATGTTGTAATCGCTATTTCATATTCCGGAGAACGTAAAAACCTTATACGGACAATAACCGAAGCCAAGAAGAACAAAGCATACATCATTGCCATTACGAGATTCAAATCGACCAGCATGGTTAAATTGGCCGATACGGTCCTGTATGTTCCCGACACTGAATCGCTCTATAGGGAAGGTGCTTCCATATCCCGCATCTGCCAGCTGATAGTCGTGGATATCATCTACTCTTCATTGATTGTCAGTGACTTCGAGAATTCAATCGGACTCTTGGACAAAACCTGGCGATCTATCGATCACGAAATTACCGATTAAGAAGCTTTTCATATATGGTCATGGTCCTGAATACAGTAAATCCTGCTTTACTATACATCTTTACAGCTGGGGATTTTTTTTCTCCCCACAGAAAATAACTACGGGAACATCCTAATTTTTGTTGTTCATGCAAACAGGCAAGGAGCAATGCTTTCCCTATCGATTTGCCTCGATACGCAGTATCCACTCCTATCGGACCAAATCGGCAGATGTCTTCTCCAACCATACCGAAAAAAGCATACCCAACCACTATTCCCCTCATGTCGACACAAACATAGCCATGGCAGTTGCCTTCGGTCCGAATATATGCTTGCCGTATCGTATCTACCCATTCAGGATGCAGCATCCTTCTGCTCAATTGTAAAACGCTTCCCAGAAACCTGTCAGAAAAAGGAATTACTTTAAACAAATCCGATAGTTCAATTTCTGACGTTTGTACCGTAACCAGAAATTTCTCCATTGAGACCACTTCTGTTTTAGATACAAATCCTTTGCTTTCCAGGAACAGTTTACCGGTTGGATAACAATTATCGTCCAGACCAGGGAGAATATACCGGTTCGGATAGCCTGAAAATATCAATTTCCGTATCGACCGACGGGAAAGTTCGTTTTCCAAGGTGTCAAGCATTCGGGTGCCGATTCCGGAATTCCGCAGACAATCATCGACACCTATTGCATGTATATAAGCATCATGCCGGGAATCATCCACTACAGCACATACGAATCCCACCATTTGCTTATGTTTCCATGCAAGAAGGCATAGGGAAAGGTCCAAACCTTCCCCACAGAAAATCAATTCGTTAAGATCGAACAAGGTTGTGCTGTCGTGAGGAAATATGCGATTCCACAGCACAAGAAGTGCCTCTATCTCAAGAATTGGACAAAATGGACGAATCTCAATTTTTTCCATCAGATAGCCTCCATTCATTTTGGTAGGGGTAAAGCCGCTGCACCCCTAATAGTAACTGTCGTCAAGTTTTCAATGGGGGCAATCATCTGAAGTAACGGAAGTCCTTCGAGCTCAGCCTGCAGTGCCGGTCCGAAGAGATGAAATCCTTTCGATATCTGACCTCCCAGAATAAGACATCCAGCTTGTAATTCCTGCAATAGCGGTCGGATATGTTCTCCCAGTACGCATCCCATATGATCATAAACCGCAGAGGCAGCCAAATCACCGGATTCGCTGAGCTGTTGAACAATCCTCGCGTCAATAGGCTCTTTTGATCCTGTCAAACACCTATATTCCGTTACGATCCCTCTGTTTGAGACTACATCCTCCAATACTCCTTTTCCATAGGGTTCCTGGAAAATCGGGTACATCGGACCACCGTGATCTTTCATTACGATTTCGCCGTTCTGGAGATAGCCTGTCCCCAAACCAGTACCTATGGCTACACAAAAAACCCGGCTAAAACCTTTTGCGACATCATAGAGGTAAGCTCCATAGGTACAAGCGTGAAGATCATGGTGGAACACGACGTCGATTGAGGTATCCCCAAAAACCCGACGCACAAAAGGTACCAGCGACAAATTATTGATTGAGAGGAACTTATGCTGCATGATACATGCACCGCGCTTATAATCGAAGGGGCCTGGAAAATCGAATGCGATTCTAGTGAGACACAACCCCTTCTCCTCTGTTATGCGTTTCATGGTTTTCAACATCCCTGTAAAAACGGAAAGCACAATATCCCTACCGGCATCCGAATGTGAAGGGGTTTCGGCAAACGTATCGGGGATTATATTACCGAAAGGATCAATCAAGGCCGATTTGTAATAGGTTCCCCCCGAATCGATACTGAGAATTGCATTCATACGTGGGTCCATAGGCCTAGAAATCCTCTTTCAACAGCGTCTTATGAATCGATACAGGTTGTGTACCGAGGTTTTTGATCCAGTACGGACCGATAGAGGCAGGCACGACGATAATATCCATAAATTTCATCTCGAATTGCCTGGAAGGATGCTCGATGGAACCGACAATTACAGATTCACCATCCACAAGACTCAATACATGGAAAGTACCTTTTGTATCCTGGACAGCTTGGTCGATGAATTCCAACCGCCTCAATGTGAAGTACATCAAATCATGTTCTCCTAAAACTAGTTCACGCCACCCTTCTCCAGAATCGACTTCCTGTGGTTCTTGGACTAGGTTTTTTCTTACCCATGCACTCGTACGGGATTTTTCTAGTACTTTCCTGCCATGGACCGAATGGATGGGTCGGGGTTTGCCGTCAATATCTTCACGAAGATAATCATACAGCTTAAAAGTGTAGGAACCGACAGTCAGGCTTCCAATTTCCAAGACCAATTGGTTTCGTCCTGAGGCATGAATCGTGCCTGCGGGAAGCATGAATTGTTTTCCCGGTTCCGATTTCTCCGCATGAATATATTTTTTATAATCTATTTCTGAACTATCCAATTCCGATTGGCTGACTTTGTCAAGGAATTCATCGGGGTCGGCCGCTTCATTGAATCCGCAATACGTTACCGCATCAGGCCCTACGGCAACAATGTAATAGCTCTCGTCCTGTCTTCCAATTTCATCAAAATGTTCCTTAATATACTGTTCTCCCGGATGGACCTGAACAGACATGTTTCCATTGCTACGGATAGTGTCGTCATAGTTGAAACGAATAGGAAAATACTGACCGAAATGATCGATGCTCCGTTTACCGAGAAGCGGAAGACTCTCCATGCGGATAAACGTATAGAAGGGAATATCAAGTAACGATGCTCCAATTTTAACCAAAAGACTGACTTCAGAGGGGATCAGATCGAAAACCCATGCACAGTTTTTCATTTTCTCGGGTAGATTTCGGTATGCCATAGTGTGGTACCCTCCCCAAACACCTTCGTTATACACAGGTTTACATCTGAAAGGTTGATGTGCCAGCGCATCACACGCGCGTCTAAGCGTCGCAAAGGGAACCATCTTCAGAAAATCATCATCATCTCCTGAAATATACCAGTCCAACTTGCTGGATGATAACAAATCACTGCGACACTTCAGCGCAATTTCGAGATCTATATAATATGCCCTTCGCATGGTGAGACCATAGTTTCTTATTGCTTCGTCTCCGATATTCCGACATTTCCCTCCCTTGAATCTCAGTACGACATTCTTGGGAATCAGATCAATATATGCAATCATATGGGAAAGGGCACGTATCCTCAGCGTCGATGCAAAGTTGCCATACACAATTACAATCCTGCCGGAATCTTCGGAAGCAATCTTTTGTATAAGCGAATCCATCCTTTTCTTGTCAAAGAAAGCCTCTTCATTCCCATGAAACAATTTCCCATACATCAGGACGGGATCTTCGACTGTATCCATCGGTAGATATTCGGAGAATTGATCCTCAAGTGTATCCGAATCCTTATACGCATCTATTATGGGAACAGCAGTGATTGCATCACACCCGCCCTGTATCAGCATTCGGGATAACAGATTCACAAAAGGTTCAAAGGATGCCGTTACATACCCATCCAGTATAAAAACAACCTTTCCCTCTTTTTGTTTCTGCAATAAAGCATCGGCTATAGTCGTAACGACAGGGAAATTCCCTTCAGTCACACATACGTCGGAAACATTACTCCATTCAGGAATGTTTACTGCTGAATAGTCATCAAACGGAAACGGATTGAACATGAAACTCATACGGCACCTTACCTACTTATATTATTTTTTTGTCATACGAACATCAGAGATGTAAATTACAAGATCGAATTGATCTGTTTTTTATATATGATGGAAAGAGAACCCACAGATATCTGAAAAATCACGTAGCTGGTCTATGTAATCACCCTGTACCACGGCAAAATGCTGAGTGGTTCCAATAACCATCAGTTGAGTAAAAAAATCGGATATGTCCGTACCTACTGTCTTGAATTCCGAATGGGTATATCCATTGATACTATGGTGACCATCAATAGAATCGACCAAAGACGCAACCAACTTCAGCTTGCCATCACACTGGGAAACATGGATCATCGTCATCCGTCCACCTGCGATCCGCAGCCAGGCAAAAGGAGCTCCGGCATACCGGTAATGGGTCTTGGCAAACCGGGTATCGATGGAAATCTTCACGTTGTCCTTGCTTTCAGGACCGTTGTAATCATTAGGCCCGGCATGTCCTGCACAGAAGAGATCATGAGATTCATCTATATAGAAGGGTTCGATAATGTTGACCTGCCTTCCGCTGCTCATCAGTTTCAGAACGTACTGGGCCATCGCTATACCTACATCGGCTTCCGGACACAACACTGAAAAACTTTCGCTGATCTCCTTGGGGTAAAAACCAGGCCGAAGCCCAATTTTCTCAAACAAACGCATATCGACATCATTCAAAGTCAAGACATCGAGGTCATATTTTTTCATGATGGCAAGCAAGCCCAAGGAATACCGGATCGAAGCGTCGAACTTCTCCTTGGCAATCTGTCTGTCTACCGAAAAAGACTGCAGCAAATCCTGTTTCCAGGCAGCTATTTCCGAATCGTCAATCGCATCGGATATATCGCTCAACTCATCATACCCTATGAAAGTTACTTCCGGTCCCATCCGGAACACTTGATACGGATCGAGATAGGTGCTCCACATGATTTCGTTGTATGCCGGCATAAGTCCGAATCTGGATTTCTTCAGAATGTTCCTGATGGCACAAAGTCTCGCATAAGTCAAAATCCTACCAGCGATTCTGGCTATGGAGCCGACAAACACCTTAGCGGTACGATCGTTCCTTTTAATTGATCCCGAACCGACCAACATCCCCACCAGACCACCGCTGGAAAGGAATTCAACAAAGTCATCTTCAGCATCACAGGTATCGAACGGAATGGATTCTTTTGAGGGATAATAATAGACAAGAGGAATATCCGTACAGCTGTCGCGGAGGAATGAGACCCAAACATTATCTTCTGCCCAAGAGTGAAATACTACTACGATGCAATCGACTTCGTGTTCCGAAAATCGGCCGACCGCGTGATGCAAACCCTCATGATCAAAAACATCTCCTGGGTAAATTACCGTTGCTCCCGGTTCCAGATTCTCCAGTATTGCCTGCGTCTCCTTTTCAATTCGCTGAACATACGTACCGGACTTTGTTCCTGTGCCCAGGTCCTTGAATCTACGAGAACCGATACATAAAAGACCTATGCGGCTTTTCCGATCCTTTTCACTTTTTTTCATGGATTCCGACTCCTTGAATCTTCAATAATTCATCAATGGTCCCGATGCTTTCAGCCAGTGCCCGTGGGAGATGGAAGAAACCCTTCCATTTACCCCCCTTCAAGGTCTTTGCCAATGTACCGTCGCGATGCAGATATCCGTACCATTCACCATACGTTTCATCGGGAAAATGGGAAAATGTCCAATCATGGATTTTTCTGAACCAAGCATAGTGTTGTTCTTCTCCCGTAGCTGCATAAAGCAACAAGGTCGCATACAAAGCTTCGACATGAACCCACCAGAGTTTCATATCTGCTTCGATTTTATCTGTCGGAAATCCTTTGGCATCCTGGTAATAGTAGATGCCACCGAATTCCTTATCCCAGGCTCTCTCCAATGTCCACAACAGTGCTTGGGAGAGCTTACCCAACAATTGCCCGTCACTTCTTTCCATGGCAATCTTCGCAACGAACCAAATTACTTCACAGGCATGACCGGGACAAAGCAGGCGACCTTCCATACAGTCGGGATGGCTGCCGTCGAGAGCTACCCGTTCCCAGACAATTTGATCCTGTTCAGATATGTGATATTTGACGATGTCGTCGATAGCCTGCTCGATGATCGTTTCATATTCCACGGAATCATCAAACTTTCTGAATACCTGCGCCATATTGATCTGAATCATGGAAAATCCGAAGGCACGGAACTTTCGTGCGGAAGGCAACAGCTTGTTGTACTGTGCTTTTGGATCGTCTTTCCTTTTCTGGATGCCTGTGTAAAGCTGCCTGGCCAAATCAAGATACGAAGATTCGCCGCTGGCACGGGCAAATTCGGCAAAACCCATCGCAGCAAAGCAGTCTGCATATATGTTGTAGGGAGCGACCTGTGGAATTCCTGCACAATCTATTGAGAAGTAGCATTTCCCGGTTGGATCCATTCCATAGGTCTGCATGAAAACAGCACCGGTCCGAGCGTAATCAAGCCATCTGTTATCGGGCCTGATCCGATTATAGAGATGAGAGAACATCCAGACTTCACGACCTTGCATCCACATGAATTTATCCGTATCGTATACCGTGCCGTCCCGATCTAAGCATGAGTAGTAACCGCCATGCTCCGTATCGATGGAATGGCTCTCCCAGAAGGGGATGACCTGGTTGAACAGACTTTCTGCATGGATAGCACGGATATCTTTCAATCCATCCGCACGGGAGGCTTCTATAGTATGCAACATGATTACCCCTTTACAGCACCGGCCGTCATGCCTTTGATAAAATATTTAGACATGAAGACATAAATTATTATCATCGGGATGATCGCAATCGAGAGCGCTGCGAATATCAAGTCCCATGCAATCTGGTATTGGCCGAAAAACGAGGCTACCCCAAGAGGCAGAGTCCTTTTATTTTCAGAGGAAATAAAAACCAGAGGGAAGAAAAAATCATTCCAGATTGGAACAATGTTGTAGATTGTCACCAGTGTGATAGAAGACATTGAGAGGGGCATGATGACATGTCGGTAAATCATCAAGTCATTGCAACCGTCGATTCTTGCGGCATACTCCAGTTCCTTCGGGATGCCCCGCATGAAACCAGCTAAAATAAATACCGTCGAGGGAAGCCCCATTGCCGTAAAAATGAGGATCAGACCAAGTCGGGAGTTGGTCAGATGTAAATTCCGCATCAGGAGAAAAAGTGGAATTATGGCTGCCTTCAAGGGCAATACTATTCCTGAAAGAAACGCCAAATATACGACCAGACGCATCTTATATGTATAACGAGAGACTCCGTTCGCTGCCATGGATCCGAAAAGAATGACCATCGCAATTGAAATGGACGTAATAATGATACTGTTCAGGAAGTAGATACCGAAACCACCACTTTTCCATACCTTCGCATAGTTCTCGAACCTCCATTCCGTGGGAAGACTGAAGGGGTTCAGAAAGATTTCCCTTGTCGACTTAAATGAAGACACGAACATGTTCAGGACCGGGTAGAGGACTGCAACTGCATAGGTCACCAACAGCAACTGAAAGAAGGTGTACAATATTTTTTTCCCGAATGAGGCTTGGGTAAATCTTATATTGAGAATCATAGCTCGACCTCTTTGCTCTGGAAGAACACAATGCTTGCCACCGAGAATATCAAGCAGAGAAAGTAGATGATGACAGAAAGGGCCGAGCCTATGGAAACCACAGGTATCGTTGAAGCCTGGCTGCCGAAGGCTGTACGGTAGAACAATGTACCCAAGGTATCCGTCGCATAATTGGGACTACCATCCAATCCTGCCATGGAGTAGACTTGCTCGAATACATTGATGCTTCCTATGAGGGTCAACACGGTAATGACCATAATCGAGGGAATGATGAGAGGGAAACTGATTTTCGAAAAAATCTTCCATTCCGAAGCACCATCCAAGTGCGCGGATTCCAAGCAATCTTCGGGAATATTATCCAAAGCCGCCAGGAACACCAGAGTGGGAAAGCCTATCCACCGCCAGATATTCATTATGATAATTGCATAGGTTGCTGTCTCGGCATTCCCCAACCACGCCTGGGAATATCGGGCAAGCCCCAGTAGTTCGAAAATCTTGGTAAACATACCGAACTGAGGATTATAATATAACTTCCAGAGAAACCCTACTGCAATGATCGGAAGTAGTACCGGCATGAAAAACAATCTTTTATAGATTTCATGCCCTTTGATATTCCTGCTCAACAGATATCCGAACAGCAAACCAAATACGTTCTGGATTAACATGGCAGAAAAGAACCACTTCAGATTATTCATCAACGCATTCGGAACCCGTTGATTATAGGGAAATTTGGTAAACAAGGATTTGAAGTTTTCCAATCCGACAAAAGCCTGTCTCTCAAAGCCATTCCATGAATACAGACTGTTCAGAAGCGAGGCAAACAAAGGGTAGATAATAACAACTGAAACAATTATCAGACCTGGCATCACAAAAAACAATACCCAGAGGAACCGATACTTGTTGAATGCGGGTTTGTGCAAAGTGCTTTGCATGAATTTTACGCTCCTCATTACGGATATTTCCATTCGGGGGCGGATATGCCCACCCCCGTCGATTCCAATCGAAACCGGTTACAATACGGCGCCGCTATTTTTGAAACGGCTTATAATACTGAGCGACACCTTCCTGAATCTCGTTTACGACTCTCTTGCTGTCATATTCACCTGACAAGAGCGCTTGGAGACCTGTCTGTACCAAAGAGGAACCAGTCGGCTGTTCATAGCGGAACCCTACCAGCATGATGTAAGGAACTGTGGAGAGGCTTGGATCACTTACTTTTTTGAGGAAGCTACTTGATGGAACAACATCAGGATGTTCCGTTTTCACACCGAGCTTGTCACTCAGGAATTGTTGTGCTTTCTCCTGTGCAAGGAACCTGACAAATTTAATTGCTTCTTCCTGATGTGCCGAAGCTTTGTTTATTCCAAACGAACCATCCATATAGGTAGAAATCAATGTCTTGTCACCTTCTTTCAACGGCGGAGCGACAAAAATATCGAATTTCAGATCAGGATTCTGACTGGCAAAATAAGAAGCTTCCCAGATACCACCAAGGAAGTGGGCGGCCATATCATTGATGAAAAGCATCTGTTGCTCAACATAATCGAGTCCGGTAAAACCCTTGGGCATGTAGGGGGTTAGACTGGCAACCGCTTCCAATGCTTTTTGGTAACGAACATCGGTAAAATCCGTCTTTCCTGAAATCAATTCTTCATAGAACTCATTTCCTCCGAAGAAATTGGGACCTACGATTCCAGACATGACCTCAACCATCCATCCTGTATAGGAGCCGTTTGCCAATGGGGTGACACCGGCTTTCTTACAGGCTTCGAGATTGGACATGAATTCAGCCCAAGTCTTAGGCGCTTTTAACCCCAATTCCTCATACAATGCGGTATTGTAATAAATTACTAGAGACTGGCTTGCATATGGAACTCCATATACCTTTCCATCATTGATACTTGTGCTTCCTGCGAGCGATTGCTTACTATACATTTCCAATTCAGGAATATTGTCTTTGGTCAGCGGAAGCAGGTAGCCCGGTTGGGCAAACTGCTCAAAATTTCCATAAGCCCGCAAATGAATGATATCTGCAGCTGAACCACCCTTGAAATTGGCGGCAAGGACTGTTTGATACTCTTCAGTCTTGTATGGGCGATAAGTCACGGATATCCCCGGATTCTCGGCTTCAAACATGCTGATCAGTTCCTCATATACAGGCACGTCTTCAGTTCTCCATGAACTGAACGTAAGTTTGACTTTATCTGCCGACTCCGAGGTTCCTCCCGCGAACAGCATCCCGAGCGCCATGCAAAAAACAAGAAAAATTACGAGTACTTTTTTCATATCACTTTCTCCTTTATGTTTGTGTGATGAATACATCCATGGTCATCATAACAGAGGGATTTTCATCAGTCAAGAAAATATTTTTCACTTTTAATACTACTTTCATTAAAAATTGTTGTTAGTTTGTTTTTCAATTCCCACTACATCGATTCCATATGAAAATTATACTTAAAGTATTTATATGTAAACTTTTACGTCTTAACCAAAGATAGCGCTATCATGCAGGCACCACTGGTTGCATCCTGTCGCATCTTCACCAATTCCATTTCGGGATATCCATTATGGAGCATTTCACGTACATTGCGGGAGACAATGACATCTCGTTCGACGACACCACCAGCTACCACCAATTTCGACCTTTGGAGTTCCGGAAACCGTAGGACGATGCTTTGGACCAGACCGAACAGTTCCCTGCTTGCCATCTCAAGGATATCCATTGCCAATTCATCCTTTTCCAAGGCCAGTTTCGTAACACATTCCGCTTTCGCAGCGATATCCGCCTTATTGAAGCGGCTATGCATCAGTGGGATGAAATCATCCGCAGAGGACAAGTCGAACTGAAGCAACAGTTCGTCAATGATCTTCGATGGAATATCACGACCTTCCTTGCTACGCAATCCACGGGAGATGGCTTGGTGGACAATCCAATAGGCGGAACCTTCATCCCCCAGCATATACCCAAGTCCGCCCCGCCTCACGACGGTACCATTTTTCAACCGGCCGATAGCCAGTGATCCAGTTCCTGCTATCAAGGCAAGTCCCTGCAATTCGCCGATTCCTCCGACAAGTAGGATTTCACCATCATTACAGAGGTACACGGGACACCGTATGCTGATTTTTTCCCTGATATAGTCGGTATAAAGCGACTTTTCCTTGGGCCTGTCCAATCCTGCACTGCCGATACATCCCCCTTTGAAATCATCGGGAGCGCATTGCAAAGCATGCATCGCATGGGAAATAAGTGCCGCTGCATTGCGTAAGGCGGAAGCCGAATCAGTTGCATAGATATTGGTCGTGCTGCCTTTGCCGAAATACACTTCCTGTCCAGAAAGATCAACCACCCGGATGCGGGACGTTGTACCGCCCCCATCGATTCCAAAATATAACGAAGCCAATCAGTCCTCCAATGCACGATGCAGATTTCCTTGTGCTGCTTCTAATCTTCTTTTCGCTTCATCACAGGATACCTGGGATTGTATCATTACGATTGCAGTCTTTACATGATTGCCCGATGCCTTCAACATTTCTTCGGCAACGAGTTCATCGCATCCGGTAATTTTTGTAATCAACCGTTTGGCGCGTTTCACCAATTTTGCATTTACCGGTGACATATCGACCATGTAGTTGTCATGTACTTTTCCGATATGAATCATGGAAGCAGTTGTAATCATATTCAAAACCAGTTTCTGAGCAGTTCCGGCTTTCATTCTCGTGGATCCGGCAATGATTTCAGGTCCTACGGCAAGATAGATGGAATGGTGGGCAACTTTGAATATCTCGGAATCCTGGTTGCAGGCAATTGCGCCGACGATGGCTCCCATTTCATACGCATGGCGCATCGCGGCTTTTACGAATGGAGCTGAACCTGAGGCGGTTATCCCGACAAGAATATCGGAGGAGGTAAAACCCTCTTTCATCAAAGCATCGATCCCAGCTTGTTCATTATCTTCAATCCATTCGACAGCAGAAGTCAGGGCGACGTGTCCACCCGCAATAATACCTTTCACCATCGAAGGAGAGATTCCAAATGTCGGAGGACATTCGGATGCGTCCAATACCCCCAGACGTCCTGAAGTGCCGGCTCCAATATAGAAAAGTCGCCCTCCAGATTTGAACGCATGCACTATATCGTCAATAAGCGAGCTAATTTGGGGAATCGCCTTACTTACTGCCAAGGGTACCATTTGATCCTCAGAATTGATGATTTCCAGTATTTCCTGTGTTGATTTCGTATCAATCCCGATTGATTTGGGATTGGTCTGCTCTGTTGTCGATTCAATAATTGTCATGTGACCATTATAGAAGGGTATTTCCAGTCAATCAACATATTTTTTCATTCTTTATTCTATTTACTTAAAATATATTTTCATATGTCCGTTTTTACAAAGCCTTTGGCTTTATCATAAGCGCTGCCTGTTTCGGTATTCGTCATAAATATTGAATGGAATATGATGGACAATCAAACTCTTCCTTTGCTATCGGGGATCACGTATACTAAAGTTCGCGAATTGACAGTAGATTGAAAATGGTCATGTGAAGCCCCATACTAGTAAGTAACCAAACAACACTAGAAGGGAAAACATCTCATGACCGACTCAAATGTTACCAAAGAGCTGGAGAAAAAGCTACTGTCGTTCATCACTGAAGAGGATCCGATGCTGTGCATGCTGCAGTGGATCACAGAGAAGTTCATGGAGATCGAGGTGGCCAACAAAGTGGGAGTACAAAAAGGCGAACACAGTACAGACCGAACCACACACCGCAGCGGAACTCGGATCCGACGGTTTGATACCAGAATGGGTACGATGTACCTGAACATTCCCAAATTGCGTAAAGGCGAGTATGTACCCTTCTTTGTGACAGCGAAGAAGCGAAGCGAGCAGACTTTGATGCAGATCATCCAGGAAGCCTGGGTTTGTGGTATCTCCACCCGGAAGATCGAACGGCTTGCCAAGAGCATGGGTATCGAACAGATTTCCGCATCACAGGTATCGTCGGTGAACAAGGAACTGGATGCGATGGTCGATGAATTCAGGAATCGTCCCCTTCAGGAGGAATACCCCATCCTCTGGATTGACGCTTTGTACGAGAAAATTCGGGAGCATGGCCACGTGGTAAGTATGGCTGTTCTCGTGGTAAAAGGTGTTGCGCCCGATGGCGCTGTCCAGATTCTCGCTGTGGAACCGATGCACAACGAATCTGAGGAAACATATCGTACACTATTCCAGAATCTGAAAGACCGGGGAGTCGAACGGGTCTGGTTATGTATCAGCGATGCCCATAAGGGCCTACAGGCTGCCATCAGGAAAGAGTTCACAGGAACATCATGGCAACGGTGCAAAGTCCATTTCATGCGCAACATACTTGTCTATGTGGGACATCGGCACAAAGATGCCTTTGCCAAACAGTTGAAGCATATCTGGTTGCAGCCTGATGAAAAGCAGGCCCGTTCCTACGCCGAATCATTGATGGATACGTATGGAGAGCAGTTTCCTGAGGCAATCCGGTGTCTTGAGGAGGGATTGGAGGATTCCCTGCAATTCTATCGGTTCGACCGGATCGACCATCGCAAGATATCCTCCACCAACACCCTGGAACGGTTGAACCGTGAGATCCGCAGACGTTCGAAGGTGGTCGGTATCTTTCCAAACAAAGATTCATACATCCGATTGGTCACAACTTACCTCATCGAGTATGAGGAGGAGTGGCAATCGGGAAGGGCCTATGTGAGTGTCCAGTCGTTGACTGAACAGAGATTGAAATTGGAAGAGGTTGCATAATGATTGTGGCTTCTCATGACCTATTCAACACGAAATTGCGAACATGTCTGGACATAGGCCACTATTGTCGATGAAAATCGGTTATTCGCTGAATCGAGTGGGTAACCCTACATGATGGTGGCTTTGGGAAGAGCAAGCTCTCCACAGACAAAGTAGATCATTGCCATGAAATTCTTCA
>PGXW01000004.1 GCA_002839355.1 Spirochaetae bacterium HGW-Spirochaetae-2
GCGACCCGCTGGTTCTATGCGCTATTTTGCCTGTTCATAGGGTTGGGTTTTGTCTCGGTACTGTCCGATGGTGGATTGACCGCACCATCGATCGTTCCGTTGGCCCTTTTCATCATCAGTTTGATTGGTTTGGGGTACCGCGAAGCATGGCTGTTCGATCCGCATGCGCGCGCTGTCACCTATACGATCGGCTTCTACTCCTGGGCAAAACGTGAAACCTACCCGTCGAGTTCCATCCAGATGCTGGAGATCACCCATTTCGTACGGGGAAGTTCCCCACTTGAGACGAATGTGAGACCACGTGGACGCAACAAGGCCATGCTCGTGTTCTCGTTGCATATGCAGGATGATTCCACGAAGGACATTGAGATTCTTCCCGAGCGGACCAGCGCTGGTCGGACCGAAGCCGCCGCCCAGGCTCTTGCCTTAATCATGGACCTGCCCTTCCATGCCGATAGGGAACCGGATATCTACCAGTCGGTATCTGTCAGGGATGTGTAGTCACTCGTACAACCAGCAGGCCACTTCATGGTTCTCGTCAATCCGTTTCATGGGTGGAATATTGGTTTTGCACTTCTCCATCTTGTACGGACAGCGGTCGTAGAAATAACATCCGAAGCGTTCCTTGTTCGGGGAAGGGACATCACCGGTGAGGATTATGCGTTGTCGTTTCCTTTCGATCACGGGGTCGGGAATGGGGGCTGCGGAAAGCAATGCCTTGGTGTACGGATGCAGCGGATTCTTGTACAAGTCGCTGGAACGGGAAAGTTCCATGATCTTGCCAAGGTACATGACCGCAACCCGGGTACTTATGTACTCGATGACCGCAAGGTCGTGCGCGATAAATACGTAGGTGAGTCCCAGCTCTTTCTGCAAGTCATGCAGGAGGTTCAATATCTGCGATTGGATCGATACGTCCAGTGCGCTCACCGGTTCGTCCGCAAGGATAATTTTCGGATTCAGGGCCAATGCCCGTGCGATTCCGATCCGCTGGCGTTGTCCGCCGCTGAACTCGTGGGGGTACCGGTTCTTGAACGCCTTGTTCAAACCGACCCGCTCCATGAGTTCCTCGACACGCCGTTCAATGACATCCTTGGTAACGGAAGGGTCGAGCATACCGCGAGTCCGATAGATTTCCAACGGTTCGGCGATGATGGTCCGAACGGTCATGCGGGGATCGAGCGATGCATATGGATCCTGAAAAATCATCTGGATATTCTTGCGGGCGTCGAGCATTTGTTCCCTTGGGGCATTGACCAGGTCGATCCCGTCGAAGATAACGCTGCCCGAGGTCGGCTTGTACAATTGCGCGATGGACCTGACAGTTGTCGATTTTCCGCACCCCGACTCGCCGACGATTCCCAAGGTCTCGCCTTCGTTCACGGTGAACGAGATGCCGTCGACAGCTCGGACGGCCCCAATCTGACGTCTTATGATGAACCCAGACTCTATGGGGAAATGCTGCTTGAGGTCCACGACTTCGAGCAATGGTCTTTTTTCCGTTGTCTTACTCATGGGAGTGCTCCTTCTCGTCGATGAACAGCCAGCAAGAGACCTCATGGCCATTGCCAAGATCCTTCGTCGGAGGGTATTTGGTCCGGCAGATATCCATTGCCTTGTGGCAACGGGGATGGAACGGACAGCATGGCGGGAGGTCGATCACATTCGGTGGTTGCCCCTCGATTGAGAACAGCTTTCCATCGTGGGCCTTGTCCAAGCGGGGGACCGATTGGATGAGGCCGAAGGTATATGGGTGCGAGGGTTTGGCGTACAAGTCGTCGGTCTTTGCCTTCTCGACAATTTTTCCCGCATACATAACGCATACGGTATCGCACATACCCGCGACTACACCCAGATCGTGGGTGATCAGGATCACGGCGGTATCGAGTTTCTTCGAGAGTTCCTGGATCAATTCAAGAATCTGAGCCTGGATTGTCACGTCCAGGGCTGTGGTCGGCTCGTCCGCAATCAGGATTTTCGCTTCGCAACTGAGTGCCATGGCAATCATGACACGTTGGCGCATACCACCGGAAAACTGGTGGGGATAGCTGTGGATGCGCTCTTCCGCCGCGGGGATACCGACCAGTTTGAGCATCTCGATCGACTTTGCCAAGGCTTCTTTCCTGGACATTGTCTTGTGAAGCCTGATTGTCTCGATCATCTGTGTGGAGATCCTCAAAAAGGGGTTGAGGCTGGTCATGGGATCTTGGAAAATCATGGAGATGTCGTTGCCGCGAAGATGGCGAAGTTCGCTCTCGGAGAGTTTCAGGATATCCTTTCCCTCAAACAGGACTTCTCCTCCGACGATTTTTCCCGGGGGACTGGGGATGAGTCGCATGATGGAGAGGTTGGTCACCGACTTGCCACTTCCCGATTCTCCTACGATTCCCAGGGTCTCGCCCTTGTTCAACGTGAAGGAGATGCCGTCGACAGCCTTGACTATACCGGCATCGGTCTTGAAGTAGGTCTGGAGACCCTTGACCTCCAACAATCTCTTATATGTATCAGGTGATGTTGCATTCGTCACTTTGAAATACTCCTATAACTGGTTCTTGCTCTGTGGGTCGAAGGCGTCGCGCAATCCGTCACCAAGGAAGTTCATGGCGAACAGGAAGATGGTCATGGTGGCTGCGGGGAAGAACAACTTCCATGGATACAATGTCATGCCTCCAACAGCATCCCCTACGAGGGAGCCCCAAGAAGCATACGGGGCTTGGACACCAAGCCCAAGATAGGAGAGGAAGGATTCGGTCATGATGAACGAGGGAATCCTCAACGTGGAGAATACTATTATGACACTCAACGAATTGGGCACCAGGTGCTTGAAGATGATGCGCCATGTGGGGGCACCCATGGATCGGGCGGCCTCGATGAATTCCTGGTTCTTCAAGGACATGATCTGCCCACGTACCATGCGGCTGATCGTCAGCCAGCTGATTATGGCCAAGGCGAAGAACAGGTTCAATATGTTTCGACCGAAAATGGCCATGGCAATAATTACCAGCAGCATATATGGCAAACCGTACATGATGTCTACGATTCGCATGATGAAATAGTCGACTTTTCCCCCGAGATATCCGGCCAATGATCCCAGGACAATCCCGATGAGCACACTGGTGATGGTTCCGATGAAGCCGATGGCAATCGAGACCTGTCCTCCATAGATGATTCTGGAGAGCATGTCGCGTCCCTGGTTGTCGGTCCCGAGGTAATACTGGCGATCGTGCTTTCTGGTCGCCTCGACATCGGCCGAAAGAGAGCCGAGGATAGAAATCTCCTTGTCCAAGGGGAATTCCGCACTTGCGTCCGTCGCAGCGGTCTTGAGATCTTGTGATGCGATATCCTTTGCATACGATACGATCTTGGAGAATACGTTTTCCTTGATAAGCTTGTCATGCTCCCTCTCGGACATCGATTCCAGTTTCTTGTCGTAGAGGAGCAAGTATTCTTCAGGAGTCAAACCGGTGTTCTGGGCCATGATGACTTTCACCAGCTGTTGTTCGATTTCCCGCTCATACTGGTTGCTCACGCTAGCGATCGAAGCTCCTACCATCTCGGCATAGATTTCGACAACCTGCTCCACTGGAAGTCTGGCGACGTTTTCCTTCTTGCCTGTCTCGGAATTGGTATACCAGACTTTCTTGACAGTAATCTGCAAGTCGGTTTGGAGTTTCTTCTCGAGATTCTCGATGATCCGCTTCTCCGCTGCCGTCAAGGTGTACGTGCCTTCGGCGACTTGTTCGGACCCGACAACGAACATATAGTCCCACACCTTGTTTGCGTTGCTGCTGTCGATCCATGCCCACAGCATTTCCTCTTCGGCTTCCGACACCTGCATGCGGCCCTGGCGCCAGGCTTGGGTATAGATGTCCGCCAACCGCTTTTCCATGAGCAGTTCACCGGCGTTCTTGCTGAAGGAGGGTTTGAGGTGCTGGTGGTCGAGGATGATCTCATCATACGGGTAGATGGGAAGTATCGGGGCAAGGGTTGCCAGCAAAATGTATACAATTACTATGATGACGCTGATGACAGCCATCTTGTTCTTCTTCAACCTTCTCCAGGCATCCTTGGTGAGGCTGTTGCCTACGACAACCTGATTGAACTCGTTTGTCGTCTGGAGCTTGTTGCTTTTCTTATTGAATAGGTTCATTCGGCGTCTCCAATCTTATTTATAGGTGATGCGTGGGTCGAGTAACGAATAGACGATGTCAACAAGGAAATTCATGATGACAAGAATTACCGAATAGACGATCACGACACCAACGATGAGCGTATAGTCACGATTGAAGGACGACTGCACGAAGAATCGGCCGAGTCCGGGAATACGGAATACCGTTTCCACGACAACCGATCCCGTGATGATCCCTGCGAAAGCCGGGCCGAGGTAACTGACGATGGGAAGCATGGCTCCCTTCATGGAATGCTTGAATATGATTGCCGAGGGTTTCATCCCCTTGGCTTTTGCTGTCCGTATATAGTCGCTGCGCAGTGTTTCGAGCATGCTCGAGCGGGTAAGTCGCGCTATTGTGGCGAAATCGGCAAATGCGAGGGTAAGTGCGGGTAACACGATTGTCTTCCATCCATCACCGGAACGGAACCATCCGGAAGTTGGGAACCAACCGAGCCGCATGGCAAAAATATATTGCAGAACCGGACCAATTACAAACAGTGGAACCGATATTCCCACCACTGCCAAGGCCATACTAAGATAGTCCACCCAGGTGTTTTGCTTGACCGCCGCCAACATCCCGCTGGTAATACCGAATATAATCGATAGGGAGATGGCTATGGCTCCAAGGATCATGGAGTTGGGCAAACTCTGGAAGATATAGAAGTTCACGTCATGGTCCTTGTACCGATACGATGGGCCGAGGTCGCCTCGCAATACATCGAACATGTACCGACCATACTGGACTATCAGGGGATCGTTCATATGGTATTTGGCTTCGATATTCCGTTTGACGACTTCAGGCAAAGCTCGTTCGCCATCGAAGGGTCCGCCCGGGGCGACGCGGATAATGAAGAAACTGATGGTGATAATCACCAAGAGTGTCGGGATGATTCCTAACAGCCGTCTGATGATATATTTAGTCATTGGCAACCTCACGACAATGAGAAAGATGATATGCGCGCATACAAAGCGATAGTATACGATGCCGCATAGTTATGCAAGTAAACGGATATACCATGGAGAGATGCCCCGTCAACAAAAATCGTCCGGATTGGGTTCGGATGACAAGATTCGGAAAACTTAAACTGCTATATGATAGATTTTTGGAACAGTACCCTACAAAGTTGATGAAAAGTGTCCAAAACGATGACGTATCGATAACAAATATTGAACAGATAAAGAAATGAAATGGAATGAGGAAAAATTTTCTGAAAAACCGAATTGGGTTTCTTCTGAAATCAGAGGGTTTCTAGCGGTGGATTCTCAAAAATATCCTGTTCTATTGATCCTGTTGTGACCGGGAATGTTGATGATTTGAAGCGGTGTGGTCGATACTTTCCCGAAGACTTTGGCTTTACTATTCGAAAAAAAGGAAAAAAGCTTGAAAACAGTAGTTTCCAAGTGCATCAAGTCTCTATGCAAGTTTTATTAATACAATTCTGGATATTTTGTAGTTGTTATCTTTTTCAACCTAATTTATACTATGTGCAATATGTGTCTTTGCATAAGGAGGAATTTGATGAAAAAGCACGTGATGCTTGCATTGCTGATTTTGTTTCTTGGATCGTCGTTCGTATTCGCCGGAGCTTTCGGTGCTGGCGTGAGCGCTGGTGGAAGCATGGCATTCGTTGGAACCGAGCCTAGTGGCGAAGGTACTCCCCGGTATGGTCTTACCGGTGGTGTCTTTGGTGAATATGATTTCTATGCAATCGAGAATATTGTCGATTTCTCTGCACAATCCGGTGTGTATTTTATGATGAATGGATTCAGGTCGGATGTCGATTTGACTGCTGCTCCTGGAAGTCCTTTTACTGAGGTAACCCCAACGGAATTCAATTTGAACTATATTCAAGTTCCTGTTCTCCTCAAGGCAAGCTTTCCTTTGAACCTGCCTGTCAAGCCATTTGCTCTTGTTGGTGCATCTGCAGGATATCTGGTCACCAAATCAGTTGAAGCTTCCGATGATCTTTCAACAGGTGAAGATGGATATTTTACTGCCGCTGTGTCTGATCCCTATAAAGAAAAACTGAGTAATTTTGATTTTGGTTTGGTATTCGGTGCTGGCGTGGATTTGGATATGGGTCTTTCGATTGATGCCCGTTTCAACCTTGGCTTGATGAATATCGACGAAGATGCCACTGGTGACGATTACACGAAAACCCGTTCGATTACTCTTATGGTCAGCTACAACATCCTGTAGTTCCAGAATTCTAACTTGCATACAAGGCCATCATGGAGCAATCCGTGGTGGCTTTTCCATGTACGCACATCCCCTTGACAGTCGTCGGCAAGTTGGACCAGACTTGCCGTTGCACCCTTTGGGGTATGTGGAGGAAACGATGGTCGATATCGGTGGAAAACGGATATATGTGGAGAATCTTGGTTGCGCAAAAAATCAGGTCGATGCCGAAATCATGGTCAATGAATTGGTCGAGGCCGGCTGTGTCGCAGTCGAGAACGCAGACGACGCCGATATCATATTGGTAAACACATGCGGATTCATCGAATCGGCCCGTGCCGAATCGGTGGAGACTTTCTTTGGACTACGCGAACAGTATCCAGCTGCCAAGGTTATTATGACCGGGTGCCTTTCCCAGCGCTACGGCAAGGAACTGGAAAAGGAACTGACCGAAGCCGACGGCATATTCGGAAACAGGGACCTGAGCCATATCACCACGTTGGTACGCCGGATCTATAGCGGCGAGCGGGCGGTCGATCTGCCGGCGTATCCGCTGATAACCGAAGAGAGTGACAAACGGGGCAAGTTGTTCAATTTCCCCGGCAGTGCATATCTGAAGATATCCGAAGGCTGCAACCACCGGTGCCGATACTGCGCTATCCCCGTAATCCGTGGCAATCTGCGCAGCCGTCCATTCGATGCGATTATCGAAGATGCCAAGCGGCTCATCGGTAGCGGAATCAAGGAGTTGAACCTAATCGCACAGGACCTGGCCGCATACGGTACCGACCAAGGAGACAATACGTCGAAATTCCTTGACTTGTTGCAGGCTCTGGCGGCATTGGACGGCGATTTCCGCCTCCGTATGCTCTATATCCATCCCGATGCCTTTCCCGCCGAGTTGCCTGCCTTGGTCGCCGCGACTCCCAAGATCATCCCATACTTCGACATCCCCTTCCAGCATGCCCATCCCAATGTATTGCGTCCCATGGGCCGCATGGGGGATCGCGAAACCTATCTGGAACTGGTCGCATCGATTAGGGCAGTGGTGCCCGACGCCACATTGCGATCCACATTCATGCTCGGCTTCACCGGAGAAACGCCGGAGACCGTTATGGAACTACAGCGGTTTGTCAAGGAAGCCCAACTCGATTGGGTCGGCTCGTTTGTCTACTCCCGGGAAGAGGATACTCCTGCCTACAAGGACCGGACAGCGGCCGAGCACAAGACGATAAGCAAAAGGGCTGTGAAGTGGCAGAAGGAGCTTGAGGCTATCCAGGAACCCATTACCACGCAGCGTTTGCAGCGGTTTGTGGGAACAGAGCAGAATGTCCTGATCGAAGAATTGGTGGAGGGCGAGGATCTTGCGATCGGCAGGACGCCCCACCAAGCTCCCGAGGTCGACGGCTTGACGGTGGTCATGGGACGGAACCTCGTTCCCGGGGAAGTCGTGCGATGCGGTATCTCCCGTGTGAACGGGATTGACCTGGAGGCGATTCCGGTCGGTTCGGAGGGTTTGCGGTGAGTCGTATCGATACCTATCTGCATGAACTGAACGAACCCCAGCGTGAAGCCGTGTTGGAGAATAACCGTCCCCTGTTGGTTCTGGCAGGCGCGGGGTCGGGCAAGACACGCGTCATCACGACCAAGATTGCCTATGCCGTGGAAGTCCTTGGACTCCGGCCTTGGGAAATCTTGGCGGTGACCTTCACCAACCGAGCCGCGAAAGAGATGAAGGATCGCGTCACCGACATGCTCGAGGGTACCGATGTGTCGGATATGCAGATCAGGACCTTCCACTCGTTCGGGGCCTGGCTGTTGCGCAGGTATGGCAGCAGTATCGGCCTGAGCAACACCTTCAGCATCTACGACGACGAGGATTCGCTGTCTGTGCTCGCTTCCTGTTATCCCGAGAGCAAGAAGGCGGAACTGTCTCCTGTGGCGAAGGCCATTTCGCTGGCAAAGGATATGGGATTGGACCCCGAAAGTCCCGAATTGGCCGATTTTAGACGCGACCATGTGTTCCGCAAGCAATTCGCCGATTATGAGAAGAAGTTGCGGCAAGTGGGGAATGTGGACTTCGCCGACCTCATCGGCCGGTCCATCGAATTGATCGAATCGGACAAGCAGGTCGCCGCCATGGTGCACCGAAGGTTCAAGATGGTGCTGGTCGACGAATACCAGGACTCGAACATGTCGCAATTCAAGTTGCTCAAGTCGCTGGTCGGACCGCACACGTTCGTATGCGTCGTCGGTGACGATGACCAGAGCATCTACCGTTTCCGTGGGGCCGAAGTCGAGAATATCCTCTCGTTCCCCGATGTCTATCCCAATACGCGGGTAGTGAAGCTCGAACAGAACTACCGCTCCACGAAGAATATCCTGGCACTTGCCAGCAAGGTCATCTCCCGCAATACCGGAAGGCATCCGAAGACATTGTGGACCGACAAGGACGGAGGCGAGCCGTGCAAGCTCATCCATGTCTCGGATGAACGGGCCGAAGCACTGCGTGTGGCAATGGAATTGCGCAGGAATGGCAACTATGACAATGCGGCGGTCCTGTACCGCACCAATGCCCAGTCTGTGGCTTTCGAAACGCTCTTCACCCAGTCGGGAATTCCCTACAAGGTGATCGGAGCGCTGCGATTCTATGACCGGGAGGAGATAAAGGATTCCCTTGCGCTTCTCTATATCCTCATGAATCGCAACGACGAGGTTAATTTCAAGCGGATGGTGAACAAACCCACGCGGGGTCTCGGGGGTGTGTCCATCGACAAGGTCCTCGATGTGGCCTTCAGCCGAAGATGCGATCCGATTGCCGCGTTGCACACATCGGTCGATGAAGGCATCCTCACCGGAAAAGCCGCCACCGGAGCGGCCAAGTTCGCCTCATTGTTCGATGAAGCCGAACTGAGGATGCAGGAAAGCAACTCCGAAGCCTTGCGGTACCTGCTGGAGGAATCGGGCTTGGTGGACCATTACAAGGAACAGGATACCCGCAACAAGACCGATAAGACGGACAACCTCGGAACCTTGGTGTCCACCGTCGGGGAGTATCCTGCGGGCAAGGAAGGCTTGGGGTTGTTCCTCGAGTCGTTGATGCTCGATCCGACCATGATCGGCCACAAGGATCCGTCGGACAAGGCAGGGGTCTCCCTCATAACCATGCACAATACGAAGGGGTTGGAATTCGATAGGGTGTTCATTACAGGTCTGGAAGAGGGGGTGTTCCCCGGCAGATCGAGCGAAAGCGATGCCGATATCGAGGAAGAGCGCCGCATCTTCTATGTGGCGATCACACGGGCCCGCAAGGAGGTGTTCCTCCTTGCCTGCAGCCGTAGGACCATGTGGGGCAAGACCGCCTACCAGACTCCATCGCGATTCCTCCAGGAGATTCCCCGGGATCTGGTGGAGACCGAGGGAGCCAAACGGGAGTCCTCGGTATTCTCCGCCGGTTATGGAGGATTCGGGGCATTGGAGGCCAAACGCATGCGTGGTGACGCCTATAGTACCGCAGTTCGCAAGGGGACCGGTCGCAATGCGAATATCATCCTTTCTCCGGTGAAGGATTTCACCTCCAACGGTGGACAATCGAGCTCCTCCGGGGATGCCGGCGGGGCGTTTTCCTTGGGTGACAGGGTGTATCACGATGCATTCGGAGAGGGCGAGGTCCAGGGTATCAAGACAATCCGGGGTAAAGAGATGGTGGATGTTCGGTTCGCGACCGGCAAGATATCCACGTTCTTTTCCGACAGGGCTCCGCTTGAGAAATTGGCCCGTGACTGATATGATGCATTTCATGGGTAGACAAAACGACCTTCCTCCCTATACTATGCCTCTTGTCGTTCGTGCGCGTGAGTACCACTTGTATGATCGCGAAGGTAAACGATACATCGATTTTTTTCAGAACCATGGTAGGGCTATTCTGGGTCATAGGCCCGATGGCATATTACGTGCAATGAAAAGTACCGCTTCGCGTGGACTTCTTGCCGAATATCCCTCGGTTTATCCCGGGAGGCTCGAAAAGATAGTGGAACAGTTGCTGCCCGGTTACCGCGTCGTCCGTCTGTATGACAGTCGACGGTATGCGGTGGAGGCTTTGCGACAGGTGTTCGGTCCGGATGATGCTCCACTCGTCATCGCCGATCCTGCGCTTGCCGATATCGCCACCGGTCGAACCGTAGCCTTCTGGCGCCCCTTTCTTGCAGATGTTGAGGTCAATGCCGAGGTCCTCATCCCAATCCTTCCTTTCCCAGGGAATTTTATCTGCGAGATGGTTTGTGCCAAGGATCCGACGGTTGCCGATCAGCTTCCTCCCTCGGACGCCATTTCTCCGCTGGTCATTGATCTGATGGTCAAGACAATTGGAGACTTGTTGTCGATGGAAGAGAAGCAACGGAAGCGATTTTTCCGAAAGACGTATCTGCATGTACTCATGCGGCGGACATGCGGTCCCTACTGCGTGACGTCCTTGGATGATGCGGCATACCGGAAGTTCCATACCGCCTCACTCGATGCGGGTGTGCTTCTTCCGCCGACGCAGGACGCGCCGATCATCATTCCTCCGGTGTTCACCGAGGGGGAGGTTGCCCGGTTTCTGCCGATTGCAGAGGAGTTTCTTGGGAAAAGGTGAATCTATCGCCATGTATTGACATACATTGGGAAAATGTGTAACTATACACCGCTGATTGCGGAATAATACGCGAGAGAGGTATGTCCTCTCTTGAACATAGGGTTATGTAGATGAAGACTATTTTTGTAAAACCGGCAACGATCGTAAAGAAATGGTATCTGATCGATGCTGAAGGAAAGGAATTGGGTCGTGTGGCAGTTGCTGCCGCGCGTATTCTTCGTGGCAAGAACAAGCCTGAGTATGTCCCTCACCAGGACATGGGCGACTTCGTTATCGTCATCAATGCTGCGAAGGCCGCGTTGACCGGCAACAAGTACGAAGACAAGATGTATTACCGCCACTCCAATTACCCGGGTGGTTTGACTACAGAGTCGTATGCAGACATGGTAGTCCGCAAGCCGACCTTCCCGATGGAGCACGCTGTGAAAGGAATGCTTCCCAAGGGTGCATTGGGGAACAAGTTGTTCACCAACATGAAAGTGTATGCGGGCGATGTCCATCCGCATGCGGCACAGCAACCCATCCAGGTGGAAATCTAAGGCAGGAGCAGGAAAGTGGCAACTAAGAAAAGCGAGAAACAGAATGTGAATCTTGGACTCGGTACCGGTCGTCGCAAGACAGCCGTTGCCCGTGTATATCTTCGCGATGGCGAAGGCAAAATAACCATCAACGGCCGCAATGTGGACGAGTACTTCGGTAATCCCCTGTACGTCTACATGGTCAAGCAGCCACTTGATGTGACCGACAACATGAACAAGTTCGACTTGGTGATCAACGTCAACGGCGGTGGTCCCACAGGTCAAGCCGGTGCTTGCCGTCATGGTATCGCACGTGCATTGGTCGCACACGACGAAGCCAATCGTCCGGTGCTCCATGCAAACGGGTTCATGACTCGAGACTCGCGCATGGTCGAACGCAAGAAGTTCGGTCAGCCCGGAGCACGCCGCAAGTTCCAGTTCTCCAAGCGTTAAGCGCGGGGAGGTTGGATGGCGTACGCCACCATACGGAGAGGAGCTTCTCAGGAGCTTACCGAGGCGGAATTCAACACATTGCGCCAGCACCTGGTTGGCATGCGTTGCCGCCAAAAAGCCATGGATCTGCTGGCAATGCGGGAGCATGGGCGCAAGGAACTCGAGTTGAAATTGCGTCGTAAGGAGTTCCCTTCCGACACCATCGCCGAGCAACTTGATCGGCTTGAAGAGGAAAACCTGCTCAGCGACCAACGGTTTGCCTTTCAGTTCATAGTCTCCAGGCAACGGAAGAATCCAGAGGGACGGCACGTGCTGGTCCTGCGGCTCATGCAGCGTGGAATCGACCGTACTGTTGCCGAATCGGCGGCTGGGCAGTGGTTTTCGGACGAAGAGGCGGCACACGATGCCCTCTGCCGTGCAGCGGCAAGAAGTCTTCGCAAGAAGCAGGTCGACCATACCCATCTGCGGGCCGAGCTGTACAAGAAGGGTTTCACGGCAGCCGAAATCTCAAACTTCATGGATGAATTGGACTAATGAAAAAGGCTACCCACCGAAGCGGGTAGCCGGAATCCAAAACAATAAATCCTATGATCTCAGGATACTCAGTCGAGAACCTTGAACGCCTTCCTGCCAGCATAGGTCGCTGTGTCGCCCAAATAGTCTTCGATCCTCATCAGCTGGTTGTACTTGGCCATCCGGTCCGAGCGGCTCATCGAGCCGGTCTTGATCTGTCCGGTCTGCAATGCCACCACGAGGTCGGCGATGAAGTTGTCTTCGGTCTCACCCGAGCGGTGGGAGACGACAGCGGTGAATCCAGCCTTGTGGGCCATTTCGATAGCCTGGAAGGTCTCGGTCAGGGTACCGATCTGGTTTACCTTGATAAGGATGGAGTTGGCGGTCTTGGTCTTGATTCCCCTTTCGAGTCTCTTGGTGTTGGTTACGAACAAGTCGTCGCCGACCAACTGGACCTTGTCGCCGATTGCGTCGGTGAGCATTTTCCAACCTTCCCAGTCGTCTTCCGCCATACCGTCCTCGAGAGAGATGATAGGGTACTTTTCTGCCCAACTGGTCCACAGTTCGACCATTTGCTTGCTGGTGAGCTTCTCGCCGGTTGTCCACTTGAGTGTGTAGGTCTTGGTCTTCTCGTCGTAGAGTTCGCTGGCCGCTGGATCGAGTGCGATCATGAAATCGCCATCCTTTCCAGTTGTATAGCCTGCGTTCTCGATTGCTTCCATGATTACTTCAAGAGCCTCTTCGTTGGACTGCAAGTCGGGAGCGAAACCGCCCTCGTCACCGACGGAGGTGTTGTACCCGCGTTTCTTGAGGACTGTCTTGAGGTTGTGGAACACTTCCGCTGTCATGCGGACGCCTTCTCGCAGGGAAGGAGCACCGATCGGCATGACCATGAACTCCTGGAAGTCGACCTTGTTGTCGGAGTGGGCTCCGCCGTTGAGGATGTTCGCCATGGGTACGGGAAGTACGCAAGCGTGGTATGCGCCCAAGTACTTGAAGAGGGGAACACCGAGGTAATCGGCTGCAGCACGTGCCACTGCCATGGATACACCAAGGATTGCGTTCGCGCCGAGCTTGCTCTTGTTTTCGGTACCGTCAAGGGCGATCATAGCCTGGTCTATGGCTACCTGATCCAGGGCATCCATGCCCTCCAGTTCGGGAGCAATGAGGGTATTCACGTTGTCCACGGCCTTCAGGACGCCTTTGCCCATGAACCGTTTCTTATCGCCATCGCGCAATTCGACAGCTTCGTGGATACCGGTCGAAGCTCCGGAAGGAACTGCGGCACGGCCCATGGAACCGTCTTCGAGAATCACATCGACTTCAATCGTGGGGTTTCCACGCGAATCCATGATCTCCCGTGCTTCTACAAATTCAATGATACTCATGAATATTCTCTCCTATGTAACGTTATGTACAAAATATCGTTGTTTTCGTATCGATTGTCAAGGCGACTGGACTATCGGCGAACAAGTCCCTTTTCAAATGGGTATGGGGCATGTACACTGTGGGTATGGATAGCCACGAAGAACCGACAGGATATACATTGCCGCCACTCTCCGATGAATTTCTCTTCCAAGTGATCTTCTGCATGGAGGACCAAGCCAACGAGTATTGTGTCGATTTGAAAGATGGTGTCATCACCGAATCGGCGTTCGTGGTCGACCGGCGCGAGATCGATCCCCCTCGGTTCCTCGATTTACCGCCCTGGTACCCCTCCGATGGGTTTCGGACCATGGAGAAGTTTGTGTCGACGTTGCGCAATCCGATCTACCGGGAACGGTTGCGTCAGGTGCTCCAGTCGGGCAAAGGGGTCTTCAGGCAATTCAAGGATGTCCTGCATGAGCAATCCTCGCTGGAACGACTGTGGTACTACTATAAGGATAGGGAAATCAGGCGCAGGATCTTCTATTGGTATGAACGGCATGACGAGGCTTTCAGACTTGCCCGGCTGGGTGAGGAGGCTCCAGAGGACGGCCCCGGAGAGCTGATCCGTGAGGATTTCGCCATAACAACCGATGCAAGACCCTATCTCGAGGAAATTGCGGCGGCAGGAGCTAGGATCGTAGAGCGCCTGCATGTCTCTGGCCAACGGACCGACTTGCATATCGCAGTCCAGGTACGCGAGGCATGGAAGGAACATGTCGATGACAAGCACGTCGTCGCACTGTCCTTGAGCGGTCAGTTCGTCGCGTTCATCCGGTATCGGGTGTATGCGGAAGAGGGGGTGGCGGTCATACGCTGCTATGCGGTGGAAGATGAGTTCCAGGGATTGGGCGTCTTCCATTACCTGTTCGACAGCCTGTGTGCGATTCTCAACAATCAAGGGATTCGGGAAGTCGTGGTGAGACTAGCTGGTGAATCGATTAAAATCGAGCATATGTTCGAATCGGTCAATCCGGTGAACCTTACCAGGACCATTTCGATTTCGATTCCCCACTGGTGCGATGATATTTCCAATATTGAACAATCTTCATTTGTATAATTATTCAAAATTTGCAGGATTACCCACATGATTTCCACACAAAAGAGGCATTGAGATTGCCAATTTTTTGTGGATAGCGTAGGATTTTTCTTGAAAAATGTGAATTGCATGGATTTTATATAGAACGCATGTAACTATTCAATCGAATATGAATTTAACTTGACAGGTATATGGGGCGTTGTTATAATCCGTCTTGTATAACGAGAAAAGGGTGGAGGAAGTATGAAGAAAATTTCTGCAGTACTTTTGGTTCTAGTACTCGTGGGCAGTGTGGCTTTCGCCGGCTTCACGGGGTATGCACGGACTGGTATCGGTTATGACTTTGACACCAGCGATTATGGGTTTCTCAGAAAGACCACATCGGCATCTATCGATGTGACTTTGAATGAGTTTATCGGCGAAGCTAAGACTGAAGGTGATATCTATGTGGATATCAAAGCAACGTTGAAGTTTACCTTCGACAATGCCGACGCTTCTGGTATTGATAATGATACCACCACTCCTGGAACACAGGATGACCCCACTTTGATTGACATTGATTTGACATTCAATCATGCGAAGATTGTTGGTGATGGTTGGTATGTCGGTATCCTCAATGCAGTACGTCCCGCCAACTTCGCTACTTCTGCAATTGATACCAGTGATTACACTCCTGCTGATAATGACCTCGGGTTTGGGTATGACGATGTTTCGTACGCTGCCGACATTGCTGCCCGCTATCATGGTGTCGATCGGAATGCTGGTTTGGAAGTTGGTTACCAGGGGTATGTTCTCGGACTTGGTTTGAATGGAAACGCCGATGCTGAAACTTACAACATGTACGGTACCGTGACCACTCCTGCGTATGAACTTGGTGATGGCCTGACTGCACAATTCGGTGTTTCGGGAAAGTTGACAAAGACAACACTTGTTGACGACAAGGCTGCAGCTGGATCGGTTAAGGTTGCTTATGCATCGGATGATCTTTCTGTGAGTGTTGCTTCTGACGTGGTATACAACAATGATCTGATGGCTGATGTTGCTTTCAAAGCTGCTTATGACATCGTGACATTGGATGCTTACTATGCGACTGACGAAGTGTATGTCAATACCGATGATGCAGTTGCAGATCCTACAGGCAAGAAAAATCTTCTTTCCGCAAAGGTCGCTGTTGACTTGGATCCGATGACTGTTACAGTCACCGCGAAAGATATTGTCGATACGAAGGATCTCAGCGCTTCTGTCAAATATCAGGTGAGCGATGAACTTGCTGTGACTGCACGTGGTGGTTATAACGTTGGTTCCGAGGTTATCAAAGGTGGAGCAGACGTTGAGTACAAGACTGCTGACTACACAGCCAAAGCCGGTGGAACATACTACACCAAAGGCGCCACTGCCTACACCAAGGCCCGTATTCAGTTGAATGCCTCTGTTGAATCTACAACCATCATTCCTGGTGCTACACTGAAACTGGCTTACGCTGGTGATGACCTGACCGATGCGAAGGCAGCTTCTAGCTATGACAATGGCGACAAGGGTAAAGTCTACGCTGAAATCAAGATCGCTTTCTAATCAAACCACTCCAAATGGTTTACATAAAGGCCGCCCATTCGGGCGGTCTTTTAACGTTTGTGGAACATCTATGATCTATTGTTGGTCGTTTGCCATTGTTATCGATTGGAGAATGATATTGTTAGAATAATATCAGCCAGACAAGCAACCAAGAAAGAGATGATGTACGATCG
The DNA here is from genome assembly GCA_002839355.1 of Spirochaetae bacterium HGW-Spirochaetae-2. GTDB lineage: Bacteria > Spirochaetota > Spirochaetia > Sphaerochaetales > Sphaerochaetaceae > UBA8525. Next base: position 16,677 of record PGXW01000004.1, read on the forward strand.
TAGAGGTAACGGTATGAGAGATGAATATGATTGCCAAACGAAGCGAGGGGAAAGGGACCACGAAGTGGGTCACTCTCCTGAGCGAGTGCAGGCAACGTAAGGCAGCATACCTTGCCTCTTGAGGTATTGATGCCTTTCCTTTCAGTTCAGCACGGGAGAATCCATATATCCCAAAACTCAAGAAACAGATAACCATTCGCCTTGATGTGCAAACCGTCGAGTATTTCAAGTTGATGGCTGAAGAGACCGGTATAACCTATCAGAATTTGATCAACCAGTACCTTGCCGAGTGTGCGAAAAAGCGAAAGTCCTATTCGTATATCTTCGAATAGAGTACTTTGGAAGTGTTAAGCCAACTTCTTCGACATTAATGCAATTAAACTTGCATGTTTAGACAAAGGATACTATAATATCCCTAAACAGGAAAAAAAGCCAACAAGGGATACTATGATAGCTGTAATAAAGAGCCAACAAGATTATCGGGAGGAGATTAGAGAAAAGGCAAAATCGAGAAGACTTGCCTTGAATCTGACACAAACAGGTCTGTCCAATCGTTCTGGTGTGAGCCTCGGCTCCATAAAAAAATTTGAATCGACAGGAGAAATATCCCTATCGTCACTGCTCGATATTGCATTGGCTCTCGGTTGTCTACAAGATTTCGAAATGGTGTTCCAAGAGAAGGACAGTGTACAGATAGACCTATTTTCCAAAACAAAGCCAAACAAGCCAATGCGTAAACGGGGGTCCAAGCAGTGAGACTTGACGTCTACCTCAACGATTATGGAAAAAGACGCCTGGTCGGACGCCTAGACGATAGAGGAGGGGAGATTGTATTTCAATATGCCCCAGATTTTCTTCATGAAGAACTAAACCTTTCACCATTCCTGTTGCCATTGCGAACACAAGCTTTTATTGAAGATTCCCATGTATTTGGTGGATTGTATGGTTTGTTTGAAGATAGCATACCCGATGGATGGGGACGGTTGTTGCTTGACCGCAGGTTAAAGAGCATTTTTCCTGTGAATCATCCGGTCGGACAGCTTGAACGGCTTGCATTGGTCGGGGCGACAGGTATCGGAGCGTTAGAGTATGAACCCTTCTTGGACGCCAAAGAGGGCCCCGAATCCACAATTGCAGATTTGACAATACTGGATACGTTCGCCCAACATGCAATTGAATACCTCCAGGGGGAGTCAACCGAGATATTGGATGAGTTGTATGTGAACAATGGTTCTTCCGGAGGTGCCAGACCCAAGGTTGTCGCATTGGTCTCGGATGACCGGAAGGATATTGTGTTTGACCAAGCCCGCTGCGTTACCGCTTCTCTGGGATATGCTCCTTGGTTGATAAAATTCCCCAACTCGCATGATCCGAATTCGATAGGAAAAATCGAATACATGTATTCGTGTGTTGCCAGGAAAGCCGGGATAGAGATACCACCTACACACCTATTTCCATCGAACCATGGGCCTGGATACTTCGGTATACAACGGTTCGATCGCTATGTTGAACCAGAAACCCGTCGGATCTTGAAAATCCATGTACACAGTGCTTGTGGTTTACTGCATGCGAGCCATCGGTATTCTTCAATCGATTATGAGAGCCTGATCCGACTAACCTCGCTCCTCACACAAGACGTAAGGGAAACCGAACGAATGGTTAGGCTCATGATGTTCAATGTAAAGAGTGGGAATAAGGATGACCACAGCCGCAATTTTTCGTTTGTTTTGCTTCAAGATGGCACGTGGAAGCTTTCCCCAGCATATGACCTGACACCCTCGAATGGTTTCAACGGTGAACATTCGGCTACGGTGAACAACAAGGGAACGGATATTGGTGATAGGGACCTTTTGCAAGTTGCCACATCCGGAGGACTATCTCCGGCAAAAGCTAAGGAAATCCTTCAAGAAGTTTCTGAAGCTGTAGTTGAGTTACTGACCGGTAGCCTCTGATATTTCCTATACCGAAGGCCACCAAGATATCGTTCATCCAGGTTGTAAACAATCTCATCAATTTCAAATAAAAACCAAAAAAATATGTAATTATATTTCCTTTCAACTATTAACATTCCTTGAAAAATCATATAAAATCCGACTCTGGAAATCAGAATGTCAATAACAAGCTAAAAACTCAGACAATTCCATATTTTAGAAGGTACTGAACCATGGGAAAGCCTCTTACACCTTTACATTGCATAAGCATGATAAGTCTTGTCGTTCTGTTACTATTTTTCTCAGGTTGTGAAATGTCCAACGGCAACGATGGTTCTCCTATCGTCGTCTCTTCAAACCCCATACATGGGTCTGGCAGCGTTCCAATTGACCTCAATAGAATACTGATTGTTTTTAACGACGAGATGATTACAACGAGCTATTCACTCGCATGGAACCCCTCAAGTTTTCAGCATAAGATTAAGAAAACACAATTCATCGATACAAATACATTTGAAATACAACTGAAAGCCAACGAAGAGGATTTGGAGTATGGAACATCCTATAAGGTAATTCTGAATCCAGGCAATTCAAAAAACTTCAAGAATACGGGTGGATTTTCACTTGGTAGGAATACAGAAATAGCCTTTACGACACAGGAAATGGAATAATCCTTAACCATGCCACTATACGTTTGCTTAAAAATATGGAGGTCATACGCTGACCTCCACCCATACACATACATTCGTTGAGCCTATGCTTTCTTTTTGACTACTTTTTTCATAGGTTTTTCCAACTCACGGGGCTGCATCCTCACAATCGCCTTGCGGTGCCTGATCAGGTAACAGTAATGGATCTTCTGGTCCCGTATGAAATCCTCGCCGATTGTCTGCGGTGTAATCTCCTCTACATCGTATTCTTCCTCAAGTTCGGGATCGATCGAGAACTTTCGGAAATTGGTTGAGAAGATCAGTGTGCCATGTTGGGACAAATGCTTCATGGTCGCATGCACCAACCTGGTCTGGTCACGATCCACATCGAACTCCCTGCGCATCTTCGAATTGCTGAACGTCGGGGGATCGCAGAATATCAAGTCGTACATATCGTAGGTCGAGCGCAACCATTCGATACAATCTTCCTTGTAGAAGAAATGGTTCATTCCTTCGAAACCGTTCATCCGCATGTTCTTGATTGCCCAGTCCAGATAAGTCGAGGAGGCATCGACGGAGACCGTGCTGAGAGCACCACCAGCGGCTGCATGGACTGTTGCCGTCCCCGTGTAGGAGAAGAGGTTGAGGAAGCGCTTGCCCTCGGCCATATCCTCGATCATCTTGCGTACCGGACGATGGTCCAGGAATATTCCCGTATCGAGATAATCGGTGAAGTTGACCATGAACATGTGTCCGTGTTCGCGGATGATAAAGAACTTCCCCGCCGACGAGAGCTTCTCGTACTGGCTGAGACCTTTCTGCTCGCGCCGCTGTTTCACAAAAATCATCTCTCGCTCGATTCCCAGCGCACGCTCGGTCGCATCGATCAGTTCCTCAAGGCGCCGTTCGGCATCATCCGGATCAATGGTCGCCGGAGGAGCATACTCCTGCAAATGCAGGTACTTGCCCTCATACCAGTCGATGGCGGCAGAGTATTCGGGCATATCGGCATCGTAGATGCGATACGAAGTCACACCTTCGGCTTCCATGAGCGGTTTAATCCGCGAGAGGTTCTTCTTCAAGCGGTTGAAAGCCATCTCGGCGCCCGGCGTGAGCGGTTGCGCAAGACGATCCTTCTTGCGTTGGACAGCCTTGTCTATCATCTCCTGCCGTTGTTCGCGGGTGAACACGAGATAGTGAGCCAACTGTGCCTCGAGCGGGCCGTTGTACAAGGAGTTGGTCCTGTCGGGCTTCATGTCGACATAGCTGAGTAGTTCCTTGTCTCCGCACAGGATGCTTACCCGCCAACCTGGAAACAGCGTGTTGAACTGCGTTCCCAACGAGAGATACAGAGCCTCAATGGAATCTCCACTGGCCATGCGAACTCCATACGGAGGATCGGTAACGGCAAAGTTGATCCCTTCGGGAACATCTTCCTCGGTGATCGAGGTGAAATCCTTGACCTCGAACGAAAGCACACTCTCGAGCCCGGCATGCTTGGCATGGAGCCGGCACAATCGGATCGCTTCGGGATCGTTGTCCCACCCGATGATCCTGATATTCCGCTGCATACCGATCTTTTGTCTCTCGTAGGCCTCGTCAAGCACCTCTTCCCAGATATCGGGATCGTGCATGTCGAGCTTGAGGAACGCGAATCGGTTGTTGTCCAGCAGTCCCGGGGCTGTATCGGTAGCCATGAGGGCCGCTTCGATGGGGATCGTACCGGAACCGCAGAACGGATCGAGCAACAGGGCTGGAGCGCCGTCAAGCACAGTCTTGTACCAATCGCTTCGAACCAATACCGCAGAGGCGAGGTTTTCCTTGAGGACCGCACCGGTATCGCCTTCACGGTAGCCGCGCTTGTGCAACGACTTGCCCGAGAAATCGAGATACCAGGTGACTGCATCGTGTTCGAAGTGGACATGGAACGTCACATCGGGATTGTCGAATTCGACCGTCGGACGCTCGCCCTCGTACCGCTCCTTGAGCCGATCCACAATAGCATCCTTGAGTCTGATTGCCCCGAACGTGGTCTTCTTCAACCACGGACAGTTCATGGCTGTTACCGTGACGGTGAACGTCTTCGTCGGATCAAGCCAGGTTTCCCAAGGTATTTGCATGGAGGATTCGTAGAATTCATCGGGACCGAACAACTCGTCATCCTGGGCAATGCCCAGCATGAGACGGGTCGAGATCCGTGTCTGCAAACAAAAGCGGTAGGCGGTGACGAGGTCTGCCTCGAACTCCACACCGGCATTGACCAGATGAACTTCGGTAGCGCCGGCATCTTTTGCCTCTTGGGCGACCATGTCGTTCTGGTTGGCGGCAGCAGCCGCAAAGTATATCATAAGGACTCCTTACTGCAATAATGTGTCCAATTCGTCTTTTCCGAAAGGGTACACGGATCCACAATTGAAACAATGCAGTTCCAAGGGGAACGGACCCTCTGCCAGGATAGCTGTCCTTTCATCCTGCGGAAGTGATCGGAGATAATCGGCGAACCGCTTGCGGTCGCACGGACATGAGAAGCCATATGGCAAATGCTCCAAATGGCGCGGATCGGAAGCGGCAAACACCTCTTCCACGAAGTCCGCACCGGACTTTCCTTCCGACAGGTATTTTCCAAGCGAAGGCATGTTCGCACAGGTCATTTCCAATTCTTCCAGTTGGGCATCGTCCGAACCGGGCAGATTCTGGAGGAAAAGGCCCCCGGCACCCACCACACGACCTTCCCGGTCGAACTGGATGCTCAGGGAGACCACCGACGGGGTCTGTTCGGAAATAAGGAAATATTCGGCCAAATCCTTGGCGATACTGCCGTGTTGGAGCATCACCTGACCTGTGAACGGAGACTTCTTTCCTTCCAGCAATTTCGTCACGGTAAGGAAACCGGGACCGAAGAACGGTGAGAGATCGAAACTTTCCAGCGGTTTCTCGATGGGAATGGGAACTTCCTTCAAATATCCCCTGACAGCACCGATAGCCCAGGCCTCGATATAGACACCCTTGATCGGGCCCCCGCACTCTATGGAGAGTTGCACGCGGTCGTCACCTTTCACAGTAGAGGCCAACAGGCCGCCGGCTAGATAGCCATGGCCGAGTACCAAGGTTTCCAGGATCCCCAGATCGTGGTTTGCGCGCATCTGGTTGACAACACCAGTTCCCTGCAGCACAACCGCACGGATAGAACCGTCGTTCAACAGGAAAACATCCCTTCCATCTTCGGGAAGGGATTGTATATGGGAACGTAAAAAATCATCTTCAATAGGTTTGCGAATCATAGTGGTATAGATTACGCAACAACACCATTTTGTGCAAGCGTTTGGAACTCCTCTCCGTCGATAACTTCTTTCTCCAGGAGAATTGCCGTGATCTTTTCCAAGACCTCCCGATTTTTCCCCAATTTCTCCAGGACCGTCTTGTAGCGTTCGTTCACGATCCGAGCCGTCTCGCTGTCGATATATTCCTGGGCGACTTCCGAATATTCGCGGGCACCACCCAACCCTTGGCTGGTCGTGGAGGGTAGCGTTATGTTCCTGTAGCGCTCGCTCATACCGAATTCTGTGATCATCCGCCGTACCATGTCGCTCGCCCGGCTGATATCGTTTCCGGCACCCGTGGAAATCTCTCCGAATATGAGTTCCTCGGCTGCCCTGCCTCCCATGAGAGTATCGATATTTCCAAGCAACTCGCTTTCGCTCATGAGGAACCGGTCCTCCGTGGGATACTGCAACGTATATCCGAGGGCTCCAAGTCCGCGGGGAATGATCGATATCTTGGAAACCGGAGGCGCACCCTTAGTAGTATAGGCGGTGAGCGCATGTCCCGTCTCGTGATACGCGACCTTCTTGCGCTCGTCATCGGTGAGAATCCGGCTCTTGCGCTGCAAACCGGCAACAGATTTCTCGATCGCTTCCTCGAAGTCGGATTGGTTGACCGTCTTCCTTCCGGAACGGACGGCCATGAGTGCCGCTTCGTTGGCGATGTTGGCGAGGTCTGCTCCGGCAAGGCCCGCGGCAGACTGTGCGATTTTACGCAAGTCTACGCCAGCCGCTATCTTGATACCCTTCGTATGGATCTTCAGGATTGCCAACCTACCATCCAAATCGGGTTTGTCCACCAGCACCTGACGGTCGAAACGGCCAGGTCTCAGCAATGCCTGGTCAAGTATTTCGGGACGGTTGGTGGCTGCGATAATGATGACGCCGGTACGCGAATCGAACCCATCCATTTCGACCAACAGCTGGTTGAGCGTCTGTTCGCGCTCATCGTTGCCGCCGAAACCCGCTTGGCTTCTGGTACGACCGATCGCATCGATTTCGTCGATGAATATGATGCAGGGCGATTTCTCCCGTGCCTGCCTGAACAAATCACGCACACGGGCCGCACCGACACCGACGAACATCTCGACAAAATCGGCGCCGCTCATGCGGAAGAACGGAACTCCCGCTTCACCGGCCACGGCCTTTGCCAACAGGGTCTTTCCGGTTCCAGGGGGACCGACCAACAGCACGCCCTTGGGAATCTTGCCGCCGATTTCCGTATACTTGTCCGGATTCTTCAGGAAGTCGACCACCTCTTCCAGTTCGAGCTTGCTCTCATCGGCACCCGCCACATCCTTGAACCGCACCCCGGTATCACCCTCGGCAACAATCTTTGCCTTGTTCTGGTTGAAGGAGAGGACGCCCTGTCCACCTCCCTGTCCCATCTTGGCGAACACAAAGCGCCAGATCGCAAGGAAGATCAGCATGGGAAGCAGATAGCTGAGCAGGGACGAAAAGAGGCTCGGAGTCGCTGGAGCTGTTGCATAATATTCGATTCCGGCTGCATCCAGCAACGGTATGAACGTCGGGTCATCCAGTGCATAGGTGGAGAAGGATTGAATATCAGGCGCCTGTTGGGTCAATCCCCGCAAGCCTGTGGTCTGTACGGTATTCACCACTTGCTCACGGCTTATGGTGTACCCGACATACTTGTTCTCCTGTATCTCGACCCGCACGATCTGGCCGGACCGGATCATGTTCTTGAACTGGTTGTAATCGACCGCAGTCACATTCGTGTTGCGCATCAGATACGTGTTGATCATCATCATCGCAAGAATGATGAAGATGAAATACCAGAACGAGAACTTGAAGCGTTTTCCGAAAAACGAGAATTTCCCATTGTCCTTGTGGATACCCGGCTCTTTCTCTGGGCAAGGTTTGTTCTTGCCCATCTGATTGGGCTTCTGTTTGTCCTGGCATTCCGAATCTTTTTCTGTCATGTACACCTCATAGGCCGTCACCTGGTTGTGACGTGCCATATACAATATACATCGCCTGTCGGCAATCGACAAACCGACGATTGTGGCCTATAGTCACCATATGAAATTGCCAGAATCTGTGGTGGTGGTCACCGGAGCCTCCGACCGGCTAGGACGCATGGTCGCCCTCGCACTCGCTGCGCGTGGTGCCAAGGTGGTCGTGCACTGCTATACCCAAACAGGAAGTGCCGACAAAACCGTTGCCCTCATACAGGAACGGGGAGGGACTGCGTTTCGCCAAGCCGCCGATCTGACGGGCATGGAGGGTATCGAAGCCCTCGCCGCGGCTGCTGTGCAACACTTCGGGCACTGGGATGGCTTGGTCAACTGTGCCTCCGTGTTCCGTGCAATCGGGATCGTGGATGTCGGAGAGGCGGATTGGCAACTCGACCAGGACCTGCACCAACGTGCCCCGTTTTTCCTTTCGAAGGCCTTGTATCGGTTTCGCAAGACTGTTGCGTCCGAATCACCCGCCTGCGTGGTGAATATCACCGACACTGGAGTCCGTCGACCGACTGGTAGCCGGCCATCGTACTACTGCGCAAAATCTGCACTCGAAGGCCAGTCACGAATACTTGGGGTATCCCTGGCTCCGCTGGTACGGGTAAATGCCGTGGCTCCGGGGGCTGTCCTACCGGCAGTCCAAGCCGATGAAGCCTATTTTACCGAATTGGAGAAGCGGTTGCCATTGGGCAAATTGGCATCACCCGAGGATGTGGTGGATGCGGTTGTATTCCTGTTCGAGAACGATTCGATCACAGGCCAGACGATAGTGGTTGACGGTGGAGAACACCTGCTGTAGATTCTGCAGTAGTGTGAAAAATTTTCACATCCCGAATGCAGTGGAAGAGCTTGCACAGCAGGTGTAGCCCTGATTTGGTGTGAAAGTTCTTCACAGGAAACCGAAACGGACTTCGACCACCAGTATTGTGTTGATTGTGTGTTTTTTTACCAGACAAAGTCGACGATACGAGGTGATTGGCATACTATCTGCATGAATGTGGAAAATACCTGATAACAGATGGTAAAGGGAAACAAATGGGAAACATACGACTCGTCGGTCTGATCGGTATCTGTCTGCTTGCATTGGCATCGTTGGGTGCCGCGGATTTGGATACGATTGTAGGTCAGGCAAAGAAGAACAGCAGCACGATCCAGTTGATAGAGTTGAGCAAACAGAACAGCGACCTGTCGGTAGCCATGGGCGAAGTGCAGGAGACGACCGGTATCGAAGTCGCGGGAGATCTCTCCTATAGGGATTATTCGTATTCTATAACAGAGAAAAAAGAGAGTCTGGTGTTAAGTCCCTCTGTTGTCATTACCTTGCCGAACGATGGAAAGACCAGGATTACCGTGGGAGCCACCTCGATCAGCCGGTCGTTGACCAACGACAATTTCTGGAGCGCCGATCCGAGCGTTGGGATTTCGCATACGATTTCATTCGGCGATTCCGGTGATATCCTCAGCGATCTGAAGTTGGCCAAGCAGAAGCTCGAGATTGACCAGACCTACCGCCAACGCATCTATGACTTCGAATCCTCCATCTACAACAAGATTTCGGAGATAGTCACCTACGAAATGAACCTGCTCAATGCCGAAAAGGATATTCTTATCCAGACGACGAAGATAGAAAATGCATTGAAACTGAAGACTACTGCTGTCGGATCCACTACCTACCGGAGCATGGAGCTGGAGTTGGCCAAGTTGGAAAACACCAGGTCCTCGATCCAACAGAAGTTTGCCATGGCAAAGACCCAATACACGCAACTGACCGGTTTGGAGTGGGACGGTGTCGGTTCAATCAGGAAAGCCGACCTCTCCTTCACCTTCATGCCAACTGGTGACACCTCGGTGATCACCGCTGCGCTCGAACTGGAAATTGCGAAAGAGGAACTGGCCTTGCGGCAACGGAGTACAGTCATATCGGGAAATTCGCGTACGGTGCCGAGCCTTACTGTGGGCGGAAGCACGGGCCTCTCCTATACGGAAACGACCACTGCTACCCTAAACTACCAGATGAATGCCCAGGCAGCCTATAGCGCGAACAACTTCACCACAGGAGCCTCTGTGAACCTGGGTATCTCCGATACCGGGTCAGTCACTCCCTCGCTCACAATCAGCGGCAGTTGGAGGAACAATCCGACCGTCGCCAGCGACGTATTGGAGATCCAAAGCTTGCAAAATACTGTCGCCATTGCTGGTATCGACTATCAGGAAGCCATGTTGGACTATCAGATCAACGCCAACCAACTCCAATCCGATATCCTCAACCATCGGCTGGAGACCGGACAGTTCGAACAGACCGCAACCTATCGCAAACAGGTGTTGGACGAGGCCCTCCAAGCGTTCGCAAAGGGATTGACAACCCAAACCGAAGTCGACCATGCCCGTTTGAATGTCGAATTGACCACCTATGAGCGCACCATATACGCACTTGAGGCGTTGGTTCTTGAAAACCGGGCGAAAGCCCTGCAACTGTAATCTAAGAGAGGATACACCATCATGAGTCCCAATACGAATTCGAATGCGAATCCCAACAACAGTACCGAAGATAGGGTCAGGTCCAACCTGAAGAAGAAGTTGCGAAAAAAACGGATCAAACGACTCATTACTTGGGTCGTGGTTGTCGCAATGCTCGGCATTGCTGTCTTCACCTACCAGTTCTACAAGACCAACGGCCGTATGCCGTTCACCAGTGCCGACAAGTTGGCTGCGCAGCAAGCAACCGCGGCTACCCAAGAGACCACGGTACGGGAAATCGAATTTTCCCAGACCATCGACATTAGCGGAAACGTCGAGGCCTTCCAGACCCAGAAGGTGGTCTTCCGATCGACCGGTGCCGTTACCGGTGTCTTTGTTGAGGAGGGTGTGCGGGTGAAGAAAGGCGACCTGTTGGCGACCATAGACGACACCTCCCAATCCTATACCTTGGCGAATATCGAATCGCAGATAGAGGAGGCGAAACTGCAAGGCTCGGTGCGCCAGCTCGAATTGCTGGAGATGCAGAAGACCATGGCAGTCAACAATCTCGACTACACGAAAGCCTATGCGAATTTCGATGGAGTGGTGGCATCGGTCTCGGTGGATGAAGGCGATTACTTCGAAGCCGGCGATGCGGCCATGGTCATCATCGACCGCAGCAAGCTCAAAGCTACCGTCGAAATCGATGAGATCGATATCCAGAGCGTCCAGACGGGTATGACGGCAGAATTGACCTTCGATTCCATTCCTGGAAAGACGATCGATGCGACCGTCACCTACATCCCCATGCTCGGACGCACCACCAGCCAGGGAATCGGTGTCCTGGATGTCGAGATTGTCATTGAGGATCCTCCAACCGCGCTGGCTCCCGGCTTCACATTCGCCGGAACAATAAGTGCCGACGAAGTGAAGAGGATGTTGGTGCTCCCGACTTCGGCTATAGTATCCAATCGACGCGGTTCCGATACCGTGCGGAAAAAAGGTGCCGACGGAAATCCCGTCTCGGTAGAGGTGACCACCAAATACTTGGGTGAAGGAATGAGTGAAATTCTTTCGGGAAATCTGAAAGCAGGCGATGTCGTATTGATGGGAACCACCACGAACAGCATGTTCAATATCGGAATACCTGGAGCGACACCTATGCAGGGCAGCGGTGGTGGTGCCGGTCTGCGGACCTCATTGTAGGGAGCAATACTATGGCACAAGCAGTAATTTCCCTGTACGACGTGCGCCGCTACTTCCTGATGGGCGAGTTTGTCGTCAAGGCCCTAGATGGTGTGACACTCTCTATTGAAGAGGGTGAGTTCACCGCCATAACCGGGCCTTCGGGATCTGGAAAGACGACCCTCATGAATCTGATCGGGTGTCTCGATACACCGACAGACGGCATCATCCAGATCGACGGCGAGGAGACTCTCGGCATGAGCGAGGCCGAGCTTGCCTATATCCGCAACCAGAAGGTCGGATTCGTGTTCCAGCAATTCAACTTGTTGGGAAAGATCAACGCGTTGGAAAATGTCATGACACCCTTGCTCTACGCGGGTGTAAGTGTGAAGGAGCGGCGCGAGCGGGCCAAGTCGGCCCTGGAACGGGTTGGATTGGCTGACCGCATGAAGCATCGGCCCAATGAACTCTCCGGTGGACAGAAACAACGTGTCGCGGTTGCCCGCGCATTGGTGAACAACCCGTCCATCCTATTGGCCGACGAACCTACCGGAGCGCTCGATACCCATACCGGACGGCAGATCATGGAACTGTTCGAAGAGTTGAATGCCGAAGGTCGGACCGTAATCCTGGTTACCCATGACCATGATATCGCCATGCGTGCACGTCGGCAGGTCCATGTCCGCGACGGCCATTTGGAGGGGTAGATGATCTGGGAAAACATTAAACTGGCATTGAAGGACATGATGGCGAGCAAGATGCGCACGCTGCTTTCCCTACTCGGGATTGTCATCGGTGTCGCCTCGGTCATAGCAATCCTCACCCTGGGGCAAAGCGCAACCAAGAGCATCACCCAGACAATCGTGGAGGGTGGGCTGGAGATGGTAACGATATTTCCCATCCGTTCCGAAAAGGCCGCCAACGAATTCACCGAGGATTTCGGTGAACGACTCGTTGCCAATGTCTCCGATATCAAGACGGTCCTGCCGGTCAACTCCAGTACCGCGACTATCCGTATCGGGCAAAACTCCCTATCTGCTTCTGTTACGGGAGTACTCTCCACGTATGCCGAGATTCTCGATTATGAAGTTTCGGAGGGGGCCTTCTTCACACTTTCCGACAATATGGCCAACCGCCAGGTGGTGGTGTTGGGCTCCGATGTCGCAGAGGAACTGTTTCCCGACGGCAACGCAATCGGTGAGTATGTGAGCATCTTCCGCAACCAAGCCAAGAGCTACCAGGTGGTCGCCGTCATGCAGGAGAAAGATGCCTCGTTCAACCTCCAGTTCAACGGAAGCGTATTCATCCCCTACAACACCTATGCGCAACGCTATATAAAACCCACCATTGTCGGTTCGTATGTGGTCCGGGTGGCCGATGGTGCCGATGCCCTCGCGGTTTCGGATGCGATCACCGAATACCTCGATGCGACTGTGGGGTCCGACGCCTACCGTGTATTCTCCCCGGCTAGCCTGGCCGATATGGCCGAGCAGATCACCGGCACCTTCAGCTCGTTCTTGGCCGCAATCGCAGCCATTTCGCTTCTGGTCGGTGGAATCGGTATCATGAACATCATGCTGGTCTCGGTCGCGGAGCGTACCCGTGAAATCGGGGTGCGCAAGGCGATGGGAGCCTCCCCGTGGACAATTATGGGACAATTCATTACCGAGGCTATCGTCCTTACCATAACTGGTGGTATCATAGGCATAGGTCTTGGAACATTGCTGAGCTGGCTCGTGGCCGATATTGTCGGTTGGAACCTCTATATCTCCTATGCTTCGTTCCTGTTCGCTGCCGGATTCTCAACCCTCGTCGGCGTATTCTTCGGGTGGTATCCTGCCATGAAGGCCTCCAGACTAGATCCAATCGAGGCGTTGAACTATGAGTAGTGCAAGGCGGTGGTCCTTCGTAGAGGGCAAGGAACAGATTTTCGTTGTCGGAGGACTCCTATTCCTCTTCGTATTGCTGGTTACCCTGGTGCTGTTCCTCTCGCAATTGATAATCGAGAAGGAGAACACCCTCATGCAGTTCGAGGCAGAGCGTGGATTCGCATCCTCGACCCTGCTGCTGTTGCAGGAGGAGCACTCGCGGGCATTGGAGGCCATGCGGGAAGGAAATGTACGGGGAATCGGCGTCTACTCCAACGCCGGACGGCTCATGCTCGGTCTCGGTTCGGTGCCCAATACCTTGCCGCTTGAACGTTTCAACATCATTTGGCGAAATAGGAATGCGAACCAATGGAACCAGGGGGTGGCAACCTACAACAAGGATACCGGCATGATCGAATACATCCGCTTCAGCCGCCTCACCATCCAGGTGGAGACCGGCGATATCATGCTGGAGGAAGACGGCTTCCTTCCATCGCCCTTGACGTTCCCCGATGTCCTCTACATCCTTTTCGACGGCCAGGATTATTTCCGCAAGGTCATGCTCGTACGTATCTTCAGCGCGGCGGCGGTACTTGGTCTGCTGGCCTTCCACCTGTTGGTCTACAGCATCTATCGCAACAACCGCAAGTACCGGGAGACCTTGGCGAAACAGGAGAGTCTGGTAAATCTCGGTGAGGCCGCCCGTACGCTGGCACATGAGATAAAGAATCCGTTGAGTGCGATAACCTTGCAGATGGCATTGTTGAAGAAGACCTTGCCGGTATCGGCCAAGGAAGACCTCATGGTTGTCGACCAGGAAGTGCAGCGGCTGACCCAGTTGACCAACAAGGTCTCCGATTTCCTGCGCAATCCCGTGGGTATGCCCGAGAAACTCGATATCGTTGCCCTGCTGGAATCGTTGCAACATACGTTCCAGGGAAAGCTGAAGTTCGCTCCCGGTTCGTTGCACCATGCCTATATCCATTTCGATTCCGACCGTGCCCGTTCGGTGTTCGAGAACCTGATCAAGAACGCGCTCGAAAGTTGCACCGATTGCGATCCCGAAGTGGAAGTGGAAGTCAGCCGGGACAAGCGGCATTCGATACATATCGCTGTGCGTGATCGCGGGGAAGGAATCCCCGAGCAAAACCTGGAAAAGATATTCGACCCGTTCTTCACCACAAAGATCCATGGTTCCGGAATCGGTTTGGCAATCTGCCGCCAGTTCGTCCGTGCCCGTGGTGGGAACCTGAAGCTCTACGCACGGGAAGGCGGTGGTACGGTTGCCGAAGTCATCCTTCCGTCGGTGCATGTATAGGGGAAACCAATGAGAATCCTGATTGTCGACGATGAATACAATATCCGTGAATTGATGCGCAAATACCTGGGTCTTGAAGGACTCGAGAGCGATGGTGCCGAGAACGGGCTTTCTGCCCAACGACAGCTCCGCGAGCACCACTACGATGCCTGCCTGGTCGATCTGAAGATGCCCGGTATGGACGGCATCAGCTTGATCCGGTGGATACGCCAGGAGGGGTTCCGCATGCCCGTCATCATGATCAGTGCACATGGTGAGATCCACGATGCGGTCACCGCTTTGAAAGAGGGGGCCCAGGACTATATCGTCAAGCCCTTCGATCCCGAGGAGCTGACCATACGGTTACGCAAACTTATGGAAGTCCAGCAGTTGCGGACCCTTGTGGAGACCAAGACACGCTCGACCGAGGGAATCGACGAGGGTCTTATCGGAGAGTCTCCTCCCATGTGTAAGATTCGGGAGATCATTTCCCGCATAGCCGACTCGCCGGCGACTGTGCTGGTGACCGGGGAGAGTGGAACCGGCAAGGAGGTCGTAGCCCGACAGATCCATGGAGTCTCCGCGCTTGCTGAGGGGCCGTTTGTCGCCATCAATATCGGAGGTGTACCGGAAAACCTGTTGGAAAGCGAGTTGTTCGGCTATGAAAAGGGTGCATTCACCGGTGCGGTAGGTCGCAAGATCGGCATGTTCGAGCTGGCAAGCGGCGGTACGTTGTTCCTCGATGAAATCGGGGATATGCCGATGACGCTGCAGGTGAAGATGCTGCGTGTGCTCCAGGAGCGCAAGATCACCCGATTGGGCGGGACATCTCCTATTCCGATCAATGCCCGTATCATCGCCGCGACGAACAAGAAGCTCGAGGAGATGGTCCATGAGGGTTCTTTCCGCGAGGACCTCTTCTATCGGCTCAATGTGGTACGTATCGAATTGCCCCCTTTGCGGGACCGCAGGGAGGATATTCCCCTGCTCGCCGGGGTCATACTCAACAAGCTCAACCGCCAGATGGGGCACCGTGTCGAAGGTCTGTCTCCCGAAGCGATCGACGCACTGAAAGCCCATCCGTTCTACGGCAATGTCCGCGAATTGGAGAATATCCTTGAACGTGCGGTTATTTTCGCCGACGGACCGGTGATCAAACCCGATGTCCTGGAATTGCGGGCCAGTATCTCCCGGCCAGGTACAGATATGGGACAATCCAACAGTACTTTGATAGCTCAGGAAGACAATGGCGAGGCGCGCAGTCTCAAGGAACTTGAAGTTGAGGCTATCATCCGGGCCTTGCACCGGTGGGAAGGGAATCGGACCCGTGCCGCAGAGGAGTTGGGTATCTCCCGCAGGACATTGATAAACAAGATCGCGGAATATCGGTTGGATCTTTAAACCATAATACCACAAAGGGTATATGCTATTAATAAACCTATGGTGTTGGTGATGGTACCCCATTATGGGGTACAAGAGTGGATTAACTTTCAATGGTTACTCTCCCGAGCGGGTGCAGGCAACGCAAGGATCCATACCTCGCTCCTTGGGGCGCGGCAGAGGGGGTGAAGTATCCGGGGTCCAGGGCGTGCCCCGGGGTGGGGATACTTTTCAATTTTTACAGGAAGAAATTACGTCTGTTATACCTTCGGAAAAATTGTATAGCAACAATATGAATGATGATGTAATTCTCCAGTCAATAAGCTTTCTTGTGTTTTTCTTGCAAATTCGAAGTAGTCGTTTATAAGATAGAAAGCATGTCAGGTAGTCAGTTCTTTACCTATTTAACGTATGGTACCCGTGATGAGGCTTGGAAAATATTCTGCACCAAAGTGGGAAACCTACGCATGGAGCCGGACGAGAATTATCGCGAAGTATGGCAGGAACACTGGAAGGGTATTGGTAAGCCTTGGGAAGAGGGGACCTTGCGCCATGAATTCCAATGCATCTACATCACCCAAGGGACCGGATGGTTCAGCTATAAAGGGAAGAAACACCGTATCGTGCCAGGTACTATCATTACCCTTGTCCCCGGAATCCGCTATTGGTACGGACCCGACGACAACTCCAGTTGGACCGAGTACGTTGTGGGCTTCAAGGGTGAATATCCCGAGGATTTGCAACGATTGGGTTACTTCTCTGACGATAACGTAATCAAAGATGTCGGACTTCGGGAAGGCTTTGTCGGAATATTCACCGAATTGGTGGAGATAGCAAAGGAACAAAGGGCAGGTTTCCAACACGTACTTGGTTCGGATATCATGGTACTGTTGGCTAAAATCAACTACCAGACACAACAGGATTCACAACTTCACGAGCATGAACTTGAACTGATCGAGCACGCGAAAATCAAATTCCAAGAACATCTTTATTCTACTTTGGATATTGAATCCATGGCCTGTTCGATGAACGTCTCATACACAACCTTCCGCGACATCTTCAAGAAGTATTCGGACTTGTCACCTTACCAGTATTTTCTTCAGATGAAGCTTAATAAAGCCAAAGAATTGCTATCTGAGGGGAATCTCACCGTAAAGGAAGTCTCGTTCAAACTCGCTTTCGATAACCCATACTACTTCTCCCGATTCTTCAAGAAAAAGTCTGGAGTCTCTCCCTCGAGGTGGAATGGTAGGGAGATCGAAACTGATTTGGACTTCCTGGAATAACCCTCTCCGACATCATAAATTTTGTGCATACAATCACCAAATTATGTGCATGGTATATTCTCCCATACCATTTAAGCTATAGGTGCGGGATCATGACCAATAGAGCAGCAACACAAGCCTGGGGTCACGCTGCCAGGGAGGACCACAGCTATGGCACAGAATATGTTCTTGAGAATGCACAATGTTTCCAAGACGTTTCCCGGTGTGAAAGCATTGAAAAACATCGATCTTGAAGTCGAATACGGCGAGATACATGCACTCATCGGTGAAAACGGGGCGGGGAAGTCGACCCTCATCAAGATTCTGTCGGGAGTCTACCAACCGGATGAAGGAGCTGAGATCATCATCGATGGAGTGGTCCAAAAGACAATCACCCCCTTGGATTCACTGAAACGTGGTATTGCTGTCATCTATCAGGATTTCTCACTATTCCCAAACCTCTCCGTTGCCGAGAACATCGCAATGGTATCGCGGGTCGAAAAACGGAAGAAGATTGTTAATTGGCGTGAAACAAACCAAATAGCTCGATCTGCACTGGCCAAACTAGGATTAAAGATACCCCTCTCCAAGACACTCTCCGAGCTTTCGGTCGCCAAACAACAACTTGTGGCCATTGCCCGGGCATTGGTGAACGACGCAAAACTAATCGTCATGGATGAACCGACCAGTGCACTCTCACGTGGGGAGGTTGAATCACTCTTCTCCATCATCAGGAACCTGAAGGAGCAAGGGATATCCATCCTCTTCATTAGCCACAAGTTGGACGAACTGTTCGCAATTTCTGACCGCTTCTCCATTCTCAGAGACGGAAAGTACGTCGGAACATTCGGCGAAGATGAACTTGATGACGATCGGCTTATTTCCCTAATGGTCGGACGCAAAATCGAATATAAAATTTTCGAAAAGCGGACTTTGGTCGACCCGATCTTCGAAGTACGTAACCTCAGCAAGGCAGGTAACTTCAAAGACATCTCCTTCACCCTCCACCGAGGTGAAATTCTTGGTATCACCGGTCTCGTTGGAGCTGGCCGGTCAGAGTTGGCCCAAGCCATCTTCGGACTCAACCCAAGCGATAGCGGCGAACTGATCCTCGAGGGCAAGAGACTTCAGGTGAACGCCCCCGAACAGGCAGTCCAACATGGCATCTCCTACATCCCAGAGAACCGACTTACCGAAGGGCTCATCCTCAAGAAGACTATGAGCGACAATATCTGTCTGACTGTACTCAAGCAAATCTCCAGTAGACATGGTTTGATTGAAAAGGAGGCACAGAATAAACTGGTGGAGAAGTGGATCGAAGAGATGCACATCAGGCCCAATATACCCAATATGATTGCATCCAAGCTTTCAGGAGGCAACCAACAACGGGTTGTGTTATCCAAATGGCTCGCTACCGATCCTAAGGTGCTGATTGTTGACGAACCTACCAACGGCATCGATATCGGCGCCAAAGCAGACATCCACCAACTGCTCAGAGATCTCTCCGAACAAGGCATGTCCATTATCGTCATCTCTTCGGAGCTTCCAGAGATATTGGCGATAGGAGACCGGGTACTCGTAATGCGGCGGGGAAAGATTGCAGCGATTTTGGATGGCAAGAACCTCACTCAAGAAGAAATCATGAAAGAGGCTTTGTAAGATGAACAACATTTTTTCACAAATCAAACGGAGCAAGGAAATGGGCATCCTAGCAATCCTGGTGGTAATTTCCATCATTATTTCGGCTTTCAACAGCTCGTTTCTCACCTTTGGCAATCTTCTGGATGTGGTGAAGAGCAATATCGTTTTAGGTATCATGTCGATGGGAATGCTCCTGGTGTTACTCACCGGCGGTATCGATGTCTCGATTGCATCGGTCATTTCTGCGGTAACAGTGATTATCGGTCGGTTCATGGTCGACTACTCATCCAATATCTTCCTCATCTTCCTGGTGGGAGTTGTCGCAGGATCACTTATGGGACTGATTAATGGTTTGCTGATAGCTAAACTCAAAATTCCACCCATCGTTGCCACGTTGGGAACTATGAGTGTGATATTCGGATTGGTCCTCTACCTCACCAACGGGAACTGGATCACCGGCATCCCCCAGAATTTCATTGACTTCGGTCGTGTAACCATCGGGCAATTTCCCGTCGCGGGAAGTGACCGAATCCAAGGTATCCCGATACAATTCCTTTTCCTATTGTTCGCTATAGCTCTCACTTGGTTCATCTTGAAATACACAATGATTGGCAGAGGTATCTACGCCATTGGCGGCAACAGAGATTCGGCTGAACGTATTGGTATGAACAGCGAAAATATAACCTTGTTCATCTACACCTATGAAGGCTTCCTCATCGGTCTCGCGGGAGTCGTGCACACTTCGATCATGCGACAGGTGGACCCCAACGCTTTCATCGGATTCGAGATCCAAGTAATCGCGGCAGTCGTGCTTGGTGGAGCTAGTGTCCTTGGTGGTTATGGTTCGGTGTCAGGAACCATCATAGGCGTCTCTCTCTTTTGTATCATCAACAATGGACTGATTCTCATGCACATTCCCACCTTCTGGCAGAAGATAGTAGTTGGTGTCGTATTGATCACATCCATCAGCTTCGATGTCATCCAGAAGCGTATGCACGATAAGAAAAATATCAGGGTTGATATAGACGAATCCGAATCGTCGTTCAAAAGACTCAGCGTAGTCCAAAAATCGACAAGCCAAGCGTAGACAAGGTATACGGAGGAGCAACCTATGAACAAGGATATACAGAAGAATACCAAACAGATAGGGGCGCCACAGAAGGAGAACCGGATGCGTCGATTGGTGAAGAAGGTACACTTGGATACAAAAGAGCTGGTGCTCCTCCAGCTCCTTATTGGTGTATTTCTGCTCATGTCGATCCTTTCTCCGGGTCGGTTTCTCAGTGTCTATAACTTGCAGTCCATGGCTTACCAGTTCCCCGAATTTGGTATATTCGCCCTTGCGATGATGGTCATTGTGGTCACTGGCGGAATCAACCTCTCCATCACCTATAGTGCGACCTTATCCTCAATTCTCGGCGCAGTTGTCCTGGTCGCTTTGAACAATTTAGGTGTCCAACCCCTTGTGACTGTTGTGATAGGTGTACTGGTGATCATTATCAGCTCCATCGCGTGTGGAGCTGTCAACGGCCTCATTGTTGCTCACATCGGTATCACTCCAATGTTGGCGACCTTGGGAACCATGACGCTCTTCGAGGGAATCGCCTTGAACATCACCAAGGGGGGGGCTATATCGGGCTTCCCTGACATGTTTCAGTGGTTCGGCAATAGCGCTATCCTTGGAATCCCGGTGCCATTGCTTATATTTGTACTGGTCATCATCGCCACCTATTTCATTCTCCAACGAAGTAGTTTCGGAGCTAAGGTGTACATGATTGGATGCAACCCAACGGCAACCCGATTCTCGGGAGTCAATGTCAAGAAGGTCCTGTTCCTGCTCTACATCTACTCGGGAATCCTCACCGGATTCGCGGGCATCATCATGGCTTCGCGTTACAACTCGGCCAAGGAGTCCTACGGCTATACCTACCTCTTGCAAAGTGTAGCGGCCGCGGTCCTTGGCGGAACCGACATCTCCGGTGGTTTCGGTAAGGTCTTCGGGACAGTCGTCTCGGTGCTCATCCTCCAAGTCATCTCGAGCGGTCTAAATATTTTCGGAGTGAACCGCTTCATCACCGATGTCATCATGGGAATGATCCTCATCGTCGTGCTCACCATCAACTTCGTGAACAATAGGATGGAAGAGAAGGCGTTGTTAAGCAAGAAGGTAGTCACCGCATGATTCGCTGACTTGCGATGCAATTTGGTTTGAGAAAACCCTGTTAGGGTTTGGAAATATTTTTCAAAAGGAGAAAAACATGAAGAAACTGGTACTTAAAGCAACAATCCTTACCATGGCACTTCTGATGGTTGGTTCTGTTGTTTTCGCGCAGGGCCAGACAGCTGCACAAGATGATGAAATCACCATCGTTGTCATGCCGAAGTTGGTTGGAATTCCGTACTTCAATGCATCCGAAGTCGGTGCGAAGCAAGCTGGTAAAGACTTGGGCGTGAATGTCATCTACACCGGACCTTCCACTGCGGACGCGGCCCAGCAGGTCAGGATGATCGAAGATTTGATTGCAAAAGGAGTCGATGCCATTGCTGTCGCTCCCAACGACCCTGCTGCTTTGACACCTGTTCTGCGTAAAGCGAAACAGGCTGGAATACTCGTCCTCGACTGGGATACCCCTGCCGACCAGAGTGTCGTCGATTTGTCTATTCACCAGATTGATGACAAGGAGTATGGCCAACATATCTGGGACTTATTGGTCGAGGAGATGGGTGATACTGGAGACTATGCAGTCGTTACCGGTGGACTTTCAGCTGCCAATTTGAACGGTTGGATCGATCATGGTTTGGCATATGCCAAAACGCAGTATCCCCAATTGAATCTAGTCACCGATCGTGTCCCCACCGATGAGAAACAGCAGATCGCCTACCAGAAAACGCTGGACTTGTTGAAGGCTTATCCTTCTCTCAAGGGTGTTGTCGGTGTCAGCACACCTGCTCCTCTCGGTGCTGCTCAGGCTGTCCAGGAAAAGGGTGCTGCACAAAAGGTCGCAGTTGTTGGAACCGCTTTGCCGACCGATTCGAAGCCTTATCTTGAAGATGGCTCGCTCCGCGTGGCGACCTTGTGGGATCCCTCGAAGCTCGGTTATCTGACGGTGTATCTTGCAAAGGAAATGTTGGAAGGAAAGAAACCTGTTGATGGCCAAGATGTACCGAATGTCGGAAAGATTACCGTTTGGGAAGACGGAAAAACAGTCATCATGGGACCACCAACAGATTTCACGAAAGACAATGCAGGTCAGTTCAGCTTCTAGGTTATACTGAAAACGTCATTAATGTCATTATGTTGAAACAGGCTTGTCCGCATTTTGGGCAAGCCTGTTTCCAAATTACTCGAACTGTCAAGGAGGAGAGCTATGCGAAAGGTAGGAATCTACTATGCGTTCTGGACGCACGAATGGGATGTCGATTTTATCCCTTTCATCAAGAAAGTGGGAAAATTGGGATTTGACCAACTCGAACTGAACGGTGGGACGATTGTCCATATGAAAGCACAGGAACGATGCGATCTGAAACAACTTGCAGACGATCATGGTATTGCACTCTCCTACGGTATTGGCCCCGTATGCCGGCGACCATAATGTTTTACTCAATGTCGAAGTCATCAATCGATTCGAACAGTTCTTGGTGAACGACAGTCATGAGGCATTGGCCTATGTCCAAGAAGTCGATCATCCTTCTTGCCGTATTTTGCTCGATACATTCCACATGAACATTGAAGAGGATTCGTTCGGGGATGCTATCCGTCGGGTTGGACCCTACTTGGCAGCTTTCCATCTGGGAGAGACCAATCGAAAGACTCCCGGAACAGGTCGCATACCATGGGTTGAGATCAAGCAAGCGTTGGATGATATCGGTTTCGATGGTCCCATGGTGATGGAACCATGTGTCATGCAAGGAGGATAGGTAGGACGGGACATTGGTGTATGGAGAGATATCGTGAAAGTTCCCGATCTCGATGCGTTGGCATCTGAATCGGCTAAATTCGTACGGGAGAATCTGGTCTAAGTTTTTGCAACTATGAAAGGGTATATGTCTTATAACAATTGGAGTCTTGTTTTCCAGCAATCATTATCTGCATTGACATCTTCCAGGACATATAAACAGTCGTGGAACATCACTATTCGATGAATTTTTTAAACTACTTATCGCGGGGTATCTACTGGGTCTCTTAACCATAGTATATCAGAAATATCCCTTGAGTTATCCGATATTATCCGATATTATCCGATAGGATTGAGTGCCTGCCCCTGGAACTTCCTAGGCCCCATCAATCCTGAAGATCTCAAGGAGAACCTGCCACGAAGTACCGGTTTTCCTGACACTGTAAGTGTGGTGTCGTCCATAACCGATATTTACGATATGCCAGTTTCCTACAGGAACGGTCGATGCGGCTCACCGATTCGCTCGAACCATTGACCACAGTTGGAAATAGTACTAAACTATACCATATCGGGTATAAAAAGTCTGTTTACGCTAATAATATACCACAACGGGTATAAAAAATAGCAAAGATGCTTTACATTATACCCGGTCAGGTGTATTAATGGTATATGATGACAATCGGTGAATACATTAAATTCCGTAGACGACAAACTGGTCTTACCCAAGAAGAGTTTGCCTTCCGTTCGGGATTGGGACTTCGTTTTGTGCGTGATCTGGAGCAGAACAAACCGACCGTACGTTTGGACAAGGTGAACCAAGCCTTGGGCATGTTCGGTATGCAGGCAGGCCCCGTACCTGCACAACGAAAGCAAACGGAGTCGGAGGGTGGTGGCAATGACACTACTTCGTGAAGCTGTAGTCCAATACGACGGACAGGAGGCGGGTGTTCTCCAGGAAACGGATGAAGGGTATATCTTCACCTATTCGATCGGATACCTTCAAGACCCCGAGTCCAAGCCAATAAGCCTTACTATGAAATTGCGGGAAGATTCGTACCACAGTAGTACGTTGTTTCCCTTCTTCGACGGTCTTATTCCCGAGGGTTGGTTGTTGGAAGTCGTCTGTGCGAATTGGAAGCTGGACCGCAGGGACCGCATGGGCTTGCTCATGACAGCGTGTAAAGACTGTATTGGTGCCGTATCTGTCCATGACAAGGTGGCAAGATGAACAGCCGATGTCTCTATTGTGGCAAGACCTTGACCGAAAATCGGCCGGATGGATGGCACCACAAGTGTGCCTTGGGATTCTTCCATACCGACAGCGTTCCAGAAATACCCATCACCCAGAAGTCCTTATCGGCATATGTCGAGCAATCTATTGGCAAGGCCTCTGCAGTCGTTCCTGGTGTTCAGCAAAAAGTATCGGTTCACATGGAACGCCAGGATGCCGAGTCCTTCCGCTTTACCATGGTGGGCAAGCCCCAAGGGTTTATCCTGAAACCGGGATCCGAAACCTATCCCCAATTGCCGGAGTGTGAAGCTGCGACCATGCGGTTGGCGCAAGTATTCGGATTGTCTACGGTACCGTTTGCCTTGATCCGATTGCCCGACTCGACTCTGGCATATATAAGCAAGCGTATCGACAGGAAATGGCAGGACCAAACTATCGTCGGAAACATTGCCATGGAAGATTTCTGCCAGCTTTCAGGCAGGATGACAGAAGACAAATATCGAAGTTCGTATGAAAAGTGTGCGACGATACTAAGCAAATACTCGGTACAGCCAGGTCTGGATATCACCGAATTTTTCATGCGTCTCATATTTTCGTTCATAACTGCAAATAGCGATATGCATCTGAAGAACTTTTCACTCATTGAACAGCCGTGGGGCTGGACCCTTTCTCCGGCATACGATTTATTGAACACGACCTTGCTCCTCCCTGAAGATCAGGAGGAAACGGCCCTAACGCTCAATGGCAAGAAGCGAAGATTGCTGCGTAAGGATTTTATTCATTTCGGTGAACACATTGGAGTCCCGTCCCAGGCTGTTCTCCGCATCTTCAGGCAAGTGGAACTACTCCTACCCGATATGCTGAGAACCATTGAGGATTCCCATTTGTCTCCTTTCTTGAAAGTCGAATATTCCCGTCTCCTGCAAGAACGTTCAATGCGACTGACCGATTCGCTTTAACCATTGACCACACTTGGAGTCAGCACGTACACTATCGTGTATGTCCACATAGTCAAGGAGCACAGACAATGGAAAAGTTGCCACATTGGAACCTGCAGAGCATATATGGCGCGATAGAGAGTCCCGAATTCGAACACGACCTGGCCAGCCTGGTGCCACTGGTTGCCAAGCTCCGCAACCAGCTTGGCGATCTCGATGCCCAGCATGCCGATTTCCCCACGTGGTTGCTTGCCCTGTTGGAAACCTACCAGACCACACTCGATACCATAGAGACGCTCAACGCCTATGCCAGTGCACTCGTAACAGTGAATACCAACGATGAAGTGGCAATGCGGGGCCTGAATCGTGTCGAGGAAGCCGATTTGGCTATCAAAGCAATCCATGTCCAGGTGATCAACACCTTGGCACTCTACCGGCAATCGGTTCGCGATTCGATCAAACACGACGGGCGGATCGCCCCATTCCATTTTGTGCTTGAAGAGTTGCTTGAGGAGCAGGAGCACACCATGGGCGAAGCCGAGGAAGCCTTGGCAGCCGACTTGAACCGAAGTGGTGCCGATGCGTGGGGGCGGTTGCAGGAAGCTGTCTCATCGAATGCGGATACGCTCTGGAATGCACAGACCGGTGAACGCAAGACGGTCATCCAGTTGCGGTCACTCGCCTTCGAGGCCGACCGGTCTATCCGGAAGAAAGCCTTCGATGCCGAACTGGCTGTATGGAAACAACACGAGGTTGCCTTTGCCTATGCGATCAATGGGGTGAAGGGAACCACCATCACCCTAGACAAACGGCGGGGATATCGCGATCCCTTGCAGCGTGCAACCATGCAGGCGCGCATTGACGATACGGTGCTCTCCGCACTTATCGGTACCATCGAGAAGAATCTCGAGGTATTCCGTCGGTACCTGAGGGCGAAGGCACATTGCCTCGGTCTGCAGAAACTGGCGTTCTTCGACCTGTTCGCACCGGTCGGAGATCTGGACAAACGGTATTCGTACGACGAGGCCAGGGCGTTTATTGTGGAGAACTTCAGCACTTTCCACCCGCCTTTGGGCAGTTTTGCAGAAAAGGCCTTTGAAAAGGGCTGGATCGATTGCGAGCCCAGGGCCGGGAAAGTCGGAGGTGCGTACTGCACGTCCTTTCCGCTTCGGAAGGAGACGCGAATCCTCGCCAATTTCGACCATAGTTTCGACGGAGTCTCGACAATTGCCCATGAATTGGGACACGCCTACCACGACCAGATCACCAGCGACTTGCCCGCGCTTCTTCGCCATTATCCCATGACATTGGCCGAAACCGCTTCGATCTTCAGCCAGTTCATCATTTTCAAGGGGGCGCTCAAGGAAGCTTCGGAACCAGAGCAGCTTGCGTTGATCGAAAGCTTCCTGCAAGATGCGACCCAAACCTGCGTCGATATCCTCAGCCGATTTTATTTCGAGCGGGAATTGTTCCGCGTACGGGTCGAGGGGGATATTATGGCAGGGCAACTATCTGCTATGATGGTGGATGCCCAGAAAGCCAGCTATGGCAATACCTTGGATGAACAGGCCTTGCATCCCTACATGTGGGCGGTAAAGGGACATTACTATAGCAGCGACCTCTCGTTCTACAACTTCCCGTATGCCTTCGGGCAACTGTTCGGTCTTGGTGTCTATAGTCTGGCACAAGCCGATCCTACAAATTTTGGAGCCAGGTACGACGCGTTGCTGTTGCAGACTGGGCAAGATACCGCTTGTGCGGTAACCGCATCTGTCGGTTGTGATATTACCACTGAAGACTTCTGGCAACAGAGTGTGGATGTCATCTCCAGTTACGTTGATGAATTTTGTCGGCTTGCCGGCTATACAGGAGTATGAAAAGCATGGAATTGCGACTTGAAATTGAAAAATTGGTCTCCAAGGGCGATGGCCTCGCCCGTCACGAAGGGAAAACGATATTTGTCACGGGAGCGCTCCCGGGTGAGACGGTTCTCGCCGAAACGATTGAGGACAAGGGAGACTACTCCCGTGCGGAAGTAGTCGAGATCGTCACCGCATCGCCCGATCGTGTCGTTCCCGCCTGCCCGCATTATGGAGTGTGCGGTGGTTGCGATATGCAGCATGCCACTACCGAAGCCCAAGCTGTCCAGAAGTCCTTGATTGTTCAGGAGAACCTGTTGCGTATCGGAGGCATCGACATCGATAGCGAGGCCGAGGGCATCACCACCTATCCCGTTGCTTCGGCTCAGGGTTGGGGGTATCGGACCAGGGTGAAGTTCCATGTGGATCTTGAACAGAAGAAGGCGGGTTTCCTGGGCCGCAAGAGCAATGACCTCGTCGATATCCGCCACTGTCCGATCTTGTGCGATTCATTGAACAGGTTGTTGGATGAGAAGCGCCCCTTGCTGTTCAGAGCTGCACAGATGCGTCAGAAAAGTGAAATTTGGCAAAAACGCAATGCCTTGATAGAGGTACCGGCATTCGCCGGTGATACGAAAGTCTCCCTCAGTACACAGGAAGTCGCAGTCGAGGTGGCGGGAAAGACCCTATGGGCCGATTCCAATGTATTCTTCCAGGCGAATAGACAGGTGTTGCCGGCAATGGTCGATTTTGTGAAGAACCACGTCGAGGGGAAGACCATAGTCGATCTATACGCCGGAGTCGGTACATTCGCAGCTTTTCTCGAAGGTCCGGACAGACAAGTCGTAGCGGTCGAGCGGGACAAGCGATGCCTCCAGCTGGCTGAGAAAAATCTATCCCATACCGAATTTTTCCCGCAGACAGCTGAACACTGGGTCAGGATGCAGAAGGACCGACAGGTCGATACTGTGATCGTGGACCCGCCGAGGACAGGATTGGATGCGAAGGTAATCGGTGCGATTTGCAGTTGGAAACCATTGTCGGTTGTCTATGTCTCCTGCGACAGCGTCACGTTGGCTCGTGACTGCAAGAAGTTTGCCGAAAAGGGGTTCAAGGTGAAGGCACTGCAGGTGTTCGACCTCTACCCGCAGACTTCGCATGTTGAGGCGGCCGTACTGATATCGAGGGTGGATAGCTAACACTAAAGGTATTGCAGTGGGGGAGGAAGGTTTCCATGGGATTGGCGGTGTATTTTTTCTCCGGGACAGGAAATACCTATATATTGGCAAACCAGATCGCAGAAAAATTCGAAACGGCCCCCATTTCGATTCCGAACATCATGCACGGGGAAAAAATTCATGTCGATACTGGTGATATGTGCATTGTCTTCCCTTGCTACATGGCCACACTGTCGGGATTGCCGTTGATTGTCGAGAGATTTGTCAGGAAGATAGACAACCTCGGGGAAGTCACTCTTTTTGCGGTTTGCAATTGCGGGGGGTACGAAATCGTCAATGCGCTCCCCTCGTTGCACCGACTGAGGCAGATTGTCGAATCCTGCAACGGGAAACTGTATGCAGGGCATTCTCTGAGACTTCCCATGAACAACCTGGATTATGACCATATTCCGATTCCCATAAACAGGAATAGCGAGGACATAATCCGAAAGGCAAAAATACAAACGGACCGTATCTCTGCCATGATACGTCAAAGACGTAGGACACGGTTCGCAATTCCCAAGAACCTGTTCTCCCTTGTTATGAAACCGATGTACGGCATGATCAACAATGCCGTGATGCGGGAGCTGAGGATTCGTGCTCACGAACCGGATGACAGTCGGTTGCACTACGATGAACTAATACCGTTGACCGACAAGAGTATTGTTGTCGATGGTACATGTACTGGTTGCGGAATCTGTGCGAAGCTTTGTCCTGTGGACAATATCAAGCTGGTGGACCGGAAGCCGGAATTCCAGCATGCATGCGAAATGTGTTTTGCCTGCGACGAATGGTGCCCGACAGGTTCCATCCACCATTGGAGTAGGGCTCGTGGGGTCAAGTACCACCATCCTGAAGCGATTCCCAGGAATTTTTTCTATCGATAAAAACCAGATTTCGTCACTTTTTCTGGTTGAATCAATGAAAATTGGAATAGATTTTCCTTAAGTTATGGACACTTATGCTTTATAGTGTAGCCCAAGGAGCTCAGATGCACGACAAATTGGGTGAAATTGTTCAAATTGCGGCAAGCGCATATGGCTCGGATATCTCCAAGTATGACGATATGTTCCTAAAGCAAGTTGCGGAGAAAAGATTCGCATGTGCAAACGTCACCAATATATCCGAATATGTCCAGTATCTCTCGAACAACCCCGATGAAGTTGGCGCACTATTGCGATCATTGCATATCACCCATACCGATTTTTTTAGGAATCCCCTCACATTCGCACATCTGGAGCAATGGATTCTCCCAAGTCTCCTGGAGGGAAAACCAGAAGCCAGCGAGTTGCGCATATGGTCCGCGGGATGTTCATCGGGGCAGGAACCGTATTCGATCGCAATGCTGGTTGAAAACATCCATACAAGGAAATCGAGACCCTTGCGTTACCGTATCATTGCCACGGATATCTCCGGCTCGGCGTTGCTTCAAGCTACCAAGGGAGAGTACCGGGAAGATGAAATCCAAAGGATCCGGGTAAAGGACTTGAAGGATTTTTTCATCAAGACAGGCGATACCTATACGGTAAGCGACCGGTTGAAGCAACATGTGGGATTTTCGACCTACGATTTGTTGGACAACCGGTATTCCTGTCCGCAGGAGAGTATATTTGGCAATTTCGATCTTGTCGTATGCAGCAATATGTTGTTCTATTACAAGCCAAACCACCAGCAATACATCGTGAGGAAGCTGATCGACTCCATGGACAAGTTTGGATATTTGATTACCGGAGAGGCAGAGCGGCAAGTGGTTGAGAACTTCACCGAATTGTATCAGGTTGCTCCACCATCACCCATTTACAAACAAAGGAGAGGTGTACGATGAAACTGAAGGACCTTAAGATATCCAAGCAAATAGATATCTATTTCAGTGCGGTCTTTATAATTGTAGCGATTCTGGTGGCAAACTCTTTCCTGTATGTGGATGCGTTATGGGAAAACACCTCCGGCTTGTACAACAATCCCCTGACTGTCCGCCGGGCGGTAGGTGATATCAAGGTGGATGTATTGTTGATACATCGGGATATGCGGCAGTTGCCCTTCGAGGATAGCCAACGGGAAATCGAGCAGCTCCTCGGAAATATCGAGACCTGTGAAGCGGATATGGATCGGCAACTGGCCACCCTATACGATAGATACTTGGGACCGCAAGCCGATATTGACGAAGTCTCCGAGGCTTTGACCCGCTGGAAAGCCATTCGGAATGAAACGGTCCGGTTGCTACGCGCCGGGCATATCGAGGAAGTGGCGGAACGGGTAAAATCAAATGGAGTCGGAGGAGCCCAGACGGATCTGATTCTGAGTCACCTGACCGATATCAGCGATTTCGCCATGCTCAAGAGTGACGATTTCTTTCAAACCGCCCAGGAGCATAGGAACCAGATTATGGTTCAAATGATATTTCTCTGTGCAGGACTCCTCGTTCTGTTGGTGGTGATCGGATTGTATCTTCGTAAAGGCATCCTGCCTCCCTTGGCAACTCTGGCCGAGGCGACTGAAGCGATCAATCGGGGGGAAATGGATACACGTGTTCGCAATGATTCCCCGAACGAGTTGGGGGATCTATCGCGGGCATTCGACACCATGGCCGAGACCATCCAAACGGAAATGGAATATCGAAAAAAAGTTGCGCGCATATCGGCGGTTATGTTCCAGCATGGAACCTTGCGTGAGTTTTGCCAAGAATTGCTGAGAAATCTTCTGGAAATGACCGATTCTCAGTTGGGAGCGATATACCTTCTGGAAGAGTCCGCCAACCGGTTCGAAAGGTACGAATCCATAGGAGTCCTTCAGGATGAGCTCAGTTCTTTCGCCGTTGCCGGAAAAGAGGGTGAATTTGGGGTGCCCCTAGCTTCGAAGAAGGTTCATCATGTAACGGATATTCCCGCTGACGCCCAGATGGTATTCTCCACGGTCAGTGGAGATTACAAGGCAAAGGAAATTATCACGATACCGATTGCCCAGGGGAATGACACAGTTTCCATGATTTCGTTGGCGAGTATCAAAAGGTATTCGGCGGAATCGATTCAGTTGGTGAATGGCTTGGTGAATGAGATAACCGCAAGTTTCAATGCGGTCATGTCATCGCAGCGGATTCTCGAGTTTTCTCAAAAACTGCAGAGCACGAATGCCGAGCTTGAGCAGCAAACGAGGGAATTGGAGATGCAGGCAGATGAACTTGCCGAGCAAAATGCCGAACTCGAGATGCAAAAGAACCAGTTGGATGAAGCCAGCCGGCTCAAG
This sequence comes from Spirochaetae bacterium HGW-Spirochaetae-2, assembly GCA_002839355.1. Lineage (GTDB taxonomy): Bacteria > Spirochaetota > Spirochaetia > Sphaerochaetales > Sphaerochaetaceae > UBA8525. Next base: position 48,040 of record PGXW01000004.1, read on the forward strand.
ACCAATTTCCTATCGAATATGAGCCATGAATTGCGCACACCGCTCAATTCGGTGATTGCCCTCTCCGGAGTACTCGGACGTAGGCTTGCCGACAAGATTCCGGCAGACGAGTGCAGTTATCTCGAAATAATTGAACGAAATGGGAGAAATCTTCTGACGATGATCAACGATATCCTCGATATCTCTCGAATCGAGGCAGGGCGTGAGGAAATCGAGATCACACGGTTCAACACCAACGATACGATCTCCGAAGTGGTATCGATGATACAACCGCAAGCACAACAACAGAATATCGAGTTGTTCCTTACTTCAAGCGATAGCGGAATAACCATTGAGAGCGATGCCTCCAAATTCCAGCACATCCTACAAAATCTGATTGGCAATGCGGTGAAGTTTACCGAGGCTGGCTCGGTGGAGATCTCTTCAACAAAAATCGGCAATAGTATCGCAATATCTGTGAAGGACACCGGAATAGGTATTTCGGAAGAGTCCATTCCACATATTTTCGATGAGTTCAGGCAAGCCGACGGCAGTACGTCCAGAAGATTCGGCGGCACCGGATTGGGTCTGGCCATTGCAAAGAAATACGCCGATCTGCTTGGAGGGACCATTGCCGTGACAAGCTCTCCCGGTGTAGGTTCGGAATTCATATTGACACTTCCATTGCACTATACCGGCAGACATTACCAGTCGGAACAATCGGGAATTGGGACCGATACGAATAGCAGACTCCAATCCTTCCAACACGATGTACAGGATTTGTCGGGCAAGACAATCCTGCTGGTCGAGGACAACGAATCGGCAATAATTCAAATCAAGGATCTTGTTGAAGATTTGGGATGCCAAGTCCATGTTGCCCATGATGCGATCGAGGCGTTCGCGATCATCGACCAGACAATACCCGATGCCATGATACTCGATCTGATGATGCCGGATGTCGATGGATTCAAAGTGCTCGGGATGCTTCGCAACGCCGAACCGACCGCCCATATCCCTGTTCTGATACTGACGGCAAAACATATCACGAAGGAAGAACTGAGGTTCTTGAAACGGAACAACATCCACCAACTCATCCAAAAGGGCGATGTCAAAAGGTTGGAACTCCAACATGCAGTTTCCACCATGCTGCATCCCGATAAGCCGAAGGTCGGCCAGGTAGCGGGAAAGCCCCGAGCATTCGAAGGCAAGCCTGTCGTGCTGGTGGTTGAGGACAATGTGGACAACATGATCACGGTAAAAGCACTTTTAGGGGACAACCATATTGTTTTGGAAGCCTCGACTGCCCAGGAAGGTATGGAAATGGCAAGAAAACAGGTGCCCAACCTTATCCTGATGGACATTGCACTACCTGACATAAACGGTATAGAAGCTTTCAGAAAGATACGGCGAACGCCCCAGACACAACATATACCGGTCATTGCGTTGACTGCCAGCGTTATGCGGCATGAACGTGAGACGATCCTGTCACATGGATTCGATGCTTTTATTGCGAAACCGATCATTGCAAGTGATTTCTTCCAAGTGATCGATGGGGTCCTCTATGGGAAATAAAAAGATCAGAATCTTGGCGATCGATGACAATAATGACAATCTGGTCACTTTGAGGGCGTTGATACAGGAGGACTTTCCCGAAACTGCTGTTTCGACAGCCCAAAGTGGTAGGGAAGGGCTTGAACTTGCGGTACTCGAGGATCCCGATATCATCTTCCTCGATATCATCATGCCGGCAATGGATGGCTATGAAGTTTGTTTGATGCTGAAGGCCGATCAGAAGCTACGCGACATACCTGTTGTTTTTCTCACCGCCGTCAAAGGTGATAAGGAGAGCCGCATCAAGGCCTTGGAAAGCGGTGCGGAAGCATTCTTGGCCAAACCTATCGATGAGGTCGAATTGACTGCACAGATTCGGGCCATGATGAAGATACGCGCCTCGAATCTCCAAAAGCGCAATGAAAAGGAGTCGCTTGCCGCATTGGTCGAGGAAAAGACCAGGGAACTGCAGGAGTCGAACAGGAAGACTTTGCGATTGTTGGAGACGGTGAAGAGGGAGCAGACCTTGATCAGGGCGATATTCGATAGCATACCGGGATATCTGTATGTGTACGACGAAGATGGAAGACTCATACGATGGAACAGGAACCATGAGACGATGACGGGATATTCGGCTGAGGAACTTTCCCATATGACTCTTGAAAAATGGTTCGACCAAGAGGATTTTGTTAAGGTCGACGCAGCTGTCCATGATGTGTTCGAGAAGGGGTATGGGGAAGTAGAGGCGAAGTTGATCCTGAAAAGTGGGGAAAGGATGTTGGTCCGCTCGAGCGGCGCGCCCCTCGTTTGGGACGGCCACAAGTATTTTGCCGGCATTGGAGTGGATATCACTGAACAGAAGAAGGTGCAGGAAGCTTTCCTGGAATCCCAATCGATCTTGAAGGCTGCCTTTGAGAATAGCCAGGCGGGTATAGCCATAGCTGACGCTCCGGATGGCAAACTCCGATATGTCAACAAGGCTGGTCTTCTCATTCGGGACAAGTCGGAACAAGAGATCGTGCAGGACATCGATATACACAAGTATGCTGAAAGTTGGAGGATAATGCACCTTGATGGAACACCTTACGCGGATGAGGATGTTCCTTTGGCAAGGGCAATTCTCAAGGGTGAGACCTGCAGCGAAGAGTTCATTATCAGGCGGGACAGCCTGGAGGACCGGTACGTGCTTGCGAACGCTGCTCCCATAAGGGACTCTAACAACAATATCAAGGCCGGTATTGTGGTTTTCCTTGATATCACCGAACGCAAGATCATGGAAATGCAACTTCAGCAGAACATGGAGGATTTGTTGGAATCACAACGGATCGCACATTTGGGAACCTGGCGTATGAATTTGGAGACGAATCAGGTTGTATGGTCGGCTGAACTGTACAAGATGTATGGGTTCGATCCGATAGCACCGCCACCTTCCTACACAGAGCATATAAAGCTGTTCACGCCTGAAAGTTGGAAGAACTTGTCGACAGCTCTTGAATACACGAGTACTTCAGGACTTCCCTACGAGGTGGAACTCGAGACTGTGGCTGTGGATGGGAGGCACGGGTGGATATGGGCACGGGGTGAGGCACTCAAGAATTCCAATGGCGACATTACCGAGCTGTGGGGAGCCGCCCAGGATATTACCGAACGCAAGAAGGCCGAGAGTGAACTGTTGTACCTGAGTTACCACGACCATCTGACACAATTGTACAACAGGAGATTCTTCGAAGAGGAACTGGTGAGACTGGATACAGTTGAGAATCTTCCGTTGTCCGTTATCATGTGCGATGTCAACGGTCTGAAGCTGGTCAACGATTCGTTCGGACATGATTCGGGCGATGCGCTCCTCAGGAATGCCGCGAAGACGATCGGGAATGCTTGCCGGAAAGGGGATGTCATCGCGCGCATCGGTGGGGACGAGTTTGTCGTTGTCCTTCCGAGGACCTCTGCCGAAGAGACTGAAAAAATCGCAAACCACATAAAGGAGCTGGCCGCGATGGAACGTGTGGCCAACATCGAACTTTCGATCTCCTACGGGTACGATAGCAAGACCACCGATGTACAGTCGATTGTCGAGATAGTGGCGAATGCGGAGAACCACATGTATCGACACAAGTTGTACGAGCGTTCGAGCATACGCAGCAAGACGATAGACCTGATCATGAACACCTTGTTCGAGAAGAGCAACCGGGAAGCGATGCATTCGAATAGGGTTAGCCGGCATTGCCAGTCGATCGCAACCAAGATGGGCTTCAACCGGGACGCGGCCAACCAGATGAAGATCGCCGGACTTATCCATGACATTGGGAAGATTGGCGTCGATGAGAAAATCCTGAACAAGCCGGGACAACTGACTACCGACGAACGGAGGGATATCGAGAGACACCCCGAGATCGGTTGGAAAATATTGAGCTCAACCAATGAATTCTCGGAGTTGGCGCAGTTCGTGTTGAACCACCACGAGAGGTGGGATGGCAGCGGGTATCCGAACGGCCTCAAGGGCGAGGCGATACAGGTCGAGGCAAGGATTATCGGTGTCGCCGACGCGTTCGATGCCATGACCAGCGACCGAAGTTATAAAAAGGGGATGAGCCAGGAGGATGCGGTTATCGAACTGAAGAGGTGCTCCGGAACGCAATTCGACCCGAACATTGTGGATGTATTTGTGAACTTGGTATTACCGGGCACCGCCGGCCACAAGCGGGGAACCCCTCGTCCAATATGATAGTCTGTTTGGTTGCCAAACCACGCCCTTGGGTGTCGATACCTTTTATCAAATTGTATAGACCACTAGTTTACCCTTCCGGGACCAGCATGTACTATACTATAGGACATGCTTTCGGAGACTGCAACAAGGGGATATTGATTGTGGACAAGGCGCTGACCAAACGGATTCTCTCACTCATGGTAATCGGAATAGTCCTCTATTGGGCATTGGCCAACCATACCACCGTGCTGATCCTGATCAGGAGAACCTTTTCGGTTCTCAGTCCCCTGATTGCCGGAGGTGCGATCGCATTCATTCTGAATGTGCCGATGCGCTCATTGGAACGCCGGGTTTTCCGTAGGGGCAAACCGGGACTTCGCCGGAGCCTCTCGATTATCCTTACCTTCCTGTTGGTGGTTCTGGTGCTCTCGCTGGTGTTGTTGATCGTAATTCCCGAACTTGTCTCTGCAATCGAGCGTCTCGGGACAAGTATTCCAACCTTCCTCGACAGTCTGAAGGTTTATGGGGATACGCTCGCAGAGCGGTATCCCGATATAGGTTTCTGGCTTTCCGAATTGGATATTTCTTGGAATACCATGAAAACCGATGTGCTCGATTTCCTCAAGAAGAGTTCCTCCACGTTGGTTGGTTCTACAGTCGGCCTGGCCACCGGCCTGGTCAATGGCGTGGTCAATTTCATTCTCGGTTTGGTGTTTTCCGTGTACATGCTGGCACGAAAGGAGCATCTCGCCCGTCAGTTCAAGCGGTTGCTCTCCGCCTATATTTCGGAAGAACGGGTTGAGAGAATCCTGCATGCGGGGGATCTGGTTAATGCAACATTCAGTCGTTTTGTCGCAGGGGCTTGCACCGAAGCCGTTATCCTTGGGTTGATGTTCCTGGTGACCATGTTGGTGTTCCGTTTTCCCTATGCGGTACTGGTCGCAGCCTTGGTATCGGTCTCCGCGCTCATTCCTATCGTAGGAGCGTTCCTCGCGGCGCTGGTGGGCATGCTGCTCATGCTGGTCTCCGACCCCATGCAAGCTGTCTGGTTCCTGGTCCTATTCCTGGTGCTCCAGCAGATCGAAGGAAACCTGATCTACCCACGCGTCGTGGGGGATTCGATAGGACTGCCCGCACTGTGGGTCCTGGCTGCGGTAATGATCGGTGGCAGCATGTTCGGTGTCCTGGGCATGCTTGCAGGTGTGCCGTTTGCGGCGGTCATCTACGTATTGATCCGCGAATCGGTAGTCCAACGTCTGGCAAAACGTGATGCGCAACGGGGTACCGGTTGAACATGATGAATATGCCGAGAGAAAAGAAGCCTGTTTGGCGCACGGTTCTCAATATGATTCCACTGGTCGCATTGGCTGTGTTCGTTACGATTTTCGTCCTGAGAAACGGCGTCTCGACAATCGATGCGCTGGTCGAGAGTTTCAGCGAACATCCATGGATCACCGCAGCGGCTTTCATGGGTCTGTTCCTGCTCAAATCGATTTCCTTCGGATTGCCCTTCACGTTGCTATATATTGGAGCGGGAAATATCTTTCCCCTCGGTTGGGCTCTGGTGGTCAACGTGTGCGGAATTGTGGTGAATATGCAAATCCCCTACCTGTTGGGTCGGTTCTCCGGTGGAACCGCAGTGGAACGTCTGTTGGGCAAGTTTCCGAAGCTGGGCAAGTTCGAAGCCTACAGTAAGGATTCGGCTTTGCTCTTCACCTTTATGGTGAAGTTTGTCGGCAAGGTTCCACATGAAATCACCAACGCACTTTTGGGTTCGCTCAAGATACCTTACTTGTCGTACATGGTTGGTGGGGTGCTTGGATTGCTTCCCACTATGGTCGCCACCACGTTGGTCGGCAAAGGTCTGGATAACCCCGACTCCCCATTGTTCATAATTTCGATAGTGGTAGTGGTCATGCTTCTCGTGGTTTCATTACTATTGTATCGCCGTCAAATTGATTGCTAAACGAAGCGAGAGGAAAGGGACCATGGAATGGTCACTCTCCCGAGCGAGTGCAGGCAACGTAAGTATCCATATCTCGCCCCTCGGGGAGGGAAAGCTTCCTCTTTCTTGGGTTTGCCCTGGGGATATTGATACATTTCATTCCAATTCAACGTGATTCGGACTATACTGGCATGTGGCATAGCAACTTGGAGGAATGTTCATGGATTTCTTGCAAAACCTTGGTATTTGGATTTACTTTGTCATCTTTTTTGGAAAAATTCTTGAAGTAACGGTTTCCACCATTCGAATGGTCCTTATCAACCGTGGTGAACGGGTCAAGGGAACCATAGTAGCATTCTTCGACAGCTTGCTGTGGTTGTTGATTACGGGAACTGTTCTGCAGGGATTCCAAGAGGATCCCCTACGGATGGTGGTTTTCGCACTTGCTTTCGCAGTCGGCAACTACATGGGGTCCTGGTTCGAGGACAAGTTGGCATTCGGTCTCAGCTCGGTCCAGGTGATTGTTCCCGAATCTCCCGAAAGCAAAGAGCTGGCGAATTCCTTGCGGAAAGAGAATTTCGCAGTGACGGTCATGAAAGGCACCGGTCGGAACGGAAATCGCGACCTTCTGCTCCTGCACCTCAAACGAAAGCGGATTGCCCAGGCGGTCAGCCTCATCAACACCAAGCTTCCGGGTGCCGTTATCGTGGTCAACGACTCCAAGATTATCAGCGGCGGATATATTTCCAGAAAATGAATGGTTCCAATTGTTCACCATACGTTCCCTGCACTCGCTCGGGAAAGGGACCAGCTTCCTGGTTCCTCTCCCCTCACTCCGTTGGGGAATGATCATCATTTACCCAATCTTTACCTATCGTTCAGCTTGAGCATATGGACACGCAGTATCCTTCGGTCAGAAGCCAAACAAGAGCCGATGTGCTCGAAGGAGAACTGTATGGTTACGAAGAAAAAAGTATTGGTCCTGGTCCTGGTACTTCTCATGGTCGCTGCTGCTGTCAGCGCCGGCGCAATGGGAAGAGGAAATTTTGGAGCTATGGGAGCAGGTGCCGTTGTCGCAGCGACAACCACGAGTGGAGATGCGACCCGTCCGATCCAGCGCTGGCAGACCCTCGATGCCGAGACGCTTGCCGACTGCCCTCTCTGCACAGACGCTTTAGATCTGGAAGCCTTCCGCCTCATGCAGGCCGAACGTGCCGCATTCCGTGAAAAAATGCAAAGCAACCGGATTGTCGCTGCCCGGCAGTCATATGCTACCATGGGAATGCAAGGTCGTTATGCCGTGCAATCCGCGCCTGCAATGTCCACCCGGGGCCCGGCAAGAGGAAATCAGAGCATCACCCGTTCGCCCATGAACCGGACTTTCGGCGGAGCCTCGTTCGGTCCCGCATGGTCACGGTAAATACCCATAGGGTATAGGAGGCTGTCATGGCTACAAGAAATCTGACGATTGCCACAATGGCGGTATTGTTGATACTTGCAATGGGTACTCTCGCCGCACAAGGTGCGGTGGAGTATATGGAGGAGAATCCCGGATCGACGGCTGTCCTGGGCGGTTCGGAGGCAGCTGTGACGTCTCCCGCATCCCTCGAAGAAGGAATCCTGCTGATGCGGGAAGAAGAAAAGTTGGCGCGCGATGTCTATCTTGCAATGTATGAGAAATGGGGCATCAAGACCTTCGCCAATATCGCACGTAGTGAACAGCAACACATGGATGCGGTCGCCCTCTTGCTGAAGAGCAAGGGCATGGATGACCCGGTAGCCAATGCCGCGGTCGGCGAATTCACCAATCCGAAGATCGCCGCGCTGTACGACGAGTTGATTGCTCTGGGGAACACCTCTGCGATCGACGCCCTGACCGTCGGTGCGATAATAGAGGACTTGGATATCTACGATTTGCAGGAGTTGCTGGCCGAAACCGACGATGCCGATACTGTCCGTGTCTATAGCGCACTGTTGCGCGGTTCGGAGAACCATATGCGTTCCTTCGCCGGTTTGTTGAACCGTTTTGGAAAGCCCTACGAGGCACAATATATTTCCAGTGAACGGTTGACCGAGATCTTGACCGGTCGTTGACCGAACTCTTTCTACAGAAGAATTGGGGTGTTCCCGGCTGTTTGCGGGGGACACCCTTTGTTATTGTCTTGACAATAGTGTATGTCACACAGTATGATGCGGGCATGAAAGAATCTGATCAGGATGCGTTCCAAAAGAACTTTGCGAATTTAAGCCTCGAGTTGCGCAGGGGAACCTTGGTGTTGAGCGTGTTGAGCCAGTTGCGCAAGCCCCAGTATGGGTACTCGTTGGTTGAGGAGCTGGGGGCAAAAGGAATCCAGGCAGAACCAGGAACCTTGTACCCGTTGCTCAGACGACTCGAAACACAGCATTTGTTGGACAGCATGTGGGAAACTTCAGGCTCCAAACCCCGCAAGTATTACGTTCTGACAGACAACGGCCGGCATATGTTGGACCTGCTCTTACAGGAATGGCAGACGATTACCAGGCATATGATCGGTTTGCTCAAGGAGGAGTGACAAGAATGGGTGGTGTACATGATCATTTGGTGGAAAGGTATGTCTATGCGGTGACCAGACGGTTGCCGACAGCCCAACGGGAAGATGTCTCCATGGAATTGCACTCCTTGATCGACGAAATGGTCCAGGACCGACCGGAAGATCCTGAATCTGTGGTCACGGTGTTGATGGAGATGGGAGATCCTGCGGAACTTGCGGATCGGTACCGGGGTGTGCAGCGGCATCTGATCGGTTCCGGGTACTTCGATTTCTACATTCTTGTCTTGAAGATTGTTGGATTCGCTGTGAGTCTCGGTATAGTGATCTCGCTTGCGATAGGTTTTGCCTTCAATCCGCCCGAATCGGTGGGATCCATAATCGGAAACATGGTCGGTACGTTGTTCGCCGCATATGCCCAAGCGTTCGCTTGGATAACGGCGACATTCGCTATCATGGAATGGAACCAGAGGCGGTTGGGAAAATCCGAACGGTTGGAGCAGTGGTCGTTGGACGATCTTCCCGATATTCCCCAGAAATCGACAATCATACCCCGCAGCGAGCCTATTGCGTCGCTCGTCTTCCTCGTTGTGGTATTTGCGATCTTGAATGCATCCACTTGGCTCCTCAAAGTCACCCAGATCGAACACTATACACACTTCATCAATCCCTTTGTTCCTGAAGTATTCAAACGGGTGCTTATCCTGTTCAATCTCACCATCGCGATAGCAATGGGTATCGAGTTCGCAAAACTGTATAGCGGGGTCCAGACCAAACGTCTTGCCTTGCTTACCATCGGACTCAAGCTTGTCTCCCTCTGCATTTCCCTATACATCGTTGCTGGTAGTGGCATCTGGAATCCCGATTTCGCTATCCAAATGGCACAAGTATTCGGGGAGGGTGCCGGGGCAAACCCGTTCTTCCAAAAATTCTGGAACAATCTGCCGACGTTCCTGGTAGTGGTCATGATCTTCGGCTATGTGGTCGAGACGATCCAAACGGTGTGGCGGACTTGGAATTTGAAAATTCCCGAAAAATGATTAAATTTTGACCTACGTCAAGGAAACTATCGGTTGCAAGGTGTACAACAGGGTATCTCTTTACCAAGGAGGTGCTGTATGAAGCACATTACATTGCAACTGGAAACCCTGACTTGCCCGAGCTGTATGGCGAAGATCGATGGTATGATGAAGAAGACCGAAGGTGTCGTGAAGGCCGAGGTCCTGTTCAACTCTTCCCGTGTGAAGGCCGAGATCGACGAGAGCATCGTTTCCACCGCACAAGTCAAGCAGCGCATAGAAGCTCTCGGCTACAAGGTGCTCGGGGAAAAATAATATGCACAAGACCTCCACCCTCATCATGGCTACAGTTCTCGTTGTCGCATCGTTCTTCTTGCATCGTCTGTATGGATATATCTCCGTCACCATTGCCGTTATGCTCGCATCGACGGCTTTGGCGGGTTACCCGGTTGTCCGTAAGGCGATCGGTGCCTTGCGGTACCGTATTGTCGGTATCGAAGTGCTCGTGTCGGTTGCGACTATCGGAGCGGTGATAATCGGGGAGTATTGGGAAGCCGCTGCGGTCACCTACCTGTTCCTATTCGGCGGATACCTTGAGGCCAAGACATTGGAGAAGACACGTTCATCGATCAAGGCACTGCTCAATCTTGCTCCCGAGACGGCTCGGATCGTCAAGAATGGCAAGGAAGAGGTGGTCGACCCCAAATCGGTAGTCCAGGGTGACAGGGTCATCGTCAAACCGGGCGAACGGATCGCTGTGGACGGAACAGTAGAGGATGGTCTTGCGTACGTGAACCAGTCGACGGTGACCGGCGAGTCGCTTCCTGTGGAACGCCAGGCGGGACAGCAAGTATTTGCCGGGACCGTTGTCGAATCGGGTTACCTGATAGTAGAGGCGGAGAAAGTCGGAGACCAGACCACGTTTGCCCGTATCCTGGAACTCGTCGAAGAGGCGCAGGATGCGAAGGCGAAGACCCAGAAGTTCCTGGAACGGTTTTCGCAATATTACACGCCCGGTATCATGGTCCTTTCGCTGGTTTTGTTCCTCTTTACCCGCGATATCCGCCTCTCGCTTACGCTATTGGTTATCGCATGTCCGGGGGCCTTGGTTATCAGTGCCCCAGTCTCGATAGTCGCGGGAATCGGAAATGGTGCGAAAAAGGGTATTCTGGTAAAGGGTGGCGATGTCATGGAACGGTTGGGTACTGTCCGGGCGATTGCATTCGACAAGACCGGAACCGTAACCAAGGGAGAGCCCGAGGTTGTTTTCCTGCAAGCATTCGATATCGATCGTGACGAACTGCTGGGAATCGCAGCCAGTGGAGAGACCTATGCCGAACATCCGATAGCCAAAGCTATTGTCGGGTATGCATCCGAGCGGTTGGCCCAAGATATCCGTATTCCCGAGGAGACGAATCCCATTCCGGGAAAAGGTGTTGTCTTTGTCTTGGGAGGCAAGACCTATCTGCTTGGCAACCGGGCATTGTTCGCCGATCATACAGTATCCTTGGAAATCCATGAGCCGGCAATCCGGGCCGAAGAGGAACTTGCGCGGACTGTCGTGATTGTCGGCAGTACCGAACGGGTACTTGGATTTTTCGCTATTGCCGATACGGTGCGTCCGCAGGCGAAGGAATTGCTGAAAGCCTTGAAAAAAATTGGTATCAGGCATGTGGTGATGCTTACCGGAGACAACGAACGGACAGCGCGGGCCATAGCCGGACAACTGGGCTTCGATTCATATCGAGCCAGCCTTCTTCCCCAAGACAAGGTGTCGGCTCTCAAGGAATTGCAGGCCGAGTACGGGACTGTTGCCATGGTCGGAGATGGCGTCAACGACGCACCGGCTCTTGCTACCGCCGACTTGGGCATTGCGATTGGCGGTGCGGGATCCGATGTCGCCATGGAAACGGCCGATGTTATTGTCATGTCCTCGCACCTATCCATGCTCACCCATGCGGTAGGACTTTCGAGGGCAACGGTCAGGAACATGAAGCAGAATATTGTCTTTGCCATACTGGTTGCGGTCATACTGCTCGCGGGAGTCCTGGTACGCACAGTCGACCTCTCATTCGGCATGCTGGTGCACGAGTTCTCCGTATTGCTGGTCATAATCAATGCAATACGGCTTATGGGGTATGGAAAGAATACGAAACTGTAGCAACCGGCAAGACAGGTTGGGGTGGGGCAAGCAATTGCCCCATCACGCGTTTCGGGCTATAGTGGAGCCATGGAATGCACCTGTCACGGGCACGGTCCGTACAACTGTATCGATATTGTCCCAATTTTCCACCATCTCGATCATGATGAGATGATGCAGGTCGCTGCGATCACCACCGAGCGTACATTCTCCAAAGGTGAGGTGGTCTATCGTGTCGGGGACAGCAGGGGTGAACTCTATGTCCTGCATACCGGGCTGGTGAAGGTTTATCGACTTTCGAGTGAAGGGCGGGAACAGGTGATCAGGACCGTCGGGCCCGGAGAATTCCTCGGTGAACTCTCGCTCTTCAGTCCAAGCAGCCAAACCGATACCGCGGTTGTGCTGGAACCTGCCCGTATGTGTGTTATCGCCTGGCAACGGCTCCGTTCCCTCATGGAGAGCATTCCGTCGATCGCCTTCAAGGTCATGGAACAATTGAGTGGGCGCCTGGAACAAACCGAAAGCTTGTTGGAACAGACCAACCTCATGTCGGTCGAACAACGGCTTGCCCGGTATCTTCTCGAAGCTTCCCATGGGAAGGACTCGTTCGTATTGGGTCTTTCGAAGGGGGATCTAGCCTCCCTGCTCGGTATGACGCAGGAAACGCTGAGTCGCCGCCTCTCCTCATTCCATCAAGAAGGTATACTGGAACTACAAGGACATAGGGGTATTCGGATTATGGACAGGGAGGCCCTGCGGGCTTATGGCGATGACGAAGCCTGAACCATGGCGATATGCATGTTCGAATGGGTATGCTACACTCGGGTGTGGTTTCCAAGCTGATCGGAGGGTAGGTTGATGAAGGATGGGTTCATACAGGTAGCAGCGGCTACCCCAACGGTTCGAGTCGCCGATTGTACGTTCAATGCCACACGGACCATCGATCTGATGATCCGGGCGGACAAGCAGGGTGTGGCTTTGGTGGTGTTTCCCGAGCTTGGACTTACCGCGTACACGTGTGCCGACCTCTTTCTCCAACCGACTCTACTCAAAGGGGCCCTCGAAGCGCTTTCGACAGTTGTACGGGCATCCGAGGACCTGACGGTGGTGGCTGTGGTGGGACTTCCGCTTGCGTGGAAAGGCAAACTGTACAATTGTGCCGCAGTGGTACAGTCCGGGCAAGTCCTCGGCGTGGTCCCCAAGTCGAAAATTCCGAATTACCATGAATTTTATGAAAGCCGTTGGTTTGTACCGGCACCGGTCGACAATGGTTTGATAGAGATTGCAGGCTCGGTTTGCCCGTTCGGTACCGATATCCTGTTCGGTTCACAACAGCTGGAGAACTTCATTTTCGCTGTAGAAATCTGCGAGGACCTTTGGGTTCCATCCCCTCCCTCCGTGCGTCATGCTCAATCGGGAGCTACGATCCTGGCCAACCTATCGGCAAGCGACGAATTGGTTGGCAAAGCCTCCTACAAGCGGCAACTGGTGACCGGACAGTCGGCACGACTGATGGCAGCATATATCTATGCCGGTGCCGGTAGCGGGGAATCCACCACCGATATGGTTTTCGCCGGTCACGACATGATTGCCGAGAACGGCATCATGCTCGCAGAAAGCGCGGTTCCATTCGAGGGATTGGTGTGCACGGAGGTCGATGTCGAACGATTGGCGGCCGAACGAAGGCGCAGTACCACATTCGAGATGTTCGATGACGGTTCCTACGATATGGTCAAATTTTCCCATCCTGTTTCCGATACTCCGTTGACCCGTCAATTCAACAGGTTCCCGTTCGTCCCTGCCGAAGGCCCGGACCGCAACCTTCGGTGCAAGACGATACTGATGATCCAATCCATGGGATTGGTCAAGCGTTTGCAGCACACCGGTGTAAAACGGGTTGTCGTGGGAATTTCAGGAGGATTGGATTCTACCTTGGCGCTTCTGGTGGCGGTCGAAGCCTTCGATTACCTCGACTTGCCACGATCGGGTATCGTGGCGATCACCATGCCTTGTTTCGGAACCACAGAGAGGACCCGATCCAATGCCAAGGCGTTGGGCAGTGCCTTGGGCCTTACCGTGCGAGAGATCGATATCACCGCTTCCGTGTTGCAACATTTTGCCGATATTGGACACGATCCATCAGTACACGATGTGACATTCGAGAATTCCCAAGCCCGCGAACGCACCCAAGTGCTCATGGACGTGGCGAATTCGGAGTCGGCGTTGGTGGTCGGTACCGGCGACTTGTCCGAACTTGCACTCGGATGGGCGACCTACAACGGGGATCACATGTCGATGTACGGGGTCAATGCGTCGGTGCCCAAGACCTTGATCCGTCACTTGGTCCGCTACTATATCGAGACAGGCGATTCGAAAGATTTGGGGGCAGTGTTGACCGATGTGCTCGATACGCCGGTAAGTCCCGAGTTGCTGCCCGCACGTGATGGTGTGATCTCTCAAGTCACCGAAGAAATTGTCGGTCCCTACGAATTGCACGATTTTTTCCTCTACTATGCGATCCGGTGGGGATTCGGACCCGCCAAGGTGTATCGGATCGCACAGGTCGCATTCGACGGACAATACGACGTCAAGACGATCCTCAAGTGGCTAAAGGTGTTTTATCGCCGGTTCTTCTCACAGCAGTTCAAACGGTCCTGTTTGCCCGATGGCCCAAAAGTAGGTTCGGTGGCACTCAGCCCACGGGGGGACCTGCGCATGCCGAGCGACGCATGTGTCACGTTGTGGACCGATGCATTGGACGACCTGTAGAACCCTATCCAGCCAGCTTCCCCTTAATGCTTGATATACATGAAGATGACATATCTATGATAATTGTAAAATTAAGCCAAGGAAAGAGTTGGGGAAAAAAAACTGAAAAAATTTGTATCCTTGGTAGCCTTTCCACTGTTATAGTATCGATACGTAATTTATATGGGTATTGAATAAAGAGGGGATAGGTTACTACAATATGCGCAAATCGTTGCTTTGCATCCTGTTGGTTTTGCTTCTCATACCGTCTGTACTTGGGGCGCGAAGTCTGTTTGAAGTGGGTTTGGGAGTATCGGGAATTTACGATACGAACGGTTCCGAAGATATGCAGCGATTTTTGGAAGGCATGGCGAATGGTGAGAACTGGACACTTGGGGTAGGTTTGAACACACGGCTATCGATTGTGGATGTTTCCTTCCTGGCAATGTTGCCGAGTGGCAGCACTGATGGGGAACAGGCAATGTCGTTGCTCTCGGGCGTGGCTTTGCAGATTCCATTGGTAACCGATGCGTTGTATGTGAGCGTGGGAGGTGGATTGACTACCATCTTTTCCTATGCCGAAGGGGAGACCGAAGCCAAGATCGCCGGAAGAGCCGTATCTGAAGTGACTTTTGGCGATGTTATTGTCGAATCACCGTTGCACCTTCGCTTCAGCTTGGATGTGTTGATCGGTTCGGCAAAAGTCGGGTTCTTTTACCTTGTGGACACCGAAGCGACGATCGGAGGGTTCCAGGAGGCAGGAGGATGGGCCGACCTGTTCAAGTCGACCGGCAATGAAAAAGTCGGGATGATGATGCAATTGGCATTGTTTTAGTGGAGAAATTGAAACCTTTTGGTTTCATTGATGTTATCAAAGTGCAGGGACACAGGTTCCCTGAGCAAAGGAGAGGTTGTCATGAAGAAGACAATGATGGTTTTGGTTATGGTGCTTCTATTGGTTCCGGCAGGCTTGTTCGCGGGAATCTTTGACCTGAGTGTTGGTGCTACAGCACAATATAATGGATCCGTAAGCGTTGAAGGGGGATTCGAATGGCAGGACGGTATGTCCGATCCTGAGAATTATGCCTTTGGTGCAGACATGCGCATGCGCGTCCTGTTTGCTGAGGTTGGAGTCGCCGGGCTGTATTCCGCCATCACTGACGGACATAAGATCGAAGGTATCGTGACCGGTGGTGTTTCACTCGATTTGCTCGGACTGGTACGTGTCGGCTTGGGTATGGGACCTCGGCTTTCTGTTCAATTCGACAAGGATTGGGGCAGTGCAACTGTGTTCGATGGCAATGGGGATCCGATTACTGAAGATACCGATTTCGAGACAGCGTTCATGAATGCCAAGATGACCTACCGGGCGACTGTCGACCTCAAGCTGGGCAAGCTGCTCTTCGGCATCAACTACACGATCGATTCCGATGGGTTTACATTTGAGAATGGCAACTACGACAAGATGTTGCCGAATTTCGAGAATGGCGGTTCGGTTGGAGCCTCCGTACTGATCACCTTGTTCTAAGAGTCGGATAGGGTTTCACATATGGCCCCGTGCTGAAAACACGGGGCATATTTTTCGATATGGCATGGAGTGCCTTGTGAAAAAAATAACCAGCATAGTCAGTCTACTCCTCCTTTTGCCTACGATTCTCCTTGCCAGCAACGTGTTTTCCCTCGGCTTCGGTTCGATCAGCCAGTTCCAACTCGATGCGGTTGCTACGGGACTGCAGAATGCCTCGGTGGTCGATGTCCACAATTGGGCTACCGGTGGCGAGCTTCGCGCCAGAGTTTTCGGTGTCAATCTCGAAGGGTACCTGTTGATACAACAAGGTGAGATTGTCGATGTCACCGAGAATGGGAAACCCGTATTCGCCAACGATATCGCGCAACGATTGTTCGGTATGGTGGGTATCGGTTTCTCGACCGAGGTTGCCGCTTTTACCACTCTGAGCCTGACAGCCGGATCCCTTGTCGGTATGAATATCAGCCCTGGATTCGATATGCAGGTGTGGATGGGAGAAGAGGACAACGTCTTCAGTCGAGAGAGTTGGAACGATTTCTTCACACAGGTTCCACTCGCTTACCGGATGCGTCTCGATTTCAATCTCGCCGGATTCTCGTTCGGTGTCCATTACCAAGTACCTTCACTCGGATTCTCATATGCCAATTCGGATTGGGCTGCCATGGAACCTGATTGGGAGCATGGGAAAATCGGAGCTTCCTTCATAACCTCGTTCTTCTAGCAACTGGTGAGGCTCCCCAAAGTATGGTACTATGTCATGCAATTCCATAAGGAGTCAGAAACCATGAGGAAATTCAGTTTTTTCGGATCGCTTCTTACTGCGGTCTTGCTTGCAACAATGGCATTTTTTGTCCTCTATTTTTTCGTGCCTTCGGTTTCCCAAGAGTTTTTTGGATTCAGTTACCAGTCGTCCAAGGATGCCAAGGAATTGAAAGGGGCCGTAACTGAGATACTCGAGGATGCCAGAGTTCCAAAAGTTGCTATCGATGAGTACCTTGAACGAATGGACACTCCCGAATTCCAGGCAAAACTCAGCGAAGCCGCGAAGAATGGAAAAGAGGCTGTAGTCAATTTCCTCGCATCGGCTGGGGACGGAATCGACTTCGGTAGTTTTGATGCATCCCAATTGGGAAGCAAGCTTTCCGATGGTTTCTCCCGACTTGGTTCCTTCACCTCCAGACAATGGAAATCATTGCAGCGGCTTCTTTCTGGGGCATTGGATAGCCTTTGATGGAAATCACATTCTTAGGTACCGGGACATCGCATGGAGTACCACGAATCGGTTGTTCGTGTGAAGTCTGCACATCCAACGATCCAAGGAACAAACGGTTCCGTTCTTCGTTGCTCATAAGCGAAGGCGACACATCCGTCGTAATCGATACAGGTCCGGAGTTCAGGCTCCAGGCGTTGCGAAGCCATATTACCCGGTTGGATGCCGTATTCTACACCCATAATCATGCCGACCATATGAATGGTATCGACGATCTGCGTGTCTTTTCTGAAACTGCCCCATTGAATGTTTATGGGCCACCGCAGGTGCTTGATGATATCCGCCAACGGTTTCCGTATGCCGTCGGTGAAAATCCGTGGCGCGGGGGGCTACCGCAGCTGATATTGCATGATGTGCCGATGGACGGGATTTCGATCGGCAACCTGAACTTCGTACCGATTCCGTTGGTGCATGGGTGCAGGGAAGTCTATGGCTATCGGATCGGTCGGTTTGCCTACCTGACCGACTGCAAGACGATCCCAGAATCGAGCTTGCCACTACTTTCCGGGCTTGAGGTGTTGGTTATCGATGGATTGCGGTACAAGTCTCACCCGACCCATATGTCGATCGATGAAGCTATCGCAAACGCCCGGACAATCGACGCCGGCACCACCTATATTACCCATCTGAACCATCGGGTGGATCACGGAGAGCTCGATGCATATCTGCCTGAAGATATGCATCCAGCCTACGACGGGCTGAGGATATCCTTCAGTACCGTCGAACGAGGAGAAACCCATGTCCGATACTAAACCGACCCTCTATATCATAGATGGGTATGGTCTGATCTACCGTTCCTATTTCGCCTTCATAAACCGTCCGCTTCGGGACATGGAGGGTAACAATGTCTCCGCTCTGTTTGGATTCTTCAACACCCTTCTCATGTTGGTGCGCGAATACAAGCCCGATTATCTCGTCGTGGCCATGGATACTGCGGCTCCGACCTTCCGCCATGAACTCTATACTCCCTACAAGGCTAATCGGGATGCCGCACCGGAGGACCTCCATTCACAGGTCCCTCGTATCCAAGAGATATTGGAAGCTGCGAATATTCCCCGTATCGGACTCGACGGGTGGGAAGCCGACGATGTAATCGCATCGTTGACCACCTGTGCCTCGAAGTTGGGGGTGCACAGTGTCATGGTTACCGGCGACAAGGATCTTCTCCAACTGGTGACACCGAAGATTTCGGCCTTGCGTCCTCCACGCAAGGGGGAGAAGCAGTATCGCATGGTAGGACCAGACGGAGTGCTCGAGGATTTCGGGATCCGTGCCGACCAGATCGTCGACTACCTTTCCCTGATCGGAGATAGCTCGGACAATGTTCCCGGTGTTGCGGGAATCGGACCCAAGGGAGCATTGAAACTGCTTCAGGAGTTTGGGGATCTCGATACGATCTATGCACATGTTGACCAATTGTCGGCAGGGGTTGCAAAGAAATTGGTTGAATCGAAGGAAATGGCGTATCTGAGCAGAACATTGGTAACATTGAAACATGATGTGGTCGATATTACCGACTTCGACACCGACCGGTTCCGCATGGATTCCGTCGACTGGGAAAAGGCGATACCGTTGTTCGAGAAAGCCCAGGCAAAATCCCTGATCACAGCAATCGGAGCAAAACCGAACAAGCGAGGTGCGACCGTATCTGCCGAGATTTCTCCACTGCCTGAGAAGAAGGTTCCCTCGCAGGATTGGTCCCGAAAGGGGATCTACCATGCGGTTACTTCGATCGAAGAACTGGACCGGTTACTGCAGGAAATGGCGCAAGGAGGTCGCATGGCCTTCGATTTCGAAACGACCAGTGTCGATGAAATGGTTGCTCGACCGGTTGGATTCTCTTTCACCAACCGTCCCTTCGAAGCCTGGTATGTACCCCTGGTCGCAGAAGGCAAGCAGGTCGTTCCCGAAGCCGAAGCCAAGGCGTTGCTACGACGCTGTATCATGGAAGAACGGACTGAAATAGTTGGGCAGAACCTCAAGTACGACTTCAAGGTACTTTCGCGGTGGGGTATACCCGAGGCAGTGTTGCACTTCGATACCATGATTGCCTCCTGGCTACTTGATGCCGCCAGCGGTATCTATAATATGGATTATCTAGCCGAAAGGTATCTTGCAGGCTATCAAACGGTAAAGTACGACGATGTCGTTACAGCGAAAGGCGGTAGTTTCGGCGATGTACCGCTTGACGATGCGCTTCGGTATGCCGCCGAGGATTCCGATATCACCTGGCGATTGTATGAAGTGTTTTCCCAGGAGCTCGAAGAACGGGGCATGAAAAAATTGTTCGAGACCGTCGAGATGCCGCTGGTAAGGATCCTTTGCGACATGGAGCTTGCCGGAATACGCCTTGAGAAAAAGAAGCTGGAAACCTTCGATACAGAAGTGATCGAACGCATCGGGGCCATCGAGCGGGAAATCTACGGTGAAGTCGGCCACGAGTTCAATATCAACTCGACCAAGCAGTTGCAGGAAGTACTGTTCCAAGAGCGTGGTTTACCTACCGTCAAGAAGAATAAGACAGGATTTTCGACCGCGACAGATACCTTGGAACAATTGGCTGCCTTGGATATCGTTCCCCGCCTTATTTTACAGAATCGGGGTCTGGTGAAACTGAAGAACACCTACATAGACACTTTGCCAACCATGATCCATGCGGAGACGGGACGTGTCCACACATCCTATACGCAAACCGGAACAGCTACCGGCCGACTGTCGAGCAGGAACCCGAACCTGCAGAATATTCCTATCCGAAGCGACGACGGAAGACGGATACGGGATGCCTTCGTCCCCGCAGAAGGGAACCTCTTCCTTTCCGCCGACTATTCGCAGATCGAACTGGTTGTCCTCGCGCACCTTGCGGACGATCCCGGACTGAAGGAGGCTTTCCTGCACGGGGAGGATATCCATACCCATACTGCGGCCATGATCTTCAATGTGCATCCGGATCTGGTCATGTCGGAACAGCGGCGTATTGCCAAGACCATCAATTTTGGAGTCATGTACGGAATGTCGGCATTCAGGTTGTCCAACGAACTGCAGATATCCCGTAAGGATGCGCAGACCTTCATCGATAATTACTTCACCCGGTTCGCCGGGGTTAGCACCTTCATGCAGCGCGTACGCGAGGAAGCGGAAAAGACAGGCAAAGTCTCCACAATCCTTGGACGTGAACGTGCCGTGCCGGAAATATCGAGTAGCAACAAGATGGAAAAGGCAGGAGCCGATCGGATAGTGGTGAATACCGTGATACAGGGGTCGGCGGCAGATATCATGAAAATGGCGATGATCAATGTCGTTAGAGCCATGAAAGTACAGAAAATGCAAAGCAGATTGCTTCTGCAGGTCCACGATGAATTGATCTTTGAAGTTCCACAGAAGGAAGTGACTGCGATGCAACTGTTGGTGAAACGGGAGATGGAACAAGCGTACCAGCTTTCGATTCCGTTGCGGGTAAGCATGGAAGTCGGGATTTCCTGGGGAGAAATGCATTGATTGTAGTCGGACTGACCGGTAAATATTGCGTCGGCAAGAACCTTGTTTCCTCGCGTTTCGAACATCGTGGGATACCGGTGCTCGATGTCGACAAGTTGGGACATGATGCTATCAAGTCTTCCCACGATATACTCCTGAAGTGTTTCGGTACAGGTATTGTTGGCCAGTCCGGGGAGGTCGACCGCAAGCGTCTCGGTGCCATAGTGTTTTCAGATGCCGCACAGCTGGCCAGGCTTGAAGCGATCGTGCATCCCAAGATGGTCGAGGTGTGTATCCGTATCCTGGAGGATTACCGTATGCAGGGATCCGGGTGTGTGGTATTGAATGCAGCCTTGTTGCACCGGATGAAACTGGATGTGTTGTGCGATGCCATCTGTTATGTGGCGTCTCCAGTGTGTCTCAGGTTTGTTCGGGGAATCCGACGTGACGGGGTGACAATCCGTTCGTTCCTGCATATCGAGCGTTCGCAGAAGGATATTGCGGTGAAGGAGTTGCGGGGAGCTGCGACTGTCCATGTTTTGCGTAATTGGGGGAGAAGCACATTTATTCATCGACAAGTAGATGCATTTTGCGATACTATGGGCTTATAGGAAACAGCGGGTTATGAGAAAAACAGGAATTTACATACTATTGGGTATCACTATCTCGCTGGGTGTCTTTGTGTTTGCAGGGATAGTGTATTTCCGTCCTGCATTGCAACAGGCACGTCTGGATGTGGAACAAGCCGTTGTGGCAGTACCAAGGAAACAGCATGCCGTTGTTCCTGAAGCTCCTGCCGTTGCACCTGCGGTTGAAAAACCGGTGGCAACCGAACTTGCTCTTGCCCCGGAACCTGTTGCAGGAACAGAGGTTCCCGAAACCTTGCCCCCGGTGGAAGAACCGGAACCGTTGCCACAAGTTCCAAAATCCGAACAGCCCAAGCCGAGAGTCCCCTCCGCACCGATAATGTCCATGACTGTCGCTGCGTATGAAGCACCTGCACAGGTGGAACCTGAGCCGGAGGCAATCGAGATGGCCGAGGAAGCCGAGTCTATGGTTGTCGAGGAGACGCCCGTTCCAAGCGATACGGTGACGAGGTCGAAACCGGAACCGGAACTCTACGATAAGCCGGTGAAACGGATACCTCCGACACCAAAAGTCGAACGATCGGTGCTTTCGGTCCTACCGTTCCTCCCTCCCGAACCTGTCGAGTATATCTGGACACCGGTTACCGTACCGGAAGGTCCCGTCGAACATGTCAACCCGGTCTCCTTCTCCAAGGAGGCGTTTGAACGCCGACGGATTGCGGTTGACGAGGTGTTGGACAAGCTGATTTGGGAGTAAAAGATAATTCTGGCATAGAAAAAGGCTGCCGTTCAGTTGGTTCGATCCACTGAGAGACAGCCTTTTTTGTTTGTGTTCCCAGGTTACCGTGCTATTGGGGCTGCATCGTCAAGCGGTTCCCCTCGGGTTACCTTGGACATGAGGAAGAATGCGACCAGCATGCAGAGGGCGGCAAAGACGAACAACGAGCCGTACCCGAAGATATCGATAAGAGCTCCAGTGATTGGTGGTGCGATAATCGACGCCAACTGGGAGAAGAAGTAGTACAGGCCGGTATAGATGCCCATATTCGCATAATCGGCCATTTGCCATAGCATTGGGAAGGAATTGGTGATTACCGTTACCCAGAACATGCCGAAGGCGAACATGAGTGCCCAGAACGGTATCATGCGCAACGATTGCGAGATTCCTTCCTTGGTGAAGATGATGCTATGCACATAGATGAGCATCAGCACGGTGGAGATGCCGATCAACGCGAACCTGATCGTGCGTTTCCGTCCCCGTTTGTGTGCGATCAAGCCGCTGGGAATGGCGAAGATGGCATAGGCGATACCTACCATGCCGGCTGCAAGGGCGGCACTACCCGAAGAGGTCTTGAGTACTTCCACCGAATACTTGCCGACGAAGGGCAAGACACCTTGGTATCCGATGAACCAGAACAGCAATGAGGCCAGCACGAAGAACGCACTCTTGTCCTTCTCGCCGAAAATCTGCTTGAGGGATTTCAGTATGGGCACCTTGTCCTTCGTGGCTTTCTCATTATAGCTTCCCTTGCTTTCCTTGACGAAAAAGAAGAGTAGCAATACGGCTCCGATTACCAGGACCCCGGCCAATGGAAAGGCAAGGATGTTGTCGGTCGGTCCACGATTGGGGAGGTTTACCTGGACGTTCATCAGTTGCGCCAGACCTATGGTTCCCACGATTGTCGCTATTCCTCCCATGGTATTGATTACACCATTGGCTTCGGAACGGACTTCACCGGGGATGATGTCGGGCATGAGTGCCACCACCGGACCCCTGACCGATTGCTTGAAAACATTCAATGCGAAAATCAGGACAATCAACAAGGCCAGCGAGGAGAGGGCCGCAAACGGTATAAGCCCGAACGCGAATGCACTGAGTGGCAGGAAGGTGATGATGAACGGCATCCTCCGGCCGATCCGCGTCCGCGTCCGGTCGCTGATCGCTGAAAAGATCGGGATAAGGAAAATCGCGAACATGTTGTCCAACGTCATGACCATACCGATAACCGCATTCGATGAAATGTACCGGCTGAGGAATATGGGAATATAGGTATCGTACAGCGGATCCATCAGCCCCATGGTGAAGAATCCCAGACCAATAAGGAAGGTGGTGAGATAATACCCCTTCATGCCGCTACGTGGTTTTGTATCTGTCATATAGACCTCACATATGTTTGTTGACCAAGTGTATCAGCAATCAGGGTGCTATGCAAAAGAATTGTAAGCGACGCTGGACTGTCGAACCGATATCTGATACATCATTGGCATGGAGAAACAATCCGTCATAACGACCCGCGAGGAGCTTGAGCGATATTTCGCCCTCACCGAGGACGAAAAGCAGTGGTTCGCATACCACGGCGATACCCTGCCATTCCTGATCAGCCGCTATTTCATCGACTTGATCGACCCTTCGGACCCCAACGATCCCTTGCGCAAACAAGTCGTTCCCTCCATACGGGAAACGCATATGACAGGACGGGAACACTCCGACCCCTTGCTTGAAGTATCCCACTCGGTCTTTCCCCGACTGATCCACCGCTATGCGAACCGGGTCGCCTTTCTCGTCACCGACAGGTGCGCCACCTATTGCCGCCACTGTTTCAGACGGCGGTTCACCGCCAGCGGATGCACCCATGTTTCCCACAGGGAGCTGGAACAGGTTGCCGAGTATGTCGAACAACACACGGAGGTGAAGGAGATGCTGATCACCGGTGGCGATCCGCTTACCCTTTCGGATACCCGGTTGGAGACGATCATCTCCATACTCAGGAAAGCAAGACCCGACTTGGTGCTCCGCCTCTGTACCCGGATGCCGGCAACGTTGCCCGACAGGATTACCGGAAAGCTGGCAACCATGCTGAAGACATATTCGGGAACGGCCATTTTTGTCATGACCCAATTCAACCATCCGCGTGAAATCACCCCTGCGAGCCGAAAGGCCTTGGCCCGGTTTGTCGATGCAGGTCTCCCGGTAATGAACCAGACAGTACTGCTGCGAGGAGTGAACGACAATGTCGGGACCCTTGAGGAACTCATGAACCTGTTGGTTGCGAACCGGGTCAAACCCTACTACCTCTTTCAAGGGGATCTTGTGGGGGGAACCGGACACCTTCGGGTACCGTTGGAACATGGCCTCGCGTTGGAAGGGCAATTGAGGTCACGCTTGAGTGGACTTGCCATGCCGGTCTATGCGATCGACCTGCCCGAGGGAGGTGGCAAAGTCCCGCTGGGAGCACGGTATCTCCAAGGTCGCGATACCGATGGAGCCTGGATATTCCATACCCCATCCGGTGGGCGAAGGACCTATCCCGACCCTGAAGGGGAAAACTGAGCAAGGAAAGTCAAGAACCGTCTTCTGTGAAATGATACGGTATTCCCGGAGGCTTGGACGTGATAGTTCAGAAAGAACAGAAACTGGCAGTACAGCGAATGCTCGATCATATCGACTCCCATCTCACCGAACCCATCAGTCTGCGGATGCTTGCCGATGCGGCACAGTATTCACCTTGGCATTGTGCGCGAATGTTCAAGGAAGCGACAGGTATGGCTCCCTTCACCTATCTCAGGCACCGACGTTTGAGTGAGGCAGCCAGACGGTTGGGGGAAGGAGGAGAGCGGATTGTCGATGTGGCATTCGATTTCGTCTTCGATTCCCATGAGGGATTCACCCGGGCATTTTCGCGGCAGTTCGGCATGAGTCCCCAGGAATTTCGCCAGAAGCTGGCTCGGAACGCGTTCATCAAGCCTCCCCGGTGCCAAACGGATTTGGCGAGAATCACTCAAGGAGAACGTGTCATGAATACGGTGTTTGTACAGGTGGTCGAGAGACCAGAGCGGAAAGTGGTCGTGCGATTCGCACAAAAGGCCACCCACTATTTCGAGTATTGCGAGGAAGTCGGTTGCGATGTCTGGGATATCCTCAGTGGTATCAAGGAGGCGTTGTACGAGCCCATGGGCATGTGGATGCCTGCAAATATGCGAAAGATGGGGATTGGAGAATATGCACAGGGGGTCGAAGTCCCGCTCGATTATGCGGGGGAGATACCCGCGGGATTCGAGTGCATCGAATTGCCTGAGTGCAAGATGATGGTGTTCCAAGGTCCTCCGTTCGAGGAAGAACGGTTCGAGGATGCGATCACCGATTTGTGGGAAGTCATGAAAAGCTACGATCCCGGTATCTATGGCTTCACATGGGCCGATGAGGACGGGCCGCGGTTCCAGTTGGCTCCGTTGGGATATCGCGGTTACATTGAGGCCCGGCCGGTCCGGCAGGTAAATCGCTGAAAAAAAAGGGGTGGTGCATACGAAATGCGCCACCCCGTCTGTTGCTTGAAAGTTCTGTTACTTGTTGACCCGTTCCAAGTATTCCTTGGTTTCGGTGTTGACCAGGATCCGTTCACCCTGCTTGATGAAGATGGGTACGCGGACGACCAGACCGGTTTCTGTGGTGACGTTCTTTGTCGCACCGGTGACGGTATCACCCTTGACAGCCTCTTCGGCTTCGGCTACTTCGAAAATGACTTTGGCCGGCACCTGGATATCCAAGGGCTGGTGTTCCCAGAATGTCACACGATAGGTCTCGCCCTCTTTCATGATGAACTGGTAGTCTTCGAACGAAGTCATGGGGATCTCGATCTGTTCATAGGTCTCGGTCATCATGAAGTGGAAATTTTCGCCATCATTGTAGAGGTATTGGCAGTCGCGGTCTTCGACTGTGATATCTTCTGCGTTGTCCTGGCTCTTCATGGTCTCGCGGAGAGTCTGCCCGGTTGCAGGGCTCTTGAGCTTGAGCCGAACGAAAGCGGAACCTTTTCCAGGATTCACGAATTCTCTTTCCACGCAGATGAAGGGCTGACCCTTTATCAACAGCGCAGTCCCTTTGTCTATTTGACCTGCTTTAATCATTATATACCTCGTAAATGTTGCGAAATCGGCATCATCAGCCGTCGGCCATCATATCAGAAACGTTAAATAAAATCAAATCCCCAATCGTCTTGTGTCTTCCCTGCAACATGAGCAGGCGGTCGATGCCCATGGCGACTCCCGAACACTGGGGGAAGGATGCATCGAATATCTCCGGGAAGCGTGTATCGATATCGGGAATGACCTCGCCCGACACGGACCGCTGGTTGGCAAGAATCGCATATTGCTCGCGATAATATGCCTCGACTTTGGCTTTATCACGTTCTTCATCGTAACAATTGGCCAGCTCTATGCCTCCAGCGTACAATTCCCAGCGTCGTCGGTACGGCCGGCCGGGAATCTCCTTCGCCAGGCAGACGATCTGCTTGGGGTACTCGCACAGGACCAGCGGTCTGTCCTGCGGGAGGTTGGGTTCGACGAAGTTGAGGAATATCCTATTGAAGGTCTCCTCCCAACTTTCGGGCTGTGCAGGAACGCTCAAGCCAAGCCTAGTCGCTTCCTTGCGTAATGCCGCAACCGATTGGGTGGTGTCGAGGTCGAATTGCGCATACCGCTTGCAGGCCTCGGCAACCGTCATCCTGCGAAATGGGGGAAGGACGGATTCGGGTGTTCCGGCGAGTGCGGTCCGCACAACCAACTCTTCGGTGATAGCTATGGAATCCTCGTCGTCGGCACCGACCGTATAGTACTCGAGCATGGTGAATTCGGGGTTGTGGTAGCTGCCGATCTGCTCTCGGTTGCGAAAACAATGGGAGAACTGGTAGATGTTCCGTTTGGTCTCGGCGATGATCCGTTTCATATGCACTTCGGGGGAAGGCACGAGGTACAGCTCCCTGGATCCGTGGAACTCGCTGATATATTGGGTCGCGAAATTGGCGATGGTCGGTTCGGGAATGAGGTGCGTCGATAGGATGGGTGTCGAGACTTCGAGGTAGTCGTTATCGGCGAACCACGAACGCATTGTGCGTAGCAATTCGCTACGTTCCCCTATGGCTTGGATATTCATGCGGCGACTATACTCCGTGATGGTATCCTTTGTAAAGGAACATGATATGGACACGGCTCCATCGCTTCCGTATACTTGAGCGGATGAACGGAT
This sequence comes from Spirochaetae bacterium HGW-Spirochaetae-2, assembly GCA_002839355.1. Lineage (GTDB taxonomy): Bacteria > Spirochaetota > Spirochaetia > Sphaerochaetales > Sphaerochaetaceae > UBA8525. The sequence goes on from PGXW01000004.1 coordinate 75,538, forward strand.
ACACATACGATACCGAAGATATGATATTTGCCCTTGCAACTCCCTGGGGAACCAGCGCCCTCGCGGTCGTTCGCGTCTCGGGGCCAGGGTGCATAGGTGCATTGCAACGTATATTCTCGAGACCGGAGGCTTTGGGCAAGAGCGATTCCCACATGTTGTTGCATGGGGATCTGATCGAGGTACAGTCCAGGCAGGCTGTGGATGAGGTCCTTCTTTCGATATTTCGGGAGGGCAGGGGCTTTACCGGTGAAGAGAGCATAGAGATTTCCTGCCACGGCAGCATGGCCGGGGTAGAGTCGATATTCGCCTTGCTCAAACAGGTGGGAATGCGGCCGGCATCACCTGGAGAATTCACATTCCGTGCGTTCATGCATGGGAAAATGGACCTCACACGGGCCGAAGCGGTCATGGAGATAGTTTCCTCACAATCGAAATTGGCCCACTCGCTGGCTTTGGGACGGTTGGAGGGGAACCTGTTCGCGTTGATCGAAGAGATCAAGCAGCAAGTCCTGCATGCGCTGAGTGTAGTGGAAGTACAGCTCGATTACGCCGAGGACGAGATTTCCGGCGACGTCGATTTCCCCTTCACTTTGGTACAAGAGGCCAAGGGGCGTGTCGACACACTCCTCGGTACCTACGAGATAGGCAAATTGTACGGCGAAGGAGCCCGGATCGTCTTGACCGGTTCCACCAATGCCGGCAAGTCGACCTTGTTCAACCTGTTGCTCAAGGAAGACCGCTCGATCGTCTCCGATGTGCATGGAACGACACGGGATTTCATCGAATCCAAGACGGTCTTGGACGGTATTCCGGTGCGCCTCTACGATACGGCCGGATTGCGTGACTCCATCGACTTGGTCGAGCAGGAGGGGATACGCAGGACACGCCGGTTGCTCGGTGAGGCCGATCTCATCCTGTTGATGCTGGACGGTACCGAACACGACGAGCAGTCGGTGATGCAACACCACGACCTGTTGCGCGATCCTCGCTGTATCGTCGTGTGGAACAAGACCGACCTTACCGACAGGAAACCCCTTGCCGGCAGTTATCCGCTCAGCGCCAAACGGGGAGAGGGATTCTCTGCCCTGCGTGATGAAATGGTCGCGCGCTTGCGCAAGGATGCGAAACGACCCGACGGTCAGGATGTGGTAGTCGAATCGGCCAGGCAACATGACGAGCTGGTCCGTGCCCACGGGGCATTGGATAGGGCTCTGGTCCTTGCACACGAGGAGGTCCCCCTCGATATCGTGGCAGTAGAGTTGGGCGAGGCGCTCGAAGCCCTCGGCACACTCACCGGAGAAGTTGCTTCGGCCGATATCCTCGAAAAGATATTCAGTGGATTCTGTGTAGGTAAATAATATGGATTACGATGCGATAGTCATTGGAGCCGGGCATGCCGGCATAGAGGCCGCCTTGGCCCTTTCCCGGCTCGGGTACTCGACAATTCTGGTCACCCAAAGTCTGGATGCGATTGGAAGACTCTCCTGCAATCCGGCTGTCGGCGGCTTGGCCAAGGGCAACCTGGTCCGTGAAGTGGATGCGCTGGGTGGTGAGATGGCACACCTGATCGACAAGTCGATGATCCAGTTCCGCGTGCTCAACCGAAGGCGAGGACCTGCGGTGCAGGCCCCCCGTGCCCAGGCGGACAAGTTCACCTACCATCGGGAGGCCAAGGAGACACTGGAAGGCCAAAGCGGCCTTGCACTCTTCCAAGATACCGTTGTCGATATCCTCTTGGATGCCACCGGTCACCAAATTATTGGTGTGAAGACGGAAAGGGGACATCAGATATCCTGCCGCGTGGTGGTGCTCACGACCGGAACCTTCATGGATGGTAAAATTTTCATCGGGGAATACGAGGCTTCATCGGGACGTTTGGGAGAACCGGCGGCCATGGGGTTGGGAACAGCATTGCGGGAAAAGGGGTTCACGGTCGGTCGGTTGAAGACCGGAACTCCTGCACGGGTACGAAAGTCGTCGATCGATTTCGATGCCATGGTCGAACAACCCGGTGACGAGATCATGATGCCGTTTTCTTTCGACTACGATACGATCGACAGACCCTCCATGCAGTGCCATATCACGTGGACGAATGGCGAGACCCACCGCATCATCCAGGAGAATATCCACCGTTCGCCACTCTACGGGGGGAAGATTGTCGGCAAGGGTCCCCGCTATTGTCCGTCGATCGAAGACAAGGTTGTCCGGTTTCCCGACCGGGAGCGGCACCAGATCTTCGTCGAGCCCGAAGGTGTGGGAACCGAGGAGATGTATCTCAACGGTATGAGCTCCTCGTTGCCCGAGGATGTGCAAGCCGATTTCATCCACTCGATCCGGGGTCTCGAACATGCGCAGATCATGCGTCCTGCCTATGCGGTCGAATACGACTATCTCGATCCGTTGCAACTGTTCCCCTCCTTGGAGACCAAGCGGGTCGCAAACCTGTTCGTCGCCGGACAGACGAACGGAACCAGCGGATACGAGGAGGCAGCCTGTCAGGGTTTGATCGCTGGCATTAACGCAGCCCAGAAACTCGCGGGCCATCCTCCGTTGATCCTGGACCGCACAGAGTCGTATACGGGAGTGCTTATCGACGACCTGGTGACCAAGGGAACGAAGGAGCCGTACCGGATGTTCACGTCGCGGGCCGAGTACCGCTTGAACATGCGCCATGACAGCGCCGACCAGCGACTCACACCGAAAGGCCATGCGATCGGGTTGAAGAGCCAGCAATCCATGGACCGGTTGCAGGTGAAGCTGGAAAAGATCGACATGGTCAAGCAGTTGTTGGAACACCATAAGATCGAGGGAAAGCGGGCGATCGACCTGCTGCGGAAACCGGAAATAAGTATCGGGGATCTGGTCGAGGGGGTTCCACAGCTGGAGGAATTCCACCAGAATATTCGATACCAGGCTGAGCTCGATATCAAATATGCGGGGTATGTGAAACGGCAGGACCGCCAGGTCGATCGGTATGTGCGCATGGAGCGCATCGCTATTCCCCCCGATTTCGATTATGATGCTGTCGATGGCCTCTCAATGGAGTCTCGAGAGAAATTCAAGGCTGTACAGCCTGTTTCAGTCGGTCAAGCCGGTCGTATTTCCGGTGTTAGGACTAGTGATCTGGCGATACTCATGGTGGTTCTGGCCAGGAAAGGAAAGCATAGGGATGCGTGACATTTCGCAAGACATGCAGGTACTGCAGGAAGGCATGGCGAAACTGGGTCTTCAACTCGAGGGTAGTCAGGAACTGCAATTCGCCAGCTATATCCGGGAGATATACCTGTTCAACGACACCTATCGGTTGGTGGGTGCAGAGGGTCGCGAATTCATTGTGAAGCATCTGCTCGATTCGCTTTCCGCGGTTTCCTATTTCAGGGAATTGCTTGCCTCTTCGTCTTCCCAAGTACGCATGTGCGATGTCGGTTCCGGTGCGGGATTACCGGGAATTCCCTTGGCCATCATGCTCCGCGATACGCCGATTTCCCTAATCGAGCGGTCGGGACGACGGGCGGGATTCCTACGGAACGCCATGGCTCTTTGTAACCTTGACAGTCGTCTGGAGGTTATTGAGAGAGACCTGTCCGAAGTGGACGCCCGTTTCGGTGTCGTCACGTTCAGGGCATTTCACCCGTTGACCGATATAATCAGGCCTGTCGGCGCTATTCTTGCCGAAGGCGGTTCGGTCTGTGCCTACAAGGGCCGAACGGATTCTCTAGGAGAAGAGCTTGCGGCGGTCGGTACCCTGGTTGAAGAGGGGAAAGGTGGGAGTGTCTTGGGGTGGCATCATACGATTGTGCCGCTCGAGGTACCGTTTCTCGAGGCTTCCCGGAATTTGTGCGTGCTGCAAAAGATAACCAGGTGATCCATGACAAGGGGTGGTAGGGAATGAACAGTACCGTGTCGGCATTCGAGGGGATAGTCTTGGGGTTCGTCCAGGGATTGACAGAATTCCTCCCGGTCTCGAGTTCAGGCCACCTGGTACTGGTCCGCGACTACTTCGCTATCGGTCAAGTTCCCTTGCTGTTCGATGTCCTGCTCCACGTAGCTACGCTATTCGTCATAATCTACCACTATCGGGTATTGGTCCTGCGCCTTATCATGGCGGCCTTTCGCTTTGTGGCAAAACGGAGTAGGCCGGAAGATGCCGACGACTTGCGTTTGATCGCGGTTGTCCTGGGGGCGACGATATTGACTGTCGCCGTCGCCTTGGCCATCCGCATCGGCGGTCTGGATAGCGAATCGAGACGTTCGGTTTCCGTGGCGATGTTGCTGACCGCAGTCCTGCTTGCGACAACCGCATGGGTCGGAAAGGTGGTTCGTCCCACCGGAACCTATACGTGGTTGCAGATGCTGGTCACCGGTATCGCCCAAGGGTTCGGGACCCTGGCGGGCATATCACGCTCTGGAATCACCCTGACCGCTTCCCTCTGGTCGGGTATGCAACGGGAAAGGGCAGGAGAGTATACCTTCATCCTATCCATCCCGGCGGTACTTGGGGCCTTGGTCCTCACTCTGGCCGATGACCAGGTATCACACATTTCCATCGGGTTCTTGCCGACCGCCCTCGGGTGCGCCGCAGCCTTCCTGACCGGGCTCGTAGCCTTGCGGTTGTTGCTGTGGATGGTCAAGAATGCCCGTCTGTGGTATTTCAGTTTCTATTTGGCGGCACTCGGGTTGTTTGGATTGTTCGTAAAGGTATAAGATATGGAAGGAGGAATCGGTGTGAAGGTGCGTAAGTTTCCCTTGCTTCTGTCCTTGCTTTGTAGCCTGATGGGTCTTCTTGCGCTTGTTCCGGTGGTTTTTCCCGAATCGTTGTCGAGGTGGGTCCCTTTTTATGGAGACCTGGAGCGTGTGCTCGGGTACCTGATCCTGCATGCTGTTCCGACCATAGTGGGAGACCACCTGGTTCCCTATGTGGTTCCCCTGGTCTTCGGTGTATGGGCCGTGTTTTTCGCCGTCACCATCAAAAGGCCGTTCTTCTGGTGGATGGTGCCTTACAGTGCATTGATCCTCTATACGGTGTTTCTCTTTTCCCAACTTCTGGTGGGAGCAACAATTCCACAAGCCCTGCTAGTTCGGCTTTCACGCGAACATACCATGGGTTTGTTGTTGTTGATCCTTTCGTTGTTGCTCGAGTTGACAGTATTCATCCTGCTTACCATCGTGTCCGTGCGGTTCAACCGGATGTACCGGGAAAAGTATATCTACCCTACCGATTCCAACCGGAAGGTCAAGCGATCCAAGAAGGCAGGAAAGCAAGAACGAAACAGGGAAGAGGAAGAAGCTACCGTCATAATCAACCGAAATGAACAGCGCGAGGACCGTACGCCCGGAATGACCTATTCCTCCGACAATGGAAAGTCGCGGGGAACCGTCGACGAAGTCCCGATGACATTCCCGACGATCAAGCAGCTGCCGAAGTTGAAGACCATCGGGAAACGGGAAGCTGCCGATGCCGGATTGTACGTCGGAAGCGTGAAGGTGACCAAAGATGATTCGGTGGTCCTTGCCGATACCCCCGTAGAGGATATCGATGAACCGCAGGAAGTTCCCGCGGGGAAAAAGTATGACCCGATCCCTTCGTTGCGTAGGCAGATGGCTGAGGATGCCATGACCGACCCCATGGTCGTGCCCTCCAGTATTCCGCGCAAGGCAACCAGGCGGGGAGACCCGAAAACGACCGAACCGGTTGAAGCTGCACCTGAAGTGGAAATTTCGAAATCCGCGGTCGAACCGACCACGGCCAAAGTCCAAGTCCCCGAGGCCCCTTTGGCGGCCCCCAAAGTCTCCCAGATCGTGACAGAGGATATGGAGGATCTGGACGACATGGAGGTGGTCAGTGGAATCGGAGGACTCCTTTCGTCGAATGAAGGTGCTTCCGCACTTCTGACCCGCAACAAGCTGAGGTACAATTTCCCTTCGGAAAATCTGCTCGATACCTATCCCGACCATGTCACCGATATCGACGAAGCAACCCGTGAGGCAGGGGAGAATCTGATTCTTACCCTCAAGCAGTTCAAGGTCGAGGCGACGTTGATGAACATAGTCAAAGGTCCGACCGTCACCATGTTCGAGGTGTCTCCGGCGCCGGGAGTGCGGGTCAGTTCGATTGTCAGCCTCTCGGACAATATCGCATTGCAGCTGGCCGCCCGCCAGGTCCGTATCGTGGCTCCTATTCCCGGCAAGCAGGCTGTGGGTATCGAGGTACCGAACAAGAAGCGCTCCATAATCGGATTCAAGGATCTGCTTCCGACGATAGATGCCAAGGGCTATCAGGTTCCCATGGTCCTCGGACGAAAGATCACCGGAGAACCGGTTGTCATAGAAATCACCCAGACACCGCACCTGCTCATAGCCGGTGCCACCGGATCGGGAAAGTCGGTCTGTGTGAATTCCTTGATCTGTTCCCTCCTCTACCGAAGGTCACCGAAGGAAGTCCGCCTGATACTGGTGGATCCCAAGATTGTCGAATTGCGGGTGTACAATGGAATCCCCCATCTCCTCACACCCGTTATCACCGAGCCGAGGAAAACGATCAAGGCCCTCGAATTCTGCTTGTATGAAATGGACCGCCGCTACAAGTTGCTCAATGCGCTGGCCGTGCGGAACATCACAGCGTACAACAAGAAGATCCTGGATTTGAAGCTGGCACGTGAACGGTTGCCGTATATCGTGGTGGTCATAGATGAGTTCGCCGACCTCATGACAACCGTGGGTAAGGAATTGGAAACCCTGCTTGCCCGATTGGCCGCCATGGCCCGTGCAGTGGGAATCCACCTGGTATTGGCTACGCAACGGCCCTCGGCGAATGTGATCACGGGTATCATCAAGTCAAATATCCCCACACGCATCGCGTTCATGGTTGCGAGTCAGATAGACAGCCGTATCATCATCGATGAGACCGGTGCCGAGAAGCTGCTGGGACGTGGTGACATGCTATTCGCACCCGGGTGGGATCCCAACTCCGTGCGGATACAGGGAGCGTTCCTCAGCGATGAGGAGGTCGAACGGATCGTAGAGTATGCCAAGACCCAGGGAGAGCCCGATTATCTCGACGAAGCCTTTTTTGAGGAGGACGATACCAGCTCCGATGATGGTGACGATGACGATTCCATCGATTCGGGTAGTGACGAAGCCCTCATGGAGAAAGCCCTGAAGATTGTCGTGGAACGGCAGAGCGCATCGGCCTCATACCTGCAACGGCGCCTCAAGATCGGTTACAACCGGGCCGCGAGGTTGGTCGAGCAGATGGAAGACGATGGTCTGGTCGGCCCTGCGCGGGGCAGCAAACCGCGGGAACTCCTGAAGTTTCCCGATTGAACAGTGCACCAAGGAGTTGAGCCCATGGGAATGGTAGGAAAACATGCGATTGTGAATGGACTATTGGTGGATTCGACCGAAGCCACATTGCCTGTACACGACAGGGAACTGCAATACGGATTCGGTGTCTATGAATCGTTGCGTGTCATCCAAGGCAAAGTCGTCTATCCCCAGGACCATATGGTCCGGCTTTTCTATTCCGCCGACGGATTGGGTTTGCGCCATCGGTTCAATGCCGACCAAGTGCTCGGTTGGCTTTATCTCCTGCTGGAAAGTGACAATATCCAGGAGGCCACCATCCGTGTCCTGCTCATGGGGGGAATGGAAGCCCGGCTCTTTATCACCGCATCGCCTTTGCTGGCCTATCCCGAAACCTTCTATACCGAGGGAATAAAGGCGATTTCATACCATGGGGAGCGGTTTCTTCCCCAATTCAAGACCTGTTCATTGCTCATGAACTATCTTGCGTTGCGCCAGGCGAGTAGCCAGGGTGCATTCGAGGCTGTATTGGTGGACTCGAAGGGTCTGGTGCTCGAAGGGACGCGAAGCAACCTGTTCGCATGTAGGGGCAAGGTTGTGTATACAGCTCCTTCATGTGCTGTCCTGGAGGGTGTCACACGGGACAAGATACTCAAGGCAGCTGAGCAGTTGGGGTATCCGGTGGTGTTCGAAGCTCCTGCACTTTCCGACCTTGTCGCCGGACAGTTCGACGAGCTGTTCATCTCTTCGACGAGCATGGGAGCCATGCCGGTCTCATCCTTGGATGGACGGGTTTTTGCTCCTCCATTTTCGGTCGCCAGTGCGATACACACCCTCATCCGGTATTGGGAGGTGGATGCTCTACACTAATGTTGCAAAAGAGAGTATAGTTGGGGCATGAAATTCAAAGAACTACCACTACACGAAGAAGTAATCAAGGGGATAGAATCCGCCGGCTTCATCGACTGCATGCCTGTGCAGGAGAAAGTCCTCCCCGGAGCCCTGCAAGGCAGGGATATCATGGCGCAATCAAAGACCGGATCTGGTAAGACCGCCGTTTTCCTCATAACGTTGTTGCAGAAATTCGTAGACGCACGAGATGAAGCAAGAAAATTGCCGCCCGAAGAGGCATTTAAAGTAAAACTGCCAGTTGCACTGATCATAGCCCCGACCCGTGAGCTCGCTGTCCAGATTGAGGATGATGCGAGAATCCTCTCCTCTGGAATCCCCGATTTCCGTATCGGCTGCTTTTACGGTGGAGTTGGGTATGCGAAACAGGACAAGCAGGTGATTGAAGGTGTGGACCTGATCATCGGAACTCCCGGACGGATCCTGGATTTCCAGCAGATGGGCAAGTTGCACTTCAAGACAGTCGATACGTTCGTCATCGATGAAGCCGACCGGTTGTTCGACATGGGCTTTTATCCCGATATCCAGAAGATGTTCAAGATGATGGTGGTCCGCGAGCAGCGGCAAACCATGCTCTTCAGCGCCACCTTGGGGACACGGGTCCGCAACCTGGCTTGGGATTACATGAACAATCCTCTGGAGATCGAGGTGCAACCCGAAGAGATAACGGTCAACCTCATAACGCAGGGATTGTATCACGTGGCCAAGAACGAGAAGTTCGACCTGTTCCTCAGGATCATGGCCAAGGAAAATCCAACCAATGCCCTGATATTCACCAATACGAAAGCGAAAGCTGTGGAAATCAGCAAGCGCCTGAATGTAAATGGATACACCACGCAATACCTCATGGGTGATTTGCCCCAGAGCAAGCGGCTTCAGGTAATAAACCGGATGAAAAGCGGGGAACTGCGATTTTTGGTGGCTACCGATGTTGCCGCGCGGGGCTTGCAGATCGACGACCTCGAGTTTGTGGTCAACTACGATATTCCCGAGGACTTCGAGAGCTATGTGCACAGGATTGGAAGAACCGCACGTGCCGGTAAATCGGGCAAGGCCATCATGTTGGCCTGCGAACAGTTCGTCTATGGTCTTGAAGCGATCGAGAGTTATATCCAAATGAAAATTCCCGTACTATGGGCTGACGAAGAGACGTTGCCTCCTGTCGAGGATAAAAGTGCCAAGATGCGCTTCAGGGACTTGGTCGATGAGAGCGAGTATGCCTCGCGATCGAACAGTTCCGGACCCCGGTCCCGCAATGTTTCGGGCAGGGGCAAGGGAGCACCTGGTGCGCGGCCGCGTTCAGGCGACAGTCGCAAACCGAGACCTTCCACAGCGAAGACCGCTTCCGCTCCTACTGAAAGACCTGCCCCGCGGACCGCGACCAAGAGTGCGCCAAGAGCTCAGGCAAGTGGGAATCCGGTGTCGGCATCGCGCCCGAAACCTGCTCGGAACGACAAGAGTTACAATGAGATCCAGAAGATGGATTTCGAGGAGCGGATCGCCTATTACAAGCAAGTCTATAGTACCGAAGGAAAGCCGACTGTAGCCTCCGATGCTCCGAAAACCTCTTCGAAACCTGTGCAGAAGTCTCGGCCAAGACCACAGGCGGGTGTGCAAGGAGACTCTTGGGAGAAGACACAGGCGAAATCCAAGGCGAAACAGCCGTCACGACCTCAAGGCGGTGCACAACAGGCAAAACCACAATCGAAACCACAAGCGAAGCCGCAAGCAAGGCCCCAGGCAAAACCGCAAGCACAACCTACCGCTGTCGAAGCGGCACCTCAGAAAAAACAGGGCCTCCTGGCCCGGTTGTTCAAGAGGAAGAAAGGTGATGCTTAAACGGTTCCTTTCCTACTACTCGCCTTACAAACGATTGTTCTTTCTCGATATGGGAGCAGCGGTCCTCGGATCGTTGCTTTCGATTCTATTCCCCCAACTGACACGTGAACTGCTGCGCACCTATATACCGAACCACGACTGGTCCATGATGCTGTCTGTATTCGGTGTCATGCTCGGTATCTATGTGGTACAGACGTTGTGCACCTATATCAGGGTGCGTTGGGGTCATCAGCTTGGTGTATTCATGGAGAGCGACATGCGCCAGGACCTCTTCGGACACCTCCAGCGACTCTCTTTCCGGTATTTCGACAGGACCAAGACAGGACACCTCATGTCGCGTATCACCAACGACCTGTTCATGATAACCGAGACGGCGCACCATGGCCCCGAGGACCTGCTTATCTCCATCGTCGTCATTATCGGAGCCTACACGGTCATGTTCTTCAACAACGTGCCGTTGGCACTGGTTTCCATCATCCCACTTCCCATCATGCTGTTCTTCGGTATCCATTACGGGCGCAAGCTCAAGGCCGGCTTCCGTGAGGTCCGCTCGACAGTCGCCGACGTGAATTCGGTGGTCGAGAATTCGATCCAAGGGGTTAGGGAAGTGCAATCCTTCACAAGCGAAGGATATGAGAAGCAGAAGTTCAAACAGGTGAATACCATCTTCCAGAATGCCCGGAGCAACCAGTACCGGGTCATGGCCCGCTACGAATCGACCATGCTGCTCTTCCGGGAACTCTACTACTTCACCACCGTGGCCGGGGGAGCCGTACTGATCTACCTCGGGAAAGTCCCTGTATACGACCTGGTGGCCTTCATTCTGTATGTCGGAGTCGTATTGCCCCCGATCGACCGGCTTATCCATTTCACCGAACAGCTGCAGCAGGGGATGGCGGCATTCGAACGGTTCGTCGAGGTCATGGACATCCAGAGTGATATCAACGACCGCCCCGATGCAGTCGACCTGAACGTGACGGAAGGTGCCATCCGATTCGACCATGTCCATTTCCGGTATGGCTCCGATGGAGAGGACGTCCTGGCCGGAATCGATATCGAAATCGCCGGTGGTTCGACCATTGCCATTGTCGGTGAATCCGGGGCGGGCAAGAGCACCTTGGTTTCCCTTGTTCCCCGGTTCTACGAGCCGGTGGAGGGTAGTATCCTGATAGACGGACAGGATATCGGAAAGGTGAAGAAGGCCTCGCTACGCAAGCAGATCGGTTTTGTCCAGCAGAATGTATTCCTTTTCGACGGTACCATCAGGGAAAACCTGAAATATGGCAAGGGTGATGCGACCGACGAAGAGATGTACGATGCGTTGGAAAAGGCGAATCTCGGTACCTTCATCCGCTCTTTGCCTGCAGGTTTGGATACCGAGGTCGGAGAACGCGGTACCCGGTTGTCGGGTGGCCAAAAGCAACGGATTTCAATTGCCCGTGTGTTCCTGAAGAATCCCCGCCTGCTGATTTTCGACGAGGCTACCTCCTCGTTGGATACGGAGTCGGAATACCAGATCCAGGATGCTTTCAAGCGTCTTGCGTCGGGACGGACCGCAATTGTGATCGCACACCGCTTGACGACCGTGCGGGATGCCGACATCATCTATGTACTGGCCAATGGTGCCATCGTGGAATCGGGCGACCATGAATCCCTGATCTCCGCAAACGGCCAGTATGCCAAACTCTATCGGAACCAGGAACTCCGTTGATCGGGAGGTTGTAGTTTTGAAATATATCCATCTGTTCATTGCCGTGCTTATTGTTGTACCGACGTTTGTCATCTCTATGGTTGTGGCAAAATTTCCCGCGTTCATCTTGCGGTTGTTCAAAGCCGACAAGGCGGCGGACAAATGGATGCGGTTCAACGGTACGAATATCAGCCGCACCGTGCTGTTCTCCTTGAACACCCGGGTGGAAGTTTCGGGATTGGAACGGATCCCTGCCGAGGGAACGCCGGTCTGTTTTGTCTCGAACCACCAGAGTATGGTCGACATTCCGGCTGCCATCGTGGGATTGCGCATTTGGGCGGGCTTTATCGCGAAAGCGGAATTGAAGCGGGTTCCCATGCTCAGCACGTGGATCAAGTCGATGAATTGCATCTATATCGACCGGAGAAGTCCCCGATCGTCGATAGAAGCGATACTCAAGGGTGTCGAGAATATCCGAAAGGGCATCCCCATGTTCGTGTTTCCTGAAGGAACTAGGAGCAAGGATGGAAGTCTGGGGGAATTCAAGAGTGGTAGCCTGAAACTTGCAACCCGGGCCAAAGCCGTCATCGTTCCCATTACCATAGAAGGTTCCAGGAAGGCCCTTGAACAGAAGCGTGGCGTTGGTAGCGTCGTCGTCCATGTGTCGGTCGGCGAACCCATTCCGACTGCGGATTTGGATGAGCAGCAGTTGAAGGAACTTCCCGATGTCGTCTATGGGGCTATCGGCCAGCAGTTCATGGCGATAGCAGAAAAGACAGTATGAAGACAGCAGTGGACATTGCCGATCTCTCCTTCACCTATCGGAGATACGGCGGACAGGCACAACCCGACCCCGTCCTGCGAGCGGTGACCCTCTCTCTGCCGGAAGGTTCCAAGACCTTGGTCCTCGGTGCTCCCGATAGTGGGAAATCGACATTGTCCAAAATCCTCTGCTCCCTGGTCCCACGGCATTTCGACGGCGACCTCGGTGGAGCCATCCGGATCGATGGTACCGATATTTCCACCTGTACACCGTGGGAGCTCATGACGCGGGTGACTTTGGTGGCACAGAATCCCCAGGAACAGCTGCTCATGACCACCTGTGCCGATGAGGTTGCCTTTCCATTGGAATCGCTCGGAATCGAACGCACGGCATTGGTCGATACGGTCCACAACGCATTGCAGCGGTGGGGCCTCTACTCGATGGCACAGGTGAATCCGCAGGAGATTTCGGGTGGGGAACGAAAACGGCTGCTCCTTGCCGTGACCGAAGCCATCGATGCTCCCATTTGGATCATGGATGAACCGTTCGACGATCTCGACGAACAGTGGCGGCAACTGTTGTTGTCCCGTATCCTGGGGAAGAAAGGGACTGTCGTGGTGTTTGCCTCGCGATATCTCGATGAATTCCGTGGAAATTTCGACACCTACTGTCACCTTTTCGGGGGAAACATCGTCCGCAAGAGCGAGGAGGAGATTGTCGTGGAGTTCGACCGGGAGTGCGAATTGCAGTTTGCCCCCATGCAGGAGGAACCTGCCGAGCTTCCGAACCACGAATTGCACTGTACGAACCTCTCCATAGTGCATCCCCGGCGTTCCGTCTCCTCAGACCAACCGTTCTCATTGAGTGTACCCGAATTCAATATCGCTTCGGGAGAAGTGGTGGCACTTGTCGGACCGAATGGAGCTGGAAAAAGTACCCTCAGTCGTGTATTGTGCGGCCTCGATCCGTTGGTCGAGGGCAGCATCACCATCGATGGCTCTGCGATCGCAGGTAAAGGCTTGCAGACCCGAGTGGGCTATCTATTCCAAAATCCCGACTATGGTATTTTCCTTCCGACCGTCCGTGATGAATTGGGATGGTCCTTGCGACAGATCCGACGCCTGGGAACAGAGGAGCGTGAACAAATGGTCCGTTCGTGTGCACGGTTGTTCCATCTGGACCTTGATGACAATCCCACCATGATGGGGTACGGCGCACGTAAACAGCTGCAAGCCGCGGTCTACTATCTGCTCGACCGTCCGTTCGTGATCATCGACGAATTGGATAGCGGCGTCACCTATGCCGCGGCATTCGAAATCGTGTCGCTGCTGCGCAAGAATGGGGCGGCTATCGTAATCATTACCCACGACCGATCGTTTGCCCGCAATATTGCCCAGCGTCAATACACCATAACCAATGGCGTGGTCTCTCCTTCGGAGGTTGGTGTATGACCACAAGCACCTTTGTCGCCGGGAGGGGATTCCTCTATATCTTCGATGCGAGGGCCAAATTGTTCACGGTCCTGCTCTTGTGTGTCATGGTGTTCCTGCCGATCCGTCAAACGGGTCTGTGGACACTCGTCGCCGCTTCGTTTCTCAGCGCCTGGTACGCGACAGACTTCAAGCAGGCATTGCAGCCGATCAAGACGATACTGTTCGTATTGGTCATCATGATCCTCTTTACGCCATTGACCTATCGTGACGGTGAAGTGCTGGTACGGCTCGGACAATTTCCCTTGGCTACCAAAGAAGCTTTGGTGAACCTGAATATCCTGGTCGCACGGTTTCTCGGAATCACCTATATCTGTACACTCTACATGTGGACGACCCCGATGGCGGATATCAATCTCGCCCTCCGTTGGTATGGGCTTTCCTACCACGCCGCCCTTGTCTTGACTCTCGCGTTCCGGTTCGTTCCCTATATCGCCGACTCCTTCCGAATGATCCAGGACTCGCATGCCCTGCGCAACGCTACGGTTTCCGATGGCGAGCGTACGGGACGGCATCGGCTGGCCGATCTCATGCCGACAGTTACCGCCGCATTGGTTGTGGCACTCAAGTCGATACCCCATCTGGCTATGAGTCTCGAGCACCGTGGACTTGGAAGGGAGACGAAACGGACCAGTTACCGACGTTTGGTCGCCAAGGGTGGACTCTTTACCCATTTGTTACTTTCGGTTATGATTCCGACAGTTTTCTGGTTAGTGTTCAATACCCTCTAACACTCCCGACGATACCGGACAAGGAGAAGATCCAAGATGAAATCGACTGATTCCTCCAAAATGACAGCCCTGAGAATAGCCCTGATGGCTGTCCTGACCGCAACAGTGGTGGTGTTTACCCTCATGGTGCGTGTTCCCACTCCGATAAAGGGATACATCAGCTTGTGCGATGTGGTCATCACCTTCTCGGCTTTTCTCTTCGGACCGTGGATCGCAGCCATAGCCGGCGGATTGGGTACTGGAATCGCCGATTTGATCGGAGGGTATGCCCAATGGGCTCCACTCTCGTTCGTCATCCATGGGGCGCAAGGTCTGCTTATCGCAGTGATCGCCCGTAGCGGACTCGCCTCCGGTGTCCCTGGTGATGCGAATATCCTCAAGTTGATACTCGCCGGTGTGGTTGGTATGGTCGTGATGGCAGGCGGTTACTATATCGCCGGTGGGGTCTTATACGGTTTTGAAGCGGCATTGGTCGAGATTCCATTGAATCTCCTCCAATCGGGAGTCGGCGTGGTGTTGGGAATCGCTGTATCGCGTGCAGTGTTGAAAGCCTATCCACCGGTCAGGTCCTTGTCTTTATAAATAGAGGAATATTCATGGAAAAACAGCAGCATGACACGATCCTGGTCTTGGATTTTGGAGCCCAGTACAGCCAGCTTATAGCCCGCCGCATCCGGGAACAGCAGGTCTACAGCCAAATAGTGCCCTATACCATTTCCGCCGAAGAGGTTGCCAAGATCGCACCGAAGGGGTTGGTCTTCTCCGGTGGACCGGCAAGCGTACGAAAGGAGGGTTCTCCCCGTCCCGATGCCAGTTTGTTCGAGTTGGGGATACCGATCCTCGGTATCTGCTATGGACTGCAGGTCCTTTCTGTCATGAACGGCGGAACGGTAGAGCGACCAAAACAGAAGGAATATGGATTCGCGCATCTTGGCATCAACAAGAAGGAATCGGTCCTGTTGAAGGATCTTTCACCGAACAGCCAGGTTTGGATGAGCCATGGGGATTCGGTCCATACGCTTCCGGCCCATTTCGAGTGCACCGGCTCGACCGAGAATTGTACGTATGCCGTAGTGGAGTATCCTGACAAGCAGTGGTATGGAGTACAGTTCCACCCGGAGGTTGTTCATTCGGTCGAGGGCGGGCGTTTGTTGGCGAATTTCGTGGTCGATATCTGCAAGGCTGTGCCCGACTGGAGCATGGGTTCCTTTGTCGAGACCCAAGTTGCCGAGATCCGCAGGATTGTCGGGGACAAGCAGGTCCTTTGTGGGCTCTCGGGTGGTGTCGATTCGTCGGTCGCAGCTGCGTTGATCCACAAGGCGATCGGGGATCAGTTGGTGTGTGTTTTCGTGAACAATGGGTTGTTGCGCAAGGGAGAGGCTGATCTGGTCCTTTCCGTATTCCGTGACAACTTCAACATCAGGTTGCAATATGCCGATGCCCGACAACAATTTCTCACTGCCCTCAAGGGTGTGACCGAACCGGAACAGAAGCGCAAGATCATCGGAAAGGTCTTCATAGACGTATTCGAACAGGAGGCACGTGCTGCCGGAGAGATTGACTTCTTGGCCCAAGGTACCTTGTATCCTGATGTGATCGAGAGCATCAGCCCTTCGGGTGGACCCTCGGTCACTATCAAGAGCCACCACAATGTCGGTGGATTGCCCGAGGATTTGCGTTTTACGCTCCTCGAGCCGTTGCGGGAATTGTTCAAGGATGAGGTGCGGCTACTAGGAAAGGAACTCGGGCTACCGGACGAGGTCGTGTTCCGCCATCCGTTCCCCGGTCCCGGTCTGGGTGTCCGCTGTATCGGGGAAGTAACCGAACAGCGGCTCGACACCTTGCGCGATGTCGATGCCATATTTATCGAGGAGATCAGGAACGCCGGACTCTATGGAGATATCTGGCAGGCTTTGGCTTGCCTGCTGCCGGTGAAGAGTGTGGGGGTCCAGGGCGACGAGCGTACCTACGAGGAGGTGTGTTCCCTCCGTGCGGTGACCAGCGAGGATGCCATGACAGCCGACTGGTTCAGGTTCCCACCCGAAGTGTTGCAGCGGGCCTCGGCACGTATCTGCAACGAGGTTCCGGGGGTCAACCGGGTGCTCTACGATATCACGAGCAAGCCACCCGGGACGATCGAATGGGAATGATTTCCGTCAAGAATCCTTTTCTATAGTGAATTGATCTGGATTGAACGCATCGCTACCCAACCACAGGTCGATCTGCACGCCGCTGTCGGAGTTTCTGACAGTGGCGTGTTTTATTTGCCATCCGATGAGCTTCAACCGTGCATCCCACGAGGTATCGTGACCCGCCATCATACCATAATATTCGGCTAGCTCAGGTCTGGTATGTTTTGGATTCAACGCTTCGCGCATGCGCTTCAGATCTTCCTCGGACCGTTTGCGGTCATCGAAGAAGCTGAGATGGGCACCGTCTTCCTCCTGGTGCAAGGAGATCACCATACGCAATGGATTGCCTTCAAGCAGGAAATTCGATACTTCACCGATCAATCTATTGAGAAATTCCTTGCGTTTCATGACTTGAAGTCCTCCTTGGTTCTATTTGTCCTGTACCAATGCAAGATCGCTATGACCAGCGTTGCTGTCAACCCGCCCGCGAAACCATTGTTGTACAGGTCCAGGCCGCCATGCCAGGCGGCTGTCGATTCAACCATGAACAGATGGATGAAACCAGCTGCAATACCGGCAAGGATGCCGAATTCGCCTGCGATCGGGGCCAGTGTCGTTACGAACAGGACTGCCAGGATAGGTCCCGGTGCAGTGATATCCTTTCCGAACACCACGACTGCGAGGCACACTCCCAACACGACCGGCCAGCAGTTCCTCAACGATTTTCCGAACGCACCGAATCCGATCACCGTAAGGATTCCTCCCAGGACCGGTCCGTTGAACGGAGCTCCCACAATCGCTATGAATAGGGCCGCGCAGAATCCGAGCAGTCCCATGTTGAACCATGGGGCACCAGAGTCGACTGCATCGAAGTAATCGGTTGGAAGGCGTCCGGAGAGCGTTTGCAGCTTGCGGATATCGAGATACAACCGCTTGGCTCCGACCCGCGGGGCAATGGCTCCCAGGAAACACAGGGCAGCCGAGATTGCTGGAATCAAAAGGACCAGTGTGCCATGTGTCGCGGTGTTCCAGACTATCGAGATGTTCTCCATACGGTCTGCCGCACGAAGTGCCGACGAGGCGAACAGACCGAGAAAGCCACAGGTGAATCCGATATTGTAGAGGTTGTATCCCTGGTGCAGTTGCAACATGGATCCCGCGACGGCTGGAAGGATGGCGCCTGCCGCAAAGCCTCCCAATAAGCCCAAGGGAATTGCGAATGGAAGCGGCAAGCCTATTTCGAACATTATGTAGGTGACCAATGGTCCGAGTGCGGTTCCAAACAATGCGATCAGGCTGTACGAGCCCATGGTTTTGCCGGCGAACCGGGCGGAAGCCCAAACCCCTGCCATGATCGGTATGCAATTGAGCGGGGTTTTGCCGAAGAAACCGAAACCCAGGATTGTGAAGATACCTGCGATGGTCGGGCCGGCAAGGGTAACAGAGGAGAAATATACGACTCCCAGCCCAAGCAGCCCCACCAGTGCCGCATTCACCATGGCTCCTCCGATACCGATGGCTGTGAAGTCCTGGATGAGACGGGCGCCCGAGCTCTGGATGGTGAGAAAGTCGTCGAAGGATCTTGTCGGACCATCCGATAGTATGCCGGCCAAGGCTGTCAGGACCAATATGAT